>JAIMAY010000001.1 GCA_023511725.1 Alicyclobacillus sp.
GCAGCCACTCGTTCAAGTCCGGCGGCAGCAGAAGCAATTGATCGTGGTTGTGACCACGGAACTTCTTTCGTGGCATGGCGAAGCCTCCCCGACGTTGTTACGGTTAGCTTCGACAATGATCCGGAAATTTCCTTCTGGAAACTGATTCAAAGATTACTCGGACACGCTCCTAGTGACGTCTGACCTGGCGCGGATGCTTTTAGTGTACCGGTGGCGCGTTCACCCTGAACGCACTGTCCTTCCTCATCTCTGGACAACCTGCCTGTCGATCCGGACTCCTCGTGTTTGCCACATCCAGCAAGTGACTACGACCGCTGGGGCGGGCCCGCGCCTCGCGAGCCGGTGAGGCTGTGAAGTGTGTTTCACCAGTCCCGGGTCGCACAGATTGTCACCTTGCAGTCTTTGCTGGGGAACGGGCGGGTTTTTGCGCTGTTCAACCCCCTGCCCAGCGCAGTTCACGTGGCCCATTTGGTGGCGCTCCGCTTGTGGTCAGCCCAGCGCGGGGGCGGCGAGCGCAAACAGCCGGGCGCGTGCCCCTGGCAGACGTCCAGCGCCGTAGAGCATCACGGGGGAGGTTTGCGTGAAAAGCCAGCCCAGTTCCGTGAGTCGGGTCAGGAACGCCACCTGTTCCGAAGGGACGTCCACCGTCCAACGCAAGGCACCCGTGGCCGCAGGTGAAGTGGTGAGCGACCGAATCAGCTGGGCCGCGGTCTGTAGATTCTCGGCCAGCACCGGGCCGATGACAATGGTATCGTCACGTCGGAAAGCCCACGCAAATCCGAGGGCATGCCCGTTTGGATATGTTGCCATCACGCCCCAACGTCGGCCGGGCAGGTCGGCGCGGAGGAGGGCCTGGTACATCCCTTCGCGGCGCAGGCCGGTTACCGCTTCGTCGTAGTGGACAAGGGCCGCGCCCTGGCAGGCACGGATGGACCGTATCTCGACGAGTGCACCGGGATGGGCCGCCAGCGCGTCGCCAGTCCACGCCGTCGGCACCGGCGCTGCCACCTCGCCGTGGGTGGCGGGGTATTGCATGCGATCCACTGTTCCCACATCGACGAATCCGACCTTCTTGTATAAGGGTTGACCTTGGCGGGTGGCCACCAGGCCCACGGCACCCGGCGCAAACGTCAGTGCATGTCGCACGATGCGTTTGCCGAGCCCGCGGCGTTTGAATCTGGGGTGGACAATGACCACCCCGAGCCAGCGCAGGCCAGGGCCATCGCCGTACAGGCCCGCGGTCGCGACCAGAGTGTTATCCTGCCATAACCCCCACACCGGGCCGGACTCCGCATACCAGGCGGCTTGCTCTTCGTCCCAGTACCAGTCTACGGCATGTGCAAGCTCTACCCAACGCGGCAGATCCGACATGTCAAGGCGGCGAATGTGTGTTCCGGTCATCGCAAGAGTCCCTCCCAGTGGCACGTGGAACGCGCCCCCATTCACTTGGTACGACCTGCGAGATCTGTACAACACGGCAGGGCTTCCATCCCGGGAAAGTCGGGTAGCGCAAAGAGGATGGCGCATCCGTTCGCCGACACCGCGAATTCACGCGGATCCAGGAGCCTACGGTCGGCGGAGTGGGTATACTGTCTTTGTACCACAATTTTTCTGACGAAGGAGTTCAGGTACCCATGCCCGACAGGAAGCCCAATCGGCTGATTCACGAAAAATCACCGTATCTTTTGCAACACGCGTACAATCCCGTCGACTGGTTTCCATGGTGTCCGGATGCGTTTCAAAAAGCGCGGCGTGAGCGCAAGCCAGTATTCGTGTCCATCGGCTATTCGTAGCCCCTGCGGGGGCCTACTTACAATTAGTAAGGGGTTATACTAGCGACATGTCACTGGTGTCATGTGATGGAGCGCGAATCGTTCGAGGATCCGGAGGTCGCAGACCTTCTTAACCGGTATTATGTGGCCGTCAAGGTGGACCGGGAAGAGCGTCCGGACATCGACCATATCTACATGACGGTGTGCCAGGCGCTCACCGGTTCGGGCGGGTGGCCGCTCACCGTGATCACGACACCCGACGGTGCCCCGCTGTTTGCCGGCACCTACTTTCCCAAGCGGCGTCGGTTCGGCCGACCAGGATTGATGGACATCCTCGAGGCCATTGCACGGCGGTGGGCCGAGGATGCCGAGGCAATGGTGGCCAGTGCCCGCAAACTGACGGAGGTCCTGCGCCCCTATTACACTGCCATCGCGCCTGGCGAGCCGACGCTGGAACAGTTGAAGCAGGCAGTGGCGGCCTTTCGCGACACGTTCGATCCAGTGTACGGCGGTTTCGGTCAGGCCCCGAAGTTCCCGGTGCCGCACAATCTGATGTTCCTGTTGCGATGGGGCACGTCGCGAGGGGATAAGGACGCTGTGGACATGGTCTTGCGCACATTGGAAGGGATGTATCGCGGGGGGGTGTACGATCACGTTGGCTTCGGCTTTGCCCGCTACTCGACAGACGACCGGTGGCTGGTGCCGCACTTTGAGAAGATGCTCTACGACAACGCGCTGTTGACGCTGGTGTACCTGGAGGCCTATCAATGCACGGGTGAGGCATGGCTGGCGCAGGTGGCCCGGGACGTAATGACGTACGTGGAAGCCGAGTTGACCGGCCCGGAAGGCGCATGCTACAGCGCGCAGGATGCCGACGCGGAAGGCGTAGAGGGCAAGTACTACGTGTGGACGCCGGATGAGGTCATGCAGGTGTTAGGTCCGGAGGACGGGACGTTGTACTGTCGCTGTTACGGGATCACCCCGGAGGGCAACTTCGAGGGGCGGAGCATCCCCAACCTCGTGGCACACACGCTCGACGCGTTTGCCTGCGCAAATGGCCTGGACCCTGACGCATGGAAGAAGCGTGTTCGCGAATGGAACGAGCGGCTGCGGGCGGCACGCAGCCTGCGTGTTCCGCCGGCCACGGACGACAAGGTGCTGACCGGCTGGAACAGCCTGATGGCGGCGGCCTATGCCCGGGCGGCGAAGGTCTTGCAGGAACCGCGGCGGGCGGATGCAGCGCGCCGTATCCTGTCATTCATCGAGACGCATCTCACGCGGCCGGACGGCCGCCTCCTCGCTCGTTACCGGGACGGTGAGGCGGCACACCTGGCTGTGGCCGATGATTACGCGTACCTGGTGTGGGCGTGGCTCGAAATGTACGACGCCACCCTGGACCCGGCGTGCTTGCGGCAGGCTCTCACGTGGCAACAGCGGATGGACGCCCTGTTCTGGGATGAGGCGGATGGCGGCTACTTCCTGTGCGGCTCAGATGCGGAGGCGCTGCTGGCACGGCCCAAGGTGGACGAGGATGGCGCTTTGCCTTCGGGCAACGCCGTGACGGCGTGGAACTTGGTGCGGATCGCGCGCTTGACCGGGGACAGTGCGTGGGCGGACCTGGCGGAGCGAGAACTCCGCACGTTCAGCCGTCGCATCAGCGAATACCCGATGGGGGCCGGCATGTGGCTGGTGGCCGCCTGGCACGCCATGCAGCCGCCGCTGGAAATCGTGCTGAGCGGTGCGCGCAGCCACCCGGAGGCCCGGGAAGCCGTGCATGCGTTGCAGACTGCCTGGCTGCCACATGCTGCTGTGTTGTTCCGCGATGCGGACCCCACCGTCGCCGCGGCGCTGGCGCAGATGGCGCCATTTACCGCATCGCAGGTGCCGTTGACGGACGGTGTCACCGTCTACCGTTGCAGCGGATTTGCTTGCCAGTCACCAACCACAAACTGGAGGGCGGCCTTGGCAGATCTGATTGGACCAGCAGCGCCGCAAGCCGATCCGCAATAGCCCGGTGTCCTCGTACATTCGGGTGCACGGGGAGCGGTCCGCCGGAGAGGACGTCCTCGACACAGCCGCGCCGGTATCCCAGAATCCATTGCGCCTCGTGACCTGCGAACCAGAGGGCAGCGTCGGCGATGAGGGCCCCATGCCTCGCGGCCGCGGTGCGGGTGATGGCGTTCAGGGCGTCGATGGCCGCCACTGCGGCCGCGGTCTGGGGGAAGGGGTTGTATTGGGTGAACACGACCAAACGGGCGCGCGAAACCTTGCGAATGACCTGCAGCAGTCGCCACAGGTTCGCCTCATAGCCGGTGAGTGCCCGCCGAATGGCGGCGTACAGCGCCTCGTCCCGGGCCCCGGGCGGGGCGCCCATCGCCGCGATGGCAGCCTTCGCAATGTCATTTCCGCCAATCCATACACTGACCACGCTTGCGTGCGCCAGTGGGGCTGCCGACTGTTCCACTACCGCGGCGAGCAGGTCACGGCTCGTCCAGCCGGGTTCCGCCAAGACCTCGCTCATGCCCCGTCCCGGAACCGGGGTCATGCGGAGCAGGACCCGGTGTCGTACGGTGAGCGCCGGATAGGCCAGCGCGGGGGACGACAAACCGGCGCCGGCGGTGACGGAGTCTCCGAGTGCGGTCAAGATCATGGCGGTCCGTCCTTTCCGTGTAGGGATGTCCCATTCCGGATGTGGTGTATCGTATTCCCGGCGGGTGGAAGGCGTGTGGACGGGCGGGCGACGATGGAGTTTGGCACAAAAAAACCGCCCGCAGCAGCGGGCGGTCGTTCCTTCACCAGTGCTCACAGTTTCTTGGTCCGGACGTACCAGGTCTTATACTCGAGGCCCTTCGCCTCGGATTGCTCCTTCGATTCAATGGCATCGGCCGTCGCCGGTGCCGGGACCACCACCGGGTCCCCCGGCTGCCAGTCGGCGGGGCAGGAGACCGCGTACTTGTCGGCTGTCTGGAGCGCATCGACGACGCGCAGGATCTCCGAGATGTTGCGGCCGACGTTCATCGGGTAGTAGATCATCGCACGCAGGATCCCCTTGTCGTCGATGAAGAACACCGTTCGCACCGTGGCCGTCGTGCTTGCAGCAGGATGAATCATCCCGTACATCCTGGAGACCTTCATGTCGAGGTCCGCAATGACGGGGAACGGGATCTTTAGGTCAAACGCCTTTTCGAGGTCATGGACCCAGGCCAGGTGTGCCTGGACACTGTCTACAGACAAGCCGAGAAGCTGTACATTCCTCTTTTCAAACTCTTCATATCGCCGGGCAAACGCCGCAAACTCTGTCGAGCAGACCGGGGTGAAATCGGCTGGGTGCGAGAACAGCACCACCCACTTGCCGCGCAGGTCGCTGAGCTTCATCTTGCCCTTGGTTGTATTGGCCTCGAAATCCGGAGCGGGCTCATTCAGGCGGGGAAGGGTCTGAACTTCGGACATGCTCATCTCTCCTAACCAAAGTTTGCTCATTTCCTTAGTCGGTATTGTAGCATGAGTACCGATAACAAACAAGGTGTTAGTGCAGGACCACGTCAGTCCCTATCCACTCCCTCCATGCCCCTTTTAAGGCGTGTGTGTCAGATGGGTTGGGGCAGGCGGCCCCGTCAGCATGGAGACCTATGCGGCAGACAGAGGAACAGGGAGCAGACGCGGAAAGACGAACAACGCCCTGGTCGGGAGGGCGGTGTCACGTCGTTTCCGCGTGATGGTTTCTGACTCGGGTGAGCATCATACGTTTCCAGACTGAATCGGCTTCATATCTTGGTCCAAGATGGCCCCATCGATGCCCTCCATGTTATCCAAGTTGACATTCAGATGTGCTGGAATCAGATTGTAGAAACCGTACAGTCCGCCGTGACCTTGATTCAACTTGATGTTGGCATCCCATCCGCCGAAGTTGAATTCACCGACGAAAGCCCCGGCGTTTTGCTGGGGTGTGTTGGAATTCAGCGCACCGCACAAGAGGATGAAGGGCACGAGAATCCTCCTTTGGGCTCAGCGTGGGCACACCATGGTTCGACGAATCGGCACCAGTCATACGTCCACACCGAGCGTGGGTTTGAGGTCCTGGTCCGCGATGGCGCCATCGATGAGTTCTTGGCTGTCGACATTGATGTTAATCCATAGCGGCGTCAGGTTGAATGCTCCATAATAGCCCCCGTGTCCTTGATTTATCTTCATGTTGGCATCCCATCCGCCGAAGTTCGCCTCACCGATGAATGTCCCCGCGTTGTCTTGCGGTGTGTTTTGGTTGATCACACCGAAAATCAGCAACGATGGCACGCAGCAACCTCCTTTCGGCCACTCCGATGGACCGTAGGGCATTGTATGCCGTAGAGGGACTGTCCCATACCAGCCACTCATATGCTGAAGAGAAGTGACGGACACGCAGGTGCGCGGACGCCTAACAGACAGGAGGAGGAGCCATGTGGTTTCGTCGGCGCCGGCGATTCGAGCAAACTGTTCAGAGACACCTCGAAGCGATTTCCAGTCAACTTCAGGAGGTCTTAGAGACGTCTCGTACGCATAAAGTCCAAGTGACAATTCATCAACTCCATGTGGATGAGGCGAAGTTAGATCAACTGCTCTTTCGGTTAGACCGATTGGAAATTGACGAACTGAGCGGAGCCCTGAACTTGGGCAACAACTTTGGTGTGGACGGCGTGCGTCAATTGCAGCGAGCATCTTCACTGGCCGCTGTACCCGGGGACTCCGCCGACAAGGAGCCAGGGACACCCCTGTCTCCCGAGGGAAATCCTCCATCGCCAGATGATAGCACCAGAGCACCGCATGTGTCTGCGACTCGGCGGGGATTCACGGTACGCTTTGAGGTGCCAGATACGGCAACGCCGGCAGACGAACGTGTGCCGCGGTGAAAGGTGGGGTGGGCGTGGCCCATGTCTGGTCACCGACATTCATCATCGGTACGATTCACATCGGTCAAGTGGAAGGGGCTTCATGTGTCAGTTTCGGGAACAACTGGATTTCCGAGTTTACCAGCTTCAAGAAGCAGAACCAGGGGTTCGGCTCGGTTCACGGGGACCACGCGGTTCTGCACTCGATGCGCAGTCTGGTACATGATCCAGACACCATCGATAGCGCGATACCGCCGACGGAATGGGTGCGGAAGGAGCGGCTGTCTGTGTCGCCCCGACCTTGAACAAGGTTCGCAGCAGGCCGCCGGTCGGCTCGATGGTGCGTGGAGGCAATCGTATGGCATCTGACAAGGACTCGAACAACCCATTTGATTTTCTCAATCAGTTCAACCAACTCGGGGACCTCGCCGACGTTAAAAAGTGGCTGGGTCCGGATTTTTTCAAAAATCTTCCGATGCCGCAATTTCGTAGCCCTTGGTTCGCGGACGGGCAGGAGGAACAGGAACCGCACGAGGACCCATTCCCGCGCGTGGACCTGTATTCTCACGGCCCTCAGGAAATCGTTGCTGTGTTTGAGTTGCCAGGACTGACGACGAGCAACGATGTGCAGGTATCCGTCACGCCACACAGTTTGCGTGTCAAGGGGCAAACGACGGCACGATATCTCCTGAGGGGCGAGACCGTGTGGCGGTCCGAGTGTCACCATGGGCCGTTTGAACGCGAGATCGAATTGCCCGAGCGGGTATTGGTGGATCAAGTCCGGGCCCTCTACCGCAACGGCCTTCTGGTTGTTTACCTGACCCGGGAACGCTCGCACGAATCGCTCAACCGCACCGTGTCCATCGACTTTGACGGTGACTGACGAGCGATTTGTTGACGCCATGACAAGGGAGGCAGTCACGTGCCTACTGTGATTGCACTCGGCTCGGTCAATACCAATGTTGCGCAACAAAACGCGGGGGTGTTGATTGGTGAGATCAACGTATCGGGATGGGACGCCAATGGCAAGTCCAATCAAGGTTGCGGTGCTATCTTTGGCTGGTACAATCTCTCGGCATATGGCTGGAACTGCAACTATGACGGAGGAGAATGGATGGACGGTCTGATTATGGATCCAGACTACAAGGCCAGTGGCGCGGTGCTTTGGTAGCGAACGCCGCAACGGTTCAAGGGGGGAGCCTGATGTCGCGTCCTGCGCATGTATCGTTGCCTGTAAATCTTCAGGTTCGCAACATTCGAGGGTGTTCTGCGGTCCTCATTGGCGGCTACAACATCGTCTACGGTTGGAGTGCCCATTCCAAGACCAATAATGGATTGGGTAGCGTCGGATCATCAAACGTGCTGTATGCCAACCGACTTGCCGTGATTGACCCGGACGCGTATGACACGCCCATCGACGACAGAGACGTTCACTTGCTGAACCACACTCACCAGCAACCTGCCGTCACTCACATCAACATGCAGGCTCTTAATGTCAACACCGTCCAGCAAAACGCCGGTGTACTGGTCGGGGATGCCAACATGACGGGTTGGGATACACACCAAAAGACCAACAAGGGACAGGGAGATACGTTTGGGCACCACAATGCTATCGTACGGAACGTGCCTGTGGCCTTCGATCCGGACTGCGTGGATGCACCCATCGCCGACCAAGACATGAAATTCAGCTTTTTTTCAAAAGATTCCGTGAGCCGATCGCCCGCCATTTGATGAGAGGAACGGAACACTCACTTCGTTCCCGGTCCCCCGCAATGGATTCAGCGGAACTGGCAGCCAGTGGTTCCCGATGTACGGTGGTGATTCAGGTATACTAGATACATGAGCGGTTAATTACTGAGGGGGATGGCGATGGATGCATTGGGAAGTTCGCGTTTTCCATCACCTTCCCCATCGGTGATCGGCTCATTGCCGAGGCCACAGACGGACGCTTCAGAAAGTGCAGCTTCACTGATTGACCCGTCACTCGCCGGCAATTGAAGTTCCTCTCTCTTGGTGCTAGACTGTCATCGACCTCAATGTGACAAACTGAGGGAATCGATTTGCCGGGGTGGCGGAATCGGCAGACGCAGCGGACTTAAAATCCGCTGGGGGCATCCCCGTACGGGTTCAAGTCCCGTTCCCGGCACCATATGTAGAACGCGGGACTTCGAGCACTGGCTCGAAGTCCCGCGTGATTTATGCGCTGCGATTGTCTAACCATGTTCTAACCTTCCCTGAAGATACTCACCTCAAGGGTGGCTCAGGTTGTTGCGAATCACAGATCAATGCTCATCTCCTTACGCAGTCGTGCACTGTAGCGCAGCTTGGTGTATCCCTCAGGGCCTCGCTGGTCCCCACGGCGCGTAACCCTGTTCACCGGGGATGGGGGCCTGTTTGACCCAGCCGAGTTGCCGGGCGTACCGGTTGACGAGCTCAATCACATCGAGCCTGTGGATGTTGCCGAGGACGGCCGTGGGCTCATTGCGCAGGCCGGGAACAATGGGCCAGAGCGTGACCGGCTGTACCGTGTCGGGCTTAACCGGGACATCAAAGATGACGGTTTCATTGTAACCCCGGGCGACAACGAGTGCAGTGACGGCACCCATCCGGGGAAGGCGCGGATCCAGCGGGGCGGTGAGTGAGGTCCGCCATGTTCCTTGGGCGTCCGTACGGCCTCGGGTGAGGACCTGCCCATCACGGCCGATCACGACTACCTCCGCATCACGCACGGGCGTCCAATCCTTGCCTGAAAACACGCGAAACGATACGGGAGCGGAGACGAAACCGGCTTGTGTCGTCGTGGGTTGCTGCGGGCGCTGTTGGGCGAATATGTGGTGATGCGCGGGCTCAGCGATACACAGCATGGCGGACGCGAGGCTGGCGGTCAGCAGAAAAAAGCGATGGCGACGCACGTGCACAACCCCCTTCCACATTTGGAGGTAGTGTGCTGCGCGTCGCCGCCAGTTATGCGGGACGGTGCAGGCAAGACGGCTCACCGGGCGCGTCTTATTGCCTGGTCGGTCACGACACCTTGATGGTAGCACGGATCGACTAAACATGCAACATATTGAATAAAAATGCAGCGTGCATCCGTGAGAGAAAATCCCGGCCGCGGTTCACACTAGCGGCAGGAGGGATTCAGCATGGAGCGCACAACCAAGGCGGAACGCCTCGCCATCAGCTTCCCCATTATCGTGGCCGCTCTCGGGTTCACCTCGTGGGTGGTTCGAATGCTGTGCAATCTGCAGCGTGACATGAGCCGGAGCCAATGAGTATAATTCGTCCGCCGAGGGGCATGTTAGCAAGTGTAGGGGAGGTTGATGGGTAATGGTGACGTACCGTATCTGAACACGTGTCAGAAAGGAAGCGATCACCGGCGCCACACACACCTACCCTTCAGCGAAGGGGCGACCTGCGGTCGTCCTTTCGTTTTTTCATGCCCGCCGTCGCTGGTATACTGGTCCATGTAAGGAGGCGTGGACATGCCAGCAGTGGTGACGACGGAACTGGAAGTACGTTGGGGTGAATGCGACGCGGCGGGCATTGTGTACCATCCGGCTTACATCGATTGGTTTTCCGTGGCCAGGATGCGCTTTCTACGGGAGAACGGTGTCTCCTATATGGAGACGTTTCATGATCGGGGAATCGTTCTGGTGGTCCTGGAGGTCCAGTGCCGCTATTTGAAGACGTTGCGAGCCGAGGACAAGGTTCGCATCGAAGCCCGCATTGCGGCATTGACGAGGACACGCCTCAGCGCCCGCTACCGGGTGCTGAACGAAGCCGGAGAATTATGCGCGGAGGGGCGGACGGAGCATGCTTTTGTCGATGAGCGGGGAAGAGCAGTGAATCTGGCCAAAAAGGCTCCGGAACTCTGGGAACTCATGCAGCGACTGCCGGTGGCAGGCGAATGACGTGCACGGCGGTTGTCGGCCTGCAGCCGCCTACACGGTCGCGGTCGCAGACCAATAGTGTAGGAGCAGGCGGAAGCGGCGTCGCGACCGGGAGCGGCTGGCGGGTGTCCGGAGATTGACTCGATTTTTGGCACTGTGCTAAGATAGGCTCTGTCCAAAAAGGCGAGCGGCTGTAGCTCAGAGGGAGAGCACCACCTTGACACGGTGGGGGCCACAGGTTCGATTCCTGTCAGCCGCACCATCTGGAACCGCCGGCGGTGACCGCCGGCGGTTTTTGTGCCCTTTGCGCCGTCGCACCCGGTGCGTATATCCGGTTCCTCGTCCGCCCCATACTGACACTATGACACCAAACCGGAAGGACGGATGACCGTGCGCATCGCGGACCTGACGTCGGAGTTCGCCACCGATGCGCTGGAGCGGAAGCTGAAGGGCGGCGGCTTTCCGGTTCAGCGCGCGGATTCAAGCCAAATTCGCATCCAGGCCGGTTGGGACGAAGGACAATTCGCCGCGTTGCAGGCGATTTTGCGTCTGTTCCTCGGTACGGACTGGATGTTTCAGTATATTACGCGCCGCGTTCTTCAGACAGCACCCTATCTTGGGGAGCGCGAACGCGAATACGTGGCTTTGCTCGCATTGCATGCGTGGCGTAAAGGACTGGAGGACGAGGCGGAGTCGGGGGCAGCAGCATGGCTGGATCCGGTGCTGGAGGCGGCCACGCCGCTCTTGTGGCGTGAGGATAGGGTTCACCTGGACGGACTGATGCGCTTTCGCGCACGTGAGCAATTGACGCGAGCGGACGAAGCCGTGGCCTCGATGTTAGAGCAGTTTCTGGCCGACAGGGAATACGAGGAGTTCGTCGCAATGCTGCGTTACATGCTGGACTCTCAACCCGAATCACCGCAGACTTTGCATGTGTATTGCACGGATACAAAGGTTTGGATCTGCGACGCGGCTGGAAATCTCGTGCAGGATGCCGAGATCCGTCAGGCGGCGGAGGTCGCATCGGAAGGCGAAGCGGTGGATCCCGAGGACCTTGCGATGAGCATCCTGATCACGCGGGCGCCACATGTGCTGGTCATCCATGATACCACGACCATGGCACCGTGGCCCAGCTTCGTGGAAACGCTTGAACGCGTGTTTCTCGACAGGGCGCGACGCTGTCCGGGATGTGACAACTGCCGGGAGTTGCGGCGAATGCAGGCGGTTCAATGGCTGGCCAGGACCTCCAATCACGCGTCGAAACAAGGGCCGGACGGCAGGCGACCTTGACAAGTCAGGCCCGGATGGCTACGTTTATCGTATGCAATGCAACGGAATGTGGGAGAAGGCGATGAGGGAAGACCGCCGCCAGCATCACCGCTGCGTGCAGAGAGAGACGGCCGCGGGCTGAGAGCCGTTTCCGCAGGAGCTGGCGGTAACCACTTCCCGAGCCGTCACCGGGGATCCCAAGCGGTGAAACGGTGGCCGGGGCGGACGTTATACGCGCAAGGAGGACGCCCGCGTGCGCAAACGAGGGCGTCGAAGCAGGGTGGAACCACGGGAACAGCGTTCTCGTCCCTCGCGGGGCGGGAACGTTTTCTTTTTGCCGGCGTGTCGCCGGGGCAATCCGAGGCCAAGGATTCGAGGAGGAATCGCGTTATGTCAGAAGCGGTGCAGGTCAAGGTGCGGCTCAAGGACGGATCGGAGCGCGCACTGCCGCAGGGTGCCACGTGGGCTGATCTCGCGGCAGCCATCGGTCCGCGCTTGGCGAAGGAGGCCGTGGCGGCGAGGGTGAACGGACAAGTGGCGGATCTTTCGCGTCCCGTCGAGGATGGCGCTCAGGTGGAAATTCTGACATTGCAGGATCCGGAGGGCCTTGACGTGATGCGCCACACCTGCGCGCACGTGATGGCGCAGGCTGTGAAACGCCTGTGGCCGGAGGTGAAGATGGCGATTGGGCCCGTGATCGAGAACGGGTTCTACTACGACTTTGCCGATCACGCCTTCACGCCGGAGGATCTCCCGCGCATCGAGGAGGAGATGGAGCGCATCATCCGGGCGGATTATCCCGTGGAGCGGGAGGTGTGGACGCGAGAGCAGGCGTTGAACTATTTCCGTGAGCGAGGGGAGCGCTTCAAAGTCGAGATCATCGAGGACCTGCCGGCAGATGCGGTGATCACGGTTTATCGCCAGGGAGAGTTCCTGGATCTTTGCCGCGGACCCCACCTGCCGTCCACGGGTCGCATCAAGGTGTTCAAACTCATGTCCATCGCGGGGGCGTATTGGCGCGGTGATTCATCGCGGGAGATGCTCACGCGCATCTATGCCGTCGCCTTTGCGAAGAAACAGGACTTGGATGAACACCTGCGGCGGCTCGAGGAAGCTCGCCAGCGGGATCACCGCCGTCTCGGCAAAGAACTCGGGATCTTCATGTTGTCGCGCGAGATTGGTCAAGGTCTGCCGCTGTGGCTGCCCAACGGGGCCAAGATTCGGCGCATCATTGAGCGCTACATTGTGGATCTCGAGGAGAGCCTGGGCTATCAGCATGTCTACACACCTCACTTGGCAAGTGTGGAACTGTACAAGATTTCCGGGCACTGGGAGCATTATCACGATGATATGTATCCCCCCATGCAGATGGACAATGAGCAACTGGTCCTGCGCCCCATGAACTGCCCGCATCACATGATGGTGTACCGGTCGGAGCTGCGCAGTTATCGGGATCTCCCGTTGCGCATCGCCGAATTGGGGACGATGCATCGGTACGAGATGTCCGGTGCACTCGCGGGGTTGCAGCGGGTGCGCGTGATGACGCTCAACGATGCGCACATCTTCGTGCGGCCTGATCAGATCCAGGAGGAGTTCAGCCGCGTTGTGCAGCTCATCCAGCGCGTGTACCGAGACTTCGGGATCCGCGACTATTACCACCGTCTGTCCTATCGCGATCCGGCGGATACCACGAAGTACGTGCAGAACGACGAGATGTGGGAGACGGCGCAGCGCATGCTGCGGCAGGCGATGGATGAGCTGGGGTTGGATTACGTGGAGGCTCCCGGTGAGGCCGCGTTCTACGGCCCCAAGCTCGATGTCCAGGTCAAGACTGCGCTCGGGAAGGACGAAACCCTGTCGACGGTGCAGCTGGACTTCCACCTGCCGAATCGGTTCGACCTGACGTATGTGGGGGAAGACGGCAGGCCGCACCGGCCAGTCGTGATTCACCGGGGTGTCATTGGCACACTGGAACGTTTCATCGCCTTCCTCATCGAACAGTACAAAGGCGCGTTCCCCGCTTGGCTCGCACCGGTGCAGGCGCGGATTGTCACGGTCGGCGCGGACCACGAGCCGTATGCGCACGAGGTGGAGGCGGCATTGCGCCAGGCGGGGCTGCGGCCGGAGGTGGATGCCCGGTCCGAGAAAATCGGTTACAAGATTCGCGAGGCGCAGGTGCATAAGATCCCGTACACGCTCGTGGTCGGCGATAAGGAGGCTGCAAGCCGCACCGTCAGCGTTCGCCGCTACGGCCAGGGCGATCTCGGGGCCATGCCGCTCGACAGCTTCATCACACGGTTGCGGCAGGAGGTCGACAGCAAGGCGTTGCTCGTGGAACCGGGTGAAGCCTGATCCCGGCCGCGCGTCGGATGCAGCGGCCGCTGGCTGTCCGCATGCCGGAAGATGACTCGGCGGTTGACCGTGAGAGGGCGCTCGTGTAAAATAGCATCGATTGAACCGAATACTATAGATGCAGCAAAGCAGAAGCGTCCGCTTCTCACCTGGTGGGCTCACGCCGACGGGTCGATGGTCTCGGATTAAGCATACCGTTTCGGTACAGCGGTGTGTTGGAAGAGAGGCGCGGCTTCGTCCGCGCCTTTTCGTTTGACGCTCAGGCGCCCGGGACTTGATCCCGAAACTGCACGGAGGTGACCGCACATTAGCAAAGAGGATTTTCAAGTCAACGACGGGATTCGCGCGCGCGAAGTCCGCGTCATCGACGTGGACGGCACGCAGCTCGGCATCATGCCGCTGCGCGAGGCGAGGCGGATCGCGGAGGAGAAGAACCTGGATCTGGTGAATGTCGCGCCGACGGCCAAGCCGCCCGTGTGCCGCATCATGGACTATGGCAAGTTCAAGTATGAGCAGAGCAAACGGGAGCGAGAGGCGCGCAAGAACCAGAAGGTCGTGATGATCAAAGAGGTTCGGATGACGCCGAACATCGAGGAGCACGACTTTCAGGTGAAGCTCAAAAACGTCGTCAAGTTCCTGAGTGACGGGGACAAGGTGAAGGTGTCTGTGCGGTTTCGGGGCCGCGAGATCACGCACTCGTCCATCGGTCAACAGCTGCTGATCAAGCTCGCGCAGCAGGTTTCGGAACACGGCGTGGTCGAACGCATGCCGAAGCTGGAGGGCCGCCAGATGGTGATGATTCTGGCGCCGAAACAGACGACGTGAACCCGCGTTGGCTTGAGGTGCGGGCACTGAGCCACCAAGGCACGGGGGAACGCCCGCAGGAGCGGGTTCGTTCCTGAATTCTGCACAGCAGGAGGCCGGCCGCGAAGGCCGGATTCTCATTGAATGGAGGAAGTCACATGCCGAAGATGAAGACGCACAGTGGTCTCTCCAAGCGACTGAAGCGCACCGGGTCTGGCAAACTGAAGCGGCCCCATGCGTTTGCTTATCACAAGGCCGTGGGTAAGCGCCCGAAGCGCAAGCGCCGGCTCGCTGGTACCACGCTGGTCTCGCGGACGGACGTCCGTCGCATCAAACAGCTCATTTCGGGCATCTGACAGAGCGTGGAGTGGGCGCAGCGCACGCCCCGCGGTGAACACCGGACAGGAGTACAGTGTACGTAAGGGAGGATCCGACACATGGCTCGAGTGAAAGGCGGTTACGTCACCCGCCGTCGTCATAAGCGCATCCTGAAACTCGCGCGCGGCTATTTTGGTTCGAAGCATCGCCTGTATCGCACAGCGAAGCAGCAGGTTTGGAAGTCACTGATGTATGCGTACCGGGATCGGCGGCAGCGCAAGCGTGACTTTCGGCGCCTGTGGATCCAGCGCATCAACGCGGCAGCCCGCAACAACGGTATCTCGTACAGCCGCTTGATGCACGGGCTGAAGCTCGCGGGCGTTGAGGTCAACCGCAAGATGCTGGCCGAGTTGGCCGTGGCGGACAAGCAGGCGTTCGCGGAGCTCGTGAACGTCGCGAAGCAGAAGCTGGAGGCCTGAACAACGCAGCGAACGCTAGGATATGCCCGGCCGCGGGCGGCCGGCACCCCGACCTGATACGGGTGGGTACGTCAACCCGCTGTATGGGAACCCCGCCCCCGAGGGTCGGGGTTTTTCGTACGAGGTGGACCGATGACGATGTACATCGAGTCTGTGCAGAATCCGCGTGTGAAAGCGTGGGCGAAATTGAAAACGCGGAAGGGGCGCATTGCCGCGGGCTGCTTTCTGGTGGAGGGCGTGCGGCTGGTGGATGAGGTCCTCCGATCCGCCCTGGTGGTGGACGCGCTGCTGTGCGATGTATCCGCTCCCGAACCTCCGCAAGATTTGCTGGACGCGGCGGCGAACCGCGGCGTTCCCGTGTATGAGCTCGCGCCGCGCCCATTCGCCGAGGTTGCGGATACGGTGACGCCGCAGGGCGTGATCGCCGTGACCCGCATGCCGGATCCGCCGGCCGAATCTCCGGGGCCGTGGACGCTGCTGCTGGATGACGTACGGGACCCCGGGAACGCGGGGACGCTCGTGCGCTGCGCCGATGCGTTTGGTGTAGGGGATGTCGTTTTCGCGGACGGGACGGTGGACGCTTACCATCCCAAGGTGGTTCGCGCCTCGATGGGCGGTCTGTTCCGCACCCGCGTTCGAGAGATGCCCACGGCAGCGGCGCTGGAGGCGTGGCGTAAGCGTTGGCCCGATGGGCAGGTGGTGTTGGCGGACGCCACAGCGGAGGTCGATTGCACGCAGGCGGATTGGCGGCGGCCGACCCTTTTGGTGATTGGAGGGGAGGCCCGGGGGGCCGGCGAAACCGCGCGCCGCGGTGCGGCCCTCACGGTTCGCATTCCGATGGAGCCTGCGGCAGAGAGCCTGAACGCGGCGATGGCCGGCGTGATCCTGATGTACGAAGGCTATCGTCAGCGCGTCAGTCGGGGATGATTCAGCGGCGGGCGGCTTCGTCCTCTGCTTCTTCGGCAGCATTCTCCTCGGCCTGTTCCGGCGGGATGGCGGTGCCCTCGGACGCGGATGCTTTCTCAATGCGGTGGTGCAACCAGCGGTGGAAGTAGTAGTACCCGACGGCAAGAGCACACACGATGATCACCGCCGGTGCGAGTTCCTGTCGCCAGTGATGCAGCACCTGGTGCCAGGCGCGTTCAATCGCCGTGCCGGCGAGGATGAACGTGGCGGTCCAGGCCAGCGAGCTGACCAGCATGACAGGGACAAACACCCACAGTGGTACGCGGTTGATGCCGGCGATGTACGGAACGAGGATGCGCACCACGGCGATGAACCGTGAAACGACCAACGTGGGTACGGTATACTTGTGAAAAAGGGTTTCCGCGCGGTCAATCCGGTCTGGCGTGAGCCGAATCAGCCGTCCAAAGCGCTCGACGAACGGCCGGCCGACCAGGCGTCCGATGAGATAGGCGACGAGCGAGCCTGTGAATGTGCCGCCGGTGGTGGCGAGCAGAAGCCAGAACAGGCGCAGGCCGTATTTGTGCGATTGCCATAGGATACCGATGGCGGTCAGCGTGGTCTCGCCCGGCACGGGGACGAACACGTACTCCAGCGCCAGGGCGATGAACAGACCGAAGTAACCGTACGTCTGCAATATGTGGCTGATCACGTCATCCCATCCTTTTCCCAACCCTTCCCGACCCCAGGTCCTGGCCGGTACGAGGGCAGCCGTGTTTTTATCTTACCAATGTGTGTGCCGGATGTCTCGTTCTCCTGGGGTGATGTGCCGCATGACGGAGGAGTGACCCGTGTTCAAAGATTCCCCCTACATCTGGATTGCCCCGCTGGTGGCCATGATGGTGGCGCAGCTGCTGAAGCCCTTGTGGATCATGATCCGGATTGGCCGGTGGGACTGGCAGCGGATGCGTCAGTCCGGTGGCATGCCCAGTTCCCACACAGCGCTGGTCGTCGCGTTGGTGGCGGAGCTGGCTCTTCGCCGAGGCGGTCAGGATCCCGTGTTGGCACTGGCCGTATTCGTGGCCCTGGTGGTGATGTACGACGCGGCGGGAGTACGCTGGCAAACCGGCCGCCACGCTGCCATGCTCAACCGTGTGCTTCGAGATCTGCGGCGTCTCGAGGCCGAGCGCGCGAAGGAAGGGCTGGCGGCGGGAGCTGATGGCGTCGTGGCGGAGGGGCTTCGCCCCGACGACCGTCCTCCGCGGGCACGGCGCGTCTACCGTCCGCTCCCCGTGGCCCAAGCCCCGTGGTGGCTCATCGACTGGCCGGTCTTGGATGAACACGTCGGGCACAAACCCATCGAAGTGCTGGGTGGGGTGGTGGTCGGACTGTTGACCGCACTATGGCTTCACTGAATTAGACTTGATTCATATTTTATCGCATTCCGCACTTGTCCTCTCTTCTGCACCGTCTGCGCGGCGCATATGCTTTCCCTGTGAATCCGGAAGCGGGCACCGGCCCGCGACAGGAGGGAGAGCGATGGACCGGCAGTGGCGAGTCTACGAGACCTTCCGCAGCCCGCATGACCCCTGTACCCCCAAGAAAACCCCTGCATACATCGTGCCACCGAACCAGTACATCGTGTTCCAGCCCAAAGGCCTTAAACAGTTCGCGCCAAAGGAAGCGCTGCGCCGTGGGACACTGTGGCCTGACCTGTACAGCCCGTATCAACCGCCCTGGCGGGGGGAGGCGAGGGATCAATGACCAAGCTGGTTCCCAAGGAGTACGAGCAGCTGATGCAGGAACTTCAGGCGCTTGACTTCGTGTTGGTGGAATTGACGCTGTATCTCGACACGCATCCGGACGACGAACAGGCGCTGGCAGAGTTCGGCCAATTCGCGCGCCGTCGGGCGGCGGTGGCGCACCAGTTCGAGAGCCGCTTTGGACCGCTGCTGGAATTCGGACGGGGCCCCGCGCCCGCTCGGTGGACGTGGTGCGAAGGTCCGTGGCCGTGGCAGGTCTGATCGCAGAGCGGGAGGGAGGGACACCTTGTGTGGATTTATGAAAAGAAGCTGCAGTACCCTGTTCGGGTGAGCAAATGCGACCCGCGCATGGCCAAGTTTCTCATCGAGCAATACGGAGGTGCGGACGGCGAATTGGCTGCGGCGCTGCGCTACCTGAATCAGCGTTACAGCATCCCCGACAAGGTGATTGGCCTGTTGACCGACATCGGAACGGAGGAGTTTGCACACCTTGAGATGATTGCCACGATGGTCTACAAGCTGACCAAGGACGCCACCCCCGAGCAATTGCGCGACGCCGGTTTGGGAGAGCACTTTGCGGATCACTCGTGGGCACTCCACTACCACAACGCTGCCGGTCATCCCTTTACGGTGACATACATTCAGGCGAAAGGCGACCCGATAGCGGATCTGTACGAGGACATTGCGGCGGAGGAAAAGGCGAGAGCCACCTACCAGTGGCTGATTGACATGACGGACGATCCCGACCTGCAGGACGGCCTCAAGTTCCTGCGCGAGCGTGAGGTCGTGCACTCGCTCCGCTTCCGCGAGGCTGTCGAGATCCTCAAGCAGTACAACGAAGAGAAAAAGATCTTCTGAGGACCCG
This sequence comes from Alicyclobacillus sp., assembly GCA_023511725.1. GTDB lineage: Bacteria > Bacillota > Bacilli > Alicyclobacillales > Alicyclobacillaceae > JAIMAY01. The sequence goes on from JAIMAY010000001.1 coordinate 19,281, forward strand.
GATGACTTGATCCGCCAGGGACCCCGCGTCACCGGGTCCTCGGACTCACTTCCGCTCCGTTGCGGCTACACTGGCACCCTGTCCCCATCTGGTTTACAATGAGAATATTGGGAAGACTTCATCGAGCCGCAGAGGAGGGGAAGCATGAAGATCTCCGGCAACAAAGCCTTTCCAACGCATCCCCAGCAGACCTACGCCCTGCTGACTGATCCGGACGCCTTGGTGCAGGCCATGCCCGGGATGAAATCGCTCACCGCACGCTCGGAAACATTGTACGAGGCGGAAATGGAGGTCGGCGTGGCCGGCATCAAAGGAAGCTACCAAGGAACGCTGGAGATGAAAGATGTCGTCCCCGGCGAACGCTATCGTTTGGTGGTGCATGGTGAAGGACCGATGGGCTTCATGGACGCCGATGTGGCCGTCCGCATTGAACCAGCGGCACCGTCCGGTTCCCTTGTCACCTACGACGGCGAGGCCACGGTCGGGGGGACGGTGGCTGGTGTCGGTCAGCGGGTTCTGTCCGGCGTCGCCAAATTCCTTATCAACCAATTTTTCAACAATCTTGTGAAGGCGGCAAAGCAGGTGAACGCCGGGTGACCACTGCACCGTCGAGCATGGCTGCGCCGACAGCCGCTGAACTCTTACAACGGCTGCGTGCAGCCGAGTACGTGGGGGATGCCGACCTGGCCGAGATGACGGCGCTTGCGCTGCGGCTTGGCCGGCCCCTGTTGCTGGAAGGCCCCGCGGGGTCTGGAAAGACTTCCTTGGCCACCGCGCTGGCGCGGGCGCTGAAGCGTGAACTGGTGCGCCTGCAGTGCTACGAAGGGATCGATGCGACAAGCGCCCTGTACGAATGGAATGTCGCAAAACAACTCACCGCGCTCCATCGCGATAAGGACACGGACGTGTTTGATCGCGCCTATTTGCTCGAGCGTCCCATCGTTCGCGCACTGAGCCTGGGCGATGCGGCCGTGTTGTTGGTGGACGAGATCGACCGAGCGGATGAGGCGTTTGAGGCCCTTCTGTTGGAAGCGCTCGCGGAATACCGCGTCACCATTCCGGAATGGGGCGCCGTCGCCGCCGAGCGCCCGCCGCTCGTGATCCTGACGTCCAACCGCACGCGCGCCCTGTCGGATGCACTTCGTCGCCGCTGTTTCTATGTCTGGCTGGATTGGCCCGACGCGGAGCGGGAGTGGGAGGTTGTGCGCCTTCATGTGCCTGAGCTGGATGAAGCGTCTGGACGAGCGCTGGTGACGGCGGTGCGGCGCATGCGGACGTGGCCCCTGGTCAAGCCGCCGGGATTGGCGGAGAGCGTGGACTGGGCGCGTGCATTCGTCACGTCCCATGGAGAGTGGACGCCCGATTGGGCGCGCCGCACACTGGGCTGCGTCATCAAGGATGCGGCGGACCAGGCGTGGGCGCGGGAACACCTGGCGGACTTGTTCGGTCCGTTCACCTGACTGACCACGGAGACCCCGGGGCAGCAGCAGCCTGTCGCCGCCGTCGCAGAGGCCCATCCAGCCCAGGATGGGATGGAGGGGCGAACGCAGGGACAGGCGTTCGCGTCACTGGCGCCGGGACAGGCCATGGATGTGGGCGAAACTGCACTACCCCCATGGGTGAGCCGGATGACAGGGCGCATTGCGCTGCAACCCACCCGCCCGGTTCCCCGGGGCAAGCGTCTGGGTTCGCCGCAGGTGGATCTGCGCAAGACGCTGCGGCGCTGGGCACGCCTGGGCGGGCAAGGACTGGCACCCGTATTGGCCCGGCGGCCGCGCAGGCCGGGAAAGCTGTCCATTCTGTGGGACGTATCGGGATCCATGGCGGACTGCACCGAACTGTATCTGCCGTGGCTGTGGAAGTTGGCTCGCCTACAACCGGATGTCCGTGTCCACGCCTTTGGTACGCGGCTGATCGACATCACGACGTGGCTGCATCTGCCGTATCGAACGTGCCGTGCGCGTCTGGGTCTGGAAACGGCGGTGTGGAAGTCCGGCACGGATATCGGCAGTGCCCTACAGACTTGGTTGCGTGACGTCGGAGACCGGCAACTCGGTGGATCCAGCACGGTGATCATCATCAGCGATGGTTGGGACGCTGGGGAGCCGGACCAACTCCGCGATGCACTGCGTCAATTGCGGTCGCGCTGCGCCGCCCTGCTGTGGCTTCATCCGTGGTTTGCCACACCCGGGTTTGCGCCGGAGACGCGGGCGCTGCGGACCGCCATGCCGTACCTTGATGCACTGGTCGATGGCGGATCGCCCGAGGCACTCTGCAGCCTGGCTGCCCCGCGCGGGATGTACCGCGCCGGGATGTGAGATCCCACCATCCTGAAGGAAAGAGGGGAGACGATGAAACCTGCACCGTTTCAATACCACCGCGCGGTGAGCGTCGACGACGCCGTCACGGCGCTTGCGACGCTGCCGGATGCGAAGCTCATCGCCGGCGGACAGAGTCTCATTCCGCTGATGAACTTTCGCATGAGCAGGCCGCAGACGCTGGTCGACATCTCTCATCTCGACAATCTCGCGTCCGTCACGCTGTCGGACGGCGTCCTGGTGCTCGGTGCGCTGTTGCCTCACCAGCGGCTGTGTGAAGACGCCCTGATCCGTGAGCAGGTACCCGTGCTGGCGGAGGCGGCTCAGCACATCGGGCACTGGGCGATCCGAACGCGAGGAACGCTCGGCGGTTCACTCGCGCATGCGGATCCGGCGGCGGAGTTGCCCGCGGCGATGGTGGCACTGGACGCGGAGTTTGTGCTGCGGAGTGTACGTGGCACGCGGACCGTGGCCGCGCGTGATTTCTATCTTGGCTTTCTCACCACCGACCTTGCTGCGGATGAGATGCTCACGGAAGTACGCATCCCGGTCCCGCCGCAGGGCTGGTATGGATTCGCCGAGGTGGCCCGTCGGGCCGGGGACTTTGCGCTCGCGGGTGCCTATGTTCAGGTTCGTGACGACGGCGGGGGCAGCGTGACTTGGTTCGGCATCAGCGGGGGACCCGAACGGCGGGAGTTCGAGAGCGTGCCGGAGGATGCGGCCGCACTGTGGCGCGAGCTTCTCGCCGATGTGGACGTCACGGACGATGATGACTACCGTCGGCATCTCGGAGTGCTGGTGGCCGATTGGGCGTATCGCCGCGCCCAAGGGGAGGCGCAACGATGAGCGAGACAACGCAGGAGGTGAGCCCGGTGGAAACACGCGAGGGAACCGTGGAGATCACGCTGAAGGTGAACGGAAAGAGCCACCGGATTGCGGTGGAGCCGCGCATGCTGCTGTCCGATGTACTCCGGCATGAGCTTGGGTTGACGGGAACGCACGTGGGTTGTGAGCAGGGCGTGTGCGGTGCGTGCACCGTGCTTGTGGAGGGGGAGCCTCAGCGCAGTTGCTTGATGTTTGCCGTGCAGGCGGAGGGGCGCGAGATCACAACGGTCGAAGGGCTGACGCCGGAGGCTGGGCTGAGCCCTCTGCAGGCGGCGTTTGAGCGGCATCACGCGCTGCAGTGCGGCTTCTGCACGCCGGGCATGATTGTCACCTGCGAGGCGTTGCTGCGCAGTGGTCGGCCCGTCACAGAGGAGACCGTGCGTGAGGCGATTTCGGGCAATGTCTGCCGCTGCACGGGGTACCAGTTCATCGTGGACGCTGTACTCGACGCGGCGAAGGAGGGGGCGCGATGAGTGAGGTGCTGAAACCCCAGTTCACCGGGGCTCGGGTAACGCGGCTGGAAGACGCGCGTCTGCTGCGCGGACAGGCTCGTTACGTGGACGACTTCGAGTACCCCGGCACGCTGGAGGTGGCGTTTCTGCGGAGCAACCGCGCCGCCGCCCGCATCCAAAGCGTGGACGTGACGGAAGCCCTGGCGGTACCCGGCGTGAAGGCCGTTTGGACCTTCGCCGATTGCCCCATCACCTTGCCGGATCGGCCGTTTCAGGTGGGGCAACCGGTGCTTGCGCGGGACGAGGTGCGGTTTGTCGGTGAGCCGGTGGCGGCCGTGATTGCCGACAGCCGGTACAGGGCCGAGGACGCCGTGGAGAAGATCCGTGTGCAGTATGAGCCGCTGCCGGCCGTGGTCGACAGCCGTGCTGCGCTGGCGGATCAGCCGCGCCGCGTCCACGAGCACCGCCCGAACCGATTCCTGCACAAAACGCACGTCACCGACGGGTTCAACGAAGCGTTCCAATCGGCGCCGCATCACCTGGAGCTCACGTTCCGATGGAATCGCCAGACGGGGGTCACCATGGAGACGCGCGGTTGCCTGGCCCTGCCGGATCCCGTCTCTGGCCGACTGACCGTCTACGCTGGGCACCAGTCCCCGCACGGGCTGCGCGGGATGCTGGCCCGTCTGCTCAAGCTGCCGGAGCATCAGGTGCGCGTGGTGGTGCCGGAGGTCGGTGGCGGGTTTGGCATCAAAGCGATGTTCTACCCGGAATATGTGGTCGTGGCGGAGGCGGCCAGACGGCTCGGCCGGCCGGTGAAGTGGATTGGCGACAGGATGGAATCGCTGCTGGCGGATGCCCACGCGCGCGACGCCATCCATGAGGTCGCGGTGGCCTACGATGACGAGGGCCGGATCCTCGCCGTGCGCGATCACGTGATCGGCGACACGGGCGCCTACGCCTTCCCTGGCTTCCCGGGTGCCGTCGGTGAGGCCAACTGGGCCACCGAGATGCTCACAGGCCCGTACAAGATCCCGCACGTGTCGATAGAGATTGAGTGTGTGTTTTCCAACAAGGCACCGCTCGGGCCGTATCGGGGCGTGGGCGGACCCATCGGCGCGCAGGTCCAGGAGGCCATCGTTGATGCGGTGGCCCGCGCGCTTGGCAAGGATCCGGTGGAGGTGCGGCGCGCCAATCTGATTGGGCCGGAGGATTTTCCGTACCATACGCCAACCGGCAAGGTGTACGATCCCGGTTCCTACGGCGAGTCTCTGGAGCGCGCGCTCGCCCTTGTGGATTACGAACGCTTCCGCAAGGATCAGGAGCAGTGGCGCGCGCAGGGCCGGTACGTGGGGTTGGGCCTCTGCGTGTTTGTCGAGCCGTCCGCCATGGCTGAATCTGAAGCCGGCTCCATCCCCTACGAGGCTGTCACGCTGAGAATGGAGCCGAGTGGGGTCGTAACGGCCGCGGTCGGGACTGGCCCGACGGGCCAAGGCCACGAGACCACGTTCGCGCAGCTCATTGCGGACCAACTGGGCATCGATGTCAAGGATGTGGTGGTCCTGCATGGCGATACGGACAGCGCACCGTTCGGCGGGGGGACGGGCGGCAGTAGATCCGGCACCATCGGCGGCGGCGCTGCCATTCGCGCGGGTCAAGCGCTGCGCCGGAAGCTGACGCAGCTTGCGGCGCACCTGCTGGAGGCTGCGGAGGAGGACATCCGCCTGGAGGCGGGGAAGGCATTCGTGGCCGGCGTTCCGGCTCGATCCATCACCATCCGGGACCTCGCTCGCACCGCCTACACCGACGTGGCCCGTCTGCCGGAAGGCATGCAACCCGGCCTGGAGGTGGTGGCTCGGTATCAGCCGCCGGGCGCCGCCACCTACTCGAATGGGACGCATCTGGCGGTTGTTGAAGTGGATGTCGAGACCGGTTTTGTCAAAGTTCTCGACTATGTGGTGGTGAACGACTGTGGCGTCCTCGTCAATCCGATGATTGTCGAGGGTCAGATCCACGGCGGTGTCGCGCAGGGCATCGGCAGCGCTTTGCTGGAAGAGCTGCGGTACGATGAGAACGGGCAACTCACCACAACGTCGCTGATGGATTACCTGCTGCCCACGGCCGAGGATGTCCCGCGCATGCGTGTCGAACACATCCAGACGCCCTCCGCCAGTGAGGGTGGCATCAAGGGCATGGGAGAAGGCTCATTGATTGCAGCGCCGGGAGCCATCGCGGCAGCCGTTTCGGACGCATTGGCGCCGTTCGGTGTGTTCGTGACGGAGTTGCCCATCCGGCCCCAGCAGATTGTGGCCTGGGTGCAGGCGGCCAAGACGGAAGCTCAGGCGGGCTGAACCGCGGCAGGTAGGGAAGGCGGGCCGGGGTCCCGTAGCGGATCCCGGCCCGTTTCACGGTTTGTCCGTGTCGCTAGGCGTGAGCGGCTCCCGGGTCTCGTAACTCCCCAGGACCCGTACGCTATGACCGAGGATGTCGAGGATGGCCAGCGCCTTCTTCACGGCATCGTCGGTCACTGCGGCTTCCACATCGAGAAAGAACTGATAGGTTCCGAGCCGCTCTCGCGTCGGACGAGAGACAATCCAGGTGAGGTTCAGGCCAAGCGAGGCGAACACGTGCAGGATGTTCGCCAACACGCCGGTGTGCTCCTGACAGGGCACGATGAGCAGCATCGTCTTGCGCGCTCGCGGCGACGGCTCGGGACCGCGCCGAATCACCACGAATCGGGTGTGGTTGGTGCGCACGTCCTGAATGTGCGCCGCCAGCACGACCAATCCAAAGCGCTGCGCGGCGAAGGCGGAGGCGATGGCGGCGACATCGGATCGGCCGCTGTCACGCACCGCCTTGGCGGCCGCGGCTGTGCTACCGTACTCGCGGACGGTGACGTCTAGGTTTCGCAAAAAGCGCCTGCACTGGGCGATGGCCGGTGCGATGGACCAAACTTCGCGTAGCATGTCGATCCGCGCACCTGGAAGCGCCAGCAGGTGTTGCGATACAGGCAGGACCAGTTCGCCTTCGACAAACAGATCCGTGGCGTCCGCCAGGGTGTCGACGGTGAGGTGTATGGATCCCTCGATGGTGTTCTCGATGGGCACGATGGCGCGTTCCACCACGCCGGCCTGCGTGTCCTCCAGCAGTTCCGCGATGGAACGGAACGGCACCGCCTCGATGTTTTCGCCGTGAAAGTAGCGCACTGCTGCCTCCTCGCTGAACGTGCCTTCGGGTCCCAGGTAGCCAACCTTCACGGCCTTTCCTCCTTCACACGCATGGATACCAGCAGTGTAGAGCATTCGCGCGATTCGCTCAACGCCCTCGATGTCGGTTTACCTGTATGGGCTTGGTTCGCTATGATGGGCGCAGAACCACTTGATGAGTCATCACCGCCGGGTGGCGGCGGACACGGAGGCGATACATACCATGGCGCTTCAACCCTCAGGAACTCGCATCGCGTTCATCGGCACGGGTGTCATGGGGGCCAGCATGGCCCGGCACCTGCTGCGCAATGGTGCCAGGCTCACGGTGTACAACCGGTCTCGCAGCAAGGCCGAACCGCTCCTCGCCGAGGGTGCGACCTGGGCCGACGGCCCGGGCCTTGCGGCGGCGGAAGCCGACGTGGTGATCACGATGGTCGGTTTCCCCTCCGATGTGGAGGAAGTGTATCTCGGCCCGGACGGCATTGTAGAGCGAGCCAAGCCGGGTGCGTACCTAATCGATATGACGACCTCGGATCCCGAGCTCGCGCAACGGATCTGGAGCGCTGCGCAGGCGAAGGGGCTGCACGCACTGGATGCGCCGGTTTCGGGCGGTGACGTGGGCGCACGGGAAGGAACCCTCACCATCATGGTGGGCGGACTTCAGGAGGATTTTGAGGCTGTGCTGCCCATCCTCCGCTGCATGGGCAAGAGCATCATTCTGCAGGGCGGCCCTGGGGCCGGTCAGCACACGAAGATGGTGAACCAGATTGCCATCGCGTCCAACATGATGGGGGTGTGCGAGGCCATCTCCTACACCCTCCGTGCGGGACTGGACCCGCGGCGCGTGCTGGAGAGCATCACCGGCGGTGCCGCCGGCAGCTGGTCCTTAAGCCACCTCGCACCGCGGATGCTGGATGGGGACTTTCGGCCCGGCTTTTACATCAAACACTTCATCAAGGATATGCGCATCGCGCTGGAATCCGCGCAACGCATGGGGTTGGCCGTACCGGGTCTGGCCCTCGCCAAAACGCTGTACGAAGAGTTGGAGGCAGCGGGTGACGGCGATCTCGGCACGCAGGCGCTGTTGCGGTGGTATGAACGCCACATCGCGGCGCCGACCGGGGGAGGCACGGAGACGTCCACCGGGGAGGTTGGACGATGACGCCCTGGATAGTCACATTGGGGGAATCCCTGATTGACTTCGTGGCGGATGAACCTGGCTCGTTGGTGTCCGTCGGCGGGTTTCGCAAGGCGGCCGGTGGTGCGCCGGCCAACGTCGCCGCTTGTGTGGCGCGGCTCGGCGGCCGCTCGGCGTTTGTGGGAAAGCGCGGCAACGATGCATTCGGCGAGTTCCTGGAGGCCACCCTGCGCCAGGCAGGCGTGGACACGCGTTGGTTCACGCCGATTCAGGCGCCGACCGGGCTCGCCTTCGTGGCGCTGGATCATGCGGGACAGCGCGACTTCGTTTTCTACCGCCACCATGCCGCGGATACACAGTTGGCCGCGGCCGATGTGGATGGGTTGCCGTGGGGCGAGATCGGCATCCTGCACGTGGGATCCGTCTCGTTGGCGGTCGATCCGGCCCGCACCGCCACCCTTCACGCCGTCGATGTGGCGCGCCGCCGTGGCATTCCCGTGTCCTTCGATGTGAACTGGCGTCCTGCGCTGTGGCCGGACCCAGCGCAGGCTCATGGTCTCATCCTTGACGTGCTCAGTCACTGCGATATCCTCAAGGTCAACGAGGAGGAGTTACGGTGGCTCACCGGACAGACGCACCCCGCCGATGGTGCGGATGCGTTGCACCAGATGGGACCGTGGCTCGTGCTCATCACGCTGGGAGCCGAGGGGGCGTGGTATTCCTGTCGAATGCTGGACGCAGGCGGAGAGGGCGACCTGATCCGCGGGCACGTGCCGGCCCCGCGCGTCCCGACCGTTGACACCACCGGTGCAGGGGATGCATTCATCGGCGCGTTTCTCACCCGCTTCGCCGGAGGCGTGCCTGTTTCAGGCGGACCGCGCGCGCTCCGGCCCGAGCAGCTGGCCGATTGGACGACCTTTGCCGTGCGAGTGGCAGCGCTGACCACCACGCGACGTGGGGCCATCCCGGCACTGCCCAGTCTGGATGAGGTCGAAGGGTGACTCAGCGGGGCTCGGGCTATCAGCCCTTGAGCCCCGTGGTGGCAATGCCCTGCACGAATTGCCGTTGAAAGATCAGGAAGACCAACACGATGGGTAGGGTGAGGAGGATGACACCTGCCATGACACTGTTCCAGTATGCGTTGTATTGACCGTAAAACGAATTGAGACCGACGGGCAGGGTGTACATATCTGGACTGGTGGCCAACAGCACAGGCCACAGGAATGAGTTCCAGTTGCCCTGGAAGGTAAAGATCGTTTGTGCCGCCAGAAGCGGGCGTGATAAGGGCAAAGCGATGCGAAAAAAGATGCCCCATTCCGAGAGGCCGTCGATTCGCGCAGCTTCTTCCAAATCCTTAGGGATTCCCAGGAAGAATTGACGGGACAAAAAGATCATGAACGGGCTCATCAAAAACGGGACCGTAAGACCTTGATAGGTGTCGATCCAGCCCCAGTGAGCGAGCAAGATGTAGATCGGAACCAAAAGCACCTGGCCAGGAATCATCATGATGGCGAGGAACACGTAAAACAGGATGCCTCGCAATGGGAACCGAAGACGGGCGAAAGCGTAGCCGGCCAGCGTGTTGACGATGAGGTTGCCCACGGTGACGATGAAGGCCACCAGAATACTGTTGAGCAGCCACCGCCCAAACGGGAAGTTCTGGAGGATAGAGGAATAATTTTGAAGTGTCAAATGAGAGAGAGGTACCCAGCTGTGAAATACTTCTGAAGTGGGTTTCAGGGATGTGTAGATGGACCAGGCAAACGGCCCCAACGCGATGATGGTATACAGGCATGCGATGAACCATGCCGTTCTCCGCCAACCAACGTGGGTTCGCGCGCTCTCCACAGTGCATCCTCCTTCCGGGCTCTTCGGAATTAGTCGGTTTCCCGACCCAGTACGGCGTGCTGGATCAAGGTCAGGACCAGGATAATGGCAAATAGCACGAAAGCCATTGCCGACGCATAGCCCATTTGCATCGATTTGAATCCTTTGTTAAAGATATCTAGAACCACAGATAGCGTGGAGTCGAGCGGTCCGCCTGTACCGCCGGAAATGACGTACATCTGATCAAAGACTTGAAAGGTTCCAATGAGCGACATGACTACAACGAGAAAGGTCGTGCGGCGCAGCAAAGGAATGGTGATGTGACGCAGCATGGTCCAACCTCTTGCGCCATCGATGGCAGCGGCCTCGTAAATTTCCGGTGGGATATCCTGTAGACCCGCGAGGTAGATGACCATGAACTGCCCAACCGTGGACCATACCGCCATCACCATCATGGCGGGGAGTGCAAACATCGGACTGTTGAAATAGTTGATGGCGGGCACTCCGAACGGGCGCAGCAGGTGATTCACGAGACCATCCGGTTGAAACAAGAAGACGAAGATGACGCTTACCGCAACCGTGGACGTGATGGTGGGGATGTAGTACGCCACACGGAAGAAGGACTTTCCACGGATGTGATGCACCAAGAGTGCCAGCCATAGTGCAATGGCCGTCTGCGTCGGGACCACACCGATGGAATACAGCGTAACGTTCCACAGGGCGCGCAGGAACTCCGGATCCTGAAAGAGGTGCACATAGTTCCGCAAGCCGACAAATTGTGCGTTTTGCGGATCCAGGAACGAGAATCGGAAGAAACTGATGTAGAAGGCATATAGAATGGGCCCGATAAGAAACACAGCCAGTTCCGTCAGTGCCGGTAAGAGAAACAAGTAGCCGTGAAGAGCTTGCTCGACCGCGTTGCGCCGCCAATACGTGCGAGCGGATGCGGATGACAAATTCCTCGCCTCCCGCTGTTGAAAGCCCCCGAAAGCACACGCCTTCGGGGGCGCTGAAGTGACTTGTCCTTACTGACTCTCTTGTGTGGCCAGCGTTTGTTGCGCCAGATTCAGCACCTGCGTTGGCGTGAGTTTCTGCAGCACTCCGGCTTCTGTTGCCTTATTGATGGCATCCACAAAGTTCTGACCGAGCGTGCCGAAGTTGTACGGAATCGCATCCTTCACGCCGTCAACGAACGCTTTGTAGTCCGGATATTTCTGGAGAAACACGTCCTGAACACTGGAGCGCGACGGAATGGCGAGACCGGACTCCGCGGTCATGCGTTCTGCGTCCTTTCCCGTCATGAAGAACAGCAATTTGGCCGCTTCATCGGGATGGGCCGTGGATTTGGCCATGCAGTACGCAACCGTGAACACCATATTTTTGTCCTGACCGTTCAGGGAGGGGAAGTCCGCCACGCCATACTTGAGAGACGGCGCGGTTTGCTGCATGAACGGGACCAGCCACGCACCTTCGGCGACCATGGCGACCTTACCCTGCGCAAATGGCGGGCCTGCCCAGTCCGCCCCAAGATCCTTCGGCGTCACGATGTTCTTCTGTTCGAGGTTGTCCATGAAGAACTTCAAGCCCGGTTCGTTAGCGGTGTTTGTGAATGTCGCCTTATCAGCCGTCGCGTCGAAGTAACTGCCTCCCGCGTCGACCACGAACGGATAGTAACGGGCCACGTCAATGGGCATCGAGAGCGGTGTGATCCCGTGTGCCCGCAGTTTCTGCGCATCTTGTTCGAATTCCTCCCATGTCTTCGGAGGAGATTGAATGCCGGCTTTCGCCAGGAGGCTTGGATTGTACTCCAACGCCATGGTATTGAAATCCTTGGGCAGACCGTAGGTGTGGCCCTGCCACTGAAACGCCTTGAGCAGCGACGGGCTGAAGTCACTGACATCCACGTCGTCCTTTTGAATGTAGTCGTCCAAGGGAGCCAGCACACCCGCCGACTCGAGTGTGGCGGCGTACGATGAATCCACGTAGAAGATGTCCGGTGCGGTGTGGGAGGCGAGCATGGGTTGCAACGCTTGCAGGTAGTCCCCCGTAATCACCTGGATGTCCACGTGGATGTTTGGATTCTGCTGCTCAAACGCTTGGATCTGTTGCTCGACGAGCTGTTTTTCTGCAGGACTCGATGACCACATGCCCAATTTCAGGTTAACCGTGCTGCCTTGCGGCGCGGTTGAAGAGTTCCCGGATCCGTTTGCCGGGCTTGTGCCACACCCGGCCACCAGCCCGAAAGCCATCCCTCCAAGCGCCAGCCATGCACCCACGTGCGTACCTATCCACTTCATCACAGACCCTCCCATTACTGCTTGTAAAATCCACTGACATCTGCTGTACAGGTATGCGGAACGTTTGCGCGGACTCACCTACCTTCCGCAGTTGCTATCGAGAACAATGGCCCAGCCGGACGTGTTGCGTTCAACGGCGATGCACGGCTGGCCATTGCTGGCTCGCGTGAGCAAGAGGTCCATGCTTCCGGTGCCGACGTGGATGTGTCGAACCCTCAGATGGGTCACACCCTCGGGAATCACCGGACAGACATGCAACTGGCGATGAACACTGTCAGGCCGCAGTCCCAACAACGCCTGCACTGCTGCCACAGGAGTTGCGGCCGCCCACGCTTGTGGAGAACACGATACCGGGTACGGTACGGGTTCGGTTGTTTCGTCCAACCCAAATCCCCCAAATAGCTCGGGCAACCGCATGCGGTCGAACGAAGATGCTGCGCGAAGGAGTCCTTGAATGACCGCCGTGCAGGCATCCCATCGTCCGTATTTGGACATTCCGAGTGCAATCAACGCGTTGTCGTGGGGCCATACGGAACCCCGGTGGTAACTCAGCGGATTGTAAGCCGGGAGCCCGGCAGCCAGAGTCCGAATGCCGAAGCCAGAGAACAGGTCCGGTTCCATCAACCGGTCGATCACGGCATGAGCCACGTCGCCGGGAAGGATTCCCGTCCACAGCACTTGCCCCATATTCGAAGTCGGGGTGAGCACGGGACGCTTGGCACCGTCCAAGGCGAGTGCAATCATCCGCTGCTTCGGGCTCCAAAACGTTTCCAGGAAGCGGGCTTGCAAACTCGTTGCCATTCGGTGCAACTCCGCCGAACGCTGGTTGTCGCCAAGGCGAGTGTATAGATCGGCCCAGAGTTGATAGGCGAGATAGGCGTATGCCTGGACCTCACAGAGGGCAATAGGACCTTGCACAAGTGTACCGTCCGGATGGACAATGCCATCCCCGGAATCCTTCCATCCTTGGTTGGACAATCCGCGGTCTGACTGGCACGCGTACTCGAGAAATCCGTCTCCGTCCCGATCTCCGTAGGTTTTCATCCACTCGAAGCCGCGGTGGACGTGCGGCAGGATGGACCGAACCAAGTCGAGGTCTCCCGTCCATTCCGCGTATGCGGCGGCTAGGATAAGGAAAAGGGGTGTCGCGTCGATGCTTCCGTAGTAAGGGTGAAAGGGTACCCAACCGCTGCGTGCCCATTCACCGCGACGGAGTTCATGCATGATCTTGCCGGGTTCTTCGTCTCGCTCGGGATTCAATTCCTTGCCTTGGTAGGCGGCCATGGTTCGCAGTGTACCTGCGGCGAGGGTCGGATCGGCAGACAGACATAGGTACGCTGTGATCAGGCTGTCTCGTCCAAAGGGGACTGCGTACCACGGTAAGCCTGCGACGGCGAAGGGCCCGTAGCCGATATCGCTAACGAGCATGTGCAGGTCTGCCATGCCCTGACGAACCCACGTCGTCCAGGCATCGGTTCCCTCCACCTGGATGCGCTGGTCTAACCACTCGCGGTTCGTGCGCTCCAAGTGTTCACGAGACACCCGGGCACCCGAGGAAACAGTGGGGAGGGTTGATCCTCCCTCGGCGTGCGGGCGTGGTGCGAACTGCATATGTTCCACCTGCACGCGCACGTTGGCGCTGGCTTTCGCGGGGAGGGCCACCTGAGCCTCAAACCGGACCGTACCGACCGTACCATGACCTTCGTCCAGCAGCGCCAAGGTATGCTTCTTCACGTGGGGACCCGGCACCAGGCGGGCGCGAGTGACATAGGTCCAACCATCGTTCGTGATATACGTGTATTCAGCGCTATCATCCACCACGTTCACGACCGCTGGTCGGGCTGCTGGTCCGTGAAACCCGCGGACTTCAAACATGTCGCAGAAATCAGCCTCAAGGGCATAGAACAGGGTCAATTCCACGGGTGAATCAGTGAAATTCTCGATCCGACATTCTTCTTGCAGCTGATGTCCGTCGACCCACTGTATCCTCGTGACATGAATCGCGTGAGGGGGGATCTCACGGTCATCTGTCGACGGAATGGGATCCACGTTAATCAGCCGATAACGCCGCTCGACATTCGTGGAAGCATCACAGTGGACCAACCGCAGGGACGCGATGGACGTCTCGAACTCAAATCGGCTGACGCCTCGAGTGTCACACAGAAACAGTCCGTAACCGAACGAGTCCGTTCGCGGATTCGGAATGTTGCCGTCGCGGTTGGTTACCAAGAACATGTCGCCATGCTTGATGACTTCAAACTGCATGCCGTGGCCCCTTTCGCATCGAAAACGTTTTGGACATGGACAAAAAGTAGACTCAAGTGCTGCGTCGCACTATCAAGTCCGGTGCCAACATTCGACCTTCGGGCGGCAGGTTCTGGTCCAGCATACCGATCAACATGTCTGCTGCCGATTTGCCCATCTCGTATTTTCGTTGCCCCACAGTAGTGAGCGCGGGCTGTACAAACTCGCATAGGTCGATATTGTCGAAACCAATGACCGCCAGGTCCTGAGGGATGCGGCGTCCCACCTTGACAGCTTCCCGCATACCTCCAATCGCCATCAGATCGCTGGCATAGAAAATGGCTGTGACGTCCGGTCTCCTCTCCAAAATCCTCCTCGTCGCCGCGGCACCGCCCTCCACCGTGAAATCTGCCTCTTCCATAAGCTCTGGGTCCGGCTGCAGTCCGTGGGCCCGCATGCCATCCTCAAAGCCCCGACGTCTATCCACACATACCGCCGCGTACGGTACCCCGTTGACAAATCCGATGGTGCGGTGGCCTTTCGACACGAGGTGTCGAACCGCAAACCTGGCACCATTCACGTTATCCGTCATCACGTAACCACAACGTTCGCTCAACAGGGGTAGGTCAATCACAACGCTGGGCAGCTTCGATTCCACCACCTCATGCACGTACGGGTCATCCAGGCGAATGCCCATGACGATGACGCCTTCGAAACGGCGTTCCGTACAGAAGTCGAGGTAGGATACCAACCGCTGTCGCGTGGTTGTCGTGCTGACCAGGTGCATATCGTACCCGTGCTGTGCAAGGCCATCATGTACGCCGGCGAGGACATCGTACATGAAGTACATTCCGCCGCGCGACTTCGTGAAATCTGACACCAACAGGCCCACGGTTCGCGTGTGTTGTGTGACGAGGCTTCGGGCCACCTGATTTGGTCGATAATTCAACTGTTCGGCGATCTCGAGCACGCGCCGCCGTGTCTCCGGGTTGACATCTGGGTAACCGTTGAGGGCGCGTGACACCGTCGTAATGGATACACCCGCAGCTCGAGCCACGTCTCGTATGGTGACCGCCATGGAGCCCACCTTTGCAGTGAAAACGTTTACGTCACGGATGATACTCGAAAACGTTTCCGGGTGCAAGAGAGAATTTGTCGATCCCGCTAGCGCCGCGCAGCCATGCGGTGTAAAATGCAATCAAACCATCGGCATCGACGGCGATGACGGAGAACAGTACGCTCGTGGACCGGTCAGAGAGCGTGGGCCGCGGCTGAGAGCCCGCGCCGGCACAAGCGAGCGGAACCCGGCTCCGGAGCTGTCCGTGAAAAGCGGACCGGATCCGACCGTTATCTCGGGCAGAGTGGGTACAGCCCGCGCGGGGGATGTACCAAGGAAGGTGGTACCGCGAAAGACGCCCTTTCGTCCTTCTGGGACGAGGGGCTTTTTGTTTTGGGCCGCACGCTGGTCGGACTCGCCCTTATGGATGTTGGGTGGATGGGCACAGCGCGTGCGCAGCTGGTCTGAATAGGGGGTGAAACCGATGGCATCCGGTCGGATGGTGGTGAAGGTCGGATCGAGCAGCTTGACGGATGAGCATGGCCGCCTGGAGCCGGTGAGGATCCGCCGGCTTGTGGATATGGTGGTGCGTGTTCGGCGCGAGGCGGGCATTCAGGTGGTGCTGGTCACCTCGGGGGCTGTGGCGGCTGGGTTGGGTCGCCTGGGATGGCGGCGCGACAGGTTGACGGTTCCGGAGAAACAGGCGGCAGCGGCCGTGGGGCAAGGGCTCTTGATTGATCTGTACGAGCGCGCCTTTGCGCAGCACGGCGTGACGGTGGCGCAGCTGCTGCTGACGCGCGATGATTTGGCGGACAGACGCCGCTATGTCAATATCCGCAACACGCTGGAGACATTGTTGCATCACGGCGTGCTGCCGATTGTCAATGAGAACGATACGGTGGCTGTGGACGAGATTCGCTTTGGCGACAACGACACCCTGAGCGCCTTGACGGCGCTGGTGGTGCAGGCCGAGCGATTGCTCCTGCTCACGGATATCGACGGCCTGTACACGGCGAATCCGCGTGAGCACCCGGATGCGGAGCTCATTCCGGAGGTTTCTGCCATCACATCCGAGGTGGAGGCATTGGCGGGTGGTGAAGGCAGTGCCCTGGGCACAGGCGGCATGCGCACCAAAATCGCCGCGGCCAAGATGGCTACGGAGGCGGGCTGCGAGGTGGTCATCGCCAGGGCCGATACGCCGGATGTGCTGCTTCGCGTGGCGCGCGGTGAAACGCTGGGGACCCGATTTCTCCCACGCCAGCAGCCGCTCGCGGCGCGCCGCCTGTGGCTGGCGTTCAGCGCTCGCTGCGAAGGCGTGGTGCGCGTGGACGCTGGCGCGGCACGTGCACTTCGCGAGGGCGGAGGCAGCCTGCTGCTGCCGGGCGTAACCGGCGTCGACGGACGCTTCGACGCGGGTGCTGTGGTGCAGGTGGAGGATCCGGAGGGCCGGCCGGTGGCGCGCGGGGTTGTCGGGTTGTCGTCTGCAGACATCGAACTCTGGCTGACGCGTGGCACGCGCCGAGGTGCGCGTCATCTGCCGGCGGTGATTCATCGCAATGACCTGGTGGTCTGGGAGGAGGTTCAGTCGTGAACAGGGATGAGTTGCGGGCATACGTCCTGGCGAAGGCGCAGGCTGCCCGCGAGGCGGCGGGGGCATGGGCGACGGCGGACACCGCCCGTAAGAACGCCGCGCTGCGAGCCATCGGCGAAGCGCTGATCCAGGATGAGCAAGAGATCCTGGCCGCCAATCGGCGTGATGTGGACCAAGCGCGGGAGGCGGGGATGGCGGAAAGCCGGATCGACCGGCTGACGCTGACGCCCGCGCGCATCCGAGCGATGGTGGAGGGCTTGACGCAGGTGGAAGCTCTGCCGGACCCGGTGGGTGAGGTGGTGGAGCGCTGGACGCGTCCCAACGGCCTTCGCATTGAACGGGTGCGTGTGCCGATGGGCGTGATTGCCATGATCTATGAAGCACGACCGAATGTGACGGTCGACGCCGCGGCGCTGGCGCTGAAAACCGGCAACGCGGTGGTGCTGCGCGGTGGTAGTGACGCGGTGCACTCCAACGGCGCGTTGGTGCGGGCAATTCGCCGGGGCATCGCGTCCGTCGGCCTGCCGGAGGACGCGGTGCAATGGCTGGAGCGCACCGAGCGGGACACTGTGGACCACCTGATCACCGCCCGCGGCTATGTCGATCTCGCCATCCCCCGCGGCGGCGCCAGCCTCATCGAGCGGGTCGTGGCGCAGGCCACGGTGCCGGTGATTGAGACGGGGGTCGGCAACTGCCACGTCTACGTGGACCGGGCCGCGGATCTGGAGATGGCTGTGCGCATCACGGTGAACGCCAAGACGAGCCGGCCGTCCGTCTGCAACGCCGCGGAGACGCTGCTCGTGCACCGCGACGTGATGGAAGCGTTCCTGCCGCAGGTGGGGCATGCGCTGACGGCGCGGGGGGTGACGCTGCGCGCTTGCCCGCGGGCCCTCGGGATCCTGCGGGACGCCGGGCTTGGTGCGGAGCCGGCGGACGAATCGGATTGGGCCACGGAGTACCTTGACCTCGTCATGGCGGTGCGCGTGATGGATTCACTGGATGAGGCGCTGGCGCACATTCGCCGCTACGGCACCAAGCATTCGGAGGCCATCGTCACGGAGGATGCCGCGGCAGCAACCCGCTTCTTGACGGAGGTGGATGCGGCCGCCGTCTACCACAATGCGTCGACGCGCTTTACGGACGGGTTTGAGTTTGGGTTCGGTGCCGAGATCGGCATCTCCACGCAGAAACTGCATGCGCGTGGCCCCATGGGGTTGCGCGAGCTGACATCGTACAAGTATGTGGTGCGCGGCTCGGGACAGGTGCGCGCGTGAGGCCCGGTCAGGCGGCGAGATCAAGCCTCTTTCCGCCTGACGGGACACCTTCTCAGTCGTCACAGCCTGGGGATCAGGGCGGGGGCAATGAGCGCTGTGATCACAGCGGCCAGCGACATGGCCAAACTTGCCGCCGCCCCTTCGGCCTCACCCATCTCCAGCGCCCGTGAGGTGCCGATACCGTGCGCACCCATGCCCATCAGCAGGCCGCGGGCGAGCGCTGTCCGGAGCCGAAAGCGCCGGATGATCAGTGGCCCGAGCCACAGTCCACAGAACGCCGTGAACGTGACGAAGGCGGCGGCCAATACTGGACTTCCCCCCACCTGGCCGGCGATGGCCATGGCGACCGGCGTGGTCACGGATCGCGGGGCAATGCTGCGGGTGATGGCGGCGGTCAGATGCAGTCGCTGAGCGAACACCACGCTGGTGACAAGCGCGGTGAGCGTGCCGGCGATGAGGCTGGCCACGATGGTCAGACCGTGTTGCCGAAGCAGCCGCGTGTGGCGGTACAGCGGCAGCGCCAACGCTACGGTGGCGGGGGCGAGCAGTGCGCTGAGGGCGTGCGTCGCAGCTGCGTACTCGGTGTAGGGGGTACGCGTGGCCCAAAGGAGCACGCAGAGCACCGCCATGCTGCTGAACACCGGCGACAGCAGGGCCCAGCGCGTCCACCCATAGATCCGCCGGCATAGCGCATAGACCGCGATGGTACCGCACAGCCAAAGGGCAAGCTTAAGCATGCCGCATCTCCTCCCGCTTCCTGTTCACCTGAGGAGGTGACGGCACGTCAGATCCCGATGCGCCCACGGGCGCGCGCCATTTCCGTCCGGCCCCAGCTTCCGCACTCAGACCAGTGATGGCCATGACGAGTGCGGTGCTGACCGCCACCGTGACGCCGAGCCTCCAGCCGGCGGTGCGCAGCAGCGGGCCGTACTGCACAATCCCCGCCGCGGCTGGCACGAAGAAGAGGAGCATGTGCCGCAGCAGGAGGTCACCACCCTGGCCGATCCACCGCTCTTTGACGATCCCGACCGCAAGCATCACCCACAGCACCACCATGGCGATCAGGCTCCCCGGCACAGGGCAATGCAGGCGTGCACAGCCCCACTGGAAGGGTAGACAGAAAAGCCACAGCCCGGCGATCTGCAGGCATGCGATGCCTGCGCGCCGGGCCCGCTGACGCAGGTCACCGTGGCATGCCAAGCTGACGCACCTCCTCGTTTCACGCTCAGTATACCTGCATCCTCACGATAAGTCGCATGAATGTTTTCGTTGATATACATTGATGATAGGCATGTAGGAGTGCGATGGAGAGTGCGCTATGGAACTCATGCATCTGCGCTACTTCGTCGAAGCTGCGCGTCATCGCAGCTTCACTCAGGCGGCGGAGGCTTTGCATGTGACGCAGCCCACGGTGAGTAAGATGATTCGCGATCTCGAGGCAGAACTGGGCCAGCCCTTGTTCGAGCGAGGCCGCCGCGTACGCCTCACGGATGCGGGGCGGGCCCTGTTACCGCTCGCCGAGCGCGCCCTCGACGCGGTGAGCGAGATGGTTTGGTTGGCCCAGCAGCGGGATGCCATCCAGGGCACCCTGCGCATGGGCTTGCCGCCGATGGTGGGAGCGAGCTTCTTCGCCCCGGTGATCGCACGGTTTCATGCTGAGTATCCGCAGGTTCAGGTGGAGTTGACCGAGGTCGGTGCCAAGGAGATTGAACAGGAGATTGAGGACGGACGGCTGCACCTAGGTGCGGCGGTGCTCCCGGTGGACGAGGAACGGTTTGGCGTGCACGCGGTGATGCGGGACGCGCTTTGTGGCGTGATGGCCTGCGGTCACCCTCTGGCAGGGCGAGCAACCTTGGCACTCGTGGACCTGGAGGGCCAGCCCTTGATTCTATACCGTGAGGATTTCACGCTGCATGATCGAATCCTTCACGCCTGTCGGGCCAGCGGCTTCGAACCGCGCATCGTGTGCAAAAGCTCGCAGTGGGACTTCATCGGCCAACTGGCCGCCGCGGGGATTGGGGTGGGGCTCCTGCCCGCATCCGTGTGTCGCCGTTTGGACGCGCCACAGGTGAGCATTGTGCCTCTCACGGCGCCCACTATCCCGTGGCACCTGGGGGTCATTTGGCGCAAAGGCGGCGGGCTTACACCCGCCGCGCACGCCTTCCTGGCGGTGCTCCGCGGCGTGGCGCCGCACCCGGGTTCTGAGCGTCACTGAGCGCGCTCAGAAACCGCGCTCCAGGGATTGCAGGAACTGCTGTTCGAACGTGCTTTCGCTGATGCCGAAGGCTTGCGCGAACGCTGTGCTGACAGCTTCGTTTCTGGACGCCGAGAGGAACGAGCGCAGCGCAGCGTTGCCGTGCGCCTGGACAAGCGCTTGGACCGCACGGTAATCCTCCCACTCGACGTTGTAGTTCGCCTTCAGGATGTCCGATTCCGACGCCGAGAGCGGGAGGAGTTGTCCATTCGCGGCGGCGGCCCGGAGTTGGCCATCGTACGCCTGCGCGAGCGCCTCTGCTTCGACACGGCTGACCTGCGCCTCCGCGGTCATGCCCGAGTACCAGGCAATGCCCTCATTGATCCACGTCGGAAGTTTGTCACCCAAGCCCTGTTGGTTCAGCCACACGTGCGTCAGTTCGTGCGTCACAACGTTCGCCAACTCCGCATGGCCCTGCAGGGCATACAGGGGCACCCAGACCTCCGTTCCCACGGTCAGACCGCCGGTTTTCCGCACAATCTGGCTGATCTCCAAAGCGGGTAGCCCCGCTTGACGCAACGCGTTAGCGTAAGCCGACGGTGTGGAGAACAAAACCACCGTGGCGGTTCCGAGCCGAGCATTCAGATTCGACGACAACACCGGCAGGCTCACCTGCTGGATGGTCGTCACGGCGCGCTGCAAGGTGGCTGCCGACACACCCCGGTCTCCCGCCTGCACCTTGACCGGTCCCGCGGATTGCTCCGCCTGGGGTGGTACAGCGGGCAGGCGATGGATGCCCCAGCGCCGGTCAATCCGGACTTCAATGATCTGGGTTCCGTCCTGGCTCTGGCTGACGGTGACGCTTGGCACGGGGATGCCCGCCTGCTGGAGTTGCTGCTGAGCCTCCTGCACCGCCGTTTGCAGCAAAGACTGTGCGGTGGCGATGGCATTTTGAAGCGTTGGATCAAACTGCGTCTCCAGCGGACGGACGGTGGCGTCCGTGCTGATATGGTGAATCTCGGCCAGGACGGCGAGGACGAGGCCGAAACTGATCAATCCTTTCCACATCATCGGCGCCTCCTTTCGGCGCAAATTCCATCGTGCACGATGATCATACATCGCACGCTATTTTTTATTGTAGCAGAGATGATTGAAGCCAGCTTGAACGGTTCGACAGCAAAGGCACGGCGTCCGGTTGCGCCGATTCCCTTTCTTCGGTATACTTTCACCCAGTTGACAATGGATCGGCAAGGCGATGATGGGGAGAGTAGCATCCGGTGCACTTGACAGGGAGGCTGCGCCGTGGACTGAGAGCGCGCTATGCTGCGCCGGATGCGAAGTTCACCCTGGAGCTGTGCGGCTGAAGCGCAGTAGTGTGAGTAGGCTGCACCGGTGCGCCGGCACGATACGCCGGTGGAGTGGGCTCATCGAATGAGGCGTGAGACGGTGGGCCAATGAGGGTGGTACCGCGAGCAATTCGTCCCTTGTGGGCGGATTGCTCTTTTTCGTTTGGATGAAGGAGGAGAGCCTGTGCGAGCAGACGAGATCCGGACGGAACTGGAAGCGTGGGCGGAGGTGGCGGTTCGCCGTTTGGGCGAGACATCGGATGCCAAATCGTTGGAAGCGTGGCGCGTTGAACATCTCGGCAAGCGAAGCGGCTTGTCACAATTCATGCGCCAACTGAGTGCCTTGCCCGCTGACGAACGGCCGCTGGTGGGGGCGTGGGTCAACCGCTGGCGAGACGAACTGCAGGCACGCTATGAGGCGCGTCGGGCAGAACTGGCCGCGGCCGAGCGTCAGGTGCAACTTGAGCGAGAGACCATCGACATCACGCTGCCCGGTAGGCCGTATCGCCGCGGGGCGATGCATCCGCTGTCGAAGGTGATTGCCGAGATTGAAGAGGTGTTCCTCGGCATGGGCTTCGAGATTGCCGAAGGTCCCGAGGTGGAGACCGAGCACTACAACTTTGAGATGCTCAACATCCCGAAGGACCATCCGGCGCGGGATATGCAGGATACTTTCTACATCACCGAGGACCTGCTGCTGCGCACGCACACCTCCCCCATGCAGGTACGCACGATGGAGCGGATGCGACCCCGCACGCCTGTCAAGGTCATCGTGCCGGGGCGCGTCTATCGGCGGGATGAGGACGATGCCACCCATTCCCACGCCTTCACTCAGATGGAGGGCTTGGTGGTCGATGAGGGGATTCGCATGAGTGACCTGAAGGGGACGTTGGAGGCGTTCGCGAAGGCCGTTTTCGGTCCCAACCAACGGGTGCGTCTGCGCCCCAGCTTCTTCCCGTTCACGGAGCCCAGCGCTGAGGTGGACCTGGTGTGCATCCACTGCGGCGGCAACGGCTGTCGCGTGTGCAAGGAGACGGGGTGGATCGAGATCCTCGGCGCGGGGATGGTGCACCCCCGCGTGCTGGACGGTGCGGGTTATGATTCCCGACGCTACAGCGGATTCGCCTTTGGGCTGGGTGTGGAACGCATTGCCATGCTCAAGTACGGGATTGACGATATTCGCCAGTTGTATTTGAATGACCTGCGGCTGCTCCGGCAGTTCGCGCGAGTGCAGTGAGGAGGATGGCACGGTGCGGGTGTCCTGGAACTGGCTTTCGGAGTATGTGGATCTGAGCGGCGTGACGCCGCAGGAACTCGCGGACAAGCTGACGCAAGCGGGCATTGCGGTCGACGCCGTGACGCCGCGCAGCCCCGGGGTGCGCGGTGTCGTCGTGGGCTTGGTCGTGCGCTGCGAGCAGCATCCGAATGCGGATCGGCTGCACGTTTGCGAGGTGGACGTCGGCGCGGACGAGCACCTGACCATCGTCTGTGGCGCACCCAACGTCCGGACAGGCATGCGGGCACCGACCGCGCTTGTCGGTGCGGTGCTGCCCGGGGGACGGATTGGGCGCGCCAAACTGCGCGGCGTGGAGTCGCAGGGCATGCTCTGCTCCGCCGAGGAGCTGGGGCTCGAGAGCCGGTGGTTGCCCAAGGAGCAGACGGAGGGACTGTACGTATTGCCGGACGAGGCGGAGGTGGGCGCGGATGTGGTGCCCTTGCTCGGCCTTGATGACTGGGTGCTGGAATTGGACCTGACGCCAAACCGAGCGGATTGTCTGTCCATGCGCGGTCTCGCCTACGAGGTGAGTGCCATCCTCGGGCGTCCGGTGCGGATGCCGGGTGCCTCGCCGAAGCGAACGGCGGATGCTCCGGGGCTTACTGTGGAACTGGCGACGCCGCGTTGCCCGCGTTACGAGGCGCAGGTGCTGACGGACCTGACCACCGGGCCATCGCCGCTGTGGATGCAGATGCGCCTTTTGGCCAGCGGCATCCGCCCCATCAACCGCATTGTGGACGTGACCAACTACGTCATGCTGGAGTGGGGTCAGCCGCTGCACGCCTTCGACGCGGATGAGGTGCGGCAGGGGCGGATCATCGTGCGGCAGGCGCAACCGGGGGAGAGGATCCGGACGCTGGATGGGGCGGATCGGGAACTGACCGAGGACACCATCGTGATCTCGGATCCTGAGCGGGCCATCGGCATTGCCGGTGTGATGGGCGGTGAGAACTCGGAGGTACGACCGAGCACGCGACGCGTCGTGCTGGAGTCCGCCGTGTTTGATGCAGCCAGCGTTCGGCGTACAGGGCAACGGTTGGGGCTGCGCTCGGAAGCGCAGCAGCGCTTTGAAAAAGGTGTCGATCCGGTCGCTGTCCGCGCAGCGCTCGATCGCGCGACGGCGTTGCTTCAGGAGATCTGCAGCGCGGTGGCGGTCGGTGAGCCGGTGGTGGTCCTTCAGGCGGCCCCCGCGTACCAGTGGCAGGTGGACTTTTCACCCGCGCGGTGCAACGCGTGGCTGGGCACGGACCTCACGCTGCAGGAGATGCGCGATATCATGGTGCGGCTCGGGTTTGAGCCGGAGGCCACGGACCAGCCCACGTGGAAGGTCACCATCCCTTCGCGGCGGCAGGATGTGCGCCTCGAGGAAGACCTGTATGAAGAGGTGGCGCGGCTCGCGGGTTATGACCGCATTCCATCCAGCCTACCGCGCACCGTGACCACAGCGGCGACTCGCACACCTGCGCAAAGGCTCAGGCAGTGGACGCGCGAGATCCTCCTCGGGGCCGGCATGACGGAGGTGTTGACGTATACCCTCGCCTCGCCGACGGACCTCGCACCGCTGCGGCTGCCGGACGATTCGCCCTATCGACAGATGATCCCGTTGCTGCGTCCCATGTCCGAAGAGCGGACAGCGCTCCGGACACACATGTTGCCAGGGCTGGCCCGGGTGGCGCAGTACAACCTGGCGCACGGTGTGATAGGCGGGGCCATCTTCGAACTCGGCCGCGTCTATTGGCCGAAGGAGCTGCCGCTCACGGAACAGCCGTGCGAACGCCAGCAGTGGGCGGCGCTTTGGTTCGGTAGCACCGAGCGCGTGGTGGGGCAGAGGGCGCGATTATACGATTTCTACGACGCCAAGGGCGTCGTCGAAGTGTGGCTCGAGGCACTCGGAGTGGCGGAGGCCGTGTCCTTCCGGCGCTCGGGCGCGTCCTGGCTGCACCCCGGGAGATCGGCGGATGTTCTCGTGGGTGACGTGCGGATTGGCTGCGTGGGAGAATTGCATCCGGACACCGCCGCGGGGTGGGCATTGGGCAGGGCCCAGTACGCTGAGTTCGATCTCGATCTTCTCCTTCCCCTCCTGCCGGACACGCTGCACGTTCGCCCATTGCCGCGCCATCCAGCGGTGCGGCGCGATCTCGCCGTGCTCGTGGACCTGGCCACGCCCGCGGAGGCGTTGGTGCAGGCCGCACGGGAAGCAGTGAGCGAGGACGTTCTCGAATCGATACATGTCTTCGATGTGTACACGGGGGAAGGGATTCCCACCGGTAAAAAGAGCATCGCCCTGGCCTTCACCTGGCGGGCGCACGATAGAACGCTGACGGATGATGAGGTGCGGGTGGAGGAGGAACGCGTGGTTCACCGGTGGAAGGAACGGTGGGGTGCCGCGCTCCGCGACGGTTGATGGAATTTGTCGAAGCCAGTCGCCTGCGGTCGGCAGGATTTCCGCGGCCGGAGACGAATACCCCATCATGAACCGGCGCGGTGCTGAGAAGCGCCGCGGGGCGGGGGGAGATCGGCAATGGCTGACGAAGGTGGACGGCATACCACCACGCGGGTGCGTGTGCAGATTCACGGACGGGAGTATCCGCTGCGCGGGGACCTGACGGAGGAGGAGCTACGCCAGCTGGCAAGAGTCGTCGACCAGGTCATGCACCGCATCAGCACATCCAACCCGCGCCTGGACTCGGAGCGCGTGGCGGTACTCGCGGCGCTCAATCTGGCGGAGGAGCTGCATCGCCTTCGGCGGGAGTATGAAGACCTGCTGACGCTCTTGGACGAGCGAACGCAAACGCCCCTGCGTTTTCGGGCGTGAGGAGCTTGGGTATGGATCTGTTGGACCTGATCATGGTGGCCATCGTCGTGCTGGCGGCGGTCAACGGCTATCGCACCGGTTTCATCCGGCAGTTGGTGCGCCTGTTCGGCACCGCGATGGCCTACGGTGTGGCATGGTGGCTGCGACCGGTGGTAGCCCCTTGGTTGATGCAGGCTCATCTGGTACCCGCGCTTCCGCCGCCGGTGCGGCTCCTGTTGGGAGACGCGGCAGGAGCGATGTCGTTTGTGCTGGTGTTCGCCGTCTGCTTCGCGCTGCTACGGTACGCCGCGGGGTTGATTGAAACGCTGTTCAGCTTGCCCCTGCTGTCCACGGTGAATCGCTTGGCGGGCATGGCGGCGGGGATTGCTATCGCCATCGTGGTCTTGTATGTAGGCGTGTTGGCGGGTCATCTCGTGCCCAATGACCGGGTGCAGCGGCAGTTGGCGCATTCCGCAATAGCGCGGTGGTTGGTGCAGGCGCCGGTGCCCGGACGGCAGTCACCCGTGCCGACCGGCGGCGCGAACGGGAATGCGTTGTAATGAATGCGGATGAAGGCTCTCGAGCGCACACCAAAGGCCGATGCGTGTAGCATCGGCCTTTTTGTGGGTGCAGTGCAGCCTCAGGCATCGCCGCGGCGCAACTCGGTCGGCACGAACAGATCAATGATGCCGATGACCAGCGATGCAAGCAGGGCGCCCAGGACTGTGACACGCATGCCAGGTACAATCAGCTGGGCGATGTAGAGCACAACCGCGCCGGAGATGAAACCGATGATGCCGCGGCCATACGGGGTGATGCGGCGTCCGAAGAGCGCCTCGATGCCCCAGCCGAGCAGAGCGATGACAACGGCGGCCAACAGTGCCGACCAGAAATTCACCACGCCAAACCCAGGCACGAGGAAACCGACAAACATCAACACCAGCGCCGAGACGACAAATCTGACGATGGTCCCGATGATGTTCATACCACTGCTCCTTTCTGCCTTGTTGTACGTTAGCTTGCCCAGGCTGTTCGGCGACATGTGGTACAATGTATGGGATTTTTGGCGGAGGGGCTTTGCGTCATGAATGAACGCACGCTGAGCACGCTCGAATTTGATAAGGTTCGTCAGCACATCGCGCAATACGCCGCCACGCCGCTCGGGCGAGAGCGGATTCTCGAGCTTGAGCCGTACCCGAGCAGGGAGACGGCCGTCGATGAGATAGCGGCCGCCGATGAATGTCTGCGCATCGTGTGGGCCAAGGGCGCGCCGCCCATGGAGGGCATCAGCGATATCCGCCCGTGGCTTCGGCGGGCGAGCGTGGGTGGGATGCTGACCGCAGCAGAGTTGTTGGCCATCGCGCGTTTCATCGCCGGTGGTCGTTCGATGCGGAGCTTTTTGGAAGACCTGCTGGCGGATGACGCCTACCCGCACGTCCGGGCATGTCTTGAGGATTGGTTCGACGCAGCGCAAACTGAGCAAAAGCTGCGCGCGGCCATCGCGGACGACGGGACGCTGTACGACAATGCCAGCCCTGAACTGCGGCGCCTGCGCAGTGAACGCCGCCAACTGGAAAGCCGCGTGCGGCAGGAGTTGGACCGCATTCTTCGCAGCCACCAGAAGTATCTGCAGGAAGCCGTGATCGCCATGCGCGGCGAGTATCTGTGTCTCCCGGTGCGAGCGGAGTTCCGGCATCTGGTGCCCGGTGTGGCGCGCGACTATTCGGCCTCGGGTGCTACGGTTTACATCGAGCCGCAAGCGGTCATCGAACTTCACCAGCGCATCCAGGAACTGCAAGCGGCGGAGGCGCGCGAGGTGGAGCGAATCCTCATGGCGTTGACCGCCGTCGTGGGCGAGGTGGCCACGCAACTGGAGGCCAACGCGGAACGCATCGCGCGCCTTGACGCATGGTTCGCGAAGGCGGGCTATGCGAGAGCGATGGATGGATCTGCGCCGGTGTTGCGTGAAGATGCCGTGTGGCGGATCATCGAGGGCAGGCATCCGCTGTTGCCGAAGGATACCGTCGTGCCCCTGAGCCTTGAGCTCGGTATGGATTACCGCGTGCTCGTCATTACGGGTCCTAACACCGGGGGCAAGACGGTGGCGCTGAAGACGGTCGGCCTGCTGACGGTCATGGCGATGAGCGGTTGTCTGCTGCCGGCTCGGGAAGGGACCGAGATTGGTTGGTGTGACGACGTGTGGGTGGATATCGGCGACGAGCAGAGCATCGAACAGAGCCTCTCCACATTCTCGTCGCACATGCGTAACATTGTACGCATGCTCGAACACGTGACGGCTCGAAGCCTCGTATTGCTGGATGAGATTGGCGCGGGGACGGATCCGGCCGAGGGTGCCGCATTGGCGATGGCGATTCTCGGGCATCTGCGCGACGTGGGTTGCACGGTGATGGCGACCACACATTACGCCGAACTCAAGGCATACGCGTTCACCGAGCCGCAGGTGCGGAATGCCAGCGTCGAGTTCGATCCCATCACGCTACGCCCCACCTACCGTTTGTTGGTGGGAGTTCCTGGTCGCTCCAATGCCCTGGCCATCGCGGCGCGGCTCGGAGTCCCTGAAGCCATTCTCGCGCGGGCCCGGGAAGCCATGCAGGGACACGACATTCGTCTGGATGAAATGCTGGCCCGTGTGGAGCAGGCCCGCCGAGAGGCGGATCAGGCGCGGGCGGAGGCGCTGGCGGCGCGCGCCCAGGCGGAAGCATTTCGCCGCGAGTGGGAAGGGCGGCAGGCGGCACTGGAAAATGAGCTGGAGCGCATGCGCCAGGAGGCCGCGCGCGAGGCTAGGCGGACCATCGAAACGGCGCGGGCGGAGGCGGAGCGTGTCATCCGTGAGCTCCGTGAGCGCCAGCGTCAGGGTCATGCCAAGGACCACGAGTTGGTGGAACTGCGCAAGGCACTGGAGGACGCGATGCCCGATGAGCTGTCTCCCTCCAAGCGCCTGCGCCCCCTGAGACGAGAGGGCGACTCCTTGCCTCTCGAAGTGGGGAGCGTGGTTCGTGTAGCGAGCGTGGGTCAAAAGGGAGAGGTGGTTGAGGTCACCGGCGATGGCCGCGAGGTCACCGTTCAACTGGGCGGGTTGAGGATGAAGGTGAAAGCCAAGGATGTGGAGGTGGTGGCACCTCCACAGAGACACGCCGCGGCGACGGCCACCGCTGTCCGACCGCGGGTCGATAAAACGGCGCGCCTGGAGCTCGATGTGCGGGGCGAGACGCTCGACGACGCGCTCGTCGCCGTTGACAAGTACTTGGACGATGCGGTGGTCAGCGGGCTGTCCCGTGTGCACATCATCCACGGCAAGGGCACCGGGGTGCTGCGCGACGGCATCCGGCGCCATCTGAACCGCCACCCGCAGGTGGCCTCGTGGGCACCCGGCGGGCCGGGCGAGGGCGGGGACGGTGTGACCGTGGTCGATATTCAGCGCTGAACCGTACGACCATATGAAAGGGCCGATCCCGTCTCACCCACGGGATCGGCCCTTGGTGTACGTGGGGCTGACGGCACGTCTTATCCGCGCCCGGACGTGGCGTGGGTGGTGTTGCCCTCCGGACCACCCGCGGAGGCGTTGCCTCCCGCGGTGTTGCCGGTACTGTTCTCACCCGTACTGTTCGTGCTGTTGCCCGACTCACCACTTCCTCCCTCACCGGTGGGCACGGCAACGACATCGCTCGGCTTGGATACACCGTTGGCAGACAGCGCGGCCACCTCATAGTAGAGCACGGGTATTCCTGGCGGGATCTGCGTGTCCACGAAATGTGTGGAGGTCACGGAGCCCATTAGACGGAATGGCCCATTGGGGCTCGTGGCCCGCCAGACTTGGTATGCGGTGGCGCCGGCTGAATCGCTCCACTGCAGTTGCACCTGGCCGTTGACCACCGCTCCCGTGACGTTCTGCGGCGCTCCCGGCGGCGCAATCCCGGCGCCGCTTCCACCCGTCAAGACCGTGCCCCCTCGAGGATCCGCGAGGGTCGGAAGATACTCCGCACTGTCGGACATCACGACGTCCGTCGGCACGGGGAAAGGCGGCTTCAGGAAGATGCCGGTCAGCACCTCATCCGGGGGCGTGTTGGTCGTGGCGAGATACTTCTTGCCGTCGATCACCGTGTACTGCGCCTGCACATGCACGGCGCACGGCTCCATCGGCTGCGTGCCTTGGATGAAGAGTTCGGTGTAGACGTCATGGTCCTGTTGACAGAGCGCCGTCGGCAACTGCCCGGACTTGCTGCATACGGCGACCGACACGATGCCGGGCGGCTCAGGGAATGGCTTGGTGGCCGGGTGCTGCTTGAGAATCGGCTGCATGATCTGGTTCCAGATGGTGAATTTCAGGTTGTAGGCGGCGTCTGGAATGCGCTGGTTATGGTTGTACCCCATCCAGATCCCCAGTGTGTATTGTTGCGTGAAGCCGATGAACCATCCATCTCGTTTGAGGTCCGTCGTCCCCGTTTTTCCCGCGATGTGCTGGCCCGGAAAAGCGGCGCCAACCGCGGATGCCGTGCCGCGGCGTACCACATCCTCCATGATGTTGGTCAGGATATAGGCCGTCTGGGGCGAAAAGGCCACATCGGCCTGAGGCTTGTGCTCGTAGAGCACCTGCCCATTGCGATCCGTGATCTTCGCCACGATGTACGGCTGCCGCCACACGCCCTGGTTGGGGAAGACCGTGAACGCGCTGGTCATCTGCTGCACCGTGAGTCCATAGGTGAACGCGCCGATGGCGGCCGACAGATGGCTGTTGTTCACGTCCGCCGGGACCAGCGTGGGTTGGCCCTTGCCGCCCACAGGGGCGATGGTGGTCGACGACGTTGTGATTCCCATCTTGGGCAGAAAGCTCATCCCCACATCCGGCGTGATGGTTTGCAGAACGCGAATGGCGGGCAGGTTGTAGGACTGGACTAATGCCTCGCGTGCTGTAACGATACCCCGCCAACCGGGTTCGTCATCCTGAGGCGGTCGGGATCCGCCGGGCCACGCCCCTTCCCAGGGGCCGTCCAACAGCGGTGTGGCCGCCGTGATCCGATGCAATTCGATGGCCGGGCCGTAGTCGATCAGCGGTTTGATGGCCGAACCGGTCTGACGCGGCGTATCAGAGTGGTCAATCTGGTCGGCAATGACCCCGTTGCTCGCGTAGTAGTGGTTGGGTCTGCCGCCCGCGAGAGCGACAATGCCTCCTGTCTGGTTGTCGATCATGGTCACGCCCGCCTGATACAGGTCAGGGGGCATGTTCTCATGATTCGGAATACTGTTTGGCACGGGCTGATTGGTCCCTTTGAACAAGCTGTCGTTGGACAGCACGGCGTCCACGTGGTCCTGAATCGACTTATCAATCGTCGTGTAGATTTGAAAACCCGCAGTGGACAGCGCCTCGTCCGCTTGCTCTTCATCTTGGTAAATGCCAGCGCTCACCAGGGCCCGCACCACCAGGGGCTCCACGTTGTCCTGGATCACGTAAGGATATGCCTGCGCACGTTCAGAAATGGGGTGAAGGTCCTTGCGAATGTCAAACTGCAACGCTTGCTCGTATTGCTGCTCGGTGATCATTCCGTTCGCCTTCATCTGTCCGAGGATCCAGCGTTGCCGCTCGATGGCGTGTGAAGGATCAAGCACCACCTTGTTGTCGGTGGTATAGCGATACGGGTCATAATAATTCGGATTGTTGGGGATGGCTGCCAGGAAGGCAGCTTCCGCCAGGTTGAGGTCCTTGGGGTCCTTGTGGAACAGCATCTCCGAGGCGGTCTTGACGCCATAGGTGGGAGAGCCCATGCGCCCCATGAAGACCCAGTTCATATAGTCGGTCATGATCTCGTCCTTGCTCAGCATATGATTGACTTCCAGAGCAAGAAAGATCTCTTGGACCTTGCGTTTGATGGTGCGTTCTTGATCCGGGAACAGCGCCAGCTTGACCGTCTGCTGCGTGATGGTGCTGGCTCCCGATTCAATGCGATGGCCCATCACGTCCTGCACCGCTGCGCGCAGCATGGCGAGGGGGTTGATGCCGATGTTGGTGAAGAACGTCTTATCCTCCGCGGCCACGAACGCGTCCACCAGCCAAGGTGACACATCCTTCGTGCTGGTGATGGGATCGTAGTCACCGTTGCGCGTGAATCGGTACAGCACCTGGCCATTTCGGTCATAGACGACGGAGGCCTCGCTGTTGTTGGTAAACGTGTCCGGCGTGATCTTCGGCAGTCCGCGGAGCATGACGGCGGCATAGCCCACGCCACCACCGATGGCGGCCACAACAAGGCCACCCACGGTCCATGCGGCGATCCGCCCCAGGGTACGCAATCGGCGCCTGCCCTTGGATGCATTGCCTCGCTTGCGGCGACGATTGGAATCGGACGTATTGGGGGATTGCCCCATGCGCGCCTTCCCTCCTCCCGGGCGCGGGCCCGGTCATTGGCTCGATTATACCACAGTCTCCTGAATTGACTGCCGCTGACGAATCTGCTATACTGCAGCACAACGAAGGCCGGAGAGTCGTCGGTGCCACACCGCAGGCGCCGGCGGCTTTTTTTGCGACAGCCTGTTCGCATGGCGTGTGTGCCCGGCCTGGGGATAGGCGCCAATGATCAGGGGAGGACCAACCTGTGAACGCATTGTTAGAGGATTTGCGCTGGCGAGGTCTGATTCATCAAGTGACGGACGAAGATCAACTGGCCCAGCGACTGAATGAGGGTGCAATCACCCTCTACGTGGGATTTGACCCGACCGCCGACAGCCTGCATATCGGAAATCTGCTACCCATTCTCACCCTGCGCCGATTTCAATTGGCCGGGCATCGCCCCATCGCCTTGGTGGGAGGAGCAACGGGTTTGATCGGTGACCCGAGCGGACGGCAGACCGAGCGCCAACTGAATCCCACAGACGTTGTGGCGGCGTGGAGCGCGAGGATCCGTGAACAACTGATGCGTTTTCTGGATTTTGATGCTGCTGAGAATGGCGCGGTACTCGCCAACAATTACGATTGGACGCAGGGTCTGGACGTCATCACCTTCCTTCGCGACATCGGCAAGCACTTCAGCCTCAACTATATGTTGGCCAAGGAATCGGTGGAGTCCCGGCTGGAACGCGGCATCTCGTACACGGAATTCAGTTACATGATCCTTCAGGCGTACGACTTCCTGACGCTTCACACGCAGCACGGCTGCATTCTTCAGCTGGGCGGAAGTGATCAGTGGGGGAACATCACGGCCGGGATCGAACTCATCCGCCGCGTGAGCGGGGGTGAGGCGTTCGGGCTGACCGTTCCGCTCGTCACCAAGGCGGACGGCACGAAGTTCGGGAAAACAGCGTCCGGGGCCGTGTGGCTGGACGGGAGCAAGACCTCGCCGTACCAGTTCTATCAATTCTGGTACAACACGGATGACCGCGACGTGATCAAATACCTGAAGTACTTCACATTCCTGGACAGATCTCGTATTGAAGAGCTGGAGCGCGAACTGCAGGAGCGTCCCGAGGCTCGCGCGGCGCAACGCGCTTTGGCCCATGAGGTGACGGCGCTGGTTCACGGCCGTGCTGCAGCGGAGCGTGCGGCCCAGGTGTCACAGCTACTGTTCAACGGGGAGGTTCGCGAACTGAGCGCCGAGGAGATTGAAGACGCGTTGCGAGACGTACCCTCGGCGACGCTTGCTGCGGATGCACAACCGGGATTGATTGACCTCCTGGTGGAGGTGGGTGCCTGTTCATCCCGGCGTCAAGCACGCGAAGACGTGCAAAACGGCGCGGTATGGGTCAACGGGGAGCGCGTGACGGACGCTCAGCGCGTGTTTGCGACAGGCGACAGGCTTCACGGACGTTATCTGGTCATTCGCCGCGGTAAGCGGAACTACTTTGTCGTGCGTTTCGCCGCGAACTGACACCGAAGCCCAACATCGCCTGGTGTGGCGTGTCCCTCCTTCGCGTATACATGCGGAGGAGGGATTTTTCATGCGCACGGCACCTCGCCGCTTTCGATCCCGCCGTCGAGCCGCCACTCCACGGTGGCCGTGGATGGCGGCGGGTCTCATCCTTCTGCTCCTCATCGCCGTGCAGTGGGCGGAATGGCGCGTCCGGCCGGTCGTCGGCGCGGCAGCGCGGGCCATCGCTGTGGATGCGGCGTCCACCGCGGTCTCCCAGGCGGTTGCAGCGGCGCTCGTGCAGAGCGCGGATGGGGCGACGCTCTTTCATGTGGAGGACGATGGGGGCGCGCGTGTCATTCGCGTGGACGTCGGAACACTCGCCGCGCTGGAGACCGCTGCCTCGCAAGAGGCGGAAGCGGCACTCGGCAGGCTCGCAGACGAACGCCTGTCCGTTCCCGTGGGGCAAGTGGCAGGGTCCGTGCTGTTTTCGGGGACCGGGCCGCGCATTCCCGTGCATATTCGCCTCTCGGGCCATGTGCGTACGGACCTCACTGCGCAGGTGCGGAGTGCGGGCGTCAATCAGACGGTGCACACGTTTTATCTCGACGTCACCGCCGAGGTGTTGGTGATCTCACCGCTCATCTCCCAGCCCGTCCAGGTTCACACCCGGCAGCCGATAGCTTATTTTGTGTTTGTCGGCGATGTTCCACGCTGGTGGGGACCCGGAATGGCGTCGAACCCTGTCGATCCCAACGGCGATTTTCAGTAGAATGAAAACATCCACAACGTTGGGCGCGGCTTCCGCGGACGGATATCTGCCGAAGCGAACTACACAGGAGAAGGGGTAAGCGGTGTGAACCTCATGCGGACAGGCGGTGGCAACAGACGCAAGGTATCGATTCGCTATCGTGTCGGTGGTGCTTTTCTCGCACTCTTAATCGTCCTTTGGGTCCTTGGGGCGCTGAGTCTATGGCGGCTGGCCATTCTCAACAACGATCTCTCCAATCTAGCCAACCAGGGCACGCGTGTGGTCGGGGCAGCACACCAACTGAAAGAGGACGTGTTGTCGATGCAGGCCGGTCTGCGCGAGTATCTGATCACCGGCGCAGAACCGGCGCTGGATGACGAGTACAAACCGGCCAAACAGAACAGCGGCCAGGATTTGGCGACGCTTCGGCAGTTGCTGCAGAACGATGCCCAGGCGCGTGCCCAGGTGGACGCCATCTCTGAAAGCCTCACGGCATGGACCGCGGAGGCGGATAAGCTCATTCAGATGCGCAACGCGGGTCGGGGACAGGACGCACTGAGCGAGGAAGCCTCCGGTGACGAGGCGGAGGTGGCGGCGAGTATTGAGACCATTCTGGACAAGCTGGTGACGCAGAGCCAGTCCGCCATGCATGACACCGTGGCCGCGCTGCGTGCCATGGTGATGTGGACACGCGTATTGACCGGCGTGATGATGATTCTCGGTCTGCTCGTGGCACTCATCTTCGGTCTTCCTGCAACGCTGCGCACGCCGCGCAATCTGCGCACCGTGATCCAAATCCTCCGTGACATCGCTTCCGCAGGCGGGGATTTGAGCCGGCGTATCACCGGCGTGCGGACCCGCGATGAGGTTGAAGAACTGGTGGAGGTCACCAACCAACTCCTGGATTCCACGCGGGACTTGGTCGAGCGGATCGTGAAGACAGCCGAATCGGTGGCGGCAAGCGCCGAGGAGTTGACGGCGTCCACCGATGACACCGCCAAGGCCATGAGCGACATCGCGCACACCGCGGGAGAGTTCGCGGCCATCAGCGACCAGGCGGTGACAGCGCTGCAGGAGATGCGCAACAGCCTGCTGTCCGTCACGAATAAGGGCGAAGAGGTAGGCCGACGTGTGCATCAGGTCTCCGACGCGGTTGCCGAGGTGGTGCGGACCACCGCCCATGGCGAGGAATCGGTGGAGCGCGTCACCGTCGCCATGCAGCGGATTGAGGAGATTGCGGGATCCACCCAGAAGCACGTGGCGGCCCTTGAAGCGTCGGCTGAGCGGATCATGAAGATTGTGACCACCATTCGCCACATCACCAACCAGACGAATCTGCTGGCGCTCAACGCGGCCATCGAAGCGGCCAGGGCCGGCGATGCGGGTCGTGGTTTCGCCGTTGTGGCCCAGGAGATCCGCAAGCTGGCCGAGCAGGGGCGTACGGCGACGCTCGAGATCGACCAGATTGTGGGCGACAACCAGAAGATCACCGGCAGTGTGGTGCAGGCCATGGTGAGTGGTATCGACTCCATCCGCGAAAGTGTAGCCACCGCCCGCGATACGCGCGAGGCATTCCAAAACATCCGCCTGTCCGTGGACCAGGTCGTCCCCGCGGCGGAAGCGATTCAGGCGAGTGTGCGCGAACAGGCGGCTTTGCTCGAGCAGGCCATGGGCGCCATCGCGACGGTGCTGAGCTACATGGAGCAGGTGGCCGCAGGCTCGGAGCAGAACGCGGCGGGGACGGAGGAAAGCCTGGCGACGATGGAAGAGATCGCGGCGTCCGCACATCAATTGGCGGAACTCGCTCAGGCGCTGCAAAACGCCGTGGGCCGGTTCAAGCTTTGATTTCCCCCGAATTCCTGAACGGGTGGCGCTTCGCGCCGCCTTTTTTGTTTGTTCAAAGGCACCGGGGCTCGGGAACGAAGGCCGCGGATTGGGCGGGCGCATATACTGAGGCAGACGCGGCGACGGATACCTATCCGTTGCACTTCGTCCGCTGGGAGGTCATATCGCGCATGAAACAGTATGTGGTTCGCCCGGGAGATACCCTGTGGAAGATCAGCAAGGCCACGGGCGTCAAGCTGCACCTGTTGATGGCGGCAAACCCGCAGATCAAGGACCCCGATAAGCTGGTGCCTGGACAGGTGATCTCCATCCCGGAACTGGGCAAAGCGCCTTCGCCGGTGCCCGCTGCTGGGCAGGAAACCGGCGCCGGCCCGTACCTCGGATTCGTTTGGCCGCATGTCGTGGTTGCAGGGGATACGTGGGAATCATTGGCGGAGCAGTACCATGTGACGGCGGCGCAGATCATGGCAGCCAATCCCATGCATCAAGGACGGCCGCTCCAGCCGGGGGAGATCATTTACATCCCGATGACCACGTCGCCGCTCGCGACTGCGGATGGGCAGCCCACCGCAGCGGTTCCGGCGCCGTCCTCCACCATGGATGGGGCTGTGGTACCTGCGCAGCCGGTTCCCGAGCCGGGCACGATGCCGGCGATGGATACGGCGCCCTTTGAACCGCCCGGGACGGGGCCGCACACCCATTATCCCTACCGCGGTCCTTCTCTGCCCCGGCCATACGGTGCGGTCGCGATGCCTATGTCCACGTGGCGCTGGGCACCGACACCCTACGGTTGGCCGCATCCACTCCCGTTCGGCCATTGGGGTCCCTGGCACGCCGGCGTCGGGGGATGGTGGCACGGGGCATGGTGGCCGGAGTCGAGCTGGGCCTGGGAAAGCAGCTTTCGCGACGAAGACTCCGAGTCGTCGCTGCGCACGGAGGGCGCCGACCCTTGGGAAGAGAGCGTAGACGGATGGACTATCGACGAGTTCCGCTTTGAATCCTGCACGGACACCGAGGCGCCGGGTGGAGTGCACGACACGGCGCTGGACGGGGGCGCGGGTCCGGATGAGAGCGACGCAGGCAGCGCTGCCGGATGAGATGTGGCGGCACCTCCCGGAGGTGATCCAGCAGACGTACGGGGTGCGCGTGCAGGCGATGGTGCGAATGCGAAGCGTGATCGGCCTGCTGCTGGCGGACGGACGGCGGTGGGTGTGGAAGCGCGCCAGGCCCTTCGATAGTGAGATGCGTCTCGCCGACGTGGCCGCCGCCTGCCGCCGCCTGCGCGCAGCTGGCATCGTGGCCGCCGGGCCGGTGCCCACGTCCTCCGGGCGTTACCTGGTCGATGTCGCAGGTTGCAGTGGATACGTGCAGCCCTGGTTGCGGGGGCGGCACGTGGATGGCGGTGCCCGAGATGAGCAGGATGATGTGCTCACCGCCATTGGCCGAATGCACGCCTGTCTTCGGCAGGAGGCGCAGCATTGGCATGTGGTGCCGGATCCGTGGCCGTTGCGCAGGAAACTCCACACCAAGTGGAGCTTGTTCCGCCGCAACCTGCGAATGGGCGCCCTGGCGCTGCCCGCCCTCGCGGAGTATACGCCGCGACTCGAGGCGCGAGCCGAGGCCGCGATGCAAGCGCTCACCGGGGGCGACGCCTGGAGCGCCTACGAGCGCCGTCGCACGGTTTGTCATCGCGATCTCGCCTTGCATAACATGCTGCACCTGGCACCCCGCCGCATTGCGCTGATCGATTTCGACCAAACTGCCCCTGATGATGCGCTCGGCGATGTGCTGCAGGTGGTACACCATTTGGTGTACAGCCGTCTTCCCAAGCCAGGGGATCTCAAGCGCTGGGTGTCGGTGTACGTTGCCTCGTCGGGCCTGTCGGCGGGCGACGAAGCACGGTTGTGGCGGCTGTTGGCGTTTCCGGATCTGGCGGTGCGCACGCTTTGCGATTGGGCCGATGCGGGCTACCCAGAGCAGGCCAAGACGCGGGTGCTCGCCGCCTGCCGCGCGGAAGACGTCAAGGCTGCCGTGTTGGCCGTCGACAGCGCCCACTGACGCTCCGCCATTGCGATCTCGCCCGCAGGCGATATACTGGGGGATGGACAGCGGGGCCACGGCCCCGCGAACCCGGTGTGTGAGGAATGGAGTGACGTCCATGCCGGCGGATTGGCGGATGGCCATGGCTCAGCTGCGCCCGGCGCTTGGCGACGTGGAGCAGAATGTGGCGAAACATCTCGAGTACATCGAGCAGGCCCGGGCGTTGGGTGCGCAGCTGGTGGTGTTCCCGGAGCTGGGTCTGACGGGATACCAGGTGCAGGACCTGGTACTCGAGGTCGCGCGCAGTCTGGATGCGCCAGAGATTCGGCGGATCACAGAGGCGAGCCGCGACATCGATGTGCTGTTCAGCTTCGTGGAAGAATCCCCGGACCATCGCTTCTATATCACCGCCGTGTACGCGCACGGCGGTTTCGTGGTGCATCGGCACCGCAAGGTGTATCTGCCGACCTACGGCATGTTCGATGAGGCGAGGGACTTTGCGGCAGGCCGAAGCTTTCGCGCATTTGACGCCGGTCATGGTTCCGTCGGAATGATGATCTGCGAGGACGCATGGCACGTATCCAGCGCGTATCTGCTCGCGCTCGGCGGGGCGCGCGTGATCTTCGTGCCGGCCGCGAGTCCGGCGCGCAGCGTCACCGATCAGAACCAATTCGGTTCGCAGACGTTTTGGCGCCAACTGTTGCACGTGTATGCCAGGTTGTTCGGTTGTTACATGGTGTTCGTGAATCGCACAGGATTCGAGGACGGTATCTCATTCTTTGGCGGGTCGTGCATCGCATCGCCGGACGGACACTGGGTCAGCGAGGCGCCCGTGTTGGAGGAGGCGTTGGTGACGGCGGATCTGGACCTCGGTGCGGTTCGCCGGGCACGATTCACGACGCCCATCCTGCGCGATGAGCGAACAGACGTGGTGCTTCAGGAGCTGACGCGCATCGTGCAGATGGAGGCGGACCGTGGCCATGCACCGGTGAGGGGGCTGGAAGAGCGGTGAGACCGGACATCGAACAACAGTTGACTCTTCACGTGGACCTCACCGTTCGCGTGCTGACGGCGTTCATCCGGGAAGAGGTGGAAAAGGCCGGCTTCCGGGACGTTGTGCTGGGGCTGTCCGGCGGGATTGACTCGGCGCTCGTGGCGTTTCTCGCCGCGCGCGCTCTTGGCCCGGAGCGGGTGCACGGTGTGCTGATGCCTTACCGGACGAGCAGTCCCAACAGCCTGGCCGACGCGCGCAAGGTGGTGGAGGCGCTCGGCGTACACGCGCTCACTGTGGACATCACGGCGCCCGTCGACGCCTACTTCGCGCAGATGGACGCGCTGTTGGGGGAGCCCGCTTCCCTCCTGCGCCGGGGGAACCGGATGGCGCGTGAGCGCATGGCCACGCTGTTTGATCTCTCAGCGCATTACCGGGCGCTCGTGCTTGGGACCAGCAACAAGACGGAGTTGTTGCTGGGCTACGGCACGCAGTTTGGCGATCTCGCCAGTGCCCTCAATCCTATCGGTGACCTTTACAAGTGCCAAGTGCGCCAGTTGGCCGCGGCGCTTGGCGTACCCGAGAGTATTCTGAGCAAGCCGCCCAGCGCGGATCTGTGGCAGGATCAGACGGATGAGCGGGAACTGGGATTCACATACGATGAGGCCGATGAGGTGCTGTTTCAGTTGGTGGACCTTCGGCTCTCCCCTGCGGAACTGCTGGACAAGGGTTACAATCCGACCTTGATCCAGACGGTGGTGCGCCGCATCCGGCTGAATCAGTACAAGCGGAGGACGCCCGTGATCGCCAAATTGTCCTCGCGCACCGTCGGCGTCGATTTCCGATATCTGCGCGATTGGGGCTCCTGATGCCTACGCATCTTCACGGGAGAGGAGATGACCTATGGCAGGACATTCCAAATGGCATAACATTCAACGCAGGAAAGGGAAGCAGGACAGCATCCGCGGCCAATTGTTCACCAAGCTGTCGCGCGACATTTACAACGCCGCCAAGGAGGGAGGCGGCAATCCGGAGACCAACTTTCGGCTGAAGGTGGCCATCGAACGGGCACGGGAGAACAACCTCCCAATGGAGAATATCCAGCGAACCATCGCCAAAGCCACCGGGGCTTTGAAGGGCGTCACGTATGAGGAGCTTCTCTACGAAGGGTATGGCCCGGGCGGCGTCGCAGTGATGCTCGAGATTGTCACGGACAACCGAAACCGTACAGCGGCGGATGTACGTCACATCTTTTCCAAGCGTGGCGGCAACCTTGGAGAGTCCGGTTGCGTCAACTGGATGTTTCGACGTGTCGGACAGATTGTCGTGCGCCGTGAGGGTTGTCTGCTCAGCGCCGATGACCTGATGCTGTTGGCACTGGATGCCGGTGCCGATGATTTTGCGGAAGAGGACGATGTGTACGTGATCACCACAGCGCCTGAAGCTTTCTCGCAAGTGCGGGCGAAGGTTGAGGAGGCCGGGTTGCCGGTGGAGGATGCGGAACTCACGTATGTGGCCCAATCGACGGTGCCAGTTAGCGGTGAAACGGCGGATCGGGTGATGGATTTGATTGAAGCGCTCGAGGCGCACGACGACGTCCAGAATGTGTACACGAATGCTGAATGGCCGCAGGGTTGATTCGCCCTCCTGCCTGCCAAGCCAACCTCGCATAATCCTGGAGGCGCGCGGGATGCTATACGCGTCAAGGTGAAAATGCCGGGTATGAGACGCGAGGTGGGCAATCATGACACGTGCGTGGCGGAAACTGCGCTGGATGGCGGTGTTGACCACGGCGTCAGCGATGTGGGGCTGTCCGCAGCCCGCATGGGCCGACACGCCGGCTGTCACCGAT
Source organism: Alicyclobacillus sp. (assembly GCA_023511725.1). GTDB lineage: Bacteria > Bacillota > Bacilli > Alicyclobacillales > Alicyclobacillaceae > JAIMAY01. Next base: position 60,515 of record JAIMAY010000001.1, read on the forward strand.
TTTGGTCAGGTTCAAACGGTCGAGGCGGCAGCCGTAGCGCCGTCGTCGCAAGCGCACGCCGCGCTGTTTTTGACGTGGTATGAAGACGGCCACGTAGAGGCCGTCACGCGCTGGGTCCGGGACGATGCAATGGCTGGCTTCGCTGGGCCACATCCCGCTTGGCGGCGGAATGACCCTTTGGGCTGTTGGTTCGCCATGCCGGTTTATGAACGGATTGTGAGACTCCCTGCCGAGGGTGACAGGGTCTTCCTTTGAGCATGTGGATGCGGTCGATGTGTCCGCCGGACAGGGCCGGCGGACTTTTTCGTCGCTGCCGCACTCGTCCCTCCCTGGTTTTCTGTTATGATCAGTACGATGAGCGGACAGGAGGACGGCGCAGGTGCGCATTCTGGGTATTGACCCGGGCATCGCCCGGCTGGGTTGGGGAGTCGTTGAGCCAATAGGATCAAGGCTGCGCAGCGTCGGCTATGGTTGCCTGGAAACGACGCCGGATCGGTCGGACCCAGAGCGGCTCAACGTGTTGTTCACTGAACTGCGTCAGATCATCACGACGTACACGCCGGATTGTGTGAGTGTGGAACAACTGTTCTTCTATAGGAATACGACCACCGCGTTTCGCGTCGGACACGCGCGTGGTGTTGCCTTGCTTGCCGCTGTGCAGGCCGGACTGCCGGTGTATGAATACACTCCGATGCAGGTCAAGCAGGCGGTTACGGGGTATGGTGGTGCCGATAAGCGTCAGATTCAGGAAATGGTCAGGATCCTGCTGGGGCTTGCTGAATGTCCGCGGCCGGATGACGCGGCGGATGCTCTGGCGGCGGCGATTGCGCACGCGCATAGCGCCTCACTGCTCATGCAGAGCCCCCGGGGAGGACATCGCGCATGATCATTTTTATTCGGGGACGCGTGCACACCGTGGGTCCCGGCTTTGTCGACGTCGATGTCCAGGGCGTTGGGTATCGCGTGTATATTCCAGAGCCCTTCGCGCATAGGCTTGAACCGAATGCGAACATCCTCCTGTACACCTATCATCATATTCGAGAGGACATGCAGCTGTTGTTCGGTTTCGAGACGCAGGCGGATAGAGACTGGTTTGAACTCCTCCTGGGTGTCAGCGGCATCGGTCCGAAAGGTGCGATGCAGATCATTTCCGCCACCAGCTACACTTCATTCGTCCAGGCCGTGGTGCAGGAGGACGTGGAGGCGCTGGCCTCCCTGCCGGGCATTGGCAAGAAGACGGCGCAGCGATTGATTGTGGAGTTGAGGGATAAGCTCCGCACCGCTTCGCACATCGGACAAGACCCGCCGAAGCGGGGGCAGCCAGGGGTGGCGAGCGCCGTCCAGGAAGTCGTTGAGGCTCTGACAGCACTGGGATATCATGAGAGAGAAGCCAGAATCGCGTGTGAACAGGTGCTGCGTGAGCCTGAGGACCGGCCGTTGGAAACGCTGATTCGCCTGTGCTTGCAGCAGTTGGCCCGCGTCTGACCAGACCTGGGGCCGGGAGGAGTTAAACAACGCGATGGAACAAGAACGAATCGTATCCCCCCAGTGGTCCGGCGAAGACGCTGTCTTCGATTCGCTGCGGCCGCGTTTTCTGGACGATTATATCGGTCAAACGACCGTCAAAGAGAACCTTCGGGTGTTCATCCAGGCGGCCCGGGAGCGGGCCGAAGCATTGGACCACGTGTTGCTGTACGGGCCGCCGGGATTGGGGAAGACGTCGCTTTCGATGATCATTGCGAACGAGTTGGGCGTGCAGATCCGCGTGACGTCGGGACCGGCCATCGAGCGGCCGGGCGACCTGGCTGCCATCTTGACGAATCTGCAGCCCGGCGATGTGCTTTTCATCGATGAGATCCACCGGCTGTCTCGGGCGGTGGAGGAAGTGCTGTATCCGGCGATGGAGGATTTCGCTATCGACATTCTTATCGGCAAAGGACCGAGCGCGCGAACCATCCGACTGGACTTGCCGGCCTTCACGTTGATTGGGGCCACCACGCGCGCAGGGCTGCTATCGGCACCTTTGCGGGATCGGTTCGGGGTTCTGCTTCACCTCGATTACTACTCGACGGAGGATCTTGCCACCATCGTCCGCCGCTCCGCCGACATTCTGCGAATTCCGGTGGATCCCGAGGCAGCGTTGGAAATTGCGCGGCGTGCACGCGGAACGCCCCGGATTGCCAACCGTCTCCTGCGGCGCGTGCGAGACTTTGCCCAGGTCGAACAGGCCTCGGTGATCACGGCGGATGTGGCAGCGCGTGCCTTGGACCGGTTACACGTGGATACAGCAGGGCTGGATGAGCTCGACTACAAAATCCTCCGGACCATGTTGGAGAAATTCGGCGGCGGCCCGGTCGGGCTGGACACCTTGGCTGCTGCGGTGGGCGAGCCGGCCGACACGATTGAGGACGTGTACGAACCGTATCTTCTGCAGATGGGATTCATTCAGAGGACACCGCGCGGACGTGTCACCACAGCGAGAACATGGCGTCACTTTGGTCTTCCAGTGCCCGAGACGGGGTGCAGTTCTCAGTGCCCCTAGAAATGCCTGACGACGTGCGAATCTCTGTAGAGCGAGGTGGCCCGGGTGGGGGTCTTGCCCTTTCGGCGCCGTAGGAGCGAGGACAGCAAGGTCTTGCAGAACCTGCTGGAACTTGCTCAGTCCGGCGATGATGAGGCGCGGAATGAACTGATTCGGACATACACCCCGTTTATCCTGCGCATCGCCTCGCAGACGGCGCGCCGTTATATTGATCGGGATAGGGATGATGAGTTCAGCATCGCCCTGATGGGGATGAACGAAGCCATCGACCGGTTCGATGCGAGCAAGCAGGTGAACTTCCTGGCTTTCGCGGAGACCATCATCCGGCGCCGCCTTATCGACTATTTTCGGTCGCAGCGCGCTCAGCAGCGCAGCGTGCCGTGGACAGAATTCGATGTGGCGGACGATGAAGATAACGTCGTCAACTACATCGAGATCAAGACATCGTTGGAAGCGCACGAGCAGGCTGAGGAGCAGGCATTGCGGCGGCAGGAGATAGAGGAGTACGCTCGCCTGTTGACCGAGTTCGGGCTGTCCTTCGGGGATTTGGTCGACGTATCGCCGAAGCATCAGGACGCTCGGCGAAACGCGATGCAGGTGGCGCGCCTCGTGGCTGCGGATGAGGAGATGCGCCGCTATGTCTGGGAGCGGCATGCACTGCCGCTGAAATGGCTCGAGGATCGTGCAGGCGTATCGCGCAAGACCATGGAACGGCAGCGAAAGTACATCCTCGCCATTGTGCTGTTGCTGTGCGGGGACTTTCAATATCTCAAGTCTTACATCGCGGAGTGACGGGAGGGGGCACCGGACATGCGCAGGACGGGCATCGTCATGCAGGTGGATCCGGCCCATGCCATTGTTTTGACCCCGGACGGGGAGTTCTGTCGCATCCCCTTTCGGGAGGGTATGTCTGTAGGCGTCGAGGTCGAGTGGGAGACATCCGCCATCCCGGCGGATGCGCGGTCTCGGCGGCGACGGCGACCTCCCGTGAAAACAGGTCGCTGGACGCGCTGGGGCGCAGTGGGCATGGCGGCATGCGTTGCGGTCGGTGCACTAGCGTTCCGGCTGTGGATGCCCCCTGTCGCCGAGGCATGGGCGATGGTCTCCGTGGATGGAGATCCACCTCTCGTCCTGCAGGTGGATAAGCAGCTTCGCGTCACGTCCGCCACTTCTCCGGATGCCAAGGGTCAGCGCCTGCTCGCCGAGCGAACACTGACCGGCAAGCCGGTGGTCGCAGCGCTCGACACTTGGTTGGACGCCGCCGCAGAGGCGCAGGTGCTTGCGCCTGGTGACAGCATTGTGGTGACCGCGAGCCCCATCACGCCAGGCGTGGATGTGGAGCCACTGCGGTCGCAGTTGGATCAATCGCTGATGAGCATATTGGCTTCCGATCCGGTGTTAAACGTGGTTCACCCGCAGGTCTTCACGCTCGGTATGGCACCTGCCCTGTGGCAGGCAGCGCAGACCGCACACCTGTCTCCAGGACGGTTCGCGGCGTATCTGATTGCGCGAAGCGAAGGCTACACTGGAACGGTGGATGGCCTCAAGGGTGCTACACTCGCTCACTACCTGAGTGAGCCGAACGCCAAGACTTGGATGAAGACGTTGGAATCCACCAACGTGAATGAGTTGCAATCTTGGGTTACGCAGGTGGCGGGCCAGAATGCATCCACCCCGCCAGCAGACGCGGCGGAGAACGCGCCGGCTGCCAATGTGCCCAACATCACTGCCGGGGGCGATGGCAATACGTCGGCTTTGCCCGGCAACGCGCGCGGCAACGGTCCCGGAGTGGGATCAGCGTCAGATGGAAAGGGCCAAGGGCACAACAAGTCGGACGCGACGAAGAACGGGAACGGTGCCAATTCCTTTCACACCACGCAAGGAAACGGGTCACATGTGACGGTTCAGATTGGCAATGTGACCATCGATGTTCCGGTAGCTGGCAACACAGCCCAAAATGTCACAGGCACACTGGCCAACGTCACCAACCAAACGGTGGCCGGGATCAACCAAACAGCCGGCGGTGTGGTTGACACCGTCGGCTCCGGCGTCAATACGGTGGGCAATCTGGTCGGCGGTACGGCGAACACCTTGGCTAACGTGGTGAAGGGCGTCGGCGGTGTAGCCAAGGGTCTGCTGGGAGGTCGATGAACGCGGCGTTCTTTTTGAACCGGACTCTTCCTTCACGTATAATGGGTCCCGCGAATGGTGTGGGAAGAGGGTTGAACATCATGCGTGTGGACCTGTTTGATTACGAACTCCCGGAAGAATTGATTGCTCAAACGCCACTGGAGGACAGGGCCGATTCGCGGTTGATGGTGGTGGATCCGGTGAACGAGCGGATTGAGCACGCCCGTTTCCGCGATATCGGCCGCTTTCTTCGTCCTGGCGATGTGCTGGTGCTCAATAACTCCAAGGTGTTGCGCGCGCGCCTGTACGGGACCAAGGCGGACACTGGGGCGCGGGTGGAGTGCCTGCTGGTGCGTCCCGTACACGACGCGGAGAATGAGTGGCTGGCGCTTGCCAGACCGGCGAAGCGGCTGCGGCCTGGAACGGTCATTCAGTTTGACGATGGGCGCGTAACTGCCGAGGTGACGGCAACCGCAGACGAAGGTATGCGTGTGCTCCGCTTTCACCTGGACGAGCCGATGGAGGCGTTTCTGGAGCGCGCTGGCGAGGTGCCGCTGCCACCCTACATTCGTGAACCCCTGAAGGATCAGGACAGGTATCAGACGGTATACGCGCAGCAACCGGGATCCATTGCAGCACCCACGGCCGGTCTGCACTTTACGGAACAACTGTTGGATGAGGTACGCGCCATGGGGGTGCAGGTGCACTTCGTCACTCTGCACGTAGGGATTGGTACATTCCGACCGGTGAAGGTTGAGCGCGTCGAAGAGCATCACATGCACAGCGAGTGGTATGAGGTCAGCCCACAAACCGCGTCGGCCGTCAACCAGGCGAAAGCTGAAGGGCGGCGGGTGATTGCTGTCGGTACGACGGCGCTGCGCACCCTCGAAGCAGCCGGCGCATCCGGTGAGCTGCGGAGCGGATCAGGAGAAACGGATCTGTTTGTGTACCCGGGATATCGTTTCCGCATTGTCGACGCGCTTATCACAAACTTCCATCTGCCCAAATCCACGCTGATGATGCTTGTGGCAGCGTTGATGGGCATCGACTTCACGAAACGCGCATACGAGACGGCGGTGCGCGAGCGCTATCGGTTCTTCAGTTTCGGTGATGCCATGTTCATTACGCGGCGAGCCGAGGTGGCTGTGCCGTGACGAGCCCGCTGCGCTTTGAACTTCTCGCGCGTTGCCCCCACACGCGTGCTCGCCGGGGAAGGCTTACCACGCCTCACGGCGTGGTGGAGACCCCGGTATTCATGCCTGTGGGGACACAGGCCACGGTCAAGACGATGGCGCCATGGGAACTGGAGGAGCTGGACGCGCGCCTTATCCTCGCTAATACATACCATCTTCATCTTCGGCCAGGCGATGATCTGGTGGCGGAGGCCGGGGGATTGCATTCGTTCATGCGCTGGCCCCGCGCCATCCTGACCGACAGTGGCGGGTTTCAGGTGTTCAGCCTCAACGACCTCCGGAAGGTGACCGACGAGGGTGTCGCTTTTCGCTCGCATATCGACGGTAGACCGCTGTTTTTCACACCGGAATCGGTGATGGCCATCGAGAACCGGCTCGGCGCAGACATCATCATGGCGTTCGACGAGTGTCCACCGTACCCCGCCGAGCGCTCGTACATCGAAACTTCGCTGAAACGCACGTTGGATTGGGCCAAGCGTTGTCGTGCTGCGCATCGGCGGCCTGACGAGCAGGCGCTGTTTGGCATTGTCCAAGGCGGCGTCTTCGCGGACCTACGGCGAGTGGCTGCTCGGGAGTTGATCGATCTCGACCTGCCCGGCTACGCCATCGGCGGTCTGAGCGTCGGCGAGCCGAAGCCGTTGATGCACGAGATGCTGGATGTCACCGTTCCGTTGCTGCCGGAGGACCGGCCGCGGTATCTGATGGGTGTGGGGACTCCAGAGGACCTGTTGGAGGGTGTTGAGCGCGGTGTGGACATGTTCGACTGTGTCCTCCCGACGCGCATCGCCCGCAACGGCACGGTGCTGACGCGCCGGGGCAAGTTGGTTGTCCGCAACGCGCGTTACGCGAGAGATTTTCGACCGCTGGACGAAGACTGCCGTTGCCGTGTCTGTCAAACCTTCACGCGCGCCTACATACGCCATCTGCTCAAGGCGGATGAGGTTCTCGGGATTCGGCTCACGACATGGCATAACGTGCACTTTCTCCTGACCTTGATGGCAGAAGTCCGACATGCCATCGAGTCAGGCAGGTTTTTGGAATACAAACGGGAATTCTATGAGATGTACGGTCAGATGGAGTAACACGACGAAAGGAGACCTGTGCTGTGCAGAATTACGGCAGCATCCTGCTGATTGTGTTGATGCTTGCGGTGTTCTACGCGCTGATGATCCTGCCGCAACGGCGGCAGCAGCGCCAGCGACAAACGATGATGGAGCAACTCGGGCCCGGCGCCAAGATCCTGACAGCCGGCGGCATCTACGGAGAGGTTGTCGGTGTACAGGACGATATTCTCCTCGTCCGTGTGGCCCCAGATGTGGAACTGGAAATCGACAACCGGGCCGTGTTGCGGGTTGTGACACCGGCACCCAAGGCGGAAGCGGAAAGCGAAGCTTAATCCGAAATCGGTTTGCCGGTGAGGGCGCCCATCAGTCACGAACCGTGTTCACCCCGATGATCCCGGCGAACGCTCCAATGACAGCCATCAACAGGATGCGGAAAAGACCACCCGGGCTGACTGTGAAGGTGTGATAGAGAATGAGGTTCAGTGCCCACATGATGACGGCGTAGATGAGGCCGGTCAGACCTCCGTGGTACCATCCGCGTTCGCCGGCGGCGCGGCTTGCCAAGATGGCGCCGACGACGACGGCGAGGCAGTGAATGCCGTATGCCAGGGTGACTACCGAAGCGTCGGCTAGGGTTCGAACGTGCATCCATACGGCAGTCAGCAGCATGCCTGCGACCGCGACCACCATGCCCCACAGCACGCCGTAAGCCACGGGAAGGCGGCGCAGTGTCCGTCCGTCATGCGCTGCGTTGCGGATCACCGATGTTCCTCCTCTCATGCATCGCTTTCTAAATCTTTATGCCGTTTGTCCATTTTCTATGACGCTGTGCTACAATTGGGAAAAGAGAACAGAGGTGCAGTTGGGCACCTGCACCTTGAAGGGTGAGACGGTGGACGTGAACACAGTGCGCCGTGCGACAGCCTACGAGTGGAGTGTCGGCATCCTCGGCTCAGCAGCGGTCGGATGTACGATTCCGGCGCTCTGGCATCAGAACCTTTGGATGGTCCTTATCGTGTTTCTGTTGGCCATTCTGATCAATGCTGTGCCCGTTCCCTTTGGCAAAGTGGAAGGGTCCCTGCTGATCAGCCTACCGGTGGGGCTCACTTTGGTCTACGATGCCTCGGTGGCGGCATGGGCCATCTATATTGCCACCCTGGTCTATCCATGGCTGACGTACAAACAGATGCGCCTGTCCACCGTCGTCTTCAATGCCGGGCAATATGCGCTGAGTTCCCTCGCTTGTTCGGCCGTGATCGGCCTGTTTCAGAGCGAGCTCACCCCAGGCACGTTCGGTTGGTGGACGCTGCTGGCGGGTGGTGTGGGTAGCGGTGTGTTTTTAGTGGTGAACCATGCGCTCGTTCAAAGCCTGAACTGGCTCAACGGGCAGTTTGAGGTCCAGGATGCCTGGCGGGTGTTCTGGCTGGATACCCTCAATCTCGTCATTGGCATACCGTTGACAGCGCTGTTCATCACCATTGCGCCGAAGCACCCCGTGATTGCGGTGCTCATCATGCTGCCGACGGTGGTCCTGGGGATCACGCTGCGCAATTATCATCATCTGACGTATCTGCAACAGGCCCATGTGGTCACAACGCAACTTGTCGCAGAGTTTGACGTGGACAGAATCAGCGAGGCGGTGGCGAAAACTGCAGCGGGGATGACCTATGCGGAGGCGGTCGCGGTCTATGTGCTGAATGAAGAGCGAGACAGACTGCTTCCAAGTGTGATCTACCCTCTCCATACGTCGTCTCGCTTTGACCTGGCGGGCTTAAGCCGCGCGGATGGTGGTTTGGTGTGGCATGTGCTGTACGGCGAGGGTATGGTCTACGTGCCGGATGTGACGCGGGACAGGCGTGTGCGACCAGAAGAGTCCGCCGGCTATCGCAGTCTCGCGGTGTTTCCGATGCGAACCCCGCATGACGTCCACGGCGTCATCGTGTGTTATTCATCGCGACCCTATGCGTTCGGCGAGATGCGCGAGTATGTTTGGACACTGGCTCGGCAGGTTGGCGTCCTGTTTGAAAATGCGAAGCTGTACCAGGAGTTGCAGGACCTGTCTGTGCGCGATGGCGCAACAGGCTTGTACAACTATCGCTTCTTCTATGACGCGCTGGAGAGGAAGTTACGTGAAGCCGAGGCGGCGGGTGGGCGGTTGTCCGTGGCGGTCGTCGATGTGGACAGTTTCAAGAAGTTCAACGACACCTACGGCCATCTGGCCGGGGATACGGTCCTACGGTCGGTGGGCCGCCTGTTGGCGCAGATGGCCGGCCCGGAGAGTGTCGTTGCCCGCTACGGTGGTGAGGAATTCGCCCTCATCTTGCCGTTGTCCGGTGTATCGGCTTACGAGTGGGTTGAGCAGATGCGTGAGGCGGTGGCCGGGCATGTGGTGGAATATGAAGGCCACGCCTTGCCCACGGTGACCGTCAGTTGCGGCATTGCCAGCTACCCGGAGCACGGGCGCGACGGACGGGAGTTGCTGCTCAAAGCCGACTCCGCCATGTATTGGGGAGCGAAACAGCGCGGTCGCAATCGCACGGTGCTCTACACGTCCGAATTCGAAGCGGATCTATTCGTGGATTCGGGATCCGGCCTGTACACCGTGCATTTCTTGAGTCTGCGGTTGCGCGAGGACTTTGCACTGGGGGACACCGGCTGGGGCATTCTGTGCATGGCGTTCGACAGTCTCACGGGCTTAAAGGACGCGCTGGGCTCGAGTGCCCTGGATCCCGTGATGCGTGAAGTTGGGACTGTGGTGAGGGACTGTCTCCGCCAGACGGACCTCGCCTGTCGCTATGCGGATGACGTGATTGTCGTCGCAGTACCGGGCGGAACCCACGACGAACTCCGTGTCATTGGGGAGCGCATTGTGAACGCGCTGTCCACGCACGCGTTCCGAGGCGGTGGGGGCTTGGCCATTCGTGTGCAACCTCGGTACGCCGTGAGCGTCTTCCGTGGCACGCACGACGCGGATCAGGTGCTGCATGAGATCCGTGAGTTGGTGACGCGGCTGCGCCCCGCCGGAGAATCGCTGGCGTGATGTCGGCGGCCGCCGGTGCACCGCTATCGCTACGCACGGCATGAAGGCAGCGCCTCCTCGGCCATAATAACGTCGGCCGCGACGCCGACAATGGCTGAGGGAGGCGCTTTGACCATGATGGGCGATTTGCCGATGTGGGCATTTGGCGTGCGCATCGTCGTGCTGTACATCTACGTGATGATTGCGCTGCGCGTGATGGGTAAGCGCGAGATTGGACAGCTGTCCGTGTTTGACTTCGTCGTGTCGGTGATGATTGCCGAGTTGTCCACGCTGTCCATGGAGGAGACCTCCGTTCCGCTGTGGCGGTCCCTCGTCGCGATTGCGGCACTGGTCGTTCTGCAGATCATCGTGGCACTGATCTCCATGAAAAGCCACAGCTTTCGTCATCTCGTCGAGGGTGAACCGGCGGTCCTCATTGAGCATGGACAGATTCGGGACAAGGAGATGCGCCGATCTCGGTACACCATGCATGACCTCCTGATGGAGCTTCGTCAGAAGGGCTTTGCGAGTGTGAACGATGTCGAGTTCGCCATCCTCGAGACATCTGGGAAGCTCAGTGTCTTCCCGAAACCGGAGAAGCGTCCGGCCACGCCTGAGGATCTGCGGATTGCGGTGAATCACTCGACCATCCCCATGCCGCTCGTGGTGGACGGTCAGCCGGTCAGCAAGACGCTGCGTATACTCAAACGCGATGAGAACTGGTTGCGCCAGGAACTGGGCAAGCGCGGATACGACAGGCTGGAGGACGTCTTCTACGCGGCCATCGACGAGTCGGGCACGCTGTTCATCGATCCTCAAGACGAGATCGACACCTACCACGACGCAGAAGAACGCCGTCAGTCCTGAGCCTATCCTGTCGCGGGTTAGATGGCGAAGGGGATGGCAGACACAATCCTCGCCAGGACGGCGCCGATGCGCGGGATCCGCCGGACGGTGTTCGACGTGATCACGCGGAAGGCGCATAAGAGCACGAAGTAAAGACACGCGGCCGTCATGATCCCCACGAGCAGTGCCATGCCGCTGATGCTTTCTGTGGATGGCAGGATCCATTCCAGGTACATGAGCACAGCGAGCGCGGCCACCGCAATCTTGGCCGTGTCCTCGACGTCCACCGGGAAGCCCACCTGACGGTAGACGGTCACGGCATGCAGAATGGTCGTCACACAGGTGGAGAGCGTCGTCGCCCACGCCACGCCGAGGATGCCCAGTTTGGGGTTGGACGCGAGAAGCACAATCAAGGCCAAGCGCAGGAGTCCGCCGACGACGGAGTTGCGCATGGCCGCGCCGGCCCGATTCATCCCCTGGAGCACTCCAGCGAGCGGCCCCTGCAGGTAGAGCAGAAACCCACACGGTGCCATCGCGGCCAGGAGCGGTCCCACCTCGGGCTCTCGGTAGATGACCCCGCACAGCGGCGTGGCCAGGACGGTGAGTACGACACTTGCCGGAAAGCCGATGACCGCTGCGGCCCGCCAGCTTTGCACCACGCGCGTGACCACCCGCCCGCGGGCGGCGTCCGCCACGGCCTCCGACACCGCGGGAACGAGATTGGTCGCCAGTGCCCCTGTGATGACCGTCGGGAACACCAGCAAGGGAATCGCCATGCCGCCGTACTGGCCGTACCACATCGTGGCCTGGGCTGTGCTGGCACCCGCGTGGAGTAGAGAGCGAGTGACGAGGACGGGTTCCGCGGCCCACATCAGCGAACCAATCAAGCGGCTCAATGTGACGGGGACTGCCACCTCCGCGAGAGCGCGCACCGTGTGCCGTACGCTCTCCTCACTGCGCAGGGGAGCGGATGGAAGCAGCCGTGTGGGTCGTGCGCGGCGTACATAGGTGAACACCAGCCAGGCGAGCCCCGCCAGTTCTCCGCACAGTTGGCCGAGCATGGCCGCAGCAGCAGCGTATGCCAAACCATAGGGGACGAAGTGGACCACGAGCACGAAGATGCTGAGGATGCGAACGACGGTTTCAATCACCGACGCCCACGCGGGAGGGCTCATATCCTGCAAACCCTGGAAGTAGCCGCGAAAAATGCTTGCCACGGCGATCACGGAGACGAGCGGGATCATCGCCAAGTATGTGGGGTACGCGTTCGGGTCCGTGATCCAATGCGACCGGATGAAGCCGCGGCCAAGCCACATCAGACCGGTGAAGAGCACGGCCATCACGCCAATGACGGCAGCACTCAACCTCAGAATGCGCTGGATCTTCGCCCGGTCGCCCTGAACATAGGCTTCCGCCATCAATTTGGAGATGGCCACCGGCAGGCCGGCGGTCACAAAGGTCAGGATGAGGCTGAGCAGGGGCCATACCATCTGGAACAAACCCATGCCTTCGGATCCGATGTACCGTGTTAAGAAAATGCGGTAGACAAATCCCATCAGCCGTGTGCACAGGGCCGCCGCCATCAGGACGAACGCACCGTGCAGAAACGAACGCTGGGCCATCGAGGCGACATCCCCCTCGCTGTCCATCCCCAGGACGTGTACGGTACAACCTATGCACGGCTCGTACCTCGTATCACGACGGGCCGAGAAGGAAACGCGGGGTGATATACCGAATCCATGCGATGAGTCCAGAGAGAGCGGGAGGCATCGCCATGGAGTTCGAGGACCAGGAGTTCACGCCGGTGGATTGGCAAGCGTACAGCAACGAACTGCAGTGGCTTTGCCAGATCAAGGCTGGCGAGTTCCGGCTCATGGGTTACGAGGAGGTCACCGGTGCGGACATCTGGGCGTGCGTGCTGCAGATGACGAAAGGGAAACGCGCCCTGCACGAGATGGTATCGACCATTCTGGGACTGCAGCCGGGGACCTTCATGCACTACGCCACGCTCAGCGCTTGGCGAGAGGGCGTGTGAGAAGAGTGGAAACCGGTGTAAATTGACGCTGAGATCGGCCGTCCAGTATACTTGGATTGTTTGTGGTTGAGGAGGACAGGCAGGCATGAAATGGGGCCGGTTTACAGCGTTTCTTTTGATTGCCCTCGTTGTGGTGGGGCTCACGGCCACGACAGGCATGCGGCTTTGGCGGTCCATTCCGCTCGGATTGGATCTGCGCGGCGGATTCGACCTTCTCTATCAAATCGAGCCAACAGCGGACAATCCCCTGACGAAAACGGGCATTGACGCTGCGGTGCAAGCCGTGGAGATGCGCGTCAACGCGCTTGGGGTGAGTTCCCCTATCATTGAACTGGAGAACGGCAATCAGATCCGCGTGGAGGTCGCGGGCACGTTCAATCAGGCTGAGGCGGAAAAGCAGATCGGTCAAACGGCGGACCTGCGGATCTATGGAAGTGCCACGCAGAAGCAGGATGGTACCTGGGTACCGGATCCGAAGACGCTGCTCTTGACTGGCAAGGATCTGAAGAGCGATGCGAGTGCAGGCACGGATCCGCAGACGGGCCAGCCGGTCGTGACCGTGACGTTCAAAGACGCTGCGAAGTGGCAGCAGATCACCAAGCAGTATCTCGGTAAGCAGCTGTACGTCTTTCTCAACGGCCAGTTGCTGACGGACCCGGTGATTCAAAACATCATTTCAGATGGCCGCACTGAGATCTACGGCGGCAATCTCACGACGCTGGACGCCTGCGCCACGTTGGCCAAGGAACTGAACGCGGGTGCCTTGCCTTACCCGCTCAAACTGGTCAGTTCGATGAACGTTGGGCCGACCCTGGGCTACGCCTCACTCAAGGCCACTCTGTGGGCCGGGCTTGCGGCCATCGTCCTCATCTTCCTGTTCATGCTGGTCCTGTATCGCATGGCGGGGTTGATTGCGGACATCGCACTGGTGGCGTACATGTATCTGCTGCTGTTGACGTTCGCGGGCTTGCATGTGGTCCTAACGCTGCCAGGGTTGGCGGCGTTGGTGCTTGGTGTGGGCATGGCGGTGGACGCCAACATCATCACGTATGAGCGCATCAAGGATGAGGTGCGCAACGGCAGGTCGCTGCAATCGGCGATTCAGGTGGGGAACCGGCGTGCACTGCGCACGATTCTCGACTCGAACGTCACAACCTTCATTGCCGGCGCCGTGATGTATTGGTTCGGTCAGGGTGACATCCGTGGCTTTGCCGTGGCACTGATGCTCAGCATCGTGGTCAGCATGCTCACTGCCGTCTGGCTGAGCCGCTGGATGCTTTTCCTGTTTGCCCGATCCGGTGCGGTGCGCTCGCCCTGGTGGTACGGCGTCAGGAAGGAGGCGACGGCTGAATGAAGGCATACTTCTCGATTGTCAAACACCGCCGCTGGTTCTTCCTGATATCGGGGCTCATTACGCTGGCAGGTTTGATTGTTTTTCTGGTCTCGGGCTTCAATCTCGGCACGGACTTCCGTGCGGGTGCCCGGATCCAAATGGAACTCAACCAGCCGGTGGATACCCAGCGCGTGCAGGCGATGTTCCAATCCGTCGGGATTTCGGTTCCGTCGACCTCCATCACGGTCGCAGGGCTTCGCAACGATACGGCGGTTGTGCGTTTGCCCCAGACCCTGACGCCAGATCAGATTGCGGCCATCACCACGGCGCAGAAGAAATACTTCCCGAAGGCCGTCGAGCCCGAGGTTCGCTCCGTGGATCCGGTGGTGGCGCAACAGACCTCGCGGAAAGCGGTGTGGGCGGTGCTTCTCGCATCGCTGTTCATCCTGGTCTATGTGGCCATCCGCTTTGAATATCGGTTTGCCGTGGCTGCCATCGTGGCGTTGTTGCACGATGCCTTCATTGTGCTGTCTGTCTTCGCGCTGCTTCGGCTCGAGGTGGATCTGACGTTTGTGGCCGCGGTGCTGACCATCGTGGGTTACTCCATCAATGACACCATCGTGATCTTCGACCGGATTCGTGAGAACCTGAAGGTTGCGCCGCCGCAGACGTTCGAGCAGTTGGAACGCCTCGTCGACAAGAGTCTGTGGCAGACCATGAGCCGCTCCATCAACACGGTGGTGACGGTGCTCATCGCCGCCGTGATGCTGTTCCTGTTCGGTGGTCAAACCATCCACAACTTCACGTTCGCGCTGATCGTCGGGTTGATCAGCGGCGCGTATTCCTCCATCTTTATCGCCAGTCCGCTCTGGCTTTTGTGGCGCGGACGTGGGATGAAACGGTCGCAGACGGCGGAGTCCGGTGCCGTCTGATGTTTCCGCGGTGATGATTTCTCCGGAGGCGCCCCCGATCACCGGGGGCGCCTGTGTTCACAGGAGGCGTGCATTGGCGTTGAATGGGAATGCGGAAGAGCGGGCGGCGCGCACGGCGGCGTGGCTCGGCGCCGTGGTGAATGTCCTGTTAACCGTGGGCAAGGGCGGGATCGGCTGGTGGACGGGCAGCCGTGCTCTCGTGGCAGATGCGGTCCACTCCGCCGCGGATGTGGTGTCGTCGGCCGCGGTGATCATCGGTCTGCGGATTGCGGCGAAGCCTCCAGACCAAGACCACCCCTACGGGCACGGCAAGGCGGAGATGATCAGCAGCATCCTCGTCGGGCTCCTTCTGATGGGTGCGGGCATCGACGTGGGAGTGGGCGGGGTCCGCGGCTTGTGGTCCCCGCCGTCGCAACCGCATGTGGCCGCCGCCGTCGCGGCGTTGGTCGGCATCATCGTGAAAGAGGCGTTGTTCCGTTACAGCTATACCCTCGGCACGCGGTTGCGCAGCCGCAGCCTGCTCGCCTCCGCGTATGATCACCGTTCCGACGTCCTCTCGTCTGCGGCCGCCCTGGCCGGGATTGTGCTCGCGCTGGTCGGGCGGCGCGTGCACGTGTGGTGGCTGCTGTACAGCGACCCGCTTGCCGCCATCCTCGTATCCCTGCTGATCCTCCGGATGGCGGTGGAGATTGTCCGCGACGCTTCGCGCACGCTGATGGATACGGCCTTGGATGACCAGGCGGTCGAAGGTTTCACGCGCTTTGTGGAGGAAGTTCCCGGCGTTGTTCGCGTCGACGGACTCCGTGTGCGCGATCACGGCCGGTACCTGATCATCGACGTCAAGATCGGTGTCCGGGCGGAGATCAGCGTGGCGGAGGGCCATGAGATTGCGGCTCAGGTGAAGAGGCGTACGATGGAGGCATATCCGAACGTGCTCGATGTCTTCGTGCATGTCAATCCGTACTTTGAGCAGGAAGGGCGAGGGTCATGAGTTTGTACCCTCCCCTGTGGGCTGCCCATGGCGTCGACCCGGACGTGGTCAGCACGCTGGCCAGGATGCTGGACGTGCCGGTGCGCGTTGCTCGGTGGCTGGCTGCACGCGGCTTTGACCCGGACACCGCCGCCGCATTTTTGGATCCCGAGCGACGCCCGTTCTCCTCGCCGTACGCGTTTGCCGATATGGATGGCGTGGTGCAGCGGATCCTTCAGGTGCGCGCGTCTGGCGACAGCGTGGCTATCGTCGGTGATTATGACGTCGACGGTGTGACGGCGACAGCCATCCTCGGGCTGGCCCTTCGAGCGGTCGGCGTGAAGGCGGTGTCCGTGCTCCCGCACCGCGAACGCGACGGTTATGGCCTCAGCCCCGTGTTGGTGGAGCGAGCAGTGGAGGCCGGGGCGCGCCTGCTTATCACGGTGGACAACGGGATCGGCGCGGCGGACGCTGTTCGCTACGCGCTGAGCCGTGGCTTGGAGGTCATTGTGACGGATCATCACGAGCCGGGCGCGGAGGTTCCGCAGGACGTGCCGCTGGTGCACTGGCTTCGCGCGACGGACCCCAGCGTTCGGGAACTCTCCGGCGCCGGGGTGGCTTGGAAGGTGGCCACCGCCCTGCTCGACGCCGTCGGCGGCACGGACAGCGAGGATGCCGAGCTTCGGTTGTATCTGATGGGCCTGGCGGCGATTGGCGCGCTTGCGGACGTGATGCCGATGCGCGGCGAGAATCGGCGTATCGTCCGCGCTGGATTGCATGCCTTGCGTGCGACGACAGCGCACGGATGGCAGGCATTATGTGCTGTGGCCGGTGTGGTACCGGGGGCGTGCAGTGATGAGGACCTTGTCTGGCGCATCGTTCCACGCCTCAACGCGGCGGGTCGAATGGCGGATCCTGCGCTCGCCCTGTCACTGCTGACCGCCCAGGATGCCGCGCGCGCGAACGCCTACGCGACGGCGTTGGAGGAACTGAACGAGCGCCGCCGTGCTGAGACGGCCGAGGCCGTGACGGCGGCATTGGCCGCCATCCCGTACCCCGCGCCCTCCGGCGTGGTCGTCGCGGGCCCGTGGCGCCTCGGCATCGTGGGGATTGTGGCGGCCAAGCTCGCCGACGCCTTGGGGCGTCCCTCCATCGTGTTGGCGGACGACGGCGGTGAGGTTCTGCGCGGATCTGGCCGAGCGCCGGCTGGGTTTCCGCTGCACGCCGCGGTCAAGAGATGCGCGGCGCATCTCGCTACGTTCGGGGGTCACGCGGGTGCCGTGGGTCTGCATCTGGAGCGCATATCCTTGCGCGTGTTTCAAGCCGCGTTTGATGAGGCGTGTCGAGAACTGCAGATGTCCGTCACCTCCGGCGAGACCGCGGCGCTGTGGACGGACGATTACCTGCCTTTACGCGATGTATCGCTCACGTTGTGTCAATGGGCGGACCGGTTTCGACCCTATGGCCCCGACAACCCACCGGTGATCTGTTTCGTGGGGCCCGTCCGGGTGGACGATGTGAGGCGATTTGGTGCGGACGGGGTTCACCTGAAGATGGTGGTCCGCGAGGAAACGGTGCGGGCGGAGTTGGTGTGGTTTCAAGCGGGAGACGTTCCGTGGTTGGTGCCGGGTGTCACCCTTGTGGCGTGGGTGACGCCCGAGGTCAACGTTTGGCGCGACCGAGAGGAACCGCGCCTGCGTGTCACGCGCGCGCTGTCTGTGCACGATGTGGTGGAGCGGGACGTTTTTACGGACGTGTACCGTCTCCTTCGTGCCCGCCGGCGCGTCACCGTGCACGATGTTTGTCGTGGTGTACCCGCGGCCAATCCGGTACATGCCGAAATGGTTCTGGAATCTTTTGTGGATCTCGGGTTTGCGCGCCGTCAAGAGAGCGCGTATGATGTGAATGAACAAGTCACCCCGCGCGACCTGCGAGAGGCCGGTCCGTATCATCATCACCTCCAATCCTGTGTGATGCGCGCGCTCGGCGCGGGCCGGGGTGACGCCAGAGGAGCGAGGATATGAATTTTAGGGATAAAATTCGGGAAATTCCCGATTTCCCGCAACCAGGCATTCTGTTTCGTGACATCACACCACTATTGCAGGATGGGCCGAGCTACCGGGCTGCCATCGACGATCTCGCCGCGTTCGCCAGAGACTGTGGAGCGGAGATTGTCGTGGGGCCTGAAGCTCGTGGCTTTGTCGTGGGGGCGCCACTCGCGTACGCGCTCGGTGTCGGTTTTGTGCCCGTCAGGAAACGGGGCAAGCTGCCGTGGCAGACCACAGCGGTGGAATACGCGTTGGAGTATGGAACTGATGTGCTCGAGATTCACAGCGATGCGCTGGCTCCAGGTCAGAAGGTGGTGGTCGCGGATGATCTCCTGGCGACCGGCGGCACCATTTCAGCGACCATGCAGTTGGTTGACAAGCTAGGCGGTCGCATTGTCGGCGCTGCTTTCTTGATTGAATTGACCCATCTCGGCGGACGCGCGCGTCTGCGGGATGTACCCATTCGGACCTTGGTCCAGTATTGAGCCCGCGGCGATGTGTGGGCAGGGAGGTGCGATGGATGGATGCGGGTTACTCCACGACGTCCGTGTCAAGCCGGGACGAGCGTGCAACACCGAGGACCATGGATGCGCTATGCGAGAAGCTCGCGGCGTATCTGAAACCGGAGGAACTGGACTTCGTGCGCCGCGCCTATGCCTACGCGGAGGAGGCACACCGGGGTCAGTTGCGCAAGTCGGGCGAACCGTACATCACGCATCCGCTGGCGGTGGCTTGGATCCTGGCCGACCTCCAGTTGGATGCGACCACCATCGCAGCCGCCCTGCTTCACGATGTCGTGGAAGATACGCGGGTGACGGATGAGGAGATTGTGCGCCAGTTTGGCAGTGAGGTCGCGGCGTTGGTGGACGGCGTGACGAAACTGAAACGAATCAAGTTTGATTCGAAGGAAGAGCAGCAGGCGGAGAATCTGCGCAAGATGTTCCTGGCGATGGCCAGGGACATTCGTGTCCTGTTGATCAAGCTGGCGGATCGGCTGCACAATATGCGGACGCTGCGCTATCAGGACCCGGACAAACAGATCCAGACGGCTCGAGAGACGCTGGAGATCTTTGCGCCGCTCGCGCATCGGCTGGGGATCTACACGATGAAATGGGAGCTGGAGGACCTCGCGCTGCGCTACCTCAATCCGCGGGAGTACTACCGCATCGTCCATCTCATGGCGCAGAAAAGGCAGGAGCGCGAGGATTACATCCGGCAGGTGATGGACATTTTGCGGGAGAAACTGCGCGCGCTCGACATCCAGGCAGAGGTGTCCGGGCGCGCGAAGCATATCTACAGCATCTACCGCAAGATGGTCACACAGCACAAGGAGTTCAGTGAAATTTACGATCTCTTTGCCGTGCGCGTGATTGTAGACAGTGTCAAAGACTGTTACGCCGTGCTGGGCGTGGTTCACACGATGTGGAAGCCGATGCCCGGGCGCTTCAAGGATTACATCGCCATGCCGAAGGCGAACATGTACCAGAGTCTGCACACCACCGTGATCGGGCCGAGGGGAGAGCCGCTCGAGATTCAGATCCGGACGTGGGAGATGCACCAAACCGCCGAGTACGGCATTGCGGCGCATTGGCTCTACAAGGAGGGGGGCCAGCGGGCGGAGGGCAAGTTTGCCCAGAAGCTCGCCTGGTTCCGCGAGGTGTTGGAGTGGCAGCAGGACTTCCGCGACGCGCAGGAATTCATGGAGACGCTCAAGCTCGACCTGTTTGCGGACGAGGTGTTCGTGTTCACTCCCAAAGGCGATGTGATTGAGCTGCCCGCGGGATCCGTGCCCATCGACTTCGCTTACCGCATCCATACGGACATTGGCAATCGCTGCATTGGCGCGAAGGTGAACGGTAAGATTGTGCCGCTGGACTATCGACTGCGGACAGGCGACATTGTCGAGATCCTCACGTCCAAACACAGCTATGGTCCGAGTCGGGACTGGTTGAAAATCGTCAAGTCCTCGCAGGCGAAGAGCAAGATTCGGGCATGGTTCAAGAAGGAGCGTCGTGAGGAGAACATCCAGCGCGGCCGTGAACTTTTGGAGCGTGAGCTGACGCGGCAACGTTTGGACCCGGCGAAGCTGTTGTCGTCTCCGTATTTGACGGAGGCGGCCGCGAAGTTCAACTTCGCCAAAGAGGAGGACCTGCTGGCCGCGGTGGGTTACGGCGGCGTCAGCCCTCAACAGGTCATCGGCCGGGTGCTGGAGCGTTATCGGCGTGAGCAGCCGGCGCCACCGCCGGATTCGGTGGTGCTCGAGAAGCGCGAGGAACCGGTGGGTCGCCCGGCGGAGGGCGGTGTGCGCGTGAAAGGCGTGGACAACGTGCTCATCCGTTTTGCGCGGTGCTGCAATCCTGTGCCCGGTGATGAGATCATCGGCTTCATTACGCGCGGCCGCGGGCTGTCGGTCCATCGCCAAGACTGCCCGAACGTGGCATCGCTCAAGGAAGAGGGCCACCGCATGCTCGAGGTGGAGTGGGCGAGCGGGGCAGATCAGTCGTACCGGGTGGAGCTGGAACTCAAGGGGCTCGACCGGCCGGGCCTGATCAATGAAGTCATGAATGCCGTGGCGGAAACCAAAACCGATGTCACCGCGGTCAGCGGCAGGGTCGACAGCCGACGGATTGCTCATGTGCATCTCAGCATGCGGATCCGCAATCTCGAACACCTCCGCGCGGTGGTGGAGCGTCTCAAGCGCCTGAAGGACATCCACAGCGTGCGCCGTCTGATGCAGTAGAGGTGGCATCGCAGGTCATGATGAGGGAGGGTGAGCATGCGCGTAGTCGTTCAGCGAGTTTCCGAGGCGGCGGTGCGCGTGGAGGATAACATCGTGGGCCGGATCGGCCGAGGATTTCTCGTTCTCGTGGGTGTGCGCACAGGAGACACGGAGGCCGATGCGGAGTATCTGGCCGAGAAGGTGGCGTATCTTCGCGTTTTTCCGGATGAGCACGGCAAGATGAATCATGATCTGTTCACGGCACAAGGCGCCGTCCTTTCCGTGTCACAGTTCACACTGTACGGTGACTGTCGCAAAGGTCGCCGCCCCAACTACATGGCAGCCGCCGCACCGGACGAAGCTGTTCGCCTGTACGAAGCCTTCAACCAGGCGTTGCGTGCACGCGGTGTCCATGTCGAGACTGGACAATTCGGCGCGATGATGCAGGTCTCCTTGGTCAACGACGGCCCGGTGACGCTGATCATCGACAGTCGGGGGGATGCCCAATGATCATCCAATCGTTTGTCGTCAGCCCGTTCGCGTCCAACTGTTACATCCTCGCGGAGGCGGATTCGCCAGGAGCGCGGGCGGTTGTCATTGATCCGGGCGATCTCGCCCTGGAACCGGTGATCTCCTGGTTGACCGAACGGCGGCTGAGCGTGGAGGCCATCTGGTGCACGCATGCGCACCTGGATCACGTGATGGGCGTGGACGTATTGCGGCGTCACTTTCCCGTGCCGGCCATCATTCATCCGGCGGACAGACCGCTGTGGGACACGGTGCACCTCACGGTACGCCAGTGGCTGGGCCGAGACATGGCGCCACTTGCACCGCCCGACGCGACGTGGGACGAAGGCGATGAGGTTCAGTTGGGGAGCCTTCGGTTCCGTATCTGGCATACACCAGGGCATTCGCCGGGCAGCGTTTGTCTGGTGGGGGATGAGATTGCCTTTACGGGGGATACGGTGTTTGCCGGCAGCATCGGCAGAACGGATCTCCCAGGGTCAGATCCGGCGGCCATGCAGCGCTCACTGAAACGTGTGCTCGACTGGCCGGACGAACTGATCCTGTATCCAGGGCACATGGGTAAAACCGTCATGAAGCATGAGCGGCAGTGGAATCCATTCCTTCAGGATCTGGCGGAGCATGCGTGAGGCCGCTCGCGTGGCCAAACCAGAGCGGCGAGCCGCCCGGTTCGCCGCGTTCTCACGTCAACGATAGAAGTGAAGTCCCGACATCTCCCGCCGCATCCGCCATTGCCGATGAGCGACCGCGCTGAGAATGGCGAGCACCAAGGCCGCACCTGCCCAGAGGTACACGGTGCTGTCGCCGAACAGAAACCCCACGAGGATAATTATCAGCGCGTTCACCACAAGGACCACGACGGCAATCCATGGTCTCCAGAGGGTGAATAGCGCTGCCGCCACACAGAGCACGGCGAACACCAGCCCGCCGCCACCGTCTCCCTGCAACTGTGGAATGTTGTTGAGGACGCCGGCGGATGCTATCTGATACGATTGCCAGAATGTCCAGACCGCGACGGCGAGGCACAGCAGCGCAGTGATCCACTTCATGGGCGTCTCTCCCTTGCACAGGTTGGCTATCGCCCATTATACCGAAAGCCCGTCCTGTGCGGACGGGCTCTGCGGTGGAAAATTTATGGTCAGCATCGTGGACTACGACGGGCGTTCCACCAGCTCCGCGGCCGGAGCGTTCACTTCAGTGCCATCCTCGTAATGCACCTTGACGTATCCGGTGCTCTCATACACCTCATCGAGGTGAACCGGTTTTCCGCGGTAGACCACCGGAATGATCTCCGGCGATTCAATGATCTCGCGCGCCCGCTGGACATCCATCCTGATTGCACCTCCGCAGAATATCGCATCGGCCTTAGTGTGGATGCTGTCAGCGGATTGTATGCCTGCGTGTTGTGGCGGGAGCGTGTGGGAATCGAACCCACCGGCGACATCCCGTGCCGCCCGGCCAGCTTTGAAGGCTGCGGGGGGCACCAGCACCCCTTCCGCCCCCATGATCACGACAGTTGCCGATTATAACGCAGGCGGTGTGCGTTGTCCAATCATCTTCCGCGTTCTTTCCGATTCCTGATGTCATGCGGAACCTTGCAGAAGCGCGAGATAGAGATCCGTGAGTTCGGGGTCAAACTGGGTGCCTCGGGCGCTGGCGAGATAAGCCCGCGCTTCCGCAACTGGCCACGCGCGCTTGTAGGGACGTGCGTGGGTCAGCGCGTCGTAGACGTCGATGATGGCAAACATGCGTGCCAGCAGCGGGATGCTGTCGCCCGCGATACCGTCTGGATACCCGGCGCCGTCCCAGCGCTCATGATGGTGCCGGATCACGGACAGGGCGGGATCGTCCACATAGGCGAGTCTCCTGGCGATCTCGTAGCCGTACACCGTGTGCCGCTGCACGAACTCGCGTTCCTCCGGCGTGAGCGGTCCGGGTTTGCGCAGAATCTGGTCCGGTACGGAGATCTTGCCGATATCGTGCAGATACGCACCCACCGTACCGGATTCTATCAGGTCGGCCTCCAGACCTTTGGCGTGCATGAACCGGCGCATCGCGCGCACCACGCGTTGTGTATGACCGAAGGTCTCGCCGTCTCGTGACTCGAGGGCGATACCCAGGGCGGCAAGACTGTGGAGCTTGGTGGTGTCGGCCCGCATCGCCTCCTGCATCGCCCAGAAATGCCCGGCGAAGCCCGTGGTCAGGACCTCAAGCCAGGTGATGCGGTTGGCTCTCGGGGGTGTGCACCACGCGCAGACCACACAGCCGTAGCCGCGTCCGCGCGCCATCAGCGGCGTCAGCCACACGGCGTGAAGGCCGCGGGTGGTGAAGAGCGAGGCCCAAGCGCGATAGCCAGGGGCTTGATGGACGGGCCATGCCCGCGCTGCGTCGCAGGCGGCGGCGTACCAAGCTTGCCCCGTGCCGGCGGCGAGCAAGGTCTGAATGGGCATCGCCAAATTCCCGATGTCCCTCATGACCTCCACGCGACCCGTGTTGGGCTGAATGAGGCATACAGCCACCGCGTCCGCCGCCAGTCCGTGCACGAGCGTGTCGGTGAGGAGGCCGAGCGCCTCATCCATCTCGTGACACAGGGAGAACCGTTCCAGCGCACGCTGACACACGGACTGCCACCGTGCCTCCCGGCGAAGCCGGTCATCCGTTCCTGCTCTGATCTGGGTATGTTCCATGGTCACCGACCTCACCGAGATCCCGATTCAGTTCGGTGAATTTCGACAGTGACCCCGGAAATTCCTGCTGCCATCACCGAGTGTTAGGCGGTACCATCCGCGGAGGAAGCATCGGCGGGCAGCGGGAGGTTCAGATGTTTCCAGATGGTGTCCGCCGCACGTTGCCCTTGCTCGATGCAGTCCGGGATGCCGATGCCATGGTACCCCGCACCGGCGATAGTGACGCCCGGCGCAGCATCGCGCAGGGTCTGCTCCATCTGTGCCACAAACTCCCGATGGCCTACGCCGTATTGCGGCATGGCCCGCAGCCACCGGGTCAGGCGGGTGAAAAGGGGGCGTCCTCGCAGTCCAAACAAGCCTTCGAGTTGTTCCCGGACGCCACGGATGAGGTCCGGGTCCGGCAGTCGCAGCGCGTCCTGCTGCCCTGCCCGTCCGACAAAGCATCGCACCAACCACACGTCCTCCGGTGCCGTGTGCGGCCACTTGCGAGAGAGAATGGTGCACGCTGTGATGAAGCTCGGCTCGTCCCGCGGAACGAGGAAGCCCGATCCCTCTATGGGGGGCGCCATGCTGGCCGGATACGCTATCGCCACGGTGGCCGTCGATACGTAGGCAATCGTCTCCAGCCGAGTCGCCGCGGGGGTGAGCTTGCGCAGCAGAGGTGCGGCGGCGTAAGCAGGCACCGTGACGATCACGCCATCGGCCACCAGCGTGTTGCGCTGGCCCAGCGATGTGACCGTGACACGATACCGGCCACCCGGGGTTTGGCTGATCTCGAGCGCCCGGGTATTGAGGTGGATAGCCGCCCATGGCTGCAGGGCCTCGACGAGACGCTCGACGAGCGTCTGTAATCCACCACGCAGCGTGATGAACGCACTACGACCTGTGTTTCCAGGGCTGGCCGGCTGTTGGCGGCGACTGCGCATGGCGCCGCGGAGCAGGCTTCCGTAGCGCTTCTCCATTTCCGCTAACTGGGGAAATGTCGAGAGCAGGCTGAGGTCATCCGCTCGGCCCGCGTAGATCCCAGCCATCATGGGCTCTGCCAGGCGTGTGACGAGCTCGTCACCGAGTCTTCGGCGAAGAAACCGCCCAAGCGACATGTCTTCGCCCTTCCAGACGCGGGGGAGGACGAGATCGGCCAGGGTCCGCAGCATGCCACCCGTACTCAGCAGCGGTGTTCGCAGCGCACGCCAGTCGGCCGGGATCCCCAGCATGGTCGGCATGGGCATCGGGACCAAGCGACCTTGGTACAGGACATGCACGCCGCCGCGGGATGGTGGCATAGGGACGATCTCGGACTCTATACCGAGCGCCCGGACGAGCGCGGGACCCGCGGGTTTGCGCGCCAGCATGGAGTCCGGGCCCGCTTCGACCACGAGCCCCTGCTCACGGTAGGTGCGGATCTTGCCGCCGACTCGCTCGTCGGATTCGATGATGCTCAGGCGCAGCGCCACCCCGGCCTGTTCCGCCCATCGCCTGAGTTGCAGCCCCGCCGACAGTCCAGTGATGCCGGCGCCGATGATCACCACGTGCCGATCCGTCATCCCGTCGTCCCTCCCCGGGACATCTCCCAGCGGGTGGCCACCACGTCGGCCAGCGCCGCGGTGAATTCCGGTGCATCGTTCAATGAAGGTGTGCGCGCGAAGCGCATGCCCAGCCGGTCTGCGTGGTTGCGCGCTTCGATGTCGAGATCGTACAACACCTCAAGGTGATCTGCGACAAAGCCGACGGGGCAAACCAGGACGTCCTGAACACCTTCGCTGGCAAGCTCGTCCAACACTTGCAGGATGTCAGGCCCAAGCCAGCGCTCCGACGTACGTCCCATGCTCTGCCAGCCGAAACGAACCTGTTCGAGCCCGAGCTGCTGCTTTACCGCTTCACCGGTTTCCCGGATCTGCTGTGGATAAGGATCTCCCTGCGCCAGGATGCGTTCCGGTAAGCTGTGGGCCGTGAAGACCACCGTGACTCCGCCGGGATCCGGGAAGGCGCGCAGACTCGCCTGCACCCGTGCAGCGACCGCCTGCAGATACCCGGGATGCAGGTGCCAATGGTCGATGTGCTGCCAATCAAGACGGCCATCGGAGGCTTGTTCGGCGGCGCGCTGGTACGCGCCGATGCTCATCGTGGCGTAGTGCGGGGCGAGCACCAGCGAGACGGCGTGTGTGATCCCGTCGCGCAGCATCTCCCGGACCACATCGCTAATGAAAGGGTGGGCGTGCCGCATCCCCAGGTAGATTCGCCAGTCCACGTTCGGCTGGCGGTGCCTCAGCCAGTACCGAATGCCCTCCGCTTGCCGGCGGGTGATGGCAGTCAGGGGCGAGACACCACCAATGGCCTGGTACCGGCGGATGAGGTCCGCCAGAAGTTCAGGCGTCGGGGGATGACCATGGCGGATATGCGTGTAGTAGGCTTCCACCTCGTCCAGGCTCTGCGGTGTCCCGTACGCCATCACGAGTACCCCTATGCGCTCGTTCACTGCTGCACCCCCCTTCGCCGGCTTGCCAGGTAATGCTCGCTGTAATCGTGCACGAACGCGGTCAAGCGCTTGAGTGTCTCCGGGTCTGCCTCTGGGATCACGCCGTGTCCGAGATTGAAGATGAACCCCGGGGCCTCACTGCCTTCCTCTATGATTCGCCGAGCATGCGCTTCCACCTGCGACCATGGTGCGACGAGCAGCGCCGGGTCCAGATTGCCCTGCAGCGCTGTCCGGTCCCCGGTGCGCGCGCGGGCATCACGGATGCGGACCCGCCAGTCCAGGCCAATCACGGTGGCTCCCGTCTCTGCCATTCTTGGCAGCAGTTCGCCTGTGGTCACACCGAAATAGATCAGCGGGACGTTCAAGGGCCGAAGTCTCGAGAAGATGTACTGCATGTAGGGGAAGACGTACTGATCGTAGTCGATCACGCTCAGCGCGCCCACCCAACTGTCGAACACCTGAACGGCCGAGCAGCCTGCCCGGACCTGTGCCGTGAGGTAGGTGACAACCATGTCGCTGAGCACTTCCATCAGCGCACGCCACGCCTCGGGATCAGCCCACATCAGGCGTTTGACCTGAAGGTAATCCCGCGACGGTCTCCCTTCCACCAGGTAACTGGCCAGTGTGAACGGTGCGCCGGCGAATCCAATCAGCGGCACCTCGAGCGTGGACGCCAGTCGTTCCACCGCCTCCAGCACATAGGGCACATCGCGGTCCGGATCCAGCGGGCGCAACTGGGCCACATCGGCTGCGGTTCTGATGGGTTGCGCAACCACAGGGCCGACACCTTCTCGGATCTCAAACGATGCCCCCATGGCACCTACCGGGACCATGATATCGGAAAACAGAATCGCCGCGTCAACGCCCAGTTGCTCCACAGGGAGGCGCGTCACCTCCGCGCACAGGGCTGGGTTGCGGCAAATGTCCAAGAGCGTGTGCCGTTCTCGGATTCGGCGGTATTCCGGTTGGTAACGCCCAGCCTGGCGCATGTACCAGACCGGCATACGCTCCACCGCCTCGCGCCGGCACGCGCGAAGGAACAGATCTTGCATCAGCAGGTCCTCTTTTCTTATCTATGGCATGGACGAGTTCAAACCAGTTATACCCGTCCCGACTTCCCTCATGCAACCGTGCATTCGGACTAGGTCCGATGGGCCATCGGGACTGTCGGCAAACTGTCATGGTCTTCCGGATCGCGTTATAATGAACAAGGAAGGCGCACATTCTTGCGCGAAGGAGGAGAGATCATGGCCCAGGAATTGGATTTCTATCAGATGATGATTCAGCCGATGCGGGATGAACTCACCCAAATCGGTTTTCAGGAACTGCGGACGCCTGAAGAGGTCGACCAGGTCATGGCACAGAAGGAGGGCACCATGCTCGTGGTGGTCAACTCCATCTGCGGTTGCGCGGGTGGAATCGCGCGGCCCGGGGTGGCGCTGGCGTTGCAGAACGACCGCGTGCCGGATCGGCTGGTGACCGTCTTCGCGGGGCAGGACAAGGAGGCCACGGCGCGGGCCCGCGAATACTTCGAAGGTATGCCTCCGTCCTCGCCTTCGATGTTCCTGTTTAAGGACGGCAAGCTGGTGGGCGTTCTTCACCGCAGTGACATCGAGGGGACCAGCCCCGAGCATGTCGCCGCCAGGCTGAAGGCGCTGTTTGACCAGTACTGCGCGCCCAAGGCGCACTGACTTCGTATGCGCGTCGTTGTGGCGCCGGATTCCTTCAAGGGCAGCCTGACGGCGGCGGAGGCTGCGCGGGCCATGGCGGAAGGTGTGCGTGCCGCGGTCCCGGAAGCGGACATTGACCTGTGCCCGATGGCGGATGGCGGTGAGGGCACGCTGGACGTGGCGGAGCTCGCCCTGGGCGGGCACCGCGTCTTCGTGGAGACGGTGGATCCACTGCACCGGCCCATCACCGCGCCGTATCTCACGTTGCCAGACGGGTCAGCCGTGGTGGAACTAGCTGCGGCCTCCGGCCTAGAGCATATCGCGCCAGCGGAACGCACGGTCGCTACTGCACTTCGTGCCTCCACCTTTGGCACCGGTCTCGTGCTCGCGGCGGCACTCGCACGCGGCGCCAGCACCATCTATGTCACGCTGGGCGGCAGTGCGACCACCGATGGTGGGTTTGGGCTGGCCTGCGCCCTGGGGCTTCAGGCGTATGATGGGGACGGCGCCCGCCTCGATGGCACGAGCGGTCTGCAGCTTGCACACATCGCCAGGCTGGAGGCCACGGCCTTTCGCGAGCGACTGCAGGCCGCTCAGTGGGTGTTGGCGGTTGACGTGACCAATCCGTTGTGCGGCCCGGCGGGGGCCGCCGCGGTGTACGGACCGCAGAAGGGTCTCTGCGGTGCCGGCATCTTGCAGCGCAATCGCGAACTGCAGCGCTGGTCCCAGCTTTTGCGCACGGCCATGCAGGTTCCGGAGGATATCGCGTCCGAGCCGGGAATGGGCGCGGCGGGCGGCGCGGCGTTGCCGCTGCGTATGAGCGGGCAGGCTCGCGTGCTCCGTGGGGCCGATTGGGCGGCCGAGGTGTGCAACCTGGACGACCGCATGGCGCAGGCGGCCCTCGTCATCACGGGCGAAGGGCAAACCGACGGACAGTCGGCGATGGGCAAGGTGCCGTCGCGCGTCCTGGCCGGTGCGTTGAGACGGGGTGTGCCCTGTCTGGTGGTGTCCGGCGCGCTCGGCGAAGGCTGGCAGGCACTTCGTGAACGAGGCGCTGCCGGGGTGTACGCTGCTTCGCCTGCGGGCGTTTCCATGCAGGAGATCCGACGCTTTGCAGCGAAATGGCTTTGCGAAGCCACGGAGCGTGCCGTACGGCAGGCACTTTCAGCGCCGGGATGAGAAGAGTTCTGCGGACAGTGAACGGAGGATGAGGGATGGCTGACGGAAGCGCGGCGGGCGGTGTGGTGCGCACGGCCGGCCGGATGGTGGAGACGGTTCGAAACATCTATTGCATCGGGAGAAACTATAGAGATCATGCCTTGGAACTGGGGAACGAGGTGCCAGAGGCGCCGATTGTTTTCGGTAAATTCACACACGCGTTGGCCCCTGCGGAAGGCTTGTGGGTGATGCCCCAAGGCCGCGAGGTGGTCCACCACGAACTCGAGGTCGTCCTGTGGTTCAAGCGCGCCTGGGCGCCCGGGCTCGCGCTGCAGGACGTCGTGGGCGGTGTGGCGCTGGGTATCGATTGGACGGATCGGGCCGCGCAAAACAGGCTCAAAGCGAAGGGACAGCCTTGGGAGTTTGCCAAGGCTTTCCGGGCTTCGGCGCTGATCACGGATGTACACGAGGTCGTCGATTGGGACAAGCTGTGGGAAACGCCTTTCAGCCTGGATATCGACGGGCGCAGGGTGCAGACCGGAAGGCTGGCGGATGTGTTGTTTCCCGTGCCAGATCTGGTGCAGTACGTGGGTGAACACTTTGGTCTAGGACCGGATGATCTTCTCTACACCGGAACGCCGGAGGGTGTTGGACCTGTTCAGGCTGGCTCGCAGTTAACCCTTCGCTGGGCGGATGAGGTGTGGGGTCAGGTCACCGTCGGGAAGGCCGATTGAGGGGAGTGCCATGGGAAAAACGCACGGTATCGAGGCGTATCTGGAAGCTATTTACATCCTCGACACCGAAGGGGATACCGTTTCTCCCTCCCGGCTGGCGGACTACCTTGGTGTGGCACGGCCCACGGTGACCCAGACGGTTCACCGCCTGACGGAGCTGGGGTATGCGAAATCCGGTCCGGATAAGGTGATTCAACTCACACCCAGGGGACAGGAGCGCGCGGAGGCCATCGTTCGCCGGCACCGTCTGCTGGAACGCTGGTTGACCGATGAATTGGGGCTCGATTGGGCGGATGCGCACGTGGAGGCGGCCAAACTGGAGCATTCCGTGTCTCCCCTCGTGGAGCAACGGCTGTTCGAACGCCTCGGGCATCCCACCACCTGCCCCCATGGCAATGTGATTCCCGGATCCGGCGCCACGCAGCCGCGGGGCATCCCTTTGTCGGATCTCCCGGCGCCGGCCGCGGGGCGCGTGGTTCGCATCGTGGAACTTGCAGAAGAAGATCTGGATCTTCTGCGCTTCCTTCACCGCGCCGGGCTTGTACCTGGGGAACGCGTGCGGCGCCTGCGACCGGCCTCGCCGTATGAAGCAGGCATTCAGGTAGAGGTTCGCGGCGCCACCTATGCGCTCGATGAGGCAGTGGCGCGGCGCATCCTTGTACACCCCGATGTGCAGGAGGAAAGCACGGCATAATCGGCACAACTCCGGTCCACGTTAAACCCGTATGACAAAAAGGGGTGTTGAACGTGGACCGAGTGCTGCACGCGGGTCTACGGATCCGCTGGCTGCGGTTCGTGGCAGCATTGTGCGCCGCGGTGGCTTGTCTGTGTCAGCCGCTGCTCGCTTGGGCGGACTCGCCGGAACGCGTGCTCATCAACGCCAAGGCAGCCATCGTGATGGACGCCGAGACCGGCGATATCCTCTACAGCAAGAATGCCAATCAGTCCCTGTTTCCCGCCAGTACGACGAAATTGATGACCGCCATTCTGCTGGTTCAGTACCTCCATCCAACGGATCCCGTTTACATCAGCGAAAATGCCGCGGCGCAACACAGGGTGCGGCTTGGGTTGCGTCCAGGCACCACCATCACCGCCGACGAGGCGCTGCACGCCATCCTCATGAAGAGCGCCAACGACGTGGCCTACGCCGTGGCGGAGACCATTGGCGGGTCGCAAGAGGGTTTTGCGCGAATGATGAACATCAAGGCGCGCCTCATCGGTTGCACTAACACGAACTTCGTGACGCCCAACGGCTTGCACGACGATGATCACATGTCGAGCGCACGCGACATCGCGCTCATTCTCCGCGAAGCGTTGCGCTATCCCGAGATTGTCCGCGTCCTGCAGACGCGCGAGTACACCGTGGCCGGGCGCGTGATTCGCAACGGCAACCGCCTGATCTATCTCGATCACGCGGATTTCGGCGAGATCATCGGCGGCAAGACCGGCTACACGTCGAAGGCGATGTACTGCCTGGCGTTCGCCGCGCGACAGCACGGGCGTGTGCGCATCTCCGTGGTACTCGGGGCCCCTAGGAAGAGTGCCATGTATCGCGAGACGAGGCGGCTGTTGCGTTTTGCCTACGAGGGGGAGCGTGTGGAGTTGGTGTAGCGCGGTGTGCGGCCCGATCCGGCATGGCGGCCGGGATCGGGCCGCAACGACGCTGCTCAGTACGCCGCACCGTACGGCACGAGCAGGAAGAACAGCACGAAGATGATCAGGAAGACCACGGCCCAACAGGTGTAACACCCGAACACTCCGTTGTACATCCGGTTTTCCCTCCTCCCCATCATCTGCACTCTCAATAGATGCAGACGGGTCCCCTACGGTCACGGACAATCAACCAGCATCGAGAATTGGGACATCTTGGTTAGGCATAGAATGGTGTATCACTCTATCCCGGTGACGTGCGCACGCGGGTGGGAGGGGACACCGATGAGGCGGTCGGTGGCTGTCGCGTACGTACTATGGTTCTTCCTCGGCTACCTGGGGGTTCACCGGATGTACTGCGGGCGCGTGGGCAGTGGAATCCTCATGTTGGTGCTGACGGTGATAGGCGGACTTCTCTTTCCCTGGATGCTGGGGCACCTCCTGCTGTTCGTCGTCGGCATCTGGTGGTTAGTGGATCTGTTTCTGACAGCGGGCATGGCCCAACGCTAGCGCGGGTTGCTTCAAAGCCGCATTCCTGATACCCTATCGCAAGACAACGTGGAGCTGCCCGGCAAAGGGTGTCGGGCAGCGAGCCTGTGTTTGAGGGAGGTGGGGACATGCTGGAGATCGGCGGGGTTCGCATTGATACGCCTGTCATCTTGGCGCCGATGGCCGGTGTGTGCAATCCTGCCTTTCGGATCATTGCCAAGCGCCTCGGTGCGGGTATGGTCTGCGCTGAGATGGTGAGCGACAAGGCCCTCGTGTACGGCAACAAAAAGTCGCTGCGGATGCTCAACACGTTGCCCGATGAACACCCGGTCAGCCTGCAGCTGATGGGCTACGACAAAGAGTCGATGGTTCGAGCGGCTGAACTCATCGGAACCCAGACCAACGCAGACATCATCGACATCAACATGGGGTGTCCGGTGCTCAAGATCTATAAAAACGGTTCCGGCGCGGCTCTGGCGCGCAACCCGGAATACGCAGCGGAGATTGTACGGGCCGTCGTTCAAGCGGTGGACAAGCCCGTGACGGTGAAGTTCCGCAAGGGTTGGGATGAGGACCACGTGAACGCCGTGGAGGTGGCGCTGGCCGTGCAGGAAGCCGGCGCGAAGGCGGTTGCGGTCCATGGCCGAACGGCCAAGCAGATGTACTCAGGACGAGCCGATTGGTCCATCATCCGGCGCGTGAAGGAAGCGGTGCGGATCCCCGTGATCGGCAATGGCGATGTGTGCAGCCCCCAGGATGCCAAGCGCCTGCTGGACGAAACCGGATGCGATGGTGTCATGATTGGTCGCGCCGCGCTCGGCAATCCGTGGATCTTTCGTGAGGTGGCGCACTACCTGCGAACCGGCGAACTGTTGCCACCGCCCACGGCGGAGGAGCGGATTGACGTCGCCATCCAGCATTTGCACCTGCTTGTGGAAGAGAAGGGTGAGGACGTCGGCGTGCGGGAGATGCGCAAGCATGCGGGTTGGTACATCAAGGGGCTGCCCGGCGCCGCACAGCTCCGCGTCGAGCTCCATCAGCAGACGACGCTGGCGGGGATGGAGAACTTGCTTCGCTCGTTTTTGACGGCGTGTCGGAAGGCATCCTGACCCTGTCTGGATGCGCTCCGATGTCTGCGGGGGCGAACCTTGGAGGCTCGCCCCCGCGGCATTCCACAGCACATCCTTCACTCGAGTGGCCGGCCCAAGGTCTCGCGACCCCAACACAGTACAATCAGGAAGCCCACCACGAGTGCGGCAAAGAAAATCCCAAAGATACTGCTGAAACCGATGCCCGCAGCAATCAGTGCACCGACCAGGAACGGGGCGATCACGGAGCCGAACCGCCCAAAACCAGCCGCCCATCCAATGCCGGAGGCGCGCGCCACGGTGGGGAACTGCTCTACTGTGAACACGTACGTCCCCGCGAAAGCGCCGAGCATGAAGTAGTTGAGCAGCAGACCGAAGATGATCAGCCATACCGTACTGTGTGCGAAGCCGAAGCCGAGCGCGGACAGTGCGGACAGGATCATCATCGTGAGCAGGGTGCGCTTGCGGCCCCACTTCTCCACCAACCAGGCGGACGTCAAATAGCCGGGCACCTGGGCGATGGTCATGATCAGAACGTAGCCAATGCTATTGACGAGCGAGTAACCCTTCATCGACATGATGGAAGGGAGCCAATAGAACATGCCGTAGTACGCGAAGTTCATCACGAACCACAGCACCCACGTGACCAGGGTTTGGCTTACGTAATCCGATTGCCAGAGCGTCCGGAACGACTTGCCAATACCTCGGACCGTCGTGAGGTTGCGGAACTTCGGCGTTTCCGGCAGATTGCGGCGCAGCACCAGCAGATACAGCGCTGGCAACGCCCCCACCAGGAAGACAATCCGCCACGTCGTGTAGGGCAGTATGAGACGCGAGACAATGGCGGCCACCAGAGATCCGCCTGCCCAAAACGCCTCCAACAGCACCACGCGACGGCCTCGAACCGCCTGATCCGACGACTCTGACACATAGGTGGTCGCCACGGGCAATTCCCCGCCAAGGCCGAATCCCACCAAGAAACGAAGCAAGATGAAGACGGCGACGCCCGTGGCAAACGCCGTGAGCCCGGTGGCGATGCTGTAGATCAGCAGCGTCCACATGAACACGCTCTTTCGGCCAAATCGATCCGCCGCGAGTCCGGCCAGAGCCGAGCCGAGCGCCATGCCGACGAAGCCAATGCTGCCGATCAGCCCGGAGAGGCTCGGGTTCAGGTGCCATGCCTTCGACAGCGCCACAAGGACGAAGGCCATGAGTCCGACATCCATCGAATCGAACAAAAGCCCAAATCCGCACACCGAGAGCAGGCGGCGTGCGCTGATGGTCCGCCCAACGGAAGCTGTGGCCGAAACCACACTCATGCTGTAGTCACCTCTTTCCTCCAGGTTGAAACCTGTTGATCCGTGTATATGTCCCGTGCGCCCAGTTGGTGCTTGACCGAAGGTGCAATCGTTGGGCGCCTGTCCATGCCGCTCGGTGTCCTGGTACAATGAAGAGACAAGCCAGAGGAGGCGGGTTGTTGGTGTCGCGCAAGCGGTTGACCTTCGTGACCGGTCGGGCCGGGAGTGGAAAGAGCACCTGGGTACTGCATCAAATTCGGGAGGCGGTGCAAGCAGATCCATCCGGGCCACCTGTGTGGTGGGTGGTGCCGCCCCATCTGACGTATGAGACGGAACGGCGACTGCTCGAGGTTTGTGAAGCCACCATGCGCGTGGAGATCCTGACCTTCACCAGGCTGGCGGAGCGACTTTTGCCTCCAGCTTTACCGCTGCGGCCGTTGACGCAAACAGGCGCCCGCCTGCTGCTGGCGCGCCTCTTGGAGCAGCATGCGTCAGCCCTGACCGCGCTGTACCGGCCGCAGCCACCGGTGGCGTACCTCGACGCGCTCCTACGCGTTTTCCGGGAGTGGTCAGATGCCGGTGTGTCGCCCGTGCAGGCAAGGGGATGGCGGGAAGCTTCGGCAGCCATCGAAACGCTGCCCATCGCCCCCGGGGTTCGACCGCTCTGGGCAGCGAAAGTCGAGGACCTGGCACTTCTCTACCACGGCTGGTACGAACTGCAGCGGAACCTTGGTCTCTATGATCCCCATGACGTTGAGAGCATGGCGGTGGCGTTGTCGCATACCTGGCCGAACCTGCAAGGAACAATGCTCTTCATCGATGGCTTTTCTCAGTTGACGGCGCAAACTACCCGTTTCGTCCAGGCGCTGCTGCAGCGGGGTGTGGACGTTGTCATCACGTTTGCCATCGATCCGGAACAACTCCGCCGAGTAGCGGCGCAGGCCCCCAATGCGGGCGCCGGCCTTCCCTCTCCTTATGAACTGTACCTGCAGTGGGAGAAGGTTGCCGCCGACGAAGGCATCGAACCTCGACGCATTCGGCTGACCGAGCCGCGGCGGTTTATCCGCCCGGATCTTGTTCGGCTGGAGGCTCAGCTCGCAGACGCCGGTGGTCGCGACCTTGAGATTCAAGAGCCGCCGGCAATCCGGCTGCTCACGGCGTCAGATCCGCGCGCCGAGGTCGAGGCGGCGGTGCAGACGGTGCTGACCTGGGTCATCAAGGAAGGTTTGCACTGGAACGACGTGTTGCTGCTGGTCCCGGATCTGGCGACCTACGGTCCGCTCCTGCGGGTTGCACTCCGCGCGCACGAGATTCCCGTGGCCATCGACGAATACCCATCGCTGGCGTTGCATCCACTTGGACAGTATGTGTTGGCTCTGTTGCAGTGCGCCGCCGGTGGGATGACCGTGGAAAACGTCACGCGGCTCCTGAAGACCGAGCTCTGTCCTTTGGCCCGGCACGACGCGGACTGGCTGGAACTGTATCTTACGCAGCATGAGGTTCCGGCAGAGGCGTGGCGGGAGGTCCAGCCGTGGACGTTTGCTCAGGATGAGGCAACCGGCATCCGACCGGATCTGGACGTCCAGGCCGACCTCAGGGCGGATGCGTTGCGGAGAACGGTGGCGAACGCGTTGGAGCCCGTCTGGACTGTCGCAGCCGCAGGGTCGTTGACGCCTGCGGACTTCGCTCGGGCGCTCTGGGAGGCCCTGGTGCGGGCAGGCGCCAAGAACAAAGTGGCGCAGTGGATTGTCAACGACCAAGGTCTTCTGTCGCCGGCGGAGGCGAGCCAACATGAGCAGGCATGGAATCTCGTGTTGGCGTTGCTCGAAGATCTCGCCAGTTATCCCGGCACCGAGACGGTGTCGAGACAGTTCGTGTTCGAGCTTGTCCGGCGTGGTCTCTTGGATGCCCGGTTGTCCACGATTCCGCCCCAGGCGGGGACGATTCGCGTGACGGACTACGCACGCGCGGCAGGGCTGGAAGCTCGCGCCGTGCTGGTGCTCGGGGCCACGGACGGTGCACTGCCCCCTCGCGTGCACCCAGACAGCCTGTTCGACGATGAGGAACGCCGGTATCTGCGTGAACTCACCGGCCTGCGCATCGGGCGCAGTCTCGACGAGCGCCAGTTGGATGCGCAGACCCAGCCGTACGTGGTGCTGACGCGTGCCCGGGAGCAACTCGTGATTGCCAGGCCGCTGTCCGGGACGGATGGTAAGGGATGTCGGGAAGCGCTAGCGGTAACTCGGCTGCGGGCCTTGCTCGGCGGTAGGTTGCTCGAGGGGGCTTGGGGGGATACCGGGCAGCCGGTCGACGTGTGGACCGAGGTACATGCGCTTCGCTGGCTCATTGACCGTCTGAGGGATGGCCGTCGGACGGCCGCCACAGATCCGTTTGTGCGCGCCATCCTAGGCTGGTTTCAACAGGATAGGGCGAGAGGTGCCCGGCTTCGCGGAGCGCTGCGTGGACTCACGCACCGGGCGCACGCGGAACCGCTGCCGGCGCCGCTGGCGCGAAAGCTGTTCGGCGTGCCTCTGCACCTGCATCCGTACCAGGTGGAAACGTACGCGGCCTGTCCCTATCGGCACTTTCTCCAATACGGCCTTCGCCTGTCTGTACTCCGGCCGGCGGAACCCGACGCAGCACGCCGGGGAGCCCTGTTGCACGATGCGCTTCAGGCGTTCGTGTCACACCACGCCAAGGACCCCCACGCGTGGGCCCAGCTCTCGGACGAGGCAGCCGAGGCATCGATGCGCGACATCCTTGCGAGCATCCTGGACAGCCCGCGGCATGCCGTGTGGCGACGCACCGCGGCTCGTCGCCATGCCCTGCGGGCGCTGGAGCGCACGCTGGGAGTGGCGGCTGTGGCGATGACGCGCCATGCGCGGCGCGGGCAATACCGGCCGCACGCCCTGGAGTGGAGTTTCAGCGTGGGTGCGGACGGTGTGTCCGCCGCTGTCGTCGGGCACGTCGAGGATGTGCCCGTGCATCTGCGCGGGCGAATCGACCGCCTCGACGTGGCGGAGACGGCCGAAGGCCGTGCATACCGGATCGTGGACTACAAGAGTGGGCGTCAGCGTCTGAATATGGACGAAGTTGCTCACGGTCTGGGTATGCAACTGTTGTTGTATTGGCTGGCGGTGGAACAAATCCTGCCGACCGGTTCTCTCGCCGGCGCGGAGTTCGCCGGGGTGGTGGTGTTGCCGCTGCATACGGGGGTAGAGTCGACGACGTCGCCGGAGCCGGCACAGGCCGCTCGTGAAAAGGCACTGCGCAAAATGTCCGCACGCCCGTGGCTGGTTGCGGAAGACCATCTCATTCAGGCGATGGACAGCGCACTCGCCGATGGCGGAAGCACCGAACTGTTTCCCGCCATCTATAAGAAGGACGGTACCCTCCGCGCGGATGCACCGGTGTTCTCCCGCCAGGCGTGGCGGGTGATCCGCGGCCATGTCAGGCGCCAACTACTGGATATTGCCCACCGCATGCTCGGCGGCGACATTGCCATTTCCCCTTACAGGCTTGGGAAAGTCACGGCCTGTCAGTATTGTCCGTACGCGTCCGTCTGTCACGTGGATCCGCGCTGGGATCCCCGTCCGTTCCGCAGCCTGATCAGTTTGAAGCCGGAGGCGTGGCTGACGCAATGGGAACGGGAGCAGCGCTGCGGCGAGGAAGAGGAGGACTGAATTCATGGCCTGGTCACCTCAGCAGGAGTTGGCCATCACGACACGCGGGCGTGATGTGCTCGTGTCGGCCGGGGCCGGATCCGGCAAAACGTCGGTGCTCACGGAGCGCGTCGTCCGCCTCGTCGCCGAGGAGCGCATCGACATCACGCAACTGCTCATTGTCACGTTCACCGAGGCGGCGGCGGCAGAGATGCGATCCCGCATTCTGCTCCGCCTCGGGCAGCGGTTGGAGGCTGCGCAGCAGAGCGGGCGCGGGGAGGAGGCGCGTTGGCTGGCGCGGCAGATGAGCCGCGTGGAGCACGCGCAGATTTCAACGCTGCATGCTTTTTGCATGCAGGTGGTACGGCGCCATGGCGTGGCACTCGGCCTGGATCCGGGCTTTGCTGTGCCCGACGAGGAGGATCTTGCCGTCGTGCGCGCCACGGTATGCGATACGGTGTTGGAGCAGTCGCTGGCTGGGCCTGATGCCGAGCCTCTCCGCACGGCATTAACCGTCTTCGCTCAGGATTCGCCGGCGGCGTGGCAGCGCCTGGTGCTGAGGCTGGATACGTTTGCGCGGAGCCAGCCAGATCCCGCGGGTTGGTTGGACGAGATGGCGGAGCACTTCTCACTTGCCGGCAGCGCGCGGCTGGAAGACCTTCCATGGTATCCAGGGTTTATCGCCTGGGTCGAGCGTCAGTTGCTGCAGGCCCGCGCGCATGCCGAGGCCGGGCTGGCCATCGCCGTGCGTCACGACGGGTTGGAGCGCTACGCTCGTTGGCTTGAGGAGATGATGGCGCTGGTGGCGCGCGCTCGCGATGCACTGACGAAAGAGGATGGGCTCGAGCAGGCGTGCACTGCGCTGATGGCTATCGATGCGCTCAAACAACCCAAAGCCGCGAGGGGCGCTGAGGCGACGGAGGAAGTCAAGGCGTGCCGCGATGCAGCCAGGGAGGCGGTACAGCGCGTGCTCGCCATCGCGGGCAGGGGACGTACAGCCCTGGCTGAGGATGTCGTCCGCCTGGCGCCATCGGTGCGGGCGCTGAGCGGTTTCGTGCAGGCGTTTCAGCGCGCTTTCCAGGACGAGAAACGTCGGCGCGGGTGGGTGGATTTCCACGATCTCGAGCATTTCGCGCTATCCATCCTGCGCGATCCGAGCACCGGCGAAGCGCACAGGCTGCGCTCGATGTACGACGAGATCTGCGTGGACGAGTACCAAGATACCAGTCCGATTCAAGAAGCGCTCCTGGAGACCATGCGCCGTCATCCAGGCAATCTCTTTCAGGTGGGCGACGTCAAGCAGAGCATCTATCGCTTTCGGATGGCGGAGCCGCGCCTGTTTCTGGACAAGTACCAGGGGGGGGTTCAGCGGCGGGGCGGTGTCGTGATCGACCTCCGGCAGAACTTCCGCAGCCGCCCAGAGGTGATTCACGCCGTCAACCACGTGTTTGCGACGCTGTTCTGCGAGAGCTTGGGCGGTGTTCGGTACGATGAGCGGGCCCGCATGGAGCCGGGGGCACAGTACCCATCCGTGTCAGCACCGTGGTCCGAGGGCCAGTCGTTGCAGGGCCCCGTGGAGATCCACCTGGTCGAACGAAGTTCAGGCGGCGCGGACACCGTGGAAGCCGAGGGTGCAGCGTCGCCGGAAGAGGCCGAGGAGTTGGATACTATCGAGAAGGAAACGACCATCATCGCCCAGCGCATTCGCGAATGGATGGGGCAGGCGCCCGGCGGTGAGCGCGCCGTAGTGTGGGACGCGGAGCGTGGAGCGTACCGTCCCCTGCGCTACCGCGATATCGTGATTCTGCTTCGCTCCGTGCGCAATCAGGTGGGGCCCGTGCTGGAGGTGCTCCGCCGGTTCGGCATCCCGGCCTACGGTCAGACATCCACAGGTTTCTATGCGGCGCTGGAGATCCGCTGGCTCACGGCGGCGTTGGCCGCCATCGACAATCCCCGCAGCGATGTGGACCTGGTGGCCACGCTGCGATCTCCGATGTTCGGGCTGGGCGATGCGGATCTGGCGCGCATTCGTCTGTGCGCGGGAGGTTGCATGCTGGACGCGCTGCGGGCAGCGGCCTACGGTCACGAAGCGCAGGCGGCGGATGCGGCGGAGCCCGACGTGGCCGTGAGCGAGACGCTGCGCCGGCGCTGCCGCGAGGTGATCTCGCGACTGGAGGCGTGGCGAACCCTCGCGCGCAGAGCAGGGGCGGAGGCCGTCCTAGAGCGGGTCCTGGACGACACGGGCCTGGCGGAATACGTGCGCGCGATGCCCGGTGGTGCCCTGCGCAGTGCCAACCTGGAGTTGCTGCGAGAGCGTGCCCGCGCCTTCGACCGTTCCTCCACCGATGGAGTGTTCGGCTTTGTTCGCCGGCTGCGCGAGCAACGCTGGTTTGGGCTGGACGCGGGCGAGGCGCGCGTGCTCGGGGAGAACGAAGACGTGGTGCGCGTCATGACCATCCACCAGAGCAAGGGCCTCGAGTTTCCCGTGGTGTTTGTGGCGGGTCTCGGTAAGGGGTTCTACCGGGATGCAGATGAGAAGACCTTTCCCATCCATCGCGATCTCGGCTTCGGCCCGCAGTGTCTGGACGCCGACAGCTTTCAGCGCTGGCCCACGGTATGCTCCATCGCCGTGGAGGCCGCGGATTGGGCGGAGTTCCTGGCGGAGGAAGCACGGATTCTGTACGTGGCCATGACGCGGGCCCGTGAGCGGTTGATCCTGGTGGGCTCTGCACAGAAACTGCGGAGTATGGTCGCGGACTGGACCCGGCGATGGTCCGAAGAACCGCTCGAGTGGGCGGCGCGCAACGGATTGACGGCGAAATGCCCGCTGCACTGGTTGATTCCGCTGTGGGTACGTCACCCCGATGGCGAGCCGCTGCGCCGCTTGCTTCAGGCGCAGGGTCACACACTGCCGGCCGTGGATTTGAGGGATGAGGCGCAGCGGGCGCGCTACCGCATCACCCTCTGGAATCTTCCGGAGGGACGGCCCATCCCGCGTCCGGAGGAAGTCTCAGGGGAGCCATCGGCAGAGGAAGGCGATACCCTGCTTGACGTCGCCTCGCCAGCTGCAGACCCCCCCTCCGAGTCTGACGCGGCCGCCATGACGTGGTTTGTACCGCCGCCGTCAGGCACGGTGCCGGCCAAGGTGTCGGCGACAGACCTGAGGCGTCTGTGGACCGCGCGCGTGCATCCGGGGAGCACTTTGCGGCATCCCGAGGCGGCGGCTCGGCTGCTGAGGGAGCCGGTGTGGCAGCACCAGGTGCTGCGGCCGGTGGAGCGGGGACAGGCGTTCCACCGGGTGATGGCGCGGCTGGATCTGCAGGGTGTGGCTTGCACCGAGGCGGCCATACGGGCCGAGATGGACCGTCTGTGCGAGGAGGGGTGGCTTTCGCCGGAGGAGCGGCTGGCGGTGGACCCAGAGGCCGTGCTGATGCTCCTGGCTTCGGAGCCGGGCCACAGGGTGCGCCGAGCACGTCGTTTGTGGCGGGAGCAGCCGTTTCTGATTCGCGTGACCGTGGGGGATGAGACCGTGGTGGTGCAGGGCGTGATCGACCTGCTGGCGCAGGATGACGCGGGCTGGCTGATCATCGACTACAAGACGGACGATATCCGTCCCTCCGATGTGTCAGCCCGAGCGGAGGAGTACGCGGCGCAAGTGGCGACCTACCGGGAAGCGGTGACGCGCATCTTCGGCACGCACGATGTGGAAACCGTCCTCTACTTCACCTCCCCTCGCATCTGGGTACCCACCCAGCCTGTCGACATTCGGCAGGTTTTCCAGACACCTTGACATGTCTGTGAACGGGCGGGCAAAACCGCCCGTTCTGCTCATGACATCTCTGTGAACAGCCTTTCCCGCTCATTTCCGCGTGTGATATTTTGCACATGGTATCGGTGAGATATGAATCCCCAAGCTAGAAATGGGAGATTCAACCTGACCTCCGCAGGGCGGCCTGAGTCCCGCAGAGGCCGGGCGCGGTGAAAGGAGCGGAATCATGAGCACGCACAGTTTCACGTCCAGGCTCCTCCGCTTGGCTGTGCCGGGGGTGTTGGCGCTGTTTCTGACGGCCGGATGCAGTCCGGAGCAATTCGTGATGCTGGATCCGGCGGGCCCCGTGGCACAGACCCAACTGCGGCTGATCATCATCTCGGCCATCCTTGTCCTGATTGTCGTGATCCCGGT
Source organism: Alicyclobacillus sp. (assembly GCA_023511725.1). Taxonomy (GTDB): domain Bacteria; phylum Bacillota; class Bacilli; order Alicyclobacillales; family Alicyclobacillaceae; genus JAIMAY01. Next base: position 102,966 of record JAIMAY010000001.1, read on the forward strand.
GATTCTGCTGCTGGCCTACATCGTCTACCGGTATCGTGACAAGCCTGACAATGATGCGTCGTACGAACCCGAGTGGTCGGAGAGCCCGAAACTCGAGGCGGTGTGGTGGGGTATCCCGATTGTCATCATCGCAGCGCTTGGCGTCGTCACCGCGAAAGAGACCTTCGCCCTGACCAGGCCACCGGTTTCCAACGCCAAGCCGATGACCATCGAGGTCGTATCGCTGGATTGGAAATGGCTGTTTCTCTATCCCGACCAGCACATCGCGACCGTGAACGAGGTTCACATCCCTGTGGGGACGCCCGTTCAGTTCGTCCTGACCTCCGACGCCCCGATGAACTCGTTCTGGGTCCCGCAGCTCGGCGGTCAGGAATACACCATGCCCGGCATGGCGATGGGGCTGTGGCTGCAGGCCGACCAGGCGGGCGATTATCTCGGGCGCGGTGCGAACTTCACGGGCACGGGGTTTGCGCACAACACGTTCCACGTGATAGCGCAGCCCAGTGACGCGTTCAACGGTTGGGTACAGCAGGTGCAGTCCGAGAATCACCCGCTGACGGTTGAGGTCTACGACCAACTTGCCAAGCCAGGGCTGGCGCAGACCATGACGTTCTCGTCGTTCCCGGACACGCTGTTCCACGATGTGGTGCAGAAGAACGGCGGTATGTCGATGCCGATGAACGAAGAGGCGTGGACGTCGGGTCGGACGTCGTCAGCATCGAGCAGTGGGCAAGGCATGAGCGGCATGGATATGAACCACTGAAGCGAGTGTCAGCAAGAGACTGCGAGGAAAGAAGGGGACCTGGAGATGCTGGAGCAGGTCAAAGACTTCGCCAGCCACTTCTTTGTGACCGGCGATCCGTTGATCTACGGTGCAGATGTCTCCATCGTTGTGGTCAGCCTGGCCATCATCTTCGTGCTGACCTACTTCAAACGGTGGGGATGGTTGTGGCGCGAATGGTTGACCACCGTGGATCACAAGCGGATCGGCATCATGTATCTGATTGCAGCGCTGCTGATGCTGTTCCGCGGCGGCGTCGACGGTCTGTTGATGCGCACGCAGCTTGCGCTGCCGAACCTCCATTTCTTGGAGGCGGAACACTACGATCAAATCTTCACGACGCACGGCACCATCATGATCCTGTTCATGGCGATGCCGTTCATCTTCGCGCTGTTCAACATCGTGGTGCCGCTGCAGATTGGCGCGCGTGACGTGGCATTCCCGTATCTGAATGCCATCAGCTTTTGGCTGTTCTTCTTTGGGGCGCTTCTGCTCAACATCTCGTTTGTCATCGGCGGTTCTCCGGACGCGGGGTGGGTGAGCTATCCTCCGCTTGCGGAGCTGGGGTTTGATCCCGGACCGGGCGAGAACTTCTACCTGCTGGCCATCCTGATCTCCGGTATCGGCAGCGTGGCCACCGGTATCAACTTCATGGCCACCATCCTCAAGATGCGTGCGCCGGGCATGACGCTGATGCGGATGCCGATGTTCACGTGGTCGGTGTTGGTCACCAGCATGATCATCATCTTCGCGTTCCCGGCGTTGACGGTAGCCCTGGCGCTGCTCTTCATCGACCGTTTGGTGGGTGCGCACTTCTTCACGCTCACCGGCGGCGGCGATCCGATGCAGTTCGTCAACCTGTTTTGGATCTGGGGCCATCCCGAAGTGTACATCGTCATCCTGCCTGCCTTCGGTGTGTTCTCTGAAGTGGTAGCGACATTTTCTCGCAAGCGGTTGTTTGGGTATAGCGCGATGGTGGCTTCGCTGGTTCTGATTGGCATCGTGAGCTACCTGGTGTGGGTGCACCACTTCTTCACGATGGGTGCCAGCGCGGATGTGAACACGTTCTTCGCCATCGCGTCGATGGTGATTGCCATCCCGACAGGCGTGAAGATCTTCAACTGGCTCTTCACGATGTACAAGGGCCGGATTCGGATGACCATGCCAATGCTGTGGACCATCGCCTTCGTCCCGTGCTTTGCCATCGGTGGTGCCACGGGCGTCATGCTGGCGGTGGCGCCGGCTGACTATCAGTATCACAACAGCTACTTCCTGATTGCGCACTTCCACCAGGTGCTGATTGGTGGCGTCGTGTTCGGCATGCTCGCCGGCATGTATTACTGGTGGCCCAAGATGTTTGGCTTCAAGTTGGATGAGCGCATTGGTCGGTGGGCGTTCTGGTTCTTCAACATCGGGTTCTATGTGTGCTTCATGCCGCAGTACGCCCTCGGCTTCATGGGCATGACGCGCCGTATGTACACCTATCCGGAGGGTCTGGGTTGGGGCCCGCTCAACTTCATCTCCACCATCGGTGCGTACATGATGGGCATCGGGTTCATCATCCTGGTGTGGGACATCGTGTACAGCATTCGCTATGGTGAGCGTGATCTGACGGGTGATCCATGGGATGGCCGGACCTTGGAATGGTCACTTCCGTCGCCGGCACCGCACTACAACTTTGCCCGGATTCCCGTCGTCACCGGTCGTGATGCGTGGTGGATCATGAAGTACCAGATGAAGCCGGAGGAGCGGCCTGATCTGGGCCCCATTCGGCCGATTCACATGCCGAAGAATTCCGGCCGTCCCTTCATCATGGGTGTGGCGTTCTTCGTCTCCGGCTTCGGATTTGTGTTCAACTGGTTTGTGCCAGCGATTGCCGGACTCGTCGTGGTCGTGCTCTGCCTGATCCTGCGCTCCTTTGAATATGACGCCGAGTACTATATCCCGGTCCACGAGATTGAAGAGACCGAAGCGGCGCTGGGGAGGTTGTGAAGATGTCGGTGGCGGTGCACCCGAATCCGTCGCACGGTCCGCAGGGTGCGGCCGTGGAAACGGAGCATGGGCATGAACACGACAACGGATCGCTGTATGTGCTCGGTTTTTGGCTGTTCATCATTCAGGACCTCATCCTGTTCTCCTGCTTGTTCGCCACCTACCTGGTGATGCAGGGGCGGACGGCGGGCGGGCCGACACCGAAGGAGTTGTTCGACGTTCCCGGCTTCTCTTGGGAGACGTTCCTGCTGTTGACGAGCAGCTTCACCTGCGGTTTAGCGACGTTCCAACTGCGGCGCGGTAAAGCGGCGAGCACCATCGGCTGGCTGGTGGTGACCGTGCTGCTCGGTCTTGGCTTCGTTGGACTCGAGGCGAATGAGTTTGTCACCAATGCTTTGGAAGGCGCGACGATGCAGCGCAGTGGGTTCCTGTCCGCGTTCTACACGCTGGTGGGCACCCACGGTTGCCACGTGTCACTGGGCATCGGCTGGGTGATCCTGCTGATGATCCAGCTCGCCCGCCGCGGCGTGACGCCTGTCACCTTCCGCAAGGTGTTCATCTGGAGCATTTACTGGCACTTCCTGGACATCGTCTGGGTGTTCATCTACACGGCGGTGTATTTGAACGGATTGGCGAGGTGAGGCGAGATGGAGAGCACGCACAGTGCGCATGCTGGACGCTTCCCCTGGGCGCACATCGTAGGCTACATTCTTTCGTTGGTGCTGACAGCGGCCGCCTTTTGGCTCGTGCTGGCCCACAAGGCTGGCCTGGCCACAACCCTGGTCGTGATTGTTCTTCTCGGTGTCCTGCAGATTCTGGTGCAGCTGTTCTTCTTCATGCATATCACGGAGTCCGATGGGCCTGCCTGGCATACGGTCATGCTCCTTGTGGGATTTTTGTTCGTGGTGGCCATCGTGGGAGGTTCCATTTGGATCATGTCGTTCGGGGGACAGGTCGTGGCCTGAAGAAACTACATCGGTTCGCGAGGGGCGCTGATAAGGCGAAAGCCCGCACCGGCGCCCCTCCATTTTCTACCTATACTAAGGTGTTCAGCCGCACGATAAACAACGGTCGACGGCCTGAAATACCCAATCGGCCACCGCTTGGCACGATTCACGGGTCAGCCCGGCGATGTGCGGGGTGAGCAGCACATTGGGGAGCTCCGCTAGGGGGTCAGGTTGGGGAGGGGGTTCCTGTTCCCGAACGTCAATCACCGCAGCACGGTCTGGATATGCCAGCAGCGCCTTGTGGAGTTCCTCTTCGTCGATCACGCCACCCCGTGACGCCTGGATGATCAACGCATCATGACGAAGCATCTGCAGTTCGCGCCGGCTTATGAGGTGTCGCGTTCGCTCGTCGAGCGGCACATGCACCGAAACCACATGTGATCTCTCAAGCAACTCGTCGAGCGTCACGGGCGTCACGACGCCATCTTCAACCAGTTCATGCGCCGGGTGCAGCACCGGATCCGTTGCAATCACACGCATGCCAAGGGCTGCGGCCCGTCTGGCCACGCGGCGTCCGATCTCGCCCACACCCACGAGACCAAGGGTCCTTCCGGCCAGCTGGTGACCGATGGCCTCAACGCGCCGCCAACCGGATCGGGAAAGTGCGTCTGCGCGATGCAGCGCCCTGACGTGCCAGAGCATCGCTGCCACCACATACTCGGCGACGGCCACCGCATTCACACCGGGTGCGGAGAGTACCTCTACGTCCCGACGTTGGCAGTGGGGGAGATCAATATTGTCGGTACCGCTGCCCAGCCGTCCGACGCAGCGAAGTTCGGGAAGCAGCCTGAGCACAGTTTCATCCACTCGCGCTCGGTTGCGCACGATCAGCGCGTGCACGCGTTCGCGCCACGCCTGTGGGCACTCCGCCAAACGCTGCGCAAGATCCGGTCCCCAGGTCTCGTACATGACAGTTTCATAGCGGGCGGTGAACCATTCGGGTATGTTGGCCCACACCGGCTCCGCCACCAGCACGACGGGATCATCCGTAGGCATGCCACCACCTCGGTTGCGCTGTGTTCAGAGCATGCTACGTGAGGCGTCGTCGCGGGCGTGCGGGCGGGTGCCCCGGGCAAGGCGCGTGTGGGCTTCAGGTTTCAACAAAAAGGCCCGCCGCTTACGCGGCAGGCTGGACGTTCGGCCTATCGGTCTTTGCTGGTCACTGCTGGCTCATGAGCTTCGGCAACCACTGCTTCATGTCACGGCTGGCGTTCTTGTTGGCCACCAACACCTGCTTGTTGTGGCACACGACGAGCAGGTCCGAGACATCGTACAGATACACCTCGTGGTCCGGAGCGAAGACGATGGAATTCTCTGTCTGCAGAGACTTGACGTCGCCGAACACATAGTTGCCGTTGGCGTCGCCGTTGAGGACCCGCTCCAGCGCGGTCCAGGAGCCGAGATCGTTCCACGGGAAGTAAGCAGGGACGATGGCCACCTCCTCGTTTGCCTTCTCCATCAGCCCGTAATCGATGGACACCTTGGGAAGGGCGAGGAAGTCGGTTTCGTCAATGCCGTCCGGGCCTTTCTCAATCAGAGCGTGATGCTGTGGCAGGTGCTGCGCGAACGCTCGGGTGCCGGTATCGCACGGGATGGCGAAGATCCCACAGTTCCACAGGTAGCGCCCCGACTGCACCATCCGCAGTGCCACATCGCGCGACGGTTTCTCGTGGAACGCGATGACTCGGCACACAGGGCCGTCCTGGCGTTCGTACTCCACGTAGCCGTAGCCTGTCTCCGGGTAGTTGGGGACAATCCCGAACAGCGTGATGGTCCGATCCCGTTCTGCCGCCGCCAGCGCCGTCTCCAGCGCCGTGTCCCATTCTTCTCCGTCCTGAATATGATGGTCAGCGGGGCAGAACAGCAGCACGTCATACTGCCGGCGAAGTTTGGCCAACGCCAACGCAATCGCGCCCGCCGTGTCTCTCCGGGCGGGTTCCACAATGATCTGCCGCTGGGTCACCGCCGGCAACTGGTACAGCACCGTTTCCACGAACGATGCCAGTGTGACGACGTAGATGTGGTCCGCCGTGAAATGCTTGCGCAAGCGAGTATAGGTTTCTTGCAGCATCGACCGCTGCCCGACAAGGGGCAGAAACTGTTTCGGCAAATTCTCGCTCGAGTACGGAAACAACCGTTCTCCGGAACCGCCTGCCAAAATCACAGCCGCTTTCATCGAACCCCCTCCTCTTGCGCGTCAAATTCACATCGTTTCACAGCGCGGATGAGCGACGCGCCGCAGCATCGCTCAGTACCTCGGTGCGAATCACGTCGCGGAGGCCGGGATCGGACAGCGCGAACGAGATGTTTGCCTTCAGCCAGCCCTCCAGATTGCCGATATCGTGGCGCACGCCCTGAAACGGATAGGCGTACGTCTGCCCTTGCTGCGCGAGGCGCTGCAGGGCGTCCGTAAGCTGCAACTCGCCGCCGTGGCCGAGCGGGGTTTGTTCCAGGATGGCAAAGATGCTGGGCGGCAGGATGTAGCGGCCGAGTACAGCGTAATTGGATGGTGCCGCGTGGATGGATGGCTTCTCGATCACGCCCCGAACGCGGACCTTGTCTCCGTGGCCCGGTGTCGTCTCGGGATCAATGATCCCGTATTTGGGCAGGTCAGCGGTCGGCACGCGTTGAACACCGACCAGAGCCGTCGCCGGGTCGTCATACGCCTTCAGCAACTGCTTGGTCACGGGCGTCTGTGACTGGATGATGTCGTCACCGAGCAACACGGCGAACGGCTCATCTCCGACAAACGACTTGGCGCACAGAATCGCGTGCCCCAGGCCAAGCGGTGTTTTTTGCCGGACGTAGTGAATGTCCACCAATTCGGAGATCGCTTTGACCTCGGTGAGGATGCTGGACTTTCTGTTTTGCTCGAGGTGCAGTTCCAGTTCAGGCGATCTGTCAAAGTGGTCTTCGATGGCTTTTTTCGAGCGGCCCGTGATGAGCAGGATCTCTTCGATCCCCGACAACACGGCCTCCTCTACAATGTATTGGATGCAGGGTTTATTCAGAATCGGCAACATCTCTTTGGGCACCGCCTTGGTGGCGGGCAGCATGCGCGTGCCGAAACCGGCCGCGGGAATGACCGCTTTTCGAACCTTGGCCTGGGCCACGGCTTTCATCCTCTCACTATTTCTCGTGCTTGTCCGGCCGGATGCAATCATACACCGTGCGTTTGGTGCAGGGCTACACTGCTAAGTATACACAGTTTTTAGGACAGGCGGTAACTCGTTGTCAAACCTGAAGTCGCCGCGAAAGACGATGCAACGCCTAGGAATGCAGAGTTACGTTCCCTCCATGCGGTGCAGTTGGCGGATTTCCCAGCATGGAGTTCGGATCTCCTGATTCCTTCGAAAGGCGAAAGAGGTTAAAATGGGGGCAATGATCGCAGTCGGGGGCGCAGCGATGGATAATTGGCGAAGAAATCTGATCGTGCTGTGGATTGGGGCACTGTTGACATCGGCCAGTTTCTCGATGGTGATTCCATTTTTGCCGCTGTTTCTCGTGGAGGATCTGCACGTGCACCAATGGCTCAATCTGTGGTCCGGTGCGCTGTTCAGTTCTGCCTTCATCACCGGTGCTCTCATCTCTCCGTATTGGGGTTCGCTGGCGGACCAGTACGGTCGCAAACCGATGATCATCCGATCCGGCCTTTGCCTGTTCGCCGTGTACCTCCTCACCGCGTTCGTCACCGCACCGTATCAACTGCTTCTCCTCCGAATGCTGCAGGGGCTTCTCAGCGGATACATCCCCAGCGCCATCGCACTTGTCGGGACGAATACACCGGAACGGCACGTGGGGCAGGCGTTGGCTTGGATGTCGACCGCCACCGCCACCGGAAACATCTTGGGACCGTTGATTGGCGGCGCGGCCGCCACCGCGTTCGGCCATCGGGTCGCGTTTGCCAGCGCGTCCGTAATTGTGTTGGTGGCCACCGTGATCGTGTGGATATGGGTGAAGGAGGAGCGTTGGGCTCGTACCGGGAAGCGGAGCTCGGTGTTCGCGGACATCCGCGAGGCGGCAGCCAATCCCGCTTTGATGCGGGTGCTGGCGCTCACGGCCCTCACCGCATTTTCCATCATGACGATAGAACCCGTGTTGCCGCTCTACATCGCCCAGATCCGGGGTACGGTGCGCGACGCGTCGTTGGCCGCCGGGATTGTGTTCTCTCTGGCAGGTATCGCGAGCGTGGTGTTCGCGCCGCGCTGGGGCCGCCAGGCGGACCGTGTGGGATTCCAGCGTGTGTTATGGATCGGGCTGATTGGGGGAGGACTGGGCAATATCGCGCAGATGATCTTTCCCAATCTGTGGGCGTTTGCGGCCACGCGGTTCATATACGGCGCGTTCTTTTGTGCAGTCTTTCCCGCGTTGAACGGATTGATTGTGCGAAGCACGGGGGCCGAGTTTCGCGGACGCGCGTTCAGCCTCAATCAGTCGGCCAACCAGATTGGTACGCTGTTTGGGCCGCTGGTGGGTGGAGCACTGGCCACGGTCATGCCTGCTCGCGGCGTGTTTGTCGTCACCGGCGTACTGCTCCTGTGTACCGCCGGGGTTTCCTGGTGGACGTCGCAGCGCAGGCCCGTCGCAGAGAACGCGCAGGTCGGTGCATCCTTGCGGGGCTGACGCTGACGCCTAGGACAGACTGCCGTGCAGGAACGTCACGGTAACCGCATCCGTCGGCTGTTCCTGCTGCCAGATACTGAAGGTGTGCGGCAGCGACGCAGTGCGCTATGATCAACGGGAGAGGGAGCAGCCGCGAGTAGGGGGACGTTCTGTGGTTTTGCGCATTGGGAAGGTACAGATCAGCCGTGCGATATTGGAAAGTGACATTGAACCAAAGGACCTCATTGACGCATTTGGCCGGTACCTTCATGGGGATTGGGGTACCGCCGATGGTATCGATGACCTGTCGAACGACATTGCGCTAGTGAATGGCGATCCCGTCATTGCCTCGTATCGTGCCCGAAATGGCCAGCGTTTTTGCATCACCACGCAGTTTGGTTTCACCCGCGTCATCATGCCTCATGAACTGGCCTGTCCTCAGGACACCGCGGTCTCGTAAGAAGTGGGTGAATGCCGGAATACCCGCGCTGTCGGCCTGCGCGGATGGAATGTACCGCACCATGAACAAAAGGTCCTGCCGCTAAAGCGGCAGGACCTTTCGAATCCCTCAACGTGTCGTTGGTCAACGAGCGAATGTGAAGTGCCCGATGGTGGTGATGGTGCTGCGCGTGCGCACCCAGCTGCCGGCCGGTGTCTCGGCATCATTGTAGAACACCAGCGCGTTTGGCACGACATTCACGTGTTGGTTCAGCACCATGCGGGCTGCGCGCCACGCGTCCGCACTCGGCTGCACGCGGTAGATCCAGCCGTTCATCACGGACGTAAACGCGTAGTGACCGTGGTCTATCTGGAAGATGACACCCTTGACCGAGTCCGGGTAGAGCGGACTGTGCACCCGGTTCATGACCACGTCACCCACCGCGATCTTGGCCTGCAGCGGTTCGCCGCCAGCCTCTGCCTCAATCACTTTGGCCAACCAGTACAGGTCGGTCTGCGACGCGCCTGGAGCGCTTGCGGTCGAGCGGCTTGCTGAATTGCTGCGGATCGATGCCCGATGGCCCGTCACGCTGCTGTGGGCCGCCGCATGCGTCGCGTGCACGTGCTGCGCCGTAACGGGGTCATGCCGCGATGCAGCCTGCACCGACGCAGAACCGTCGTGTTGCGCATCTGCCGACACATGGTCGGAGACCTGGGAACCCAGTACGCGGTTGGCTGGCCGCACGGTCGGCGGCAGCACATCCAACATCGGGTTGCTTTGAAGTGTGGGTACTGCCGCGGTCGTCGTGGTTGGTGTCGCGGCAGCCGCCTCCGCTTCGGAAGATGCGCCGTACGACGGTGCCATCATGCCTGCCGTGGCTGCCATCATCGTCATCCCGGCAGCCAGCGTCCACCACCATCGTCTTCTATGCAGATCCAACTTCCTCTGTTTCCCCATGGTCGCCTCCTTCATCGCACGTTCTGCGCCCGCCGGTGGCGAGCATCCGCAGTGTTACAATACCAGGCTACCAGCCAAGTTTTCTGAGGTGAATACAAAATGTTTTCCATGGTAACGTTGGCGGATAAATGTGTGACACAAATCACTCGAATATGATGCTCGAATGGCGTGAACACCCTGCATACGGTATGTCATAATAGAGGTGGATGATGCGTTATGGTGAGGAGTGTGGTCCTGTGGAACAGAAGGTGTGGAGACAACTGTCGCCCGCGGAACTCGTTGAAGCGGCGATTCGACGGGGCGAGGGCGTGCTTTTGGAGAACGGCGCGTTCTGTGCGTCGACCGGCAGGTTCACGGGGCGTTCTCCGCAGGACAAGTTCTTTGTCGCCTACCCTGGTTGTCGGTTGCCAAGAGAGCGCCATCAGTGGATGGATGAGGCGCACTTCGAACGGCTGTTTGAAAAGGTGCGACAGCATCTCCACGAACGCGGGATGTACGTCTTTGATGGTGCGGTCAATCAGCATCCGGGATACCGAGTGCCCGTTCGCTTTTACACCGAATACGCTTGGCATAATCTGTTTGTTCAGCAACTGTTTTTGCCTGCCACGGCCGGGGAGGTTCCGCAGTTGGAAGTGTACGGCGCGCCGACCCTCCAAGCGGACCCCGCAGAAGACGGCACGCGCAGTGAGACTTTTATCGTGATTCACCTAGCTCGCGGTATCGTGCTGATCGGCGGTACGGAGTACGCCGGCGAGCTTAAAAAGTCGGTGTTTACGGTGATGCATCACGTGTTGGCCGAGCGCGGGGTTTTGCCCATGCATTGTTCGGCCACCGTCGGCGCCCAGGGTGATGTGGCGCTGTTCTTTGGCCTGTCCGGCACAGGGAAGACCACCCTGTCGGCGGATCCCAAACGGTTCCTGATCGGTGACGATGAGCACGGGTGGGCCGACGACGGTGTGTTCAACATGGAGAATGGTTGCTATGCCAAGTGCATCGATCTCTCCGCAGACCGAGAGCCAGACGTGTACCGCGCCATCCGGTTTGGAGCGGTCCTGGAGAATGTCGTCTACGATGACCGCCGCCGCCCGTTGTACAGTGATAAATCCCGTACCGAGAATACTCGGGCCGCCTATCCACTGTCGCACATTCGCAACGTGGAGCCGACCGGACGCGGCGGTCACCCGAAGTACATCATCTTTCTGTCCGCCGACGCATCCGGCGTTCTACCGGCGGTGGCGCGGCTTGATCCCGAGGACGCGCGCAAACATTATCTGCTGGGCTATACGAGCAAACTGGCCGGCACCGAGCGGGGCGTGGCTGATCCAGAACCGACCTTTTCCGCATGCTTTGGCGCCCCGTTTTTGACGGATCGGCCCGGGCGCTATGCGGATATGCTGATGGAGCGCATTCGCCGCCATGACGTTCATGTGTACCTGCTCAGCACAGGCTGGGTAGGGGGCGGATATGGTCAGGCACCGCGGATTCCGCTCGCTGTCACGCGGGAACTCGTACACCTGATCCTGAGCGGCGCTTTGGATGATGTTCCGACGACGCGGGATGACGAACTGTACCTCCACGTGCCGCTTGCGATTCCGGGTGTGCCTTCGGCCTATCTTCAGCCGCAACAGGCCTTTGCCGATCCGGCCCTCTATGCGCAGCGCCGCAGGCAACTCGCAGAATCATTTCGGCGTACCCTGTCGGCGCTGGAATCCATCCCGGTATGAGCAGAAGAACCCCCGGCTGCGAGCCGGGGGTTTGTGGACGAAGCGACGATATCGAGGGCGCGTTCAGGTGGGCGCGACGATGTCACCGGCGAACTCGGTGTGGCTCAGCCATTGGACGGGTAGAAGTGTACCGGCCGCAGCTGTGTCTTCGTCCAAGCGCACCACACAATGCGCCAGACCGAGGCTGGAGAGCACCGCCGAAGACTGGTTGAACCCGGCGTCGACAAGCAGTTGTCCATTGCGGAGGCAGGCTCGCGCACGCAGCATGCGTGTGTGCCGGGTGTGTTTGAAGCGGACATCGTGCATCAGCATGCCTCGGGTCTGAAACCAGGCATCCTTGAGGCCGAGCGCGCGTCGAATCACAGGTGCCACAAAAACCTCAAATTGGATGAGGCATGCCGCGGGGTTTCCGGCGAGGCCAAACACCGCTGCGGAACCCAGCCGGCCGATGACCATCGGCGTGCCAGGGCGCATCCAGACGCGCTCAGTGAAAATGTCCGCGTCGAGTCGCCGCAGTGCACTCCGCACGTAGTCTCGGTCTCCGGCGCTCACCCCGCCCGTGGTGATCACGAGATCGGACCGGGAGCTCCAATGCCTCAGGGCTTCGGTCAACCGTTCCTCATCGTCATCCAAGCGGAGGCTGACAAGCCGCGTCACGCCCAGCGCGGCGAGGGCGCAGCCAAGCAGTGTATCGTTGGTGGTGTACACCTGGCCAGGACGGAGCGGCTGCGACGGTTGGTCTACCAGCTCGCTTCCGGTCGTGATCACGGTCACGGAAGGCGTCCGCGATACCGTGACATGGGTGACGCCAAAGCTCTTGCACACCGCCATCTGCGGGCCGTACAGGCGCATCCCGGCCTCCAGCAGCGTGGCGCCAGGGCGCGCATCCTCACCCTCCGGTTGTACGGATTCGCCAGGATCCGGGGCGCGCAGGATTCGCACCGTGTCCTCCGTATCTTGGACCGTCCATTCGGACCGTACCACCGCGTCAGCGCCCTCGGGGAGCGGTGCGCCGGTCATAATGCGGACCGCCGTTCCCGGGCTGACGCGAATGCCCCCCGGGTCATCGCCGGCATACACGGTGGCCGTCACGATGAGTACGGCGCCCGGCACCGCGTCTGAGGCACGGACCGCGTATCCATCCATCAGGGCCCTCGGGAAGGGGGGCATGGCCAAGCGGGCCTTCACCGGCGCCGCCAGAATGCGCCCGTACGCCGCCTCGACAGGAATGGTCTCGGCTCGCACCGCGGGAGCCATTCCCACGGCCACCCGGTACGCTTCGTCGACCGTGAGCATGGGATAGGGTCTCCCTCAACGTGCAAGAATCTGTTCAATCTCGTCCAACGCATCCTTGGGCAGCTGGACCCCAGAAGCCTTGGCGTTTTCCACAACCTGTTCGGGCCGGCTGGCGCCGATGAGCGCGCTGCTCACGCTGGGCAGGCGCAGTACCCACGCCAACGCGAGTTGCGCCAGGCTCAGATCCAGACGCCGCGCCACAGCCTCGAGGCGTTCCACCTTGTCCAGGTATTCGTCCTTCAGATAGGACTGCACGAAGTGACTCACCCGTTCCGTTGCAGCACGGCTGCCCTCCGGCACGGGTTGCCCTTTGCGGTACTTCCCCGTCAACACGCCCTGGGCCAGCGGCGAGAACACCACCTGGCCGATGCCGGCGGTATCGCAGATGGGGATGACAGCATGCTCGATGTAGCGGTTGAACATGTTGTACACCGGTTGACTGGCGGCGAATCGGTGCAGACCAAGTTCCTTCTGCAGACGCACACCCTCGCTGATCTTGTCCGCAGGCCACTCGCTGAAGCCCGCGTAAAGAATCTTTCCCTGGCAGATCAGATCATCGATGGCTCGCAGCGTTTCCTCGAGGTCCGTCTCCGGGTCAAACCGGTGGCAGTAGAAAATGTCCACGTAGTCCACACCCAGCGCGCGAAGGCTCTGTTCGACCTGGCTGACGATGTGCTTGCGGCTGAGACCGCGGTCATTGACCCCGGGTCCCACCGGCCAGAAGGCTTTGGTGGTGATGATGTAGCTATCCCTCGGGTACCCGCGCAGGGCTTCCCCGACGACCCGTTCCGCAGCATGCGGTTCGGCGCCGTACACGTTGGCGCAGTCGAAATGGTTGATCCCCAGGTCGTACGCTTGCTTGATGCAGGCCACAGCCTGCTCTCTTTCGGTGACTGTACCGTATGTAAGCCAGCTTCCCAGCGCAATCTCGGAGACCTTCAGTCCGCTTTTGCCCAGCCGACGGTACTCCATGCGATGTCCTCCTCCTGTGTAAGACATGGCATATCCGTCACCAGTCTAGGACTTTCGGGGCGGGTTGGCAACGCCGGCTAAGGACATTCAGCGGCCGTACAGCGGGCCCGCGCGGAGCAGCGTCCAAGGATCCTTCTCGCGGAAGGCCAGCGGCCCGCGCCAGTGCGCGGGGATGACCTCAACGGGGGCCAGCACGCGCCCGTACCAGCCCTCCTCCAAACTCCACTCTTCGGCACATTCCAGCAGGGCCGTGAGTACCGCGGCACCCTCGTGCTTCAGCTGTTCCAACAGCGGATGGATGGCCCATTGTTCGAGGCGAACGCTGCGGTGAAGTGGACACGCGTAGACAGCCGCTACGCCGACCACCGTCTCACCCGTTGCGGCGACGACCAGCCGGGGCATGGGGTCGAGACCTCGGCTCCCAAGCCAGATGAGCATGCGTACTTCGCATAGGCGCTGGAGATCGCGTTCCGGCGCGACCTTCGCCCAGCTGTGATGCACCATGGCCATGTGGGTATCCACTCGTGAGAACGGCAGCCAGTGCGCGGTCAGGTCTGTGAGTGCGGGTGGATGGGCGCGTGTTGGCAGACGGGCGGTGCTGCGGCGTTTGGTGAACAGCGTCCACACGGATGTTTCCTGCCTTTCGTGAGAGGCATCGAAAGAATCCATTCATCTCATTTTTAGTGTGCACGCTGAAGAGGACTGGTATTCCCATCACCGATGTGCTAATGTTAGCATCAGGAAGATGACATAGCGTCAGTTTTTAGATAACGGAATAAACGGATATTTTGATTCGCGTGCAAGGGCCTTAGGAGGGCAGGCTGGGATCCACGCGGGCCCATAGGTTGAGGTCTTGGATGCGTGTGGCTAAGTCCGAGATCTCATCGAAGCAACGCGTGATCTCATCCCAGTCGTCGGTCTCCTGAATACGCGCGAGCAGCGCGTTGATCCGGGTCTCGAAGGACTGAATACGGTCCGGAATCCCACTGCGCACCTTTTCCCAGTAGGCGAGCGCCGCTTCCTGAATCGGGCGCGGCAAGGATTCAAACGGCGGATCAAAGGCTGGGCACTCGATGCCGAGCCGCTCGTCGAAGCGAAAGTAGCACGAGACCTCGCACGTCAAGATGATCTATCCCCTTGTCACCGTAAACTCTTCGGGCTTTGTACGCTGTGTGTGACATCATGATAGGGGAATGATACAGACGATGACAAGAATGCCTGGCCGCTGACTGTGCGCCCGGCGCCGCAGGGGGTAAGTTTGTGCAAGCCAAGCAGTTGACGCAAGATCTCAAGGATTGCCTGGCCGCGGAGGCTCTGCTGGATCCGTCGCTGGCCCATAGCGTATTTCGGCACCGACCGGAGTTGTGGACACTTGCTGAACAGTTTGCGCTGCAGTTCTATGATCGCTACGTGCAGGCAGATACGGTCGCGGCCACCTTTGGTGAGTTTCCCTTTTCGCCTCGATTGATGCGGTACGCCCTGCAGGACATGATCCTGAGCACCGCGTGCTACATCGCGTATCGATCCACGTCCGATGCGGTGGTCACGTTGGCTCACGTTCGCCAGGCCGCGGATCGCATTCAAATGTTCATTACGCGCCACGGCGTCGACGCCATCTATCGGATCTATTTCGTGATCATGGGTGAGGATTTTCTGCAACCGTTTCAGCACTACAAGGACGTGACGGAAGCGGAGGTGCTGCAGGGGCTGCGGCATCATCCTATTGCACCCGAGCGCCTCGACCACATGCTCATGGTCGCGATGGCGACGCAGATGGTCCGGCTCAAACCGCGCGGTGCGGAACGATGCATCCAACTCACCAAACTGGGCGCCACACACCTTCGGTGGATACGCGAGATGCAGGCGGCGGCGGGCTATGACACCATACGGACCACCATGTCCATGGTGTATCAGTTGGACGAGGTGCACGACTGGGAAGCGGTGTGCGAAGCGGTGTTCCCCGAAGGGGTGGCGATGCGCGGGAGGTTTGTGGAATGGGCCGGGATCGACGGCGCCAAACAGGTGTTGGAGGTTTCCTACGGCAGCGGGGCGCTGACCTTTGACCGACGCTTGCAACAGGCGCTGGACCGAGACGGGCGGTTGGTGACGGTCGACGCGGCGGGTGTCATGCCTTCCCTGGCAAATCATCCCCTGTACCGGCAGGGCCGGATGGAGGTTCGCCAGGCTCCCGCAGGTCGTCTTCCGTTTGCGGACGGCGTGTTCGACGCCTGTCTCGGCAGTGTCTTTCTCACGCATACGGACGTCCGGCAGATGATTGCCGAGATGCGTCGCACTGTTCGGGTGGGCGGCGTGGTAGCTTTGGTGTACGTCCTGCACTTTGACTTTCAGTTGCCGTTCTTGCGCGACTGGTTTGATCCAGTGTTTCGCCTCGCCCGCATCCGACCCCGTACCCGGAACGCGACGCCGCGTGCCTCGGCGGCTCATGAAGTGGCTGCGTGGTTTCACGAGGCGGGCCTGCATCACGTGCAGTGGAAAGAGGATACGGTCTTGTGGCGGGTGGATCGTCCAGAGTACATGATAGAGTACCTGCTGCGCGGCGTCCGCTGGTTGCAACGCCTGCTGATGTCGCTTCCGTGGGACGACAGACGCTCGATGGTGCTCGAACTCATTGATCGTGGGCGGGATGCCTGTCGTCATTGGGGACCCCGTGACAGAACCCTGGAGATTCCTGTGGCCATGGTGAAGGGCATGCGCGTCACAGGCATGTGAGCATGGACGTGGCCCGCGGTTTCCTGTGGTATGATGAAAGAAACTCGCGAGGGAGGTCGGAGGATGGCGGCGCGCGTGGCCCTTATCACCGGTGCCGCGAAGGGACTCGGCCATGCCACCGTCCGGGCTCTGTTGGAGGCCGGCTGGGATGTGTTCTTCACCTATGGACAGAGTGCGGAGGAAGCTCAGGTCTTGTTGGACCACGCGGTTCAACTGGGTCGGCGGGCGGAGGCGTTGACGGTCAATCTCTTTGATGTCGGCGAATGTGTCAAGGCGGCGCGGGCGTGCCTGGCGACCTTCGGTCGCGTGGACGCATTGATTCACAATTTTGGACCGTTTGTGTTTGAGCGCATCCATCTGGCGGAGTACACGGACGAGTTGTGGGCTCGGATGCTGGATGGCAATCTGAACAATTTTGTCTGGCTCTACCGGGAGTTGGTGCCCGGTATGCGCGAACGCCGGTTCGGACGAATCATCACCTTTGGCTATGATGGCGCGGCGGAGGCGGCCGGGTGGGCTGGGCGCGCTGCGTATGCGGCGGCCAAGTCGGCGCTGGCGGCCCTCACGCGCTCCATTGCCCGGGAAGAGCGCGACTACGGGATCACAGCCAACATGGTTTGCCCCGGCGATATTCGCGGCATTCACAAAATGCAGCGGATCCGGGACGTGGAGGATGAGCGCAGCCGGGCCAATCCAGCCGCGCGTCCCGCCGTCGGGGAGGATGTGGCGCGGGTGGTGGTGTTTCTCTGCCAACCGGACAGTCAGCAGATCAACGGTACCGTTACGGAGGTCACGGGCGGTTACGACATCTTGGCGTACGAGCACAGACGCTGAAACGGGGGATGGCACGTGGCGTACGCAGATCATCTGCGGCGGAATTTCCACGCTCTGCGCAACGGCACCTATCTGAACACGGCAAGCTACGGCCTGCTGCCGGAAGCGGCCACCGTGGCCATGCAGCGTCAACTGACGCGGGAATTCGAAGAAGGCCGTCGCCGCGAGGATTATGACGCTGCCCTCGCGTCCATCCACGCGCAGGTGCGTTCACTCCTCGGACCTTTGCTTGGCGTGAACCCGGACACCGTGACGTTGACACACAGCGCCACGCACGGTTTGAACATTGCCCTCTGGGGATGGCCGCTCAGGGCGGGGGACGAGGTCCTGGTGACGGATGCTGAGCATCCTGCCGTCTATGCTGTGCTCAGCCAACTGCGCCGCCAGAAAGGCGTGACAGTGCGGGTATTGCAGGTGGAAGGACCGGATGATGTGCTGCTGGAACGGGCGAATGCGCTGATGCGGGATCGAACAAAACTGGTCGTGGCATCGCATGTCACGTGGCGGACGGGCAGGCGTTTACCCGTGGAGCGCCTGACGGTACTCGCGCATCAGCGAGATGCGGTGATTTTGGTGGACGGCGCACAGGGCGCCGGTGTGGACCCGTTGGACCTCACCGCATCCGGCGTGGACATGTATACCTTTTCCGGGCACAAGTGGCTGTGCGGCCCTGACGGCACAGGCGCGCTGTATGTGCGTCCAGAGCTGTGGACGGTGCTCGATCCCGTCTTCGTCGGGACGGCGGGCCTACGCAGCGGCGGTGACTGGACAGTGGACGGTTATGTACTCCCGGCCGCAGACGGCCGGCGCTACGAAATGGATAGGACACAGCTATGCGCCTGGGCGGGCCTTGCCGCCAGCCTTCAATTCCTGCGTGGCCAGGCCGGCTGGGAGTACATCTTCACCCGATCCCGCACCCTTTCCGGCATGTTGATGGACGCACTGTTGGACCGGGATGTCGTTGAGCTGGTCACTCCGCGCGATGCGCGAGCAGGCATGGTGAGTTTCCGGCTTCCGGCGCCGCTGCTTCGTGCGGTTGCGGAGATGACTCAGGCCCGCTCGGTGGATGTGCGGGTGTTTACTGAGCAGCGGATCGTACGTGTGTCCACGGCCTTTTACAACTCCGAGGACGAGATTCAGCGCCTCGTGGAGATTGTCGATCGCGTTACAGGTCGCTCTCATCCATCCGTGGTCTCCATCGACGGCCCCGCTCAGGAAGCGTCATCGTGAGAGGACTGACCTCGTGCGGCGCTCCTACGCGCCGCACGACGCCAATGCCGAAGCAGCCACCATTCCATAGCGAGGGCCACGGCGATGGCCACCGCGGCATAAAGAGGGTGTTCCCTCACCCTGCTGCACCTCTTTTCCGCGTCGCTGCTCTGTACGGATGGGATCAGTCTGCGCTGATCTGGATGGAACCCGCGCGCGTCTCGCAGTGCAAGCGAAGTGCCGCTTGACCATCGCCCACCTCGCCCCGCGTGAAATGCACGCCTCCAGCGCGGGTCGCATCTCCATCCGATTGCCATCCGGAGCCTTCCAATTGCAGCTTGCCCAGCACGGTTCGAGCGCTTCCCACAACGGGCAGACCCTCGGGCAAGCCCTTCACCACAATTTTCCCGTTTTGAGTCTGCAGGTATGCATCCCGGCTGCGCTCACTCAGGCTGTCGTGCAGCGCCAGTTGCCCCGTTTCGGCGACCATCCTGAGGCGAACAGCATCGACTCGGGTGAGCCAAATGCCGCCCTGGTCCGTTTCGAGGCGGAGTTCATCGCTCACACGGAGCCGGTCTCCGAGGATGCTGCCGTTATTCGTTTTCGCCAACAGGCGAACTAAGCCAAGCGGGACATACATGTCGATGCTGGCTGCGCTCACGCCTGCGTCCGGATCGTGATCCACCCAGATGCTGCGCGCACTCCCGTCTTCGCGGACATGAATGGCACGCTCTAGCGTCTGGCGAGCCTCGGCGAGGCGCGGATGCTTGACGCGTCCACGGATATGGATGCGTGCGAACCGCTCGTCCCACCCCACCATCTGGATGCGGCCGCGGACGGTGTGGATCTCGATGGTCGTCACGCCTTCGGGAAGATTCACCTCATGCGTGACACTCACGGTGTGACCCAGGCCCATCGGCAACGGCAGTGCGTCCAGACCCGGCCAGCCGGAGGGATCAAGGTTGCGACGCAATTCATCCAGGGTTTGATTGACCGTCTGGGTGACCTGGTTTCCCCATCTGCGAAATTCCTCCACAGGTATCCTATCCGCCCACCGCTCGACCACCGTTCGGATGGACGAACGCTGTTCGAGCGCGTCCAGAAGCAACTCGGCCTGCTCGGGGGTGAGTCGCCCCTCCGACAGGAGTTGCAGCACTTTGCGGCGCTCCTGCGCACGTTCCTCACTCATGATTCACGCCTCCTTAACAGTTGAAGTGCTTCATCAAAACTCAGGTGTCCGGCTTCGAACTCCTGCAATACATCGCGCGCCGTCGGTGCAGCGGTGCGCGTGGGTTCCCCCAGTGCGCTGATCACCTGGTCGAGGCGCGCCCGGACCGTGGGGTACGAGATGCCCAGTTCGCGTTCGACTTCCCGAATGTTCCCACGGCAGCGCAGGAATGTCACCACAAACTCCTGCTGTTCTGAAGACAGCCGCCACAGCGCCGGCGGCTGGAACGCCCCCTGCACGCGTGTATGGCAGTGCGGGCAGGTCAATTCCGTCACCGTCATGTTCTGCCGGCACGCTGGGCATTCAGCAGGGAACTCCAAGATCTCAACCTCCATTATCAACGGTGTAAAAGGTCTATATCGTGATTATTCAACAACATATTAACATCGTCAAGATCCGGCGCAGATATGCGCCCCTCTCGGGGATAAAAAATGCGCTCCGGTACACTCCGGAGCGCATGGGAATGGATCACGCTGTAGCGAGGGCGGTTTACCCGTTCGTCCGCATCTCGATGGACAGCGCAGCTTCGAAGGCCGCTGCATGCAGTCGCATATCGTCCGCACAACGGGCCACCAAGCGAGCCTGCTCGACCTGCTGGCTGCACCCGGCACGCAGCTGTGACATACGCTGATCAATATCCTCGAAGCTCTTCAGCAAATCATGCATCCATGCATCCAGGTCCGCCATCGCCCGTTGCGTGGCATTCAAAACGGAAGTGATGTGCACGCGATTCTGTTCAGCCCTGCCAAGGGGAGCCGCCGCGCTCTCCAGGGCTCGTCTGGCATTCTCCATCTGTACATCGCTCGTTGCCGCCTGTTCCACGGCATGTTGCAGAGACGAATTGACCTGTTTCAGCGCATCCGCCAACCGATTCGCCGCGTCTCCAATGTTCACCGAACTCTCCTGGGACCTGTCCGCCAACCTTCGGATCTCCTCCGCAATCACGATGAATCCGCGCCCTGCTTCACCGGCGCGGGCCGCCTCGATGGCGGCGTTGAGGGCGAGGAGGTTGGTCTGCTCCGCAAAGTGTGAGATAAGTGCGCTGGCTTCTCGAATGACCGCCGAAGCGTCGATGAGTTCCCGTAGGTCTGTGGCCGCTGCATGCATCCGATCCCGTGTGTCGCGCGCCACGGCAGTCGCGGCGTTCATCTCTTGAACCGCACCATGGAGTCGGTCCAGGGTGGCGGACAGCCACGAACCCTCATCGCCAACCTGGGTGAGTGCCTGTTCCAACTGCTGCCCCAAGGACTCGACCCGTTGCATGAACTGCCGCGCGACGTCTACCGTCCGCCGTTCCCACGCCGCGACCGTCTCTGCATCCTGCGCCGTGCTGTTGGCGCCTGTCTCCAATTTGCTCGAAACGTCCGCAAGCAACTGATTCTCCGAAGTCAGCGCGGCCGCGGCGTGTTCCGCTTCTGTGAGCAGCGCCTGCCATTGCTGGGCAAGTTTCAGCAAGCTGTCCGCAATCTCGCGAAGGTGCCCTGTCTGCGTCACATCGAGCGGAACCGGCCTACCTTCACGCACCGATTCGATGTAGCGCAGGATGGGTCGTATGGGCCGCACAAACCGCACGTAGTTCAAGCCGCCGGTGATGATGCCCACCAGTGCGCCGCCGACGCTGCCGATCACGCAGTCGCGGATCACCCATGCCACCGACACGTGATCTAGTGAGGCGTTGAGCAGGGAGATGAGGAGTGCACCAGGTGTGGCAAAGCGTACCGTTCGCCAGATGTAAACCCAAAAATTCACGCGATCCGCCTGCGTGTCCGGCATTCGTGTTCCCTCCGTCCGTTCTCCTCTTGGACGAATTCGACACGATGGACAGAATCTCCTACGTATCCAGCGGCTTTAGATCATGCCGCCGCAGACCTTTCGGGTACATGTTGTTGATCCTATCACCCACTGCATGACCGAACCCGAGCGGTAATCCCGCTAGATGCAGCCACAGGCCCCCCTTCGGAACGCCCACCGGATGGAGCGGCTCGCCCGCGAACCACGCTAGCGCCTCTGCCTCGCTGATCTCCAAGGGGCGTGCAGCAGCCCGGCAGGATACGGCCATCGCCAGGCCGTGAGCGGGAAGCCACCGTTTTCCGCGGCGCTCCGCCAACGGAAAACCGGCGCGCAGCGCCCGCAGCCCATGCGGGTGCAGGGCATCGGCCGGGATCCACGAGAGGTGATCTGGTCCTGTTTGGACAACCCGTCCATCCTCTATCCAACCGCTCAGGGTATCTCCGCGTATCCATTCGTCGGCCAGTGCTGCACGAACCTCGTTCGCCGTGCGGGATGCTATCGCAAGTGCCATTCGCGGCGGTCGGGGCCGTTCACCGTTCAGCACACGAAATCGGGCGATGAAGTGTCCTTCGCCGCGTCCACGATGTGGCCACAGTCGCCGTGTGCACACGAGCTCAGTACGCCCGCCAGCCCACTCTGGTCTGCCCGGTTCCCATCCCGGCCAGGCAGGCAGGGGCTCCAATTCCACCGGCAGCGTCGCCAACGCCCATGCCACCACCTGTTCATTTTCCACAGGGTTGAAGGTGCAGGTCGAGTAGACCAGGCGGCCACCGTGGCGGACCATGCGAATGGCTGTTTCCAGAAGCTTGCGCTGCCGTTCCGCGCAACCTTCCACATGGCGTTCCGACCACCGCAACCGTGTGGCGGGGTCTTTGCGGAACATGCCTTCACCCGAGCAGGGCGCATCGACCAACACCGCATCGAAGACACCGGGGAATAAGCTGGCAAGGCGTTCCGGATGTTCGCTCACCACCGTGGCTGGGACGCCAAGTCGCTCCATGTTCTGGGCCAAAATCCGTGCTCTGTCGTGCTGAATATCGTTTGCGAGCAGCCATCCTCGGGTCCCAAGGCGCCGACCCAAGGCGCCCGACTTGCCGCCGGGCGCGGCACAAAGGTCGAGAATCTGCTCGCCGGGCCTCGCATCCACCGCCGTGGCCACCGCCATCGCGGAAGGTTCCTGGATGTAGTACGTTCCGGCTTCATGCCAAACCGTGCCACCCAGGCGCGCGTCCTTGTCCGTGTAGTAGGCACCTTCCATCCATGGCACAGGATCCGTCAGATGAGGGCGCAGCGCGTGAGGCAACGGCAGCGGTTCGTTATCCGCCGCCCACCCTGATCCTTCCGGTGTGGGTGCATGGGGCACATGTCGGCTGTCAGCGTCGGTTCCCTCCGCACGCACGCGATGAAGGCGAACCCCTCGTGTGGGCGCGGCGTCGAGTGCGTCGCGCAGCAGCGGCCACTCGCTTCCGAGCCATTGCTGCATCAGTTCCTTAAACTTCGCTGGCAGCGGTATCACCGTGCACCCTCCTTCGCCGCCTCATCTTAGCACACGCGCCATCCATGCCCAAGTGAAACGCGGCCGCGTGTAAAGGCCGAGTATGGTATAGTGGAGGGCGCAGCGATTGCGCGAAGGGAGGCGTTTGAGATGGCGACGACCCCATCCCGGGAGTTGGTGGCGGTACCCAACCCGCATCCGGACCGGGTGTATCAGGTGGAGATGGTGTGCCCGGAATTTACGACGCTCTGCCCGATGACCGGTCAACCGGACTTTGCGACCATCACCATCACGTATGAACCGGGCCCATCCATCGTGGAGCTGAAGTCGTTGAAACTCTACCTGTGGAGTTTTCGCAACGAGGGGCATTTTCACGAGGACGTGACCAATCTGATCCTCAATGATTTCGTCGCGGCGGCCCAGCCGCGCTTCGCGCGGATTGTGGCGCGCTTCAACGTGCGCGGTGGCATCACCACGACCGTCACGGCAGAGTACCGCAGCGACAACTACCCCGCATGGGCGTGACGGCGCGGCGCGGTCACGCGCCGTCCATGCCGGTGCGGCCCTCAGTCTCCTGGGGTTCCGCCGTCACGTCTCCCGGAAGGGACTGCTGGATCACGCGTTGCACACGATTCTTACCGTCCACCAATAACACGGTGGGCTTCACCTGTTCATACTCTTCGTCACTGACCCACGCGAGCGACAGAATGATCACCAGATCTCCTGGCTGAAAGTGACGTGCCGGTGGACCGTTCAGACCCACGGTCCCGGAGCCCGCAGCGGCAGGAATGGCGTAGGTGTGCCAGATCACGCCGTTGGACAGGTTGGTGATCTGAACCATTTCATAAGGTCGAATATTGGCCGCCGCCATTAACGAGGCATCGAGCGAGATACTCCCCACATAATGGAGATCTGCCTCCGTCACCGTCGCACGGTGGATCTTGCCCTTGCAGACGAGCCGCTGCATAGTCATCTCCCCTGGATTCGCTCGGGATACACGCACAGCCGCTTCCCGCGGTCTGCCATATCATGTGCTGTAACGGGAAATGAGGTGACGGTACGTGGCCCCACAGGCCGATTGGTTGGGAGTCGCGTCCACCGTCCGACCGGCCCGCACGCCGGTGGGCGGGGGAGGGCGGCGAATGAGCGCCTTTTACTGTGAAATGGCGGATCGGGCGAATCAACAGGGATGGCGGCTGGTGGTCTTTGATCCCGGGCAGGACCTTCGGCACGCGCACGTCCGCGGATGGACCCCCACTGATCCGGCCGCTCCGCGCGGTGCATGGCGCCAGATGGATGAGCCATGGCCCGCCGCCATCTACGACAACACCTTCGTACATCTTGCGGTGCATGGATACACCCGGGCGCTGCGAGAACAGGCACAGGAACGAGGTGTACCCCTGTTCAATCCTCTCTTGCCTGGCAAGTGGGTAACGCACAGGTGGCTCACGGCGTCCACGGTTCGGGAATATCTACCGCCGACGGTACGCGTGACGAGTCAGCAGATCCTCCTCGATGCGCTCGATACGTGGTCCGACGTATACATCAAACCCATCGGCGGCTACGGCGGGATGGGCGTCACGCGCGTCTCGCGTACGGGTGACCATTGCCGTGTCCGCGTGGATCGGACACGCCGCGGCGGCCGCAGGGAATACGAACTCACGCCATCCGCCCTGTCGCGCTGGGCCCACAGGTATGCCCATGGCCGGCACATTGTGCAGCGCGCGCTGCCCTTGTGGCGTCTGGATGGGCGGACGGTGGATTTCCGCGTGGTGGTCATGCGCGGGTTGGCGGGGCGTTGGCGCGTGATCGGCGTGATTCCGAAGCGAGCCGCGACTGGGGGTGTTGTGACCAATCTGGTCGCGGGCGGTGAGCGACTGAGCCTGGATTACGTCGTGCAGCGAGCGGAACGCGAGGGATTTCGCCTTCCTGTGGAAGAGTTGACCTCGGTGGCCCTGCGGGCCGCGGAGGCCGTGGCGCGTCACAGGCCGCGCACCGGGGTGTTGGGTATGGACATGGGCGTCACCGAGGATGGCGGCGTGTGGTTGATTGAAGTCAACCCTAAGCCCGCCCGCTCCCTGTTGACACCCTCCATGCGCCAACGCGCGGCGCAGTGTGCCACCGAGTGGCTTGTGGAACTCGCCTCTCGGCACCGGCGGTAGGTTTGTGGGCCGACGGCAGGAAACGGTACAATCAGTGAGGAATGCTATCAGCGGCGCATGGTGGCGGGTACGGTCGGCGGAAGGGGGGCCTCAAGGATGCGGTGTGTCGTCCCAACCAGGCGCACCTGTCGCCTTCGGCGTGCGCTGTCGGCATGGGTGGCGGCCATCGGTGTGCTTGTCGGGACATGCTCATCCTGTCCGTCGGCATGGGCGGCCTCCACCTGGACGATGTCTGCACAGGTCGGATTTGCGGGCTATTATACACCGGACGGCTGGGTGCCCATCACGGTCCGGATCGATAACCCCGGGCCCGCCGTTTCGGCGGAATTTGATATCGCTGCATATGCAAGCCTTGGCTCAGGGCGTGAAACCAACACGGTGTTTCGCTGGCTGAGGCGGCTTCAACCGGGCTCACAGACGTTGGAGTTGTCGCTGCCGGCGCCGTTGTTGGCTCAGTCCCCCGTGCTCCAGTGCTTGGTTCAAGGACGGTTGGCGACCACAGTGACGCTGTCCGGGAACGAGATCAACAACGTATCTCTGGCAGCCGTCTTATCGTCCTCGCCGCAGGACGCGCAATTCTTGACGGGGGTAAGCAGTCCGCCGGGTTGGGGAGCAGAAACCGTGCCGGTGTTGCCGGTGGCCGTCGGTTCCTCGGCCATCCCCACCGACGCCAATCTGATGGGTGGGCTGGCCATCGTGGCCGCATCGCCGGCGGAACTCGCGCGCCTGTCCACGGATCAGGCACACGCACTGCAGACGTGGGTGGACCTTGGCGGCGTCCTGGTGGTCACTGGCAGCGGGCGCGCGGGGGGAGCGTGGCAATCTTGGTTGCCTATGATTCCCGGGGCGCAGCGCCTCGTTGCAGCGAACGGTCTCTCGTCCCTGGGGGGGCAGGGCGGGAGTGCGCCCCCATCGCAGATCACGATTGCAGCAAGCGGTGTTCGATCCGGGGCGCAGATTTGGGCAGGCGACGCATCGGCGCCGCTGCTGGCCGCATGGCCCCAGGGAAGAGGCTGGGTGGTCCAGTCCGCATTTGCGCCGCGCGATCTGCTGACATGGTCGGGCAACGCGGCATTCTGGACCGCCGTCATGCGGCGTGCTCATGCCGGGATCGTGTCGGCCTCACCTCCTTGGTTCGCCAGCACCGGCCCGATGACGCTCAGCACGGCAAGCGAAACGCTGGCCCCACTTCGGGTTCCCTCCCTTCAGGTGTGGTTGTGGGTGACGACGGCCTACGTGGCGGTGGCTGGCCCCGTGACATTTTGGCTGCTGAGACGCCTACGGCGTGAGCCTTGGGCGTGGCTTTGGCTGCCCGTGCTGGCTGTTGGGGTCACGGCGGCCATCTACATGGCCGGGGCAGGCAGCCGCCCGTCTGGTCTGTTGACGGAAGGAGTGGGTGTGTTGGAGTTGATACGCGACGGGGAAGCTGAGGCGTATGGTGTCAGATCTTTCATGTCCCCGTGGACCATCTCGGCCACCCTGTCGCTGCCGCGCACGATGCTTGCCATTCCGATGGCGGAACAGACGGGCGCACCGGAGATTGCCACCGTGAGCGACGATGGCGCTAAGACCCAAATTGACTTCGCGGATGTCGAGCGCTGGGGTGTTCGCTATGCATACAGCGCTGGAACGCTCTCCGGTCAGGGTTGGATCGACACGTGGCTCACGGCCGCGCAGGGAACATTGTACGGGGCGGTTCGCAACCGGACGCCCTACACACTCCACCACGTGACCGTCTGTTGGGATGGACAAGCCTACACGGTGGGGGATCTGGGCCCGGGGATGACGGCTGCCTTGCCCACATCGCCGTCGTTCACCTACCACGGAAACGATCTGTGGTCGCAGTACGGCAGTCTCAACCGTGACCTGGCTCGCGGTGTGGGCCGCTCGTTGGCGGCATGGTCGACCTCGCTCGGTGCACCGGTGGGTGCGGATCAGGCCATGATCCTGGCCACCGTCGCTGGTGCCAGGATGGCGATGCTTCCGGACGTCAGCGTGCGTGCCCCGACGGCATCGAACGCCACGGTGGTCCTCGTGCGTGAATTGATCTCGGTGGGCAACACCGCCCAGACAGGGGGCGTGGTGCATGATCCGCACACAAAACCTGAGTAAACGGTATGGTCGGGTGATGGCGGTAGACCGGCTGAACCTGACGGTGCGGACGGGGACGCTTTTCGGGTTGGTCGGGGAAAACGGCGCGGGTAAGACGACCACCCTGGGGATGCTTGCCACGCTCATCCGTCCCTCGTCCGGGCGCGCGCTCATCTGCGGCTTCGATGTCACGGAACAATCTCGCGAGGTTCGGCGGTGTATCGGATACATGCCGGATCGATTCGGCGTTTTCGACGACATCACGGCCGAGGAATACCTGCAATTCTATGCCGATTGCTATCATGTGCCCCGGCCGGTGGCGCGAAGGCGGATCGACGAGTGGCTGGCGTGGGTGGATCTCACGGAGAAGCGGAGAGCTTACGTGAATGCATTGTCGCGCGGCATGCAGCAGCGGTTGGAGATCGCCCGCTGCCTCATGCACGACCCGGCCGTGCTCATCCTGGACGAACCGGCGTCAGGATTGGATCCACGGTCTCGGCTCGAGATGAGGTCCGTGCTCCAGCGTTTGCGCGATCTCGGCAAAACCGTTCTCATGAGTTCCCACATCCTGCATGAGTTGGCGGAGGTGGCCGACGAGATCGGGATCCTACGCACGGGCAGCATCAGCATGGTGGCCTCGGTGTCCGTTCTCCGTGAACAAACCGGTGCCCATCGCAGACTGTGGCTTGTGGGAGAAGCCTCCCGGGATAGGTGGCATCAGGCACTTCGCTCGGATCCGCACGTTGTGGACTACACCTTTGAACCGGACGGTATCACCGTCATTTATGCCGGGACATTGGAGCAGCAGGCGGAACTGATGGAACGATTGGTGAAGGCGCAGATCCGGCTGTATCAATTCGCCGAGCGCCCCACGGACATTGAGCAGGTATTTCTGCGGCTGACGGAAGGGCAGGTGCAGCACCATGGCCGGTAACCCGCTTTTGCTCAAGGAGTTGCGGCAGCGGATGAGAACACGGCGGGCACCCTGGCTTGTCACGGCGTATCTGCTGGCGATGGCGGCGCTCACCTTTGGCCTTCTCTACGAAAGTATGCAAGGACAACTCCTGATGCTTCAGCCCATGCGAGGCGAGCAGGTGTTCGTGATCCTGAGCATGCTGCAACTCACCGTCGTGCTATTTTTGACGCCCGCGTTTGCAGCTGGGGCGGTGAGCGGGGAGCGGGAGCGTCAAACCCTGCCCGTACTACTCACGACTCCGCTGCGCGTTGTGGATCTGCTGGTGGGCAAGGTGCTATCGTGCAGTGCACTGCTCATTCTTCTCATGGTCGTGGCCATGCCACTGTACAGCGTGGTCTTCCTGTTTGGCGGCGCCGTCCCTCAGGAGGCGTTGTCGATGTTCGTGTTTCAGGTCTTCAACGTGATCTGGGTGGCAGCCGTCAGCGTGATGTGGTCAGCACTCACGCTCCGATCCGGCTGGAGCACGGTGTTGTCCTATGCCACCGTGGCCTGGCTCTTGGTCATCACAGGGGTGGTGGGCATGGGCCTTCAGTGGTTCGGCCAACACTACCCCATCGATTGGTTCGCGGAACGATGGTCAGATGTCTTACTCCATCTCAACCCGCTGTGGGTGATGGCGACGTTGGAAAACGTGGTGCGCACCTCAAGCCCGGTCCCGCCGTGGCTGACGTACTGCGCTGTCTACATGGTTCTTCTCATCGTGTTATCCGCTGCAGCGGCGTGGCGTCTGCGACCCGGCCCGGGTTGGCGGCGGCGCGTTCGCTGGGCACGCCATACCGATATCGGATGACAGGGAGGTTCGCCCATGTGGTGGTGGGTGGCTGCAGGCATTCTGCTACTGCTGGTGTGGGTTGGGATCAACGTGAGTGTCCTGAGATCGGGGCCGGCATCCGAGAGGGACGAATCCAGCGGGACCACCGTGGCGAAGACACCGCCCGCCGTGCCGTCGAGCGCTGAACCCGATGGTCCGGCGGACGCACGGGCCGCTGAGCCTGAACCCACGGTACTGGACGTCAAGGGCGGCTCCCCGTCCCCCGGCGTTTTTCAATCGCGGCGTGAACGTTTCGTATGGTACCGAGGGCGGGCCACGGTTCTCGCGGAGGACAGGTGGCGCCCGCTCTTTGAGTGGTTGTGCGACGCGCCGGAGGTACTCGGATGGATGGCGTTTGAAGGAGATCAACTTGCCGCGGGTGATCGCTCCTACGACGACGGGTTGGTGTCTGTGCTTCGTGAACATCGGCGGAGCGTGGAGCGGGTGCGGAGAGAAGTGGGTCTCACCGATGTCCGGGAATGGGTGATTGTCGGCAGCGAAGGGACGGTGGGCGTCGTCGCTGCGCCGGAGGACATCTGGCTCGCCGTGTTTGTGGAGCCGGACACCGATGTGAACGAACTGGGTTCCCGGTTGTCCGCATATCTACAGGCCCCCGAGCGTACAGTCTAGGGACAGACTGTGGGAGCGGGGGTTGCCTATGCGCATGGTCCTGGCCATGGTTTTCGGATTGGCCATGGTTCTGTTCGGCGCCGAATTGTTCACGAACGCCGTGGAATGGCTGGGACGAAAGTGGTCGCTGGGACAGGGGGCCCTCGGGAGTATTCTCGCCGCACTCGGAACCGCATTGCCGGAGACCGCCGTGCCCATTACCGCCATCCTGTTCGGCCAGCGCAGCATGGAGACGCAGGAGATTGGCATCGGAGGAATTCTTGGGGCACCGTTTCTATTGGTGACGCTCGGGTTTTTAATCATGGCCATTGCACTCTGGCTCAGTCGCCCCGCCAAAGCGGACGATGGCCTGGACATTGCGCGGAGGACGTTTCATCGCGACATGACCTTTTTCATGACGGGTTACGCGGTGTCCCTGACTGCCGGCGCGCTACCCGTCGCGTGGTTGCACACGGCCGTACCGTGGCTTTTGGTTGGCTGGTACTGCGTGTTTTTCTGGCTGACCTTGCGGGATACATCCGACGACCAGGCGGCCGAAACCGAGACACCACCCCTGTATCTGCAATGGAGCCGCGAGGTACCCTCCCTGCCAGCGGTTTTGCTTCAACTCATGATGTCACTCGCGCTCATCATTGGTGGCGCCCACCTGTTGACATCCGGCGTTCAACTTCTGGCCGGTTGGCTGCGCGTACCGCCGTTTGCTGTGTCGGTCCTGCTCATCCCGCTGGCCACCGAACTGCCTGAAACGCTGAATAGCGTGGTCTGGATTCGCCAGGGAAAGGACGCGCTGGCGATGGGCAATATCACCGGCGCCATGGTGTTTCAGAGTACCTTGGTCCCGGCCTTGGGAATTGCCATGACACCATGGCGCCTCAGCGAGGCGGCGCTCTTTACGGGGGGGCTGACCCTGGCCGCGGCCGGTTTCGTATATGGGATGTTTCGGCTTCAGGGGCGCCTCACCCCAGCTGTCTTGGCGTGGGTCTCTGTGATCTACGGATTATTGCCGCTGCAAACGTTGGCCACGCGCTATGATCTAGACGCCATCCTCTGGCTGGGGACCGCGTTGGTGGCCCTGTTGCTCGGGTGGGTATTGCGCCGCGAGTGGACGCCGCGCGGCGCCTAGTGCACCTATCGCAACGTCAGTATCTTCGCTTTTTCGAGTGAGTCAGGTGTGATACAATGGCTTCGCAGCGGTGCGCGCCTCATCCCCTGCGGTCGAATACGCTTCGTTCAACGCGGCAGACTATGCAGGACTGGGCGCAAGCAGAAGGAGGCGACAGACATGGCCACCGTTAAGGTGACGGACGAAACCTTCCAATCGTTCATTCAGCAGGCCGATAAGCCTGTGCTGGTGGATTTCTGGGCCACATGGTGCGGCCCGTGTAAAATGCTGGGTCCGGTGCTCGAGGAAGTCAGCGATGAGTATGCGGACAAGCTGATTGTCGGGAAGCTCGACGTCGATGAAAATCCGCAGACGGCCCAACAGTTCGGCATCATGAGCGTTCCCACCGTCCTTGTCTTCAAGGACGGTCAGGTGGTCAAACAACTGATTGGTTATCGTCCTAAGGCAGACCTGGTGGCGCAGTTGGCGGACGTGCTGTGAGTCGCCATGCTACATGGTTGTTGCACCAACAAGGGCGAGGCGGACAGCCTCGCCCTTGCGCTCATTCCCGGGCTTGCCCCACGGCCCTTCATTGTGCAGCCATGTCCCGAAACGCCTCGTCCACAGCCTCCAGTGTTCGCTCGACTTCGCGCTCCGTGTGTGCGGCGGACACAAACCACGCCTCATACTTAGAGGGCGCGAGCAAAATGCCCCGTCGCAGCAATGCATGAAAGAATTGCGCGAACCGGTGGCTGTCCGTCCTTTTGGCATCCTCGTAGTTACGGACCTCGTGATCTCCGAAGTACACCGTGAACGCCCCGCCCACGCGGTTTATGGTGATGGCGATGCCGTGGCGTCTTGCCGCTTCTTGAATCCCTTGCTCCAATCTCTCTCCAAGGCGCGCCATGCGCTCGTACACGGCGGGCTTCTGCAACACCTCCAGGCAGGCGAGCCCTGCGCGCATCGACGCCGGGTTGCCGGCCATCGTCCCCGCTTGATACACGGGACCCAGCGGCGCCACGCGCTCCATGATCTCTTGCTTGCCGCCATACGCACCGATGGGCAGTCCACCACCGATGATTTTCCCGAGCGCATACAGATCCGCGTGAACGCCGTACAACTGTGCGGCCGATCCGTAATGAAAGCGAAATGCCGTGATCACCTCATCGAAGATTACGAGGGCACCGTACTGATGTGCCAGCTCGATCACGGTCGCCAGAAACCCGCCCTTCGGTGCGACGATACCGAAGTTACCCACGATGGGTTCGACGAGCACAGCGGCTACGTCCTGGCCGTGGACTTCGAGTGCGTGTGCAAGTGCATCCTCATCATTGTACGGCACGGTGATCACTTCGCCGGCGGTGGCGTGCGTGACGCCAGCACTGTCAGGAATGCCGATGGAGGATGGTCCTGACCCTGCCGCCACGAGCATGGCGTCAGAGTGGCCATGGTAGCAGCCGGCAAACTTGATGAGCTTGGAGCGACCTGTGACGCCGCGCGCCACGCGGATGGTTGTCATCACGGCCTCCGTGCCTGAGTTCACAAACCGGATGCGCTCTAGATCAGGAATGGCTGCCCGAAGCCGCTCCGCAAATTCCACTTCCCAGGGATTGGGCGTACCATACAGGATACCGTCCTCCGTAGCTTCCCGGATGGCCTGCATGACGTGCGGATGGGCGTGGCCGAGTACGAGCGGTCCATACGCGGCCAGGTAGTCGATGTAACGGTTCCCGTCCACATCCACCAGATAAGGCCCCTCCCCATGCACCATCACGACCGGGGTGCCGCCGCCCACCGCGTGAAACGAACGCGAAGGGCTATTCACGCCCCCTAGGATCACGCCCTGCGCGCGGGCGAACCACTTCTCGGAACCGGTCCAACGGTCTTGCGACAATGCTCATCCCCCTTATCCGTTTCGCATCGTCCTCATGTTAGCAAAACGATAAGCTACAATGGGATGGATGACCGTGGACGCGTACGAGACTGACTTCACGGGAGGATGAAGCATGGGGATACAGGAGGATCTCCGAGCATTGCCCGCCATGCATCGCTTGCTGGCGGATGCCGACGTTCAGCGGGCGCTGGACGAATTCTCCCCGCGGCTACGGCGGTGGGCGTTGGAGCAGGTCCTGGCGGAGCTTCGTACCTGGCGGCGGGCGCACGTGGATGTGCGTCCGGAGAGCTGGCAGGCGCAGACGGAACCCTTGCGCATTGCCGAGTGCGCAAAGCGACTGCTCCAGGCGCGGATGGCGCCCAGCTTACGGCGGGTCATCAATGCGACCGGTGTGGTGCTGCATACGAACCTGGGACGGGCCCCCCTATCGAATCTCGCCTTGCAACGGGTGCAGGCGGTGGCGGCGGGCTACTGCAACCTGGAGTATGATCTCGCTCGCGGAGAACGCGGATCGCGCCACACCCACGTGGAAGCTCGCCTACGTGAGTTAACCGGTGCTGAAGCGGCCCTTGTGGTCAACAACAACGCGGCGGCAGTGTGGCTGGTGTTGAACGCCTTGGCCAAGGGGGGTGAGGCGGTCGTTTCGCGGGGACAGTTGGTGGAGATTGGTGGCTCGTTTCGCATCCCCGACATCATGCGGGAGAGTGGGGTGACGCTGCGCGAGGTGGGCACCACCAACAAAACGCGGCTGAGCGACTATGCGCAGGCCATCGGGCCAGAGACGCGCATGGTGGTGCTTGTACACCCCAGCAATTACCGGATCGTCGGGTTTACAGATGAGCCGCCGTTGGCGGGCGTGGTCGAGCTTGCCCATGAGCGGCAGATCCTGGTGTATCAAGACCTGGGGTCAGGAGCGCTGTTTGACTACGCGGCACACGGCGTCGGTGATGAGCCGACGGTACGGGCGAGTCTCGACGCGGGCGTGGACATCGTTTCGTTCAGCGGCGACAAACTGTTGGGCAGTGCGCAGGCGGGTATCATCGTGGGCCGATGCGAACTCATCGAGCGGTTGCGGAAACATCCGCTGATGCGAGCACTGCGCGTGGACAAACTGACGCTGGCTGCATTGGATGCCACGCTCGCGGACCTGGCCGATGAAGAGCACGCGAGAGTTCGCATCCCCGTGGTTCGGATGCTCACGGAGAGCGAGGAAACTGTGCGGGCCCGTGCCGACGAGGTGGCTTCCGGTCTCGCCCAAGCTATCCCAGATCTTGCGGTGCAGTGTGACGTGCGCCCCAGTCAAGCGACCGTCGGTGGCGGAGCGCTGCCCCTGACGATGCTGCCCAGTCACGCGGTATGCCTTCGGCCGTCTCGTTGCTCGGCCCAGCAACTGGCGGACGCGCTCCGGCGGGAAGGGGAGCCGCCTGTGGTGGGTCGCGTGGAGAATGACGAGGTGTGGTTGGATATGCGCACCGTTCAACCGTGGGAGGTACACGAACTGATCCAGGCGGTGGCTGCCGTACTCGGTGGCGGGATGGACAAGGGATGATGCCCTGGTCGTTTGGCCAGAGATGCATAGGGCACAGGGCGCGGAGGCAAGCTGGCGGTGACAGCGATTCCGAAGGGAGGCGCATCGCATGCGGTTTCCGGACCGACATATGTGGTTGCCGTTGGCAGACCACCGTGAGGGCCCCAGACCCTTGCTGCTCATGGCGGTGGATGGATCCAGCCAGGGCGTGCCCGACCCCACGGCGACATGGCATGCCGCGCACCCCGGTATGGCCTGGAGAAGGTGGCAGCGCCGCGGCGGACGCTAGTCAACCGCGGCGTCAGGCTGGCAAATGGTTCGGGGCGCTCACCAACTGGGTGTGCACAATATAGCGCATAGGAGCAAATCCGAAGAAACTGAACGGCCAGCAAGTTTGAAGCGTGAGCGTCTCATACGGCGTGGGGCGCGTTTCGTACAGCGCCGTCGGCGGCACCACCTCTGTCGTCGTCACCCTGTAGATGAACACGCCGTACGGTGTCGCAAATGCCACGCTGTCGCCCGGTTTCACGTCGCGCAGCACGCGAAATACCGTATCACGGTGTCCGGCAACGTACACGTTGCTGCCCTGACCTGGCAGGGCGCTCGGCATGTAGTGACCCGCACCGAGTTCGAGATCAGTCCAAGATGTCCCCTGCACCACGGGGATCTCGGCATGTTGTCGCGGAAAGATCAGTTCCCCAATCTTATCGCCTTCCGCCGGCGGGGGCGTCCAGAGCGGCCCCGCGTTGACCGGGCGGTAAAGGGGCAGTGGGCGTTGATTGACCCATACCGTCTCCCACAGGT
This sequence comes from Alicyclobacillus sp., assembly GCA_023511725.1. GTDB lineage: Bacteria > Bacillota > Bacilli > Alicyclobacillales > Alicyclobacillaceae > JAIMAY01. The sequence goes on from JAIMAY010000001.1 coordinate 138,021, forward strand.
ACTTCCACCCGAAATACACCACAAGGACCAACCCCACCACCGCCATCAGCAGGGGAATGGCGCGGATGGTGTGCACGATCCAGCGTGTCTGTGCGTTGATCATACGAATCCCGTCGCCTTATGCCATCCAGCGCCGCGTCCAACGCCAGATGGGATAGGCTGCACCTCCGCCCACAACGAGCAGCAAGCCGCCCAGTGCAATCCACAGCGGTTGATTTGTCGACGTCTGTGGCAGGGTGCTCCAGCCGCTCCCGGATGCGTAGGACGTGCCCGTGTCGGACGTTCCAGTTGATCCTGAGCCACCGGACGATCCGATGCCGCTCGTGCCTGACCCTGTGCTACCCGTTCCTGTACCGCCCGTGCTGCCACCCGACGAGCCACCCGTGGAGCCAATCACATTCCCAATGGTGTTGGTAATCCCGCCGACGGTGTTGGAGATCACATTCGAAATCGTGTTACCCGGATCAGACGTGTCACCGCCCGCGGAGGATGAACCGCCGCCCAGCAGGCTGCCCGTGGCATTCTCCAAGGCTTCCGTGGCATTCTGCAAGGTTTGGGTGATGTTACCGACCGTATTCGTGACCCCGCCTATCGTGTTGGAGAGGATGCCGGTGGGGTCTGTCGCGCTCGAGGTCAACGCAGACCCGCTGCTCTGCGTGGTCGACCCGCCCGCGATGCCGCTCAAGGCGTTGGTGACGCCGGTCACGGTGTTGGTCAGAGTTTGCACGGTGGAACCTACGGTGGCATTCAAGGCTTGACCAAGACTGGATGAGTTCAGAGGCAGTTGCAGTGTGTGCGCATACACGCTGACCCCGTGGCCCACCAGCGTAAGTCCACCCAGCGCGGTCAGCGCGACGGAAGCGCTGCGAAGAATGATGTTGCGGTTCACCATGGAATCGGGCCTCCTCAAGGATAAAGTCTGGCGTAACTTGATGGGACTTGGCGGCCGAGATCGACTCAGGTCGAACAAGGTCGAATCAGCTCGAACCCCCCCAAAGAAAGACGATGCCCGCTGCCGATGTCGGTAGCGGGGCTCCTGGTGTGAACATGCGCGTCGTCTGACCAACCAGTCGTTCGTTGCAATTTTCGAACTTCAGCCATAGGATACGGCCGTCGCGCTGCGGCGTCAACCCATGAAAATCCAGGGATGTGGCGGAGGTGTCCCTCCACGGCGCAGGGGAATGCTTGACAAGCGTGTTGGCGGCGCGTATGCTTCAGGTGAAGTTTCCCTGCCCGGATGATGACGGCTTTCAACAAGTGAACACAGCGGATTTGATGACGAGGAAGAGTACCTGTAACACGCGCGCTCAGAGAGACTTGCCCGTGGCTGCGAGGCGGTCCGTGGCGATGCAGGGAAAGACCCCTCCGAGAACCCGTGCCAACGGGTCATTGCCCCCAAGCACGGGCGTTCGCGCACGTTATGCGCCAGAGCGGGGTGCGGCGGGTGGTCGCGCCCAAACAGGGTGGCACCGCGGAAGATCGCTTTTCGTCCCTGTCCCAGGACAGGAATGAAAGGCGTTTTTTTATACCGCGTTTCACGTGTCATCGGGTGGGATGTATTGAAGACCATCATACGCAGGGGAGACACGATATGCTGACACAGCGTCCCAGAGGTACCGTCGACATTCTGCCCGGCGAGGTTCGGGTGTGGCATCGGTTCGAGCACCTGGTGCGCCAGCTCTTCAGCCGCTACGGTTATGAGGAGATACGGACCCCGATGTTCGAGCACACGGAGTTGTTTGCTCGAGGCGTTGGGGAGACCACCGATATTGTGGAGAAGGAGATGTACACCTTTCAGGACAGAGGGGGCCGGAGCATCACGCTGAGGCCGGAGGGCACCGCTGGCGTGGTGCGGGCCTATGTGGAGAACAAACTGTACGGGGAGCCCGGAGTAGCCAAGCTCTACTACGTGGGGCCCATGTTTCGGTATGAGAAGCCTCAGCACGGGCGCCAGCGTCAGTTTCATCAGGTGGGGGTGGAAGCCCTCGGTTCGGACGATCCGGCCCTGGACGCGGAGGTCATCGCCCTCAGCTGGCGGCTCCTCGAGGCGCTGGACGTACAGGACATCACCATCGAGCTCAACAGCGTGGGCTGCAGCGAGTGCCGGCCCGTGTACCGGGAACAACTCATCGCCGCGCTCCGGCCCGTTGCGGATCGGTTGTGCAAGGATTGCCAGCAGCGTCTGGGCCGAAATCCGCTGCGCGTGCTGGACTGCAAGCAGGCGTCCTGTCGTGCGGTGCTCGACGAGGTGCGGCCGCCGCTTCTGCCGGATGCGTGGTGCGACGCCTGCCGTACGCACCATGACGAGGTGCGCTCGCACCTGCGCGCGTTGGGCTTGTCTTGGCAGGACAACCCTCGGCTTGTCCGCGGTCTTGATTACTATACGCGGACCACGTGGGAGATCACGCATCCGCAGCACAGCACCGTGATTGGCGGGGGACGCTACAACCGGCTGGTGGCCGAGGTGGGTGGACCGGAGACCCCCGGCATCGGCTTTGCGGGCGGCGTCGAGCGAATCTTCGCCGCCATGGGTGACCAGTCCGAGATGCCGCTGCGGGATGGGGTGTTTGTCGCGATCGCGGACTCGGCAGCGGCCCTGATCGCCACCCGGCTGTTGGAGCAGTTGCGCGGCGCCGGGCTGCGGGCAGACCGGGATTATCAGGGGCGCAGCCTGAAGAGCCAACTGCGGCAGGCGGATCGGTGGGGTGCTCGATTCGCGGCCATCCTCGGCGAGGCTGAGTTAGCACAGGAGGCCGTCACGGTGCGGGATCTCACGGAGGGTACCCAAACGCTGGTGCCGTTGGACCAAGCGGCGGAGATTATGCGGGAAAGGATGACGCGTGAATGAGCATGGCGGCGATTCGACTGCATCGAACGCATCCGGTGGAGGCCGTGCTGACGGTCGGCGACGGCACGAGTGTGGTGTTGGCGGGATGGGTTCAGCGCAGGCGAGACCTCGGCGGCGTGATCTTCATTGATCTGCGTGATCGCAGCGGGCTGGTGCAGCTCGTATTTGATCGGGAGCGCGGCACACCGGACGATGTGATGCGCGCGGCGGACCGGTTGCGGAGCGAATACGTGATCGCCGTGCATGGGAAGGTGGCCCGGCGGTCACCGGAGACGGTCAACCCGAACCTGGTCACAGGGGAATTCGAGGTCGTGGTGGCGGACCTGGAACTGCTCAACACCGCGAAGACGCCTCCCTTCGCGATTGAGGATGGCTTCGACGTGGATGAGACCCTGCGTCTTCGCTACCGCTACCTGGACCTTCGCCGCCCGGCCATGCAGCGGATGCTGATGTTGCGGCATCAGGTGTTCCGTGCGTTCCGACGGTTCCTGGACGAGCATGGCTTTGTCGAAGTGGAAACGCCGATGCTCACGCGGAGCACGCCCGAGGGGGCGCGCGACTACGTGGTGCCGAGTCGACTCCAGCCGGGCGAGTTCTACGCACTGCCGCAGTCACCGCAGTTGTTCAAGCAGCTGCTGATGGTGGCCGGCTTCGAACGGTACTACCAAATCGCGCGGTGCTTCCGCGACGAGGACCTGCGGGCGGACAGGCAACCCGAGTTCACACAGCTCGACATTGAGACATCCTTCCTCACGCAGGACGAGTTGCTCACGCTGATGGAGGAGATGTTCGCCAGTGTCTGGCAGGAGGTGCTGGGTATCGAACTGGCGCGGCCGTTCCCGCGCCTGACCTGGCAGGAAGCGATGGAGCGATATGGCTCCGACAAACCGGACATTCGCTTTGGCATGGAGCTTCTGGATCTGGCGTCGGTGTTTCGCGAGACATCGTTCCGGGTCTTCCGTGAGGCCCTGGCGAATGGTGGCGTGATCAAGGGGCTGTTGGTGGAAGGTGCCGCGGACTGGTCGCGCAAGCAATGGGATGACCTGATCCGCTTCGTGGCCGGCTTTGGGATGCGCGGCTTGGCGCCGGTCGCGTTCCTGCCCGACGAGACCATCCGCTCGCCCATCGGCAAGTTTTTGGCGCCGACGGAGATTGAAGCGCTGCGCGAAGCCACCGGTGCTAAATCGGGCGATCTCGTCCTCATCGGCGCCGGCCCGGCGGCGACGGTGCTGCAGGCGATGGGTCAACTCCGCCTGAAGCTGGGGCATGATCTCGGGCTCGTGGACGAGAGCCGTTTCGCCTTCCTGTGGGTTGTGGACTTTCCGCTCTTCGCCTGGGACGAGGAGCAACAGCGCTGGGTTGCGGAGCACCACCCGTTCACCATGCCGAGGTGGGAAGATATCGAACTGCTCGAGACGGATCCCGGCCGTGCCCGCGCACAGGCGTACGACTTGGTGCTGAACGGTTACGAGTTGTCTTCCGGCAGCATGCGCATCTTCCGCCGCGACATTCAGGAGAGGATGTTTGCGGCGCTCGGGTTCACACCTGAAGAGGCGCGCGAAAAATTCGGGTTCCTGCTGGATGCTTTTGAATACGGTACGCCGCCGCACGGTGGGATCGCCTTCGGGTTGGATCGGATTGTGATGCTGATGGGGGGCGGCAAGTCTCTGCGCGACTGCATCGCCTTCCCGAAGACATCGAGTGGGACGGATCTCATGGTGGGCGCACCGTCTCCCATCAGTCCGGAACAACTGGAGACCCTGCGGATCAGCATCCGGCCACAGGCAGGCGCACCAGCAGACTCGGCTTGCGGGGTCGCGCCGAGCGTGATACGATAAGAGCACCTCGAGGGAGGATGCCCTGCGCTGTTGGTGTAGACCAGCGTGTTTTGAGCCAACACCCATATGAAAGGGAGTCCGGTGTCCCGCATCGGCACAAATGCCTCCGGCCAGGGGCCGCGTGGACTTGGCGCCGGTCCGGGCAGGACACCCACCTGCGTGAGCGCAGGTTCAAAACGTACGGGTGCCACGGCAGCCGCGGGGCATGCCTGATCAGCACAAGCCGCGTCGCGAGCTTTCGCGGCGCGTTTTTGTTATCATAAAGCTGAGTTTTTCAGTAGGATATGTCGTGCCCGTCGCGGTGCGGCAATACGGCGCACGAGGAGGTGAAGGGATTGGACCTGTTTTCGGCCAAGGCCGCAGAAGAGGAGAGGGCTCAGGCGCCCCTTGCGCACCGGATGCGACCGCGTACCCTGGACGAAGTGGTGGGGCAGTCCCACCTTCTGGGGCCGGGCAGTGCTCTTCGCCGCGCCATTGAGTCGGACCGGCTGTGGTCCGTTCTGTTGTATGGGCCGCCTGGCTGTGGCAAGACGACACTGGCGGAAGTCATCGCTCACGCGACCAAGGCGCGCTTTGCCCGCCTCAACGCCGTGACGGCAGGCGTGGGCGATGTGCGCGAGGTGGTCCGGGCGGCTCAGGAGGAGCGGCGGTTGTACGGGCGGCGCACGGTCCTGTTCATCGACGAGATCCACCGCTTCAACAAGGCGCAGCAGGATGCCCTGTTGCCGTTTGTCGAGCGCGGCGTGGTCACGTTGATTGGCGCGACGACGGAGAACCCGTATCTCCATGTGAATCGAGCGCTGGTGTCAAGGTCCCTGGTGCTGCGGCTAGAGCCGCTGACGGATGACGATATTCGCCTGCTGTTGAACCGCGCACTATCCGATGATGAGCGTGGCCTGGGACGGTACGGCGCCCGCCTGACCGCCGATGCCATGGACGCCATCGTCCGGCTTGCGGGTGGCGACGCACGACGGGCCTTGAACACGCTGGAGGTGGCGGTGCTCACGGCGCCAGTCGACGCCGAGGGGCGGATCACGGTCGATGCTGCACAGGTGGCCAGCGCGGTGCAGGAGCGGCCGGTGTCCTACGACCAAGGCGGGGACGAGCACTATGACACCATCTCCGCGTTCATCAAGTCTGTGCGCGGTTCCGATGCCGACGCGGCACTATTGTGGTTGGCGAAGATGGTAGCCGGGGGAGAGGATCCCCGCTTTATCGCACGCCGGCTGGTCATCCTCGCCTCAGAAGACATCGGCAACGCGGACCCGCAGGCGCTCGTCCTGGCGGTGGCGGGCATGCACGCTGTGGAAGCCATCGGTATGCCCGAAGCCCGGATCATCCTGGCGCAGGTGACCACGTACCTGGCCAAGGCACCCAAGTCGAACGCCAGCTATGTCGCGATTGGGCGCGCATTGGCGGACGTCGAAGCCGGCATCTCGCTGCGCGTTCCGGCGCACCTTCGCGGGACGGGCTACAGCGGTGCCGCACGTCTGGGCCACGGTGCGGACTACAAGTATCCGCATGATTACCCCGGGCATTGGGTTGAGCAGAATTATTGGCCGGAAGGTGTGAGCCCGCGCGTCTATTACGAGCCCGGGCGGTGAAACAATTTCTGGCCTGGTGATGGAGGCAAAGGCATGAAAATCTCAACGAAGGGCCGCTATGGGCTGATGCTGTTGGTGGATTTGGCGATGTACGGCGGATCATCCCCGGTCCCGCTCAAGGCCGTGGCCGAGCGACAGGGACTGTCCGAGCACTACCTCGAACAACTCATTGGGCCGCTTCGAAATGCGGGATTCGTGCGCAGCGTTCGCGGGGCGTACGGTGGGTACATCCTGGCCAAACCCCGGCGTGAGATCACCGCGAAGGATGTGTTGCTGACACTGGAGGGGCCGCTCAGCTTGGTGGACGAAGATGTCGATGATGGTTTCCAGGAGCTTTGGGACCGCCTTCGCGATTCGATGCTTACGGTCTTGGAAGGCGTGACCCTGGATGACCTCGTGGACATGAAACAGCGGCACGATAATGCGTACATGTACTACATCTGAATGAAAGCCGGCTCAACGCCGGTCTGTCGCCATCGCAGGGATGGTGACACGTATGGGAGATGAACGTGCGCGCATGACGGAGAGGACAGAGCGCATCTATTTGGACAACGCCGCCAGCACGCCCGTGCATCCGGAGGTGTGGGCGGCGATGGCGCCTTATCTTCGAGATACATACGGAAACCCGTCCAGCCTGCATCACGAAGGACGGCGAGCGCGCGCAGGGGTCGAGCAGGCTCGTGAGGAGCTTGCGGCCTGGCTGCGCTGCCGGCCCGGCGAGATCATCTGGACCAGCGGCGCGACGGAGGCGATTCACATCGCGCTGTGGGGACTGGCGCTGGCGGCTCGCAAGGAGGGCCGCCACCACGTGGTGGTATCCGCCATAGAACACCACGCCGTGCTGGAGACCGTGGAGCAGATGGGGACGCTGGGCTGGACGGTGGACGTGGTTCCCCCGCGTGAGGATGGAACCGTGGCGGTGGAGGACGTGATGGAACGCGTGCGGCGAGACACCGCCATCGTGGCGTTGATGTGGGTCAACAACGAGACGGGTGCCGTCCAACCGGTGTCCGCGGTGGCGGCGGCCGTCAAGCGCCACGACCCCGCCGTGCGGGTGTTCTCCGATATGGTACAGTGTGTCGCCGGTGTGACGCCGGTCATCGATGGGGTGGATGCTGCCGTTTTTTCCGCCCACAAAATGAATGGTCCGCAAGGTGCGGGAGCGCTGTATCTGCACCGGGACGTTCCGTTCGTCCCCGTGATGCGCGGTGGCGCGCAGGAGCGGGGGCGGCGGGCTGGGACCGAAAACGTCGCTGCCCTCGTTGGTTTCGGCGTCGCCGTGCGGCTGCTGCGAACATCCTGGGATCAGCATGTGGCGCATTTGACCATGCTGCGAGACGTATTGTGGGACGTGTTGCGCGAGATTCCTGGCGTGCGCCGCAACTCTCCTGCGGATGCTGCGCCCGGGGTGCTGAATGTCGCTTTTCCCGGTATACGGAATGACATGCTGCTTATGAAATTGGACCTGGCGGGCGTATCGGCGTCCGCCGGTGCCGCGTGTACAGCGGGAAGTCTGGAACCGAGCCACGTGCTGCAGGCGATGGGGCAGCGGGAGGATGAGGCCCGATCCGCTATCCGTTTCAGCTTCTCTGTGCTCAACGACAGGGCAGAGGTGCGGCGCGCGGGGGAAATCATTCGACAGATTATCGAACGAGGGTAGAGTTGTCGAAATACTCTTGGTACGCGTGGATCCGTTGCACATCCTGGGTTGTTGGGTTACGATTTACGTGGTAAAGCAACCGGGATAGACGCCGAAGATTTGTAAGCCAGGCGACCCGGGCAATCATGAAGCGTTCAACGACACCGTCAGGTTTTCGTGTCCAGCGGGTTGGTTAAGCTGGTGACTAAGCATGGTGTACAAAGGAGACGCGCCTATGAGGTGTCCACACTGCAATTGCCGCGATGTCGGAAAGATTGGAGCCAATCAGTTCTACTGTTGGGGCTGCTTTATGGAGTTCAACATCTCCGGCGATGAGATCCGCGTGTACGAGGTGGCGGAGGATGGATCGCTGGTCGCGGTGGAGCATCTGCCTGCGGAACTCCACTACGGCTCCAACGCAGTCTGACGAAGTTCATGGTTCATCCACCGAGGCGGTACCGCAGGGTACCGCCTTTCTTGTTGGACAAACCGGTCACGCGTGCAGTCCCAGGGCGGCAGCGGCTGTACCCAAAATTGCGGACAGGCTGGCGTACACCAGGGCTGCGGAAACACGGCCTTCGCGGAACAGAATCATTGTTTCGTAGCAAAATGTCGAGAATGTGGTGTATGCCCCGCAACCACCGACGCCCAGGAACAGCATGACCTCCGTTTCGTGTGCGGGCCAGAGATGACCCGCTTGAACCGTCAACCATCCCAGAAGAAAACTCCCCGTCACGTTGATGAGCAGCGTCGCGAGCGGAAACGATACCACCCACCGTTCGCCGATCCATTTGCTCAGCTGGTACCTCAAGAGCGCGCCCAGGATCCCCCCGGCGCCCACGTAGATCAGATTCACCCCGTTTTCGTTCCTTTCCGCATGGACTTAATCTGCGACGTCCGCCCGCGACTGAAAACGCAGGCGCGTCTGCCACGAAGCCAGCATGAGTCCGCCGGCCGCGGCGAGCAGACAGCCGACCAGCGAGGCGGCGGCGTAGAGTGCCGCGTAAGTCCAAAGGTGCGCCTGCACCAGCTTCCACCAATCCACGGTGTAGGTGGAGAACGTGGTGAAAGCACCGACAAAGCCGGTGCCAATCCCGAGGCGCAGATGGGGGTGAATCGGAATTCTGTCCTGTGTCAAGGTATAGAACCAGGTGAGAAAAAAGCTGCCGGCCAAATTGATCAGCCACGTGGCGATGGGGAAGCCGTTCCATGTACCCAGCCACTCACTGAGCAGATAACGTGCCAGGGCGCCAAGGCACCCTCCCACCGCCACGGCCCAATACGCCATATCCGACGCCTCCCGTGCACCACCATATCATCTTGACCAGCCCTTGGCAATCCAGTTCGGCTGGATCCGCGAGATGCTGCATATACTGCGACAAGGGGACGAGTTGGAGGCGGCGTACGGCCTCCGCGAGGAGGGGTGCAGGCTGGACAAGGCCACACGCTATCTTCGGACCAGCCTCGCGGTGCTGGTCACGCTCGCATGCATTTACCTGCTGGGCCAGCTTCGAAGCTTTTTTCACGACATCTGGGCGGTTCTTCAGGCGCTGGTGATTCCGTTTGTCGCTTCGCTTGTGGTCACGTACTTGCTTCAACCGGTCGTGGAGATGCTGCACCGCAGGCGAGTGCCGCGCGGCGCCGCCATCCTGATCATCTACTTTACAGCCGCTGTTCTCGTCGCCGTCGCGTTGCTCGACAGCATCCCCGTGTTTGCCCGGCAGTTGTCCCAACTGGTCAAGGACCTTCCCGGTGTGGTCGCGGACATTGATAGGTGGATCGACGAGATCAGCCGCCGCAAAGACGGTCTTCCAGATGCGCTCCGGCTTGGCGTCGAGTCCGGGCTCACCAGCGTGGAGCAACAGGTGGTTCAGTTTGCCTCCGGCATCACGGGTTGGCTGACCGGGACCGTGAATACCCTGTTCGCGCTCTTCCTGGTGCCGTTCCTGGTGTTTTATATGCTCAAGGACGGTCGCGCCATCGGCAGAGCCTTGGTGGGGTTGTTTCCGCCGCAGCGCCGTGAACAGGTTCGGGAGGTGCTGCACGGTATTGATGACACGCTGGGTCGTTACGTTCGCGGCCAACTGCTCGTCATGCTCGCGGTGTTCCTGCTCACATACGCCGGACTCCTGGTGGTGGGGATGCCGTACGCTTTCGTCTTGGCGCTCATCGTCGGGATCACCAACGTCATCCCCTACCTCGGGCCGTTCCTCGGCGCGGCACCGGGGCTTCTGCTGGCGCTCACCATCAGTCCCTGGTTGGCGCTGAAGGTGCTGATTGTCAACGTGGTTGTGCAACAGTGCGAAGGCAACTTGATCAGCCCGCAGATCATGGGCCGCACGTTGGATCTGCACCCGCTGGCCATCGTTGCAGCGGTGATCATCGGCGGTGAATTGGCAGGCGTGTTGGGGTTGGTTCTGGCGGTGCCCACCCTGGCGGTGGCGAAGGTGGTGTGGAGCCACGTGCGGGCGAGCCGCCATCCTCCGGATGGACCTCCCTCCGGCGGTAACGCAGGATTTGACAAGTCACCTGCGAATTCTTAGAATGTAAGCCATCCATGTGGTCCTGCACTGCGATGAGGGAGACAAGTAGGCGCAAACCCGGCAGTCCAGAGAGGACGCCCTGGGCTGGAAGGCGTCTCTGCACGATTGCGTCGAAGCCACTCCCGAGCGCGCGTGAGAAACGCGACGGGTTCGCCCGTTACAGCGAGGAGAGCGACGGCTGTCGACACGCAGATGGAGACGGCCGTAACCAGGGTGGTACCGCGAGAGTAGCCCTCTCGTCCCTGCCGGGATGAGAGGGTTTTTTATTCGATGTTGTGTTCTTGCAGATTGGATATTGGAGGTTCTGTGCCATGAAACGTCTGACCGCGCAACAGATTCGGCGTATGTACAAGCAATTCTTTGCCGACCGGGGCCACCTCGTGTTCCCCAGCGCCTCGCTCGTACCGCACGATGATCCGACGCTGCTGTGGATCAACGCCGGCATGGCCCCTCTCAAGCCCTACTTCGATGGACGCGAAATCCCGGAGAAGCCCCGGATCGTCAGCTCACAGAAGTGCATCCGCACCAATGATATCGAGAATGTGGGCTACACCGCGCGCCATCACACCTTCTTCGAGATGCTCGGGAATTTCTCTTTCGGCGATTACTTTAAGCGGGAGGCCATCACCTGGGCCTGGGAATTTCTCACGAAGCACCTGGAGCTGGATCCTGATCGCCTGTCGGTGACCATCCACAAGGATGACGATGAGGCGTACGCCGTCTGGCATCACGAGGTGGGGCTGCCCGACGAGCGAATTGTCCGGGGGGACGAAGACAATTTTTGGGAAATTGGCGAAGGGCCCTGCGGCCCGTGCTCGGAGATCTTCTATGATCGAGGAGAAGCATTCGGCTGCGGATCGCCAGATTGCGGTCCCGGGTGCGATTGCGATCGATTCCTGGAGATCTGGAACCTTGTGTTCACGCAGTTCAACAAGGAGGCGGATGGCAGCTACACTCCGCTGCCGAAGAAGAACATCGATACAGGGATGGGCCTGGAGCGCATCGCCTCGGTCCTGCAGGAGGTGCCCAACAACTTCGAAACGGACCTGTTCCGCCCCATCATGGATCACGCCGCGCGGCTGGCGGGGGTCCGATACGGGGAACAGGCCGATCACGATGTGTATCTGAAGATCATCGCGGATCACGTCCGCACGGTGACGTTCGCCATCGGCGATGGCGTGCTGCCCGGAAATGAGGGCCGCAGCTACATCATCCGCCGTCTGCTGCGCAGAGCAGTGCGCAGTGGCCGCCGCATCGGCCTTGACAAGCCGTTCCTGTTCGAACTGGCCCGCACCGTGGCGGACATCATGGGTGATGACTACCCGGAGGTACGGGATAAGAACGACTTTATCCGGCGCGTGATCCGGACGGAGGAGGAGCGGTTCCACGAGACGCTGGCGGAAGGGGAGAACCTGCTCAATCGCCTGCTGGAACCCTTGGCAGGACAACCGGGCGCTCGTTTGTCGGGTGAAGATGCGTTCCGACTGTACGATACCTTCGGCTTCCCGATTGACTTGACAGAGGAGATCTGCCGAGAGCACGGTGTCGAGGTCGACCGGGAGGCGTTCCAACGTGAGTTGGAGGCCCAACGAGAGCGGGCGCGGGCTGCCCGTCTCACCACCGAGGGGATGAACAGCGAGCGGGGAGATCTCGAGCGCTTCACCGTGCCCAGCCGGTTTGTGGGATACACCACGCTTTCCACGCACGGTGAGATCACGGGGCTGCTGCGTGACGGCAAACTTGTGGAAGAGTTGTCCGCGGGCGAGGAAGGCCAACTGCTGTTGGATGTCACACCGTTCTACGCGGAGAGCGGCGGCCAGGTCGCGGATCGCGGCGTGATTCGCACGGAGAGCGCAGATGCCGAGGTCCTGGATGTCCAGAAGGCGCCTCATGGGCAGCACGTGCACACCGTGAAGGTGGTGCGCGGCAGCCTGCGCACGGGCGATGCAGTCAGCGCCGAGGTGGACGCGGCGATGCGGCGCGACACCATCAAGAACCACACGGCCACGCATCTGCTGCACAAGGCGTTGCGCGAGGTGCTCGGAGAGCATGTAGCGCAGGCCGGATCGCTGGTGGCACCGGATCGGCTGCGGTTCGACTTCTCGCACTTCGGTGCGCTGAGCGACGAGGAACTCCGGGCCGTGGAGCAGCGCGTGAATGACGTGATCTGGCAGGACCTCACCGTGGAGATCTTTGAGACCTCTCTGGATGAAGCCAAGCGCATGGGTGCCATGGCGCTGTTCGGTGAAAAATACGGACAGCGTGTGCGCGTCGTCAAGGCCGGTGACTACAGCCTTGAACTGTGCGGTGGTTGCCATGTGGAGCGCACAGGGCTGATTGGGATGTTCCGCATTGTATCGGAGACGAGCATCGGCTCTGGGGTACGCCGGATTGAAGCGGTGACGGGACGTCACGCGTACCGCTGGGTGTTGGAACGTGAAGGGTTGCTGGAGGATGCGGCGCGTCAACTGAAGACAACCGCGCAGGAGGTCCCGCAGCGCGTGGCGCGGGTCTTGGAGGAAATGAGCGAGCTTGAGCGCGATCTCGCTTCCGCGCGCAGCAAACTGCATCATGCACGGGCCCAGGAGCTGGCGGCCAGTGTCCAGCATGCGGGCGACATCCCGTATGTGGCGGCTGCGGTGCCCGACACCGACGCAGAGGGTCTTCGCGAGATCATGGATGAATTGCGTCAGAAGTGCCCCTCCATCGTGGCGGTGCTAGCGAGCGTGCGCGACGGCCGCGTGCTGTGGGTCGCCGCGGTGTCGAAGGACCTGCAGGGCAAGGGGCTTCATGCGGGCGAAATTGTCAAACGCGTGGCCCAGATCACGGGCGGCGGAGGCGGCGGTCGTGCGGATCTCGCGCAGGCGGGCGGCCGTAAGCCAGAAGCGGTGGAAGCGGCGCTTGCCGAAGTGCCGCAGATCCTCCGAACGCTGGCAGGGAATGCGGTTCGTTGAGCGAATATGCTATGATAGGCGCGAACAGCGCGCACATCGGCGGCAACGGCTGCCGAGCGAGGTGAACGGGATGGGGGCAGGGTTTGACGAAACCATGCGGTTCGCGCCGCGCACGGAGAATTCTGAGGCGCGCCGCGCGTTTCTGTTGGCGTATCGAGCGTTGGAAGAGAAGGGGTACAACCCGGTGCACCAGATTGCCGGGTATCTCATCTCCGGGGATCCGGCATACATCACGAACCATCTGGATGCCCGCAACACGATTCGCAGAATTGAACGGGACGACCTGATTGAAGAACTGGTTCGTGCCTACGCGGAGTTTGCCAAGCATGAGAATTTTGAGCGTTGACTACGGTACACGGCGTGTGGGCCTTGCGCTGAGCGATCCGACGGGGACGCTGGCGCAAGGCTTCTCCGTTTTGCAGAACACCGCGGATGCTGATGTGCTGCGCGAAATCAGCCGGATTGTGGACGAGGAGGGTGTGGCGGAAGTCATTGTGGGCTATCCGCGCAACATGGATGGCAGCATTGGTCCGCGGGCGGAGCAGTGCGCCGAGTTTGCTGGAGCGCTCCAGGCGATGCTCGGGGACATCCCTGTGCGGCTGGTCGACGAGCGATTGACGACGGCATTCGCGGAGCGAACCCTGATTGAAGCCGGCATGCGCCGCAAGAAGCGCCGGCAGGTGGTGGACGCACTGGCCGCCCAGGTGTTGCTGCAGAATTATCTTGATGCCAAGGGGAGAAACCGTGATTCGGGTCCATCGAATTAATGCGCGTCGCATCTGGGTGGCCGTGACAGCGGCCATCGTCCTTGTTGTGGCCGCCGTGGCGGGATGGGCCGTGTGGGCGTCGTTGCCGCCCGCCGCGTCCGGAACAGCCCGTCTGGTGGTCCAGCCGGGGATGTCATCGTATCAGATTGCGCAGGCCTGTGAACAGGCTGGTTTGGTCCGATCCGGAGCTTGGTTCGCGCTGTGGATCCACCTGCACGGTGCCAGCGGTCGGCTCCGAGCGGGGGAATACGTTATCGCCAAGGGGACAAGCATGAACCAATTGATGGGTCTGCTTGAGCGCGGCCAGGGTATGGTCGTCCGAGTGACGATTCCGGAAGGGTTCACCGTCGTGCAGATAGCGGATCGGCTGCAGGCGGCGGGCGTGTGCAGCCGCGCGGCATTTCTCGACGAGGTTCAGCACGGGAGCTTCACGGAACCGTTCTTGAAGACGTTACCGAGCGACAAGCGGATCAAGTATCGCTTGGAAGGATACCTGTTCCCGGACACGTATGACTTTGTCCCGAATGAACCGGCGCACCAGGTGGTCGACACGTTTCTGGCGAATTTTCAGCGGCACATGGACCCGTTGCTGCCTCAGTTGGCGGCGAGAAAGCTCACGCTCCCACAACTCATCACGGAAGCATCGCTGATTGAACGCGAGGCGAAGGTGGATGACGAGCGGCCCATCATCGCCAGCGTGATCGAAAACCGATTGCATCATCGGCCGCCCATGAAGCTGCAGATTGACGCCACACTCGAGTACATCCTGGGGCATCGAGACGTGTTGACGCTGCAGGATACCCGGGTCAACGACCCTTATAACACCTACCTGTATCCGGGGCTTCCGCCCGGGCCCATCGCGAGTCCGGGGATGGCTTCCATTGAAGCCGCCCTGCATCCGGCGGAAACGCCGTATCTGTATTACGTGGCGAGGAATGACGGCAGTGGCCGCCATTACTTCGCGGTGACCGAGCAGGAGCAACTCGCCAAC
This sequence comes from Alicyclobacillus sp., assembly GCA_023511725.1. Lineage (GTDB taxonomy): Bacteria > Bacillota > Bacilli > Alicyclobacillales > Alicyclobacillaceae > JAIMAY01. The sequence goes on from JAIMAY010000001.1 coordinate 153,205, forward strand.
GAGCAAAAGAGCAAGCAGAACCTCGAGCGTGAACAGGGAGGCGCCTGAGATTCGGCGATTGCGGCGCATGCCAAGCCCATGCCCGGAGATGCTGAGTAAAGGTAAGGCTTGGAGGGGCGGGGCATCCGGTGAAGCGTCGACTGTGGTGGCAGTGGACGTGGTTCTGCCTGGCCGTGTGTGCACTGGCCACTCGCTTGGCGTGGATCATGTGGGCGCCGTTTCAACCTGCATGGGGGCGGTGGCAGGACACATGGCCGGCCAGGGCAGAGCTCGAGCATTACCACCTGGTTCAGGTGGATGACGGACGCGGACGGTTGCTGTATCGCAACGGCGCGGTGTGGCGTGGCGGGGCCAAGGTGTGTACGGTCATCGCCGGCGCACACCGGCTGTGGGTGCAGCAGCGTGATGCTGCGGCGGAGCCGCTCGATCCGGTGGCGGGCATGGTGGGTCGCCCGGACACATGGCCGGATCCGGCGCGAGCCGTCGCTGAGCAAGGCCGAAGTGGCTTGCAGCACACGCTTGACCGCTGGTTGCGTGCCCGCCGCGCGGGCTACGTGGCGGTTCCAGAGGATGCGCTCGGCCGGGCCTTGGCCGGATCGCCCGAGGTCATCCCGCCCGAACGGGGAGCGGATGTGGTCACAACCCTGGATATGGCCTGGCAACGCGAGGCGGAGGCTGCGATTCAGCGTGTGACCGCACCCGTATCCGCGCTGGTGGTGCTGGATGTCAAGACGGGGGATGTGTTGGCCATGGCCGGTCGCGACACGGCGCATCCGCTCGCCATCCCTGCGGTACGCGCTCAGGTCCCTGGCTCAGTGTTTAAACTGGTCACGGCGATGGCCGCGCTCGACAGTCATCGATTTCGCGGTGACAGCGCGTTCGAATGTGCGGGTCGGGTCACCCATCTTCCCGGCGTCGTCATGCGCTGTTGGCGCCCGCACGGTCGCGAATCGTTCCTGGATGCGCTGGCGCAATCGTGCGACGTGGCGTTTGCCGAGGTGGGTGTGGCACTGGGGCGCCGGGCCCTTGTCACCGCATGGCACCGCCTTGACCTGGACCGTGCCGGCCTACTCCCGGCGGCCGGACTGCCCGTGCTGAGCGAGGCGGAAGGCGGCGTTCTGTTCCGCCGCAGCGGTTCGGACCCGGGACTTTTGGCGAACTCGGCGATTGGACAAGAGGACGTTCGCCTCAGTCCGCTGCAGGCCGCGAGGATAGCGGCAGCGGTGGCTGACGGAGGTGTGGCCCGCGGCGCGAGGTTGGTCCTGCGTGTCGAGCAGGCCGGAGAAACGCGGCTCGTGTTCCCATCCGACCGCGGGACCCGTGTCTGCAGCGCCGGGGCCGCGGCGCTGCTCGCTCAAGCCATGAGAGAGGCTGTGACATCGCCCGACGGTACGGCGCATGGGCTGGCGAGCGTGAATCCGCCGCTCGCGGTCAAGACGGGCACGGCGCAACTACCCAATGGGCGTGTCAACGCGTGGATGGCCGGATTTCTCCCGGCCGGCGCACCGCGCGTCGCGTTTTGTGTGTTCGCGGGCGATGTGAGCGAAGCAGAAGGGCATCGCCAGGTGGCGCAGATGACCCGGGTTGTCGCGGCACACTGGGCGGCCCTCCACGGGGTGCGCATGGGATAGGGCCGGTCTGCCGTCTTTCCTCGGTCCCGCCTGTCCCCAGGCAGATTCCCAGGATCTCCGTCATAAGCTGGTCATATCTCGGCGGATGGAGGTGCGAGTGTGACCAGCTTGTTCACGCTGCTGGCGCTGGTGCTGAAGGAAGTCAGCGTATTCGTCTCGTACGTCAGAAACAACGCGTTTCCCCAACCGCTCAGCGCCGAGGAGGAAGCAGCCTGCATCGAACGCTGGATACAGGGGGATGGGGAAGCGAGGAACAAGCTGATTGAGCACAATCTGCGCCTTGTGGCCCATTTGGTCAAGAAGTTTGAAGGCTGCGGTGAGGACCCGGAAGACCTCATCTCCATCGGGACCATCGGTTTGATCAAGGCGGTGGAGAGTTACCATCCCGACCGAGGCACAAAGCTCGCGACGTACGCGGCGAGGTGCATCGAGAACGAGATCCTGATGTACCTGCGCAGCAATCGCAAGCGGCGCAGGGACACATCCCTGTATGATCCGATTGGGACGGATAAAGAAGGTAATGAAATGACCTTGGCGGATATTCTTGGATCGGATCCGGATGCCGTCATTGACCAGGTGGACCTGAGTTGGGAGAAGCAGAAGGTGTACGAGGTGCTCCCGGCGCTCGGCGAACGTGAGCGCGAGGTACTCTGTCTGCGCTTTGGTATTCCGGATGGGGAGGAGAAGACGCAGCGGGAAATCGCCGCCCAGATGGGAATCTCACGGTCCTACGTGTCAAGGATTGAGCGCAAGGCTCTGACGAAACTCTATGAGCAGATGCGTGCCGGGCGCCGCATGGGTTGAGTTGGCACCGCCCGGCCGGCTGTGATAGATTGAATCGCAACGAAGCGGAGCTGACGGCATGGCGTGGATCTGGCAGGCGTGGATGCCCGATGAGTATGTGGCATCCATTTACGACATCGATTTGGACAGGCTCCGATCCGGAGGGCGACGGCTTCTCCTGTGCGATCTCGACAACACCCTGGTGCCCTGGAATCATCCCAACCCTCCGGATGCCCTGGGCGACTGGCTGAGGGCCGCCCGAGCGCGGGGATTCGAGGTCTGCATCGTATCCAACAACCGCGGGCCGCGCGTTCAGGCGTTCTCTGCCCGAAGTGGCATCCCAGCCGTCGCACACGCGGGAAAGCCTCGCCGGCGGGGCTTTCTGGAGGCCATGCGCCGGTTTCAGGCCAGCCCAGAGGAGACGGTGATGGTGGGGGACCAGCTGTTCACCGATGTCTGGGGCGCCAGGCGGATCGGGCTGTACGCCATCCTTGTGGTGCCCATGAACCCACACGAATGGTGGGGGACTCGGTTGGTGCGGCGCGTGGAACGCGTCGCGCTGCGAGCGCTGACCCGGCGGGGACTCTGTCCGCCCACGACACGATCCGCATCGCCGGAGGAGGTGAAGTGAGGTTGAGTGTGAACCTGCGCGTCTGCACGGGTTGCGGCGCACCGCTGCAGAGTGAATCTCCGGATTTGCCGGGTTTTATCCCGGAGACGGCCGCCGCCCGCGATGAGCCGGTCTGTCAGCGCTGTTTTCGTATCCGCCACTACGGGGAATTCAGCCCCATTCACGTGTCCGAGACTGAGTATGAGCAGGAGGTCAGGCGGGTTCTGGCGGATCCGGGGCACGTTTTGTACGTGGTGGATGTGTTTGACCTCCCGGGCTCGCGGATTCCGCAGATGGGCCGGTGGTTGCGCGGTAAGTCCGTGTGGTTCATCGCGAATAAGATCGATCTGCTTCCGGCCGAAGTCCGACCGGACAAGCTGTGGCCATGGCTGGACAGTGAAATGGCGAAGGAGGGGATAACGCCCGAGAGGCATTTCGCCATCAGCGCCGAGACCGGCCAGGGGGTGGCGGAACTCGAGCGGGCCATCGCCGAAAGCCCGGAGCAACGCTGGGTGGTGCTTGGGATGGCAAACGTCGGGAAGTCCACGCTGTTGAACCGCCTGTTTCACCGCTGGATGGGAACATCACCGCTTACCATCTCGCGTCAGCCCGGCACGACATTGGGAGCCGTGGCGGTAAAGGTGGCGGTGGAAGGTGCGACGCGTACCGTGATCGACACGCCGGGGTTGGTGCAGGGCCGGCGCATTGTGGACCTGCTCTGCCCGCGCTGCCTGAAAGCTGTGGTGCCAAGGTCGCGCCTGCGTCCGCGCGTGTATCAGTTGCAGCCGGGCCAGACCCTGTGGCTGGGTGGTGTCGCACGCTTCGACTTTGTGGACGGACCGTGGCAGCCGTTCGTCGTCTACGTCTCCAATGATCTGGTCGTGCATCGAACCAAGCTGGAGAAGGCGACCGAGTTCGGCGCAAGGCATGCCGATGACCTGCTCCGCGTGCCGTGCGCGACGTGCAGGCAGCGTCTGGGCGATCTCGTCATGCACCCGCTGATCGGCGGCGCGGCGCGCGCGCCGCGCAGCATGCAGGGCGCACTGCGGCTGCCCGCCGGCACCCGCGGCGGCGACGTGGTGGTGGCTGGGCTGGGCTGGATCGCTCAATTTGGCCGTCCGTTCACGGGGCGGCTTTGGCTGCCCGGCGGGATGGAGGTGCAAACACGGCCGCGTCTGATCTAGGAGGGGAGAATCGTGGGAACACGACTGTACGGGCTGTTGGGTTGGCCGGTGGGACACAGCGTCTCTCCCGCCATGTTGCGGCGCGCATTCCAGCGTGCCGGGATCGACGCCGTTTATCTGCCTTTTGCCGTGCCGCCGGAACAGCTTGGCCAAGCGGTGAGTGGCCTTCGGGCGCTGGGCGCGCGTGGAGCGAACGTCACCATTCCGCACAAAGAGAGCGTGCGCGCCTGGATTGATGAGGAGAGTGACGAGGCGCGGCTGGCGGGTGCAGTGAACACGCTGATCTTTGAAGAGGACGGCACGCTGCGCGGTGACAACACGGACGTGATGGGGTGGTGGCAGAGCGTCCGCGCGCATCTGCCCGCGCGGCCGTGGTCGCTCACCATCCTCGGTGCAGGCGGTGCCGTTCGCGCCATTCTGGCAGCGCTCGTGCTGCATGGCGCCGCCTGCCAACGCGTCATTCTGACGGCGCGCGGGGAGGGACGGGTGAACGCGCTTGTGCATCGTTTCTCCACAGATCTGCCGCTCGAGGCGGTGGCGTGGGACCATCGCGAGGACGCCGTCGCCAGGAGCGACGTGGTGGTTCAGTGCACCCCCGTGGGGATGTGGCCCCATGTCAGCGAGGCGCCAATCCGCGATGGTCACTGTTTTCGTCCCGGACAGGTGGTGCAGGATCTGGTGTATCGGCCGTTGCAAACAAAATTCCTGGAAATGGCCGCGGCCACCGGCGCGACCGTGGTGGACGGCCTGGGAATGTTGGTCGGACAGGGGGCCGCTGCGTTTGAGCGGTGGACCGGCCAAAGCGCGCCAGTGGATGACATGGCGCGCGCAGCACGGGAGGCACTGGATGGCCTGTGATATACTTTTCGCCGAAGGACGGATGAAGGCGTGGGCGAGGTGATCCTGTTCGGCGGGACATTTGATCCGCCGCATGTCGGCCATCTCCTGATGGCCCGGCTGGCGCTTGAACAGACGCAAGCCGACGCCATCTGGTTCATTCCAGCGGCGGATCCGCCGCATAAGATGGCGGTAACTCCGCTCGATTTCCAGCGCCGGGTTCGCATGGTGGAGCGGCTCATTGAGGGTCAGGAGCGAATGGTGGTTTGCCGTATCGAGGAGGGGTTGGAGCGTCCTTCATACACGCTGCGAACGGTGCGAGCACTGCAGTCGCAGTATCCAGCGTGCAATTTCCGCTTCCTGATGGGGGCGGACAGCTTGGCGTCTCTACCCACCTGGTACGGGGCGCGCGAGTTATGCGAGCGGATACCCCTGTTGGTGGCGCAGCGGACGGGTTTCGACCTGTCGCGCGTGCTGCAGGACGTGCGGTCGCGGCTCCCCGCGTTGCGCGTAGAGACGCTGGAGATGCCCATCTTGGATGTCTCGTCGTCCTGGCTGCGGGATCGACATGCGCACGGGTTGCCCCTGTGTCACCTCGTCCCGCCGGCGGTGCTCGCGGTGTGGGATGAAGGTTCGTGAGGGGTGAAGGGAGAGGTGTCATTGACCGAGGAGGAAATCCGCGAACGGGTGAAAGCGGCACTCAGCCCACAGCGTTTTCGCCATGTGGAGGGCGTTGTGGAAGCGGCGGGGGCGCTAGCCATCCAGCACGGTGCGGATCCGGTTCGCGCGCGCACGGCGGCATGGATTCACGACGTGGCGCGTGAATGGCCAGCGGAGAAGCTGAGGTCGGAGGCGGAGCGGATTGAGGTGCCCAGCGGGTTCGCGATGGTGCCCGTGTTGCTGCACGGTCCGATTGCCGCGCACCTGATGAGGGAAGAGTTTGGTATTGAGGACAAAGAGATGGCGGATGCGGTTCGCTATCATACGACCGGACGTCCGGGCATGTCCATGCTCGAGAAGATTCTGTACTTGGCAGACGCGATTGAACCAGGACGGACGTATCCGGGCGTGGATGAACTTCGCTCCATCGCCGCCCGCGACCTGGACCTGGCGGTGGCGCGGGCCATGGACGCCGGCATCGAGTATCTGCTCCGGCGTCACGAGCCGATTTTTCCTCTGACGGTGCTGGCGCGGAACGAACTGTGGGAGTTGATCAACCGCCGGGGATGAACTCCGGTCGACGGATAGAGTGGGAGGATGCGGAATGGTACAATCCATCGCCGACGTGGCGCTCCAGGCAGCGGCTGCCGCTGCGGATAAGAAGGCGAAGGACATCGTGGTTCTCGACATTCATGAGCTCACGCCCGTGGCCGATTACTTTGTGATCTGCTCGGCACAGTCGGGGACCCAACTGGAAGCCGTGGCGCGGGCGGTACGCGACAAGATGGATGAACTCGGTGTCCGTTGCCGAGGCGTGGAGGGTCTGGAGGAAGCGCGCTGGGTGCTCTTGGATTTCGGTGACGTGGTGGTTCACGTCTTTCGTCAAGAGGAGCGCGAGTTCTACCATCTGGAGCGCCTGTGGGGTGACGCCAAGCAGATTCCATTCCCGGCGCCGCAGTTGCAGTAGTCGTCGGCCGGTGGTGCAGACGGTGGCGGCGAGGGGTTCATTCCTCCGCGGATGTTTGCTCTCGCCGCTGCTGCTGGTACGACTGGAATTGCGCGAGGCAGTCCGGATTTTCCCCGAAAAACAGCACCAGGCTTTGCAGTGCTTCGAGGGTGCTCGGGCTCACGTGGTGTTCGATACCTTCGACATCCCGCTGGATGGTCTCCTCGGTGACGCCGAGCATGCGCAGAAAATCCGCCAACATCGCGTGCCGCTTTTTCATCAGCTCGCCCAGTCGGCGCCCTCGAGCGGTCAGCACAATACCCCGATACTTCTCGTACGTCACGTACTGATTGTCGTCCAGTTTCTGGAGCATCTTGGTGACGGACGAGGGCTGCACATCCAGGGAAGAAGCAATGTCCGACACGCGGGCATAACCTTTCTCATTCATCAGTTCGTAGATCTTCTCCAGATAATCCTCCATGCTCGGTGTCAGCAAAGAGCCCAACCCCCATTTGATGCGCGCGGCACGCGCAGTTTTATCTTACACGGGATGTTGCTCTCTTGACAATCTATGCGTCATCCCTTCAGTCCTCTCCAAAGCAGCATCAAAGCTGCGCTTGGAAAACAGGGACTTCGCACGCTTCCCGCGAATCCTGATCCGCACCAGGAGGGGAAGCGCGTGAATGAATGGTTGGACTTCGGCGATACATGGCCTGAAGGGGACGATGACGAACTGTGGCCCGTGGGAGACAATGCCGATGTGCCGGCATCATCACCCCGGGTTCACCGGTGGTGGCCGTCTGTGATGGTGGGCGTGATGGGCGTGATCCTGGGTGCGGTCGGTGCATGGATGGGAATACACCGCGTGCCATCGGCCCAGACCGGTGATCCAGTCGCCGTGGCCGGCGGAAATCGGGTAGCGTACGACAACACCATTCTCGTAGATGTGCATGGGGATGTCCGGCACCCAGGTGTGTATCGATTATCCGAAGATGCCAGGGTCATGGATGCCGTACGCGCTGCGGGTGGCTTCATCCATCCTGAAGACGCGGCCGAGATCAATGGCGCCCAGCCGCTCACGGACGGGGATGAGGTGTTGATCCCGGCCGCTGGCGATGCCGAGGCATCCGCGAGGGAAGATGCGGTGAACGCCGCGGCAGTGGGCGATGAACGTGGACAATCCGCCGGTGTGACGTCGGGACGGCGTGTGGACCTGAACTCTGCTTCTGAAGCGGAGCTTGAAACCCTTCCCGGCATCGGTCCGGCCAAGGCCCAGGCCATCATCGCCTACCGCCAAGCTCATGGGGGGTTTCACAGCGTGCAGGACCTGCTTCAGGTGCCGGGTATTGGCCCTGCCACGCTCTCCAAAGTTGAGCCGAACATCGCGGTTTCAGGACACTGACGGACACAAATCGGTGTGCGGATGCGCAACCCTGTGGTAGCACCGGACACGAAGAAGGGGGTGCTCGCAAACGTGGATTGGGTCACCGCGGCGTTGGTGTTGGTCTTGGTGATCTCGCTTTGGCAGGGGATTCGCCAGGGGTTTGCTCGGCAAACCGGATATGTACTGCGACAGGTGATGGCGACGGTGGTCGGACTGACGGCGCTCGTTTTCGCCTGGCGAGGGAGCCGGCAGTGGATTCAGATGATCCAAACGCCTCATCGCACGGCGCTGCCGGACTGGGTGGTGCCCATCGTGCAGAGTTGGTCGAACACGCCAGGCGTCGCCCAGGCCATTGTCTTTGTCTGCATCTACCTGGTGGTATCCGCATGCCTGCATGCGTTGCTGGCGCCCCTGCCGGGCTGGATGGTGCGCGCCATTCCCTCGCGTTGGGCGCCAAGCCGCTGGATGGGCGCCGTTTTGGGGGCCGTGATGGGGGCAATTCGGGCGGTCGCCTACGGTGCAGTGCTGTTTCTGTGTCTGCCCTTCTTGTCCTGGCCATGGCTGACCGCGCAGGCGGACGACTCGCCGGTGTATCGCATGCTCGAAAACAAGGTGTATCAGCCGTGGGTCAAGCCGGTGGCCGACCGTGAACTTCCCGTCTTGACGCGCGATGCGCTGCAGCCCTTGGCGGAGAATATTAGCCTGTTTGCGCTCCCCACGGGCCAAGGCCAGGCGGAAGGGGTACTCCTGGTACCGCAACGGATCTCTGCATTGGCCCACCAGATCACCGCCGGCAGCAAAACGGATAGGGCGAAGGCATACGCACTTTATGAATGGGAAATCCACCATATCCGTTACGATTGGCAGAAGTACGACGATTTCGTTTACAGACATCAGTGGGATGAACAGAGTCCGCTGCAAACGCTGCAGACGGGCAAAGGCGTGTGCGCCGACTTCGCGTTGCTGTATGCCGACATGGCGCATTCGGTCGGACTCACGGTTCGAATCGACGAGGGCATGGCGGGCACCGGCGGCGAGCAGGGGCCGCATGCCTGGAACGAGGTCTGGGACTCGGCGTCACAGCGGTGGCTGACCGTGGATACCACGTGGGGTTCGCAGGAAGACCGTTGGTTCAACCCACCGCAGTTTTGGACTACGCATGACGCCACCACCGTGATCACGATTCGAGCGGCGATCCGCTCGTGACCCCCCGCACCCGCGTGTGGCAGGTCGTATGCGGCACCCTTGTGACGGAGTTGGGATTTTTAGCGGCGGCCATGGCCCCGAGCCGCTGGGTGGTAACTGCTTCGATGGTCGCCGTCGCGCTGACGGCGGGGTGGGTATGCATCCTATGGGCCCGTCGCGGTTGGCCGATGGGCCTCACGCCTCGAATGCCGACGCCCCTTGTCGGGCGTGCGGTTCTGAGGTCATGGTTTGTGCTGGCCTGTGTGTGTCTGTTCGCACGCGGTGCGTGGTACGGGTGGAACCACCCGTTGCAGTCCAAAACCTGGTCCGGCCGCGTCTGTGTCATTCAGGCCACGGTGACGGGCCTGTCGGGTGATGGCCCATCGCAGCACCTTGACCTCCAACTGAACACCGTGGACAACAGCGAGCGTAGCATCCAGCCGGTCGGAAGCGTGCTGCTCTATGGGGCCTCCGCTCGGGAGGTGGCCGCCGCTGTTTCCACCGGCTTAGCGGGTCCACACGTCACGCTCCGCGGCGTTCTTTTGCCGATTCACGCTTCGGCGACCCCTTCTTTCGGCACGGCCTTGATGGACGAGCTGCTGCCCGCCTACAGCTTTTCAGGTCACGTGCTGGAGGTTCATCCTGCCGACGGTCCCATGGCGCGAGCTCGGGCGGCTGTGGCAAATGATCTGGCTCGCTGGATGACACCATCCGCTGCGGAGCTCACTTTTGGGGTCGTGTTCGGAGAGGCGAATCCGTCACCTGCGTTGCGCCCCTCGTTCCTCGCGGCCGGTTTGCTGCACGTACTCGCGGCCAGTGGTGCCAACGTGTGGATGCTGGAAGGCGTCTGGGCACTCGCCCTTTACCGGTGTTTCCGGCGCTGGCGTTGGACTCGCATCCTGTGGCATCTGATCACCCTCGTGCTGGTGTGGGGATTTGCGGGCCTCTGCCAAAATACCCCCTCTATTACACGGGCGGCTGCGATGTCCACATATCGTCGTGCCGCTTTACTTTTTCACCGCGAAGCCGATCCCGCTCTGGCCCTGGCATGGAGTGCCCTCACCATCTGCGGGTGTCACCCGGATACCGGTGTTTCCGTATCCTTCTGGCTGTCTTGCACAGCGACGGCCGCGGTCCTACGGGCGATGCGCGGCGACCGCAGACGTCACCCCGCCCCTCGACCCCGTCATGCATCTACCGTCTTGTCTCGATTGGATCACATCGCTCGGGCCGGCACGCGCCATATCCTATCCACTGCACGTGTGGCGTTAGCGGTGGAATGGGCTGTTCTCCCGCTTGAGGTCGGGTTGTTCGACCAATGGACGCCGTATGCGGTGGTCACGAACATCGTTGCGGAGCCAGTGCTGGCCGTTCTGTTACCGGCGGCCGTCGTCACCGCGCTGGCTTCCGTACTGTGCGACGTTGTCCCGTGGCTCACATCCCCGGCCTGCGCTATGGGATGGTTGGTGGAAAGGATCTCCGGGCTTTTGGCCGCCCTTGCACAGGGTGTTGCGAGCCTTCCGGGCGCTTTGCAGAGCGTGAACTGTCCCCCGGTCCTATGGATCGCTGGGGCGTTGGCGTGGTGGACAGGCCCCGCGTGGGCCGGGCCTGTGCGCCGTGTCGCGCGCCGATGGCGTGCAACGTTGGCATATGCAAAGCCCCCGGGAATTGCCAGTGGTCGGATGGATGAACCGGGCGCGGGTGGCACACGGTACAGGTAACAAAGGGAGAGGGAGATTGCAGATGACAGACCGCATTGTGATCATCGGCGCCGGATACGCCGGCATGATGGCGGCGGCCGCGCTGGACCGTGAAGGTGTGCCGTTCAAGCTTGTGAATCGCCATCCGTACCATTACTTTACGACGCTGCTTCACGAAGCGGCTGGCGGCCGGGGGGCACCGGCAGACTACGCTGTGCCGATTCAAGAGGTGGTGCGGCGGTCGGGGGAACTCGTGATCGACGAGGTGACTGGTATTGACCGGGCCTCACGTACTGTTCGCACCGCGCAGCAAGGTGAACTTCCTTACGATTGGCTGATCATCACATTGGGCTGGGTTCCCGAGTATTTTGGAATCCCTGGGATGCGCGAACATAGTCTGGTCCTGACCAACCTGGAGACGGCGCGCGACATCAGGGCCCACATTGAATCGCAACTTCACCAGTATCTTGACGATGGCGATGCGCGCCACCTCCGCATTCTCGTGGGAGGCGGCGGCCTTACCGGTGTCGAGTTGATGGGCGAATTGCTAGATTGGCTGCCCGGCGTGTGTCATACGCTCGGAATCTCGCCCGCCCTGTTGGATCTGCAACTGATCGAGGCCATGCCTCAGATCCTTCCACAACTGAGCGGCGCCCTGCGCCAAGAGGCTGTTCAGGTCCTTTCGGACAAGGGTGCAACGCTGCGGACGTCGATGAAGATCGTGAAGGTCGAGGCGGGGAAATTGCATGTGGAAGGTGGCGAGGTGATTGAGGCGGGCACCATCATCTGGACGGGCGGCGTGAGGGCCAATCCGCTGCTGGAGGCGGCCGGTTTCACATGCGATCGCCGTGGACGGGCCAAGGTCAACGAATACCTGCAGTCCGTGGACGACGAGCATGTATTCATCGGTGGCGATGCCGCGTGGGCGGAGGAGAACGGCCGTCCGCTTCCTCCGACGGCGCAGGCCGCAACGCAGATGGGTCCCGTGCTGGCGCACAACGTCCTGGCACGGATGCTCGGTAAACCCATGCAGCCGTTCCACTATCACAATCGAGGGACGCTGGCGTCGCTGGGCGCGGATCGAGGTGTCGGCGACATGATGGGCATTGGTGTGCGAGGCGCCGCTGCGGCATTGGCCAAAGAGGCGAGCAAAGTAAAGTATCTGCTGGAACTCGGCGGACTGCGGCTCACCGCGCGTAAGACGAAGGAGATTGTCACCCTGGCATAATCCTCTCCAACGTGCCGGCCGTGTGCGTATCGCTGGAGCCGCCGGGCAGAGTGGTGGCTTTGGTGCACGACCGGTATACTCGGGGGAGGAGGTCGACCCAGGCATGTGGCGATATGAGCAGGCAGTGCAGGCGCTGAAACCCGGGAAATTGGCACCGGTGTACGTGCTGCACGGCAGTGAATACAGCCTCATCCGTTCATTCGTGGATCAATTGACCCACGCGATGGAGCAGGCCTACGGTGCGGTGGACCAGCACCGCTTCGATTTTGAGGAAGACGGCGTGGAAGGTGCGATGGGGGCATGCTGTGCCGTTGGGTTGTTCGCGTCGCACGCTCTGGTCTGGTTACGCGGCGTTACGCCGCTGTCGACGGCGAATTCTCGAGTGAAGCACGATACGGTGGCTTTGGAGCGGTATTTGGAAGAGCCCATCCCGGATCACGTACTCGTCCTGACGGTGGACGCAGACAAGCTGGATGAGCGGAAGCGGCTCGTGAAATTGGCCCAGCGCCACACCGTCGTGCACTGCAGCACGCCGGGAGAATCCGATGCTTTGCGCTGGCTCCAGCGCTACGCAGAAGCGCGCGGGGTTCAGGTGACGCGCATGGCGCTCCAGGAGGTGTGGCGGAGAACAGGTCAGATCAGCCGCGCCGAGACGGAGTTGGACAAGCTGGCGGTGTGGTGTGACGGGCGTCCGGTTGAGGTGGAGGACGTGGACATGCTGATCACGCCTCCGCCCGAGGATGATGTGTTCGCTTGGTTGGACGACGTCGTGAGCGGGCGAGTGGACCGGGCGTTCCGGACCTTGCGCGATCTCACCACCGGGGGCCGTGATCCGGTAGGGCTCCTGGCGCTGCTGCAGCGACAGATTCGGCTGATGGCGTGGACCAAAGTGGGAGCGGAACGGGGCTGGACCACCAAGCAACTGGCCAGTCGCGTGGCCGCGCATCCCTTCGCGGTGCAAGAGGCGTCACGCCAAGCACGGTCTCTTTCGCTGCGGCAGCTGGAGGATTGGATGCTGTGGGCATGCGATGCGGACTACGCTGTCAAATCTGGACGCAGGGACGGCCGGCATGCCCTCGAGTTGTGGATGGCGAAGGCTACTGGAGTGATGCACGCCCAGGTCGGACATCGTAAACGGTGAGGAGGTGGGCTCATGGGCCGTCGTCGTCGATTATTGGTTCCGGAGGCGCGTGCGGCGATGGACGCGCTGAGGGGTAGCGTGATGGCGGATGAAACCAAGCAGCCCAACGCTGACGTGGCCGACGTGGCTCGACAGGTTGGCGTGCCGTACAATGAGCGGGATAACGGGGAGATGACCACGCGGCAAGCTGGGAAGATAGGTGGCGAAATTGGCGGTAGCATGGTACGTCGGCTGATTGCTATCGCGGAACAGCAGATGGCCGAGCGAGGGGGACCGGGACCCCGGGTTTGATTCCGCGCCGCGATATCAAGCAAAAACGGCCCTGTGCACCAGGGCCGTTTGATCAGCGGCTTCATGCGCTCTGCTCTGACGAGGCCAACGCGTTGAACTTCTTCGTCAGCCGCGACTTCTTGCGGTTAGCCGTGTTGCGGTGAATGATACCCTTGGTCACAGCCTTGTCCAGCGCGCGGCATGCGATCCGCAGCGCGAGGCGAGCCTGCTCAACATTCTGCTGCGCCAGCGCCGCCTCAAACTTCTTGATGGTCGTCCGCATGGCCGACTTCAGGGACGCATTGCGCAGCGTGCGCTTCTCGGTGAGGCGCACCCGCTTTTCAGCCGACTTGATGTTTGGCACAGTCTCACCTCCTTGGCCGCTCCCATCATGACAGACAGACTTGAGTTTAACACACGGTGGGAGAGGACGCAACAGGAATGGGGGATGCAGCATGACGATGAAGCGCGGTCAGCGTCTTCCGGTCCGCCTGCGCTATGGGGCCGATGTGGGCATACAGCCATCCGATGCCTTCCCAGATCAGTTCAGTCCTCGGACGGATCTGGCGCTGGAGGCGCACGAACTGGTTCGGCGTGCAACCGGAGCCGCGGTGCGTGGCATCTCGGAGGACGTCGACGAGGAGGACGGTATCCGCGTTACGCGTGTGCGGGTCGAAACGGAGCAGGCAGCCAGGCGTGTGGGTAAGCCATGCGGGACGTATGTCACCATTGAGGTTCCCGGTTTGCGCCATCGTGACCCTGATCTGCAGAATCGCGTAGCGGAGCGGTTTGCCGATGAGTTGCGGCGCATGGTTCAGATCCCAGAGCGGGGCACCGTCCTCGTGGTGGGGTTGGGCAATGCGCACGTGACGCCGGATGCCCTCGGGCCACTTGTGGTGGACCGGCTGTTCGTGACGCGTCATCTGTTTCAATACATGCCGGAATTGGTGGGTAAAGGCTATCGGACGCTGGCGGCGGTAGCTCCCGGTGTGCTGGGGATCACGGGCATTGAGACGAGCGAAATGGTCAAAGGTATCGTGGACCATGTGAAGCCGGACCTGGTGATTGCCGTGGATGCGCTGGCCGCGCGGAGCCTGTCGCGCGTGAATGCGACGATTCAGATTGCCGACACCGGTATCCAACCCGGCGCAGGCGTCGGGAATAAGCGGCGGGCACTCAATCGGGAAACGCTTGGTGTACCGGTCATTGCTGTCGGCGTCCCAACGGTGGTGGATGCGTCCACCATCGCCAGTGACTGTATGGACCTGCTGTTGCAGGAGCTGCGACGTTCCGTACCGGGCAATGGTGCCAACGCCATTTTCGACAACTTCTCGGCGCATGAAAAGACTCAGATGATCCGGGAACTGCTGGAGCCGCTGGGGAACAATCTGGTGGTGACGCCCAAGGAGATCGATGTGTTCATCACCGACACGGCTCAGGTGGTGGCCACCGGTCTGAACGTGGCGCTCCACCCTGGCATGAGCATGGAGGAGGCCGCGATGGTCACGAATTGAGACGTGCCAACACAGACTGGACGTACGCCTGTGTCTCTGGATAGGGTGGGATACCGCCGTAACGCCGTACCGCGCCAGGTCCGGCATTGTAGGCGGCCAGCGCAAGATCGACGCGCCCGCCGAACTCGTCGAGCAGCTGTTTGAGATACCGGGTACCGGCCATCACGTTTTGCACCGGATCGAACGGATCCGTTACGCCAAGCGCCTGCGCTGTGGCAGGCATCAGCTGCATCAATCCCTGCGCCCCGGCGGGACTCTGGGCATGGGGGTTACCGCCTGACTCTTGCTGAATCACGGCTTGGATCAGCGCCGCGGGAACGCCGTACGTATGGGCCGCCGTTTGCACCACCTGGTCGATGGAAGCACCGCCAACACCTGCAGCCGGGGTTGGTGTGCCGACGCTTGCGGCAGCCTCGGTCCATGGGTTCCATGCGGCCAGCAGCATCAACTCCATGGCGGTAGTCCAACGCATGGCCGCGAGGTCGGCCGAAGCGCCCGCACCGCTGGTCGACGTCGAATCTGCGGCGGTGAGTCCGCTCCCCCACACGCCGGGGAAGGATAGCAGCAGCTCGTTGGCGAACTGTTCCAGCCAGTTGGCGAACGAACCCTCTATTATCTGCGGAGCCGACGTCGATCCTTGGGTCGGCGTCGCCCCTCCCAGAATCCCCGCCGGGTTGAGAATGCTCCGCACTTCCATCCGGTGATTCCCCCATCTCCTGTGCGCCAGGTGAGCCTTCCATCGATACGCTATTCGCCACGCGAGGCTTACCTCCTGCCGCGCATCTGGCATCATCGTTCTATCGATTCGCGGTTCTGGCCCGGATGAAAGATTCATAGATATGCGGTGTGAGGTTGCAGCGCAAACGCAGCGGGAGGCGGTGTGTATGCCGGCGTGGATGCATGGGGTTTGGCGGCGTTGCAAGACCGTGATTGCCGCAGTCCTCTTCTCAGCGCTCGTTCTGGTGGGGGCGATCTCGGCGCTATCCGCTGCAGCGGCCTGGATAACCACGTTGTCGCAGCGGACGACGGTCAGCAGTACAAGCATCGTGCCGGCGAGCGGGTCCGAAGGTGATCACTGGACCGCGCCTCAACCCCCGGTGCAGGCTCCGGTATCATCCGAGACGTCGCCGCCAACCGATGCCGCGGACGACGTCCAGGATACCCTTCAGAGTCCTGTCACGGCCGCGCTTGACCAAGGTGGTGTCGTGCTCGGCGAGCGGGTTCAGACCGGGTTCGGCCACTTTGTGGCCCGGCTGTTTGAAGTGTTGTTCCTGGAGGAACCGCGCGGGACCACGCCGTGAAGGGTGAGTCTGCCTTTGTTATAATGGACCCCGATAGGCTCGCACGACGGGTCTGCGGGGGTGATGCCGGTGACCGTCCGTCGTTGGTGGTTGGCATGGGCTGTATGCGCGGTCGTGGCTGTCTGTGCCGGTGGAGGGATCGCCTGGTGGAAGGCGCGGAGTGCTGTGCAGCCCACGGTGTATGGCAAGCCGCAGGTCGAGATCCAGGTGGGCGAGAGCACGCCGGTGCAGTCGGTGGACGGGGCGCAAGCGGCGTCTATCGCCCGAGACTGGGTTGCTCATCCGCCTGCGCAAGACCTCGACGCCTCGGCTTTCGTGCAGGCTGTGTACGGCAGTGTGGGTGTCACCTTGCCGCGGACGGTGCTGGAACAGGCCGGGATCGGCCGACGCATCTATGATTCTTCGCAAATTCTGCCGGGTGACCTGGTGTTCTTTCACGAGGGAGATTCATCGGATCCGGTCACTTTCGTCGCCATTGCGGTCGGAGACGGTCAGGCTGCGGCACGCACACTGCACGGATATCAGCTCATCAACTATACGAGTGGGTACTGGGCGGAGCATTTCCGCTTCGCTGTGCGCGTCGGAGCGCGTTGACTCGCGCGGGACGCGGGGCATAAGGTATAATAACAGGCAATTCCACCGAACGGTGATCACGCCGCGTCTTCGGGCGCGGCGTTTTTGTGAGAGCGGGGGGTACGGCGTGCGCGACAAACAAGAGCGCATCCGCAATTTCTGCATCATCGCGCACATTGATCATGGGAAATCCACGCTGGCGGATCGTCTGCTGGAGCGGACGGGCACGGTGTCACAGCGTGAGATGCAGGACCAATTGCTGGACCAGATGGATCTGGAGCGCGAGCGCGGCATCACCATCAAGCTGCAGGCCGTGCGGCTCTACTACACGGCGCGCGACGGACAGGAGTATGAGCTGAATCTGATCGATACACCGGGGCACGTCGATTTCACATACGAAGTATCGAGAAGCCTCGCGGCGTGTGAAGGCGCGCTGTTGGTGGTCGACGCCGCCCAAGGCATTGAGGCGCAGACGCTTGCCAATGTGTATCTCGCCCTCGAGAACGATCTCGAGATCATCCCGGTGATCAACAAGATTGACCTGCCCAGCGCAGACCCGGAGCGAGTGAAACGGGAGATTGAGGAGATCATCGGGTTGGATGCCAGCGATGCGGTGCTCGCCTCTGCGAAGGAGGGCATTGGCATCGACGAGATCCTGGAGCAGGTGGTGCAGAAGATCCCGGCGCCGCAAGGTGATCCGGACGAGCCCCTGCAGGCGCTGATCTTCGATTCGCATTACGATCCGTACAAAGGCGTGATCGTCTACATCCGCGTCGTCCACGGCGAGGTGCGGCCCGGTATGCGCGTTCGCATGATGGCCACGGGGGCTGAGTTCGAGGTGACGGAGGTCGGGATCTTCCGGCCCCGCATGCAGCCGGTGGACAGCCTGGCCGCGGGCGAAGTCGGTTATCTGGCGGCGGGCATCAAAAATGTACGCGACACGCGCGTGGGCGACACGGTCACGGACGCGGATAGGCCCGCTGCCAAGCCGCTGCCGGGGTATCGGCGCGTCAATCCCATGGTGTTCTGTGGGTTGTATCCCGTCGATTCCGCCGATTACCAGGACCTGCGCGAGGCGTTGGAGAAGCTGTCTCTCAACGATGCTGCGTTGAGCTTTGAACCAGAGACGTCCAGTGCCCTGGGATTCGGTTTTCGCTGCGGTTTCTTGGGGCTGCTTCACATGGAGATTGTGCAGGAGAGGCTGGAGCGCGAGTACGGTCTCACGCTGATCACCACGGCGCCGAGCGTGGTGTACCACGTGTACCTGACCGATGGTTCTCGCCTGGAGATCGACAACCCAAGCCGCATGCCGACACCGGATCGCATCGATCATATCGAAGAGCCCTACGTCAAAGCCTCCATCATCGTTCCGAAGGATTATGTCGGCCCGGTGATGGAGCTGTGCCAAGAGAAGCGCGGGGTGTTCCAGGACATGCAGTATCTGGACGCGACGCGCACGACCCTCGTGTATGAACTGCCGCTGTCGGAGATTGTCTACGACTTCTTTGACCGGCTGAAGTCCTCGACCAAAGGCTACGCGTCGCTGGATTATGAGATGGCGGGTTACCGCTCGTCGGATTTGGTGAAGATGGACATTCTGCTGAATGGCGAAGTGATTGACGCCCTGTCCTTTATCGTGCACCGCGACAAGGCGTACGCGCGGGGGCGGGCCTTATGCGAGAAGCTGAAGGAACTCATCCCGCGCCAGATGTTCGAGGTGCCCATTCAGGCGGCCATCGGGAATCGCGTCATTGCCCGCGAGACCATCCGGGCTCTGCGCAAGAATGTGTTGGCGAAGTGCTATGGTGGTGACGTGACGCGCAAGCGCAAGCTGCTGGAGAAGCAGAAGGAAGGCAAGAAGCGGATGAAGCAGGTGGGCAGCGTGGAGGTGCCGCAGGAAGCCTTCATGGCCGTCCTGAAGATGGAGTGATGCAAGGTGACCGACACCCGGTCCGGGGTTGGACCCCATCGGCAGCCTCCGGCGGCGTCGCTGTACGTCCACATTCCGTTTTGTGCGAGCCGCTGCTTCTACTGCGACTTCACCACCTATGTGGCGCCGGCGTCAGCGCGGCAATCGTATTTGGAAGCCCTGTCCAAAGAGTTGGCGTTGTTGGCCGCGGAGGTGCGCACGCCGCTGGAGACCGTGTTTTTCGGCGGCGGCACGCCGACGTTGCTCGACAGCCGGCAGTGGGACCAACTGCTGACCGGTCTGCGCCGGGTGCTGCCCATCGCTGACAACGCGGAAATCACCGTCGAGGCCAATCCGGAAACGGTAGACGTGGAGAAGCTGCGGGTGTTGGCCGGGCACGGGGTCAACCGCCTCAGCTTCGGCGCCCAGACCCTGAACGACAGGCTGCTGCTCGCCATCGGCCGCCTGCACGATGCGGACACCGTATTGCGCAGCATCGACCAAGCGCAGCGGGCTGGTTTTTCCCGCATCAATGTAGATTTGATGTTCGGCCTGCCGGATCAATCCATGGCGGACGTGGAGGCTTCGCTGCGGACCATGGCCGATCTCGGCGTCGAACACCTGTCCGCCTACTGGCTCAAAGTGGAAGCCGGAACCCCGTTCGCCGATTGGCTCGACCAAGGACGGCTCAATCTGCCCGGGGAAGACCTGGAGGCCCAGATGTACGAAAGGGTGCGCGAATACCTGACCGCGCAGGGGTACGTGCATTACGAGATCAGCAACTTCGCGAAACCGGGGGGCGAGGCCAGGCACAACCTGGTCTATTGGCGCAACTATCCCTACTTGGCCGCCGGTGTCGGAGCGCACGGCTATGTCGGCGGCGTCCGCTACGAGAACGTGAGGAACTTGGCCGCATATAATCAGATGCTGGCAGAGGGGCGCCGGCCGATTCAGGAGTCGCAGGCGGTGTCTGCCCAGGAAGCGGCGGAGGACACGATGATGCTGGGACTGCGCTTGGCGGAAGGTGTGGCCGACGCGCGCTTCCGGCGCCAGCACGGATGCGGCATTCGCGACGCATTTGGCCCGGTGGTGCAGCGGCTCGTCGATCTCGAGTTGGTGGAGTGGCAGGGCGGGAGCCTGCGCCTGACTCACCAAGCCTGGCCGGTGGCCAACCTCGCATTCGCGCCCTTCGTCGGCACGCTGACCGCCGCATCTGTCTGAGCTGCGCAGACCGTCTGTGGTTCCGCGGGAATTGACAATGGTCGAGGCATTTTGCTATTGTCAAGATACGGTTTAGCACTCGATCGATGTGAGTGCTAATGTGAGGTGCTCGTCGGGTCGCAGTGAATCCTCGGGAGGAGGCGATGGCGGTGCTGACTGACAGGCAGAAGCTCATCCTGGGCGCCGTTGTCGAAGATTATGTGTTCTCTGCCGAACCCGTGGGGTCTCGAACGTTGTCCAAGCATGAACGGATCCGTTACAGTGCGGCGACCATCCGCAATGAGATGGCTGATTTGGAAGAAATGGGGTACCTTGCACAGCCCCACACGTCTGCTGGGCGAGTTCCGTCCCAACGCGGGTATCGGTTTTACGTAGACCATTTAATGATGCAGACCGAGATTGATGCCCAAACCGTCCAGCGTCTGCGCGAGGTTTTCCAGCAGCGCATCGACGCGGTCGAGCGGATGATACAGCAGACGGCGGTCGTGGTCTCGCAGTTGACTTCATACACATCGATTGTGTCGGGCCCGAGGCGGAACTCGGAACGAATCCGCCAGGTGCAGATCATCGCGCTGTCGCCAGGGTGCGCGGTTGCCATTGTGGTGACCAACACGGGGACGGTGTACGACCGGCCCATCCGTTTGCCGGACGACATGTCGGCGCAGGAATTGGAGCGGCTGGTCAATTTGCTCAACAGCAAATTGGCCGGAAGCCCGCTGGCCTACATGAAATCGACGCTGCACCAGGAAATCGCCAGGGATATGGCCGGCGTCCTGGAGCACTACGAAGGCGCTCTGGGCGTCCTCGATGAACTGTTACGGGTTGCCGAAGAGAAAAGGGAGCCTGTGTTTGTCGGCGGGGCCATCAATGTGTTGGCGCAGCCCGAGTTTCACGATGTTGAGAAGGCGCGGCCGCTGCTGGCCCTGTTGGAGCAGGTGGACGCGCTATACAGTGTGCTGCCGGACGAAGAAGGCGGCATTTCGGTGCGCATCGGCGAAGAAAACGCCGTCCCGGCGCTGCAGGATTGCACCGTGATTGCGGCCACCTATTCCGTCGGCGGGCAACCGGTCGGTCGTATTGGAGTGCTCGGTCCCACCCGCATGAATTACGCGCGTGTGATGCAGATACTCGATTACACCGCCGGAGCTTTGACAGACACTTTGCAGCGCCGATTGGGCTGACACGGGCGATGCTCGAGGGGGATGGACATGACAGCCAACGAAGCACAGAACGAGGAACAGGGGACCCAGGAGACGACGCCGGAAACGCTGGAGTCGCGGGCTGACCTTGGGCACGGCGAGGGCGCCGACGCCGCAGTCGGGGGGCAGGCGGAGGAAGCCGCCGCACCGGTGGCGGAAGCTCCGGCGGATGCCGGGGACCAGGCCGGGCCGGCGTGCGAATCGGATGCCGAGGCGCCGGCGGCTGCTATTGAGGAAGTGCAGGAACTGCGCGAGCAGGTGCAGGAGCTGCATGATCAACTCCTGCGTGCCCGCGCTGATTTTGAAAACTACCGCCGTCGCACGCGGCAGGAGATGGAGGACCTGCGCAACTTTGCCACCCGCCAGCTGCTGTCCGACCTGCTGCCGGTGGTAGACAACTTCGACCGGGCGCTCAGCGCCATCGCAGGCCAAGCCGAGGTGCGGGAAGGCATCGAGATGGTACACAGACAGCTGTTGGCCCTGCTCGCCAAGCACGGCGTAGAGGCAATGGAGACGGTTGGTCAAGCGTTCGATCCGAAGGTGCACGAAGCTGTCATGCAGGAACCGGCGGGCGACCGCGAGGTGGGCATCGTCGCGGAAGAACTGCAAAAGGGTTACTTGCTGCATGGTCGCGTGTTGCGGCCCGCGATGGTAAAGGTGACCGTGTGAACTACAGGCTTGTTGAACCTGGGCGCAGAACGTCTGCCCCAGGGGTGTTTGTGCGCATGTGTGCCGTACGGCGGGGGCCCGTCCGGGCCGTCAAGTTGTCGAGGACAGAGGAGGACGCGTGACATGGCAAAGGTCATTGGAATCGATTTGGGTACCACGAACTCGTGTGTCGCAGTGATGGAGGGCGGAGAAACGGTTGTCATCCCGAACGCGGAGGGAAATCGCACCACTCCGTCGGTGGTGGCGTTCTCGAAGGACGGTGAGAGGTTGGTCGGCGATGTCGCGAAGCGTCAGGCCATCACCAACCCAGACCGGACCATCATTTCCATCAAGCGCCACATGGGCAGCGACTACAAGGTGCGAGTGGACGACAAATCGTACACGCCGCAGGAAATTTCGGCGATGATTCTGCAGAAGCTGAAGGCCGACGCGGAAGCATACTTGGGAGAACCGGTGACGCAGGCGGTTATCACGGTGCCAGCCTATTTCAGCGACAGTCAGCGGCAGGCGACCAAAGACGCCGGCAAAATTGCCGGTCTGGAGGTGCTGCGCATCGTCAACGAGCCGACCGCCGCCGCGCTCGCCTACGGGTTGGATAAGGAAGACGACCAGACGATTCTGGTGTATGACCTCGGTGGTGGCACGTTCGACGTGTCGATTCTGGAGTTGGGCGAGGGCGTGTTCGAGGTCAAGGCGACCAGCGGCAACAACCACTTGGGCGGCGACGACTTTGACCAACGCATTATGGATTACCTGGCAGATACGTTCAAGCGCGACACCGGCATCGACCTGCGCCAGGATCGGATGGCGATGCAGCGTTTGAAGGACGCCGCCGAAAAGGCGAAGAAGGAGCTTTCCTCGACGTTGACGACGACCATCTCGCTGCCGTTCATCTCGGCCGACGCCAGCGGCCCGAAGCACCTGGAGGTCAATCTCACGCGCGCCAAGTTCGAAGAGTTGACCGCCGATCTGGTGGAGAAGACGCTGGGACCGACGCGCCAGGCGCTGGAGGACGCCGGCTTGACCGCGGCACAGATTGACAAGGTCGTGCTGGTAGGTGGATCTACGCGCATTCCGGCGGTCCAGGAGGCTATCAAACGGC
Source organism: Alicyclobacillus sp. (assembly GCA_023511725.1). GTDB lineage: Bacteria > Bacillota > Bacilli > Alicyclobacillales > Alicyclobacillaceae > JAIMAY01. The sequence continues at coordinate 176,252 of JAIMAY010000001.1, forward strand.
TGATTGGCAAAGAGCCGTCCAAAGGCGTCAATCCGGACGAGGTGGTCGCCATCGGCGCGGCGATTCAGGCGGCCGTGCTGACGGGCGAGGTCAAGGACGTGGTCTTGCTCGACGTGACGCCGCTGTCCTTGGGCATCGAGACGCTAGGCGGGGTGTTCACGAAGCTGATAGAGCGCAACACCACGATTCCGACTTCGAAGAGCCAGATCTTCTCGACCGCTGCGGACAACCAGACGTCGGTGGAAATCCACGTCCTTCAGGGCGAGCGCGAGCTGGCGCGCGACAACAAGACGCTCGGCCGCTTTACCCTCAGCGATATCCC
>JAIMAY010000049.1 GCA_023511725.1 Alicyclobacillus sp.
CTCCTTCACGGAATCTTCCGTCGTAGATGAGTGTAACCCCTGGCGGGACACATCGTGTCACCCCCGGGCGTACACGTCCATCATCGCCCGGGCGCGCTGCGCCACAACCTCGCGAAGAGACGGTGGACCGACCACCTCCACCTCAGGACCGAACTGCATGACCCACCGCAGGAACTCCGGGTTGATGCGGCTCTGCATGCGAACATACCAGCGCCCGTCGGGCCCATCCCATGCCTCTATCCCGGGACGATGCGCCAATTCTTCCTCCACGTAGCGGCGGACCTGCGGGGAAACGGCCAACTCCGCACTCACGAGGGGGCCAGACATGTCGATGGACCACGCGGTGCGCAGTTCCGCCTCCAGATCCACGTCGTCTTCCACCACAAAGGCTTTGGAGGTCAACGCAATGTGCTGGATGCGGCTGACTTTGAAAATGCGATAGTCCTCGCGGAGATGACAGTAGCCGAAGACATAGAGGCTGTTTTGGCGGGGGATCAACTGGTAGGGATCCACGAGGCGATGCGTGACCTCGTCACGCGAGAAGTTGCGGTAGACCATCGTCACGGTACGTTGCGAGACCATGGCTTGAAGCAGGATGCTGATGACGTCCGGCACAGCGGGCTTGCCAAACGGAGGTTCCGGCACGATACGGTGGGCGATGTGGTCCCACTTCTCCGCATCATCCGCCTGCCGCACCAATTTGTCGATGGCGGATCTGAACCGTTCCACCATGGGCAGCGCGTCCGTCTGCGCCGACAGATCCAGGCACAGCGGCATCAGATGCAGCGCCAGCCGCTCCTCGTCAGAGAGTCCGACCACCACCGGGTACTCGGTGACGAGGTAGTAGCCGCCCCCCTCCATGCTTCGAATGGAGATGCCGGATGCATCGAGGGTTTGGATGTCACGGCGAATGGTTCGCACGGACACACCAAATTCCTCCGCCAGTTGGCGGGCGGTGTATTGGCGGGGCCGTTGCGACACCTTGGCGATGATTTCAATCAATCTCTTCTGCGCTTTTGTGGGCGCCATCAGCGTGATCTCCCCTTACCCCGAGGGATAGATTCGCCGCATCGGGCGCCGATTCCTTCCAGCTCTCCAAAAAAGACCAAAGCATTGCGATTCAGGCCCATCCATCGGCACAGAGGACGGGCCGGTCACCGGAATGACGCCGGATCTATCGCACCACATCACGGTTCGGGCTGTGTGAACTCCTCATCGGCATACATCTCGGGCCCGAAGTCCGCGCGGCCGGTGTACACAGGCTGCGGCGCCCCGACGAGCTCCACGCGATGCAGTGCGCTGGTGTAAAAGGCCGTGTCCGGCGGTGAGACGACGGGCACCGGCGAGAGGTCGGCCCATTCCCGGGCGACGGCGGGATCGAGCCGATAGGACTGGAACCCGGGCAGCACGTCGGTGATGGTATAGCCCATGTCGATCACGGCCCGCTGCACCCGCCGCCACTTCACCCCGGAGGCCTCGAGGTAGGACAGGCCGAAGTAGCCCGCGCCGCCCACGCCACGCAGCGCCTCCGTGCAACGGCTCAGAAAAAGCAGTAGCCCCGGCACGGTGTCGATGGGGTCGGTGAAGAAGGTGTCGAACGAACCCCGCAGGTCCCCGGGCAGCTTTTCCCGCACGTCGTACACCCGCGCTTCCACGTGCCGCCACCCCTGCTTCTCGGCGACACTCTGCACAAACCGAACAATCCGCGGGTCCACGTCCAACACGACAATGCGCGCCGGCAGCCCGGACAGTGCGGCGGCAAGGCTGGTGAGATCATCGTCGCCGAGAAGAAGAACGCGGCGGCCAGCGAGATCGCCGCGGCTGGCCATGAGCCAAAGGCGCTTGATCACCGTCTCCGGCGTCACATGGCCCTGATCGTACTGTGCGCTGGGCCCCGGCCGATGCCCGGCCAGCTGCTCAAACGCCTCCAGCAAACCGGGCAGCGCTGCGCGCGCGATGTCGAGGGCGGGATCTACGGTCGAGACGCCCACGGGCCGCGCCGCCATTGTCCGCATCGCCTTCTGACCCGTATCGGTCAACACAAACCCGTCGTCCCGGGCGGCGATGTATCCATGTTCGAGCAGACGGGTCATGGCCTGAATGGCCTCGCGTGTCTGCGCCCGGGCCGCACGCAGCAGGCCCCAATAGGACAGCGGGCTGTGGGACAGGGCACAGAGGAGCCGCCACTGGATGCGATCCATGTCCCGCGCCGCCACAACCATCACCCTTTCCACCGTCACCCACCGCTCACGGCGAGCTGTCGCCGGTGACAGGCGCCAGTGCCTGCCACACCATCTCCGATACCTCTGATACTGTGGCAATGCCGTAGTCCTCGGTGGGATTGTCGATGCTCAGCACCGCGATCTCGTAGTCCCGCCCGCCCCCATTCACCACACCGATGGAATTGATCCGCCAATTGTCGTCGTCCGCCGGCGACCAGCCGTTCTTGAGCGCCACCGTCGCCGACGACGATACGCCTGCGCTCACACCCCAGCGCTGGTCCGCCTCGACATGTTCCATCAGACTCAGCGCCAGTTGCCGATCCGCCGCGTTCAGCCCGCCGCTCTTCGACGTGATCACGTTGAGGATGCGGATCTGATCCCCTGCTGTCGTGCGTGTCAGGCCCCAGTACCCGTCGCTGCGGACGACGGTGTGGGTCATGCCCCAGCGATGGAGAAGAGGGGCGATGCCCGGTCCGCGTCCGAGAATATTCCAAATCTGCGTGGCCGCAGTGTTGTCACTGTTCTCTATCATCCGCGTCAGCAGCTGCTTCTGCTGCGCGGTCACGGGCTTTCCGGCACGCTCATCCTTGTACAGGAGGGCGGCCATGAGCGTGACCTTCATGATGCTCGCGGTGCAGTACGTGTCATCATCATTATAGGACAAGGTTCGACCGGTCGTCCGGTCGTACACGACCACCGAAAATTCGTCCTTCCGACGCTCGTCCAGACCGGCGAGGAGAGATACGAGGTTTTCTCGTGACGACGGCGCAGATGCTCCGGACGCAGCGGGGCTCTTGTTGCTGTTGGGCGATCCGCCGGACGATCCGGCCGCCGAAGTTTGGCCGGTCTTCGCCTTGGCGGCGGCCGCTCTCACCATGACCGCGGTGAGTTCATCACTGTCCGGTGTGCTCGAATCCTGAACGGTGACGTTATCCGATCCGTCATCGTCCATATTCGTTCCCTGAGGCGATGGGCTACAACCGGTGAACGACATCACCGCGATGGCGGTACCCGCAAACCAAGCGCCCCATCGCCGCCGCATCCACTTCGTCCGGCGTGATCCTTCGCCGATACGCCTCGCCGCAGACGCCGTCATCGCTTCATCTCCTCACATGGCGGACAAGCCTTATAGCTGGCCCCAGTCTAGCAACTTTTGCTGAAAATCCGCTTGAACTCGCAGTCATGAAAGATGTGGCGTCCGGCCGCGGCGGCGAGATGCTCATACGCCGCCCTCAATTCTCGCGCTGAACCTGAACCAGGCCCGTCAGGATCCCGATGCCCGCGGCCAGAATGGCCATGGTCCACCAGATGGAGTGCAGGGTGTGGAGGATGATGAGGAAAACCAGCGCGACGACGAGGTTCATGATCATCTGCACCACCAGCGACCGCAGCATCATCTCTCGGGCCGCGCGCACGGTGAGCCAGTGAAACACTCGCCACACGACGAAGAACAGGATGATCTGTCCAATCCACGACAGGATGACCACAGGCGTCCCTCCCGGCTTTGCCGCAGGTGACTGAGAATCTGGGCGTTCACCCAGTGGGTTCTACACCGTATGCGGCGACTCTCGCGCAGGTGAGGACCGGGCCATGCCTTCGGAAGGTCACAGAGGGCAGACGCGGCCGCCCCGGGAGCACGCCCCGAGGCGGCCGCTCGGCTTACGGACTCGGCTCAATCAGCCCGTAGTTTCCCTCCTTGCGCTTGTACAGCACATTGATCTCATCGGTCTCGGCGTTCGTGAAAACGAAGAAGTCGTGCCCCAGCAGTTCCATCTGCAGGACGGCTTCCTCGATGTCCATCGGCTTTATCGGGAAACGCTTCACGCGCACCACACGCGAATCATCGGACGGTGCATCGGCGGCCGCCACAGCCACCCTGTCCGCTGCCTCCTCCCGGATGCGCGTGTGCACACCGCTGTTCCGGAAGCGCTGATTCAGCTTGGCCTTGTGACGCAGGATCTGACCCGCCAGCTTGTCCGACACCAGGTCAATCGAAGCGTACATATCGTCCGATTCCACCTCGGCCCGGAACAGCACGCCCTGAACCTGCATCGTCACCTCAACCCGGTGCAGCCCGCGTTCCACCGCCAGCGTCACCGTAGCTTCCGCCGCAGGCAATCCTTCGAAATACTTTGCCAGGCGGCCAATCTTCTTTTCGGCGTACTCACGCAGTGCCGGTGTCACCTCGATGTGGTCTCCCCGGACTTGAATGTTCATGAGTACTCCTCCCTTCGTGGCTCCATTATACCGCAGATCTCCGGTTTTGTTCTGACTCTTTCGTACAGTTTTGCTCTCGTCCCAACGGACCATGGAGACCGTCCATTCGGCGTTTCTCAGCTTGCTTCGAAAGATTGCGAGAGAGTAGACTGAAGCCATGAGGGGGAGTCGACGGTGAAGGGAAAGGTCGGGCGAAACGCCCTCTTCTTTGGCGCCACGAGCGTGTTGTCGCTCGGTGTGGTGGCTGGGTTGTGGTACATGATTGCCAAAGGGGGTAGCGCACTGCCCACACTGGGCCAGGCGCCCAATTTCACGGCCGTCAATGTGAACGGTCAACCGGTGAGTTTTCAGAACCTCAATGGCAAGGTGCGCGTCGTTACCTGGTTTTACACCCACTGTCCGGACGTCTGCCCCATGACAGCGGTTCAACTCAGTGAGGTGCAGCAGCAGTTGGAGCAGAAGGGGCAGTTCGGCAAGGATGTCGTGATTGTCTCCATCAACATTGATCCGACCCGCGACACACTCCCCGTCATCAAGCAGTGGAGTTCGCTGTTCCACCCCGACTACAATGGTTGGTACTTCCTCCGCGCCACGCCTGCGCAGACGCCGGCCATCCTGAAAGCCTGGGGCATCTACGTCGGCAAGTCGTCCGATAACCCCGAGTTGCTGACGCACACGGCGCAGACGGAGCTCATTGATCAGAACGGAAACATCCGCAAGATTTACGGCAACAACCTGGATCCCAACCAGGTCGTGTCCGACATTGAGAATCTCCTGCAGGGCGGGCCGTTCGGGCTGTAACAGGCCTGGCGGCGCCGCCCTCCGCCCTTCGCGCAAGGGTTGCCTCTACCCGCGTTACACCCTCACTGTTCGGAAGCGACGACCACCGCAGCCACCATCGACACTCCGGTGCGCAACAGTGCGTCCGCACAGGCGCGCAGGGTCGATCCGGTCGTCACCACGTCATCTACCAGCAAGACAGGTTGTCCGCGCAGCCGATCCGCGGCCGGCAACGGCACATAGAGATCCCGCGCCGACGCGGCGCGACGCTGCTCTGCGGCGCGCGTGACCTGGGATTGGGCGGGGTCGGCGGGCCGGATGGCCAATGCGGCCACGGATCCCGCGCCCAGGTGCGACGCCAAGTCCCGGGCCAGCAGACCCACCGGGTGGAAACCCCTTCGGCGGAGTTTGTGGACGGAGGTTGGCACCGGCACCAGCCAAGGAATGCGCGCTCGAGGCCACGCGGCGCGGACCGCGCCCGCAGCCAGACTCGCCAACCACGGTGTGATCTCGACGGCGCCATCGTATTTCCACTGGCGGATGGCCCGGCGCACCATCCCCTCGTTGGCAGCGGCCGCCACGACCTGCAGCGCGTGCCCTGATGAAGTGGGGATCCGCCGCCGGATCCCCGCCAACGGCGGTGTATCCTGCAGGCAGGACAGACACAGCGGCAGCACGTTGCACGGATGACCCTTCATTGCGCGGCCCGCGTGCCGCCGTGCCCGTGGAGCATCCCTCCGCAGCGCTTCCAGGAAGCCAGGCGGGATGCGGCGCTGGCAGAGCATGCACCGCGCGGCGGGCTCGGGGAAGACGATGTCCAGCGCCTGCCGCCCTATCGCGCGCAGGCGGAAGGTCCAGGTCATGAGCGGCTGCGGGTTACGCATCTGGAAGCAACCGCCGGTAGTAGATGACGGCCAGCACTCCGGGACCCGTGTGCGCGCCGATGACGGGCCCCAACTCCGAGACGTCGAGCCGCAGATTCGGGTATTTCGCGGCCAACTCGTCGCGCAGGGCCAGTGCATCCGCCAGCCGGCGAGAGTGGACGACACAGCCCTGCAGCGGATGGCCCGTGGATGCATCCCGATCCAACTCCGCCAGCATCCGCTCCATCGCGCGGCGGTGCGTGCGGACCTTCTCGAACAGATCAATCTTGCCGTCGCGCATCGTGAGGATGGGCTTGATCTGCAGCAGCGCACCGAACACAGCCGCCGCACCACCGATGCGCCCGCCGCGGTGCAGGTACTCCAGCGTGTCGATCACGAAGTACGCCTTCTCCGACGCCAGCTCCTCGTCCCATAGGCGCAGCACGTCTTCGGCGCTGCCGCCCCGCCGAGCGAGCTGGACCCCGTCCAACAGCGGCCCGGCGATGCCGTAGCTGGCGATGCGCGAATCCACCACGGTGACCCGATCCGGGTCCACCATGCGAGCAGCCGTCTCCGCCGCATTGTACGTGCCGCTGAGACCGCTGGACAACAGCAGCGCCAGCACCCGATCATGGTCCTTCAGCAGACGCTCAAACACCTCGGCGAACTCGCCCACCGCCGGTTGCGACGTGGTCGGAAATGACTGTGTCGTCGCCATGCGTGCGTAGAACTCATCGTTGCTGATGTCCACGCCTTCCCTGAATGCCTGCCCCTCGAGAATGACGGTGAGCGGCACAACGGTGATGCCATACTCCGCCGCCTGCTCCGGCGTCAGGTACGCCGTGCTGTCGGTGACAAACGCCAGTTTCTCCATCGTCATCATCCCTTCGTCTGCGGCACGGAAGCGCCGCCGTGAACTTCGGCTGATCCCGTCTCCAGTCTCGCCAACGTAAACCAGAAATCGCTGCCGCGCCCCATCTCGCTGTGCACGCCCACCTCGCCGCCGTGCGCCTGGACGATATGCTTCACAATCGCTAAGCCGAGTCCCGTGCCACCCGAAGACCGGCTGCGCGCCCTATCGACGCGGTAAAACCGCTCGAACACACGCGCCTGATCCTCGGGTGGAATGCCGATGCCGGTGTCCTGGACGTGCACTTTGACGTGATCGACAAACGGCTCGCACCACACGATGACGCGTCCCCCGTCCGGCGTGTAGTGGACGGCGTTGGTGAGCAGGTTCAGCAGCACCTGGAGCAGCCTGTCCGGATCCGCCCAGACCACGATGTCGTCGCAGCCGCGCGTCTCGATCTCAATCTGATGGCGTCTCGCCTCGCCCGCCACACGCTCGATGGCCCCATGCACCGCGTCGCGCAACGCCACCGCCCGCGGGTGCACAGCGTGCCCTTCGAATTCGAGCTTGGAGAGTTGTAGCAGATCCGACACGAGGTTGGCCATGCGCGTGGACTCCTCATAGATGGTTCGAAGGAAAGCGCGACGAGTGTCGGTGTCCACCTCTTCATCCAGCAGCGTCTCCGCGAAACCGCGGATAGCCGCGATGGGCGTTTTCAGCTCATGGGAGACGTTCGCGACAAACTCACTGCGCATGCGCTCCAGCCGGCGCCACTCCGAGACATCGGTGCACAGCAGCAACGCGTCGTAAGGATTGTCGCCCGGTAGCGGCTCCCGATCCGCCGGCAGCGGAATGAGCCGCGCCTCCACCACGAGATTCTCGCGCAGTTGCAGCGTCCCCTGCCACGGTACACCCTCGCGCAGCGCCCGGGCGATCTCGCCCCCTATCCGATACGGCCTCAGCACCGCCCAGTGCTCACGCCCGAGCCACTGGGCGCGCGGGCGGAGAAACATGTGCTCCGCCGCCTCATTGACGAGCTGTACTCGACCCTCGTGCCCAATCAGCACGACGCCTGTGGTCAGGTTCTCCAGCACGTGGTTCAGGACGTCGCGCTCCTGGCGCAACTCGTGCAGCTTGCCGTGCACGGCCTCGGCCATCTCTAGCAGCGACCCGGTAAACATGCGGTCAAACCCGGTGTACCGCGTGCGGCTGCGCTCAATGCGGCCGCTCACAATCGCGTCCACGACCTGGCGCACATCGGACCACAGCCGTCTCCGGCGTCGCTCCCACAGTACCCACGCGCCCAAGGTGATCCCGGCACCGAGCACACACCCCACCGATAGCAGAACGGCCCACATGTCAGCTCGTCTCCCCACTGAATTTGTAGCCGACGCCGCGTACGGTGACGATGTAGCGGGGCCGCTTCGGATCGGGCTCAATCTTCTCGCGCAGGTGCGACACATGGACGTCCACGATGCGCGTGTCCGTGTTGGCAGCGTATCCCCAAATCCGATCCAGCAACTGGTCCCGCGTCAGTACCCGCCCGCGGTGCTCCATGAAGTAGCGGAGCAGCTCGAACTCCTTGGGCGTGAGGTCGATGGCCGCGCCGGCCAGTTTGACCTCGTGGCGGGCGGGATCCACCTCCAAATCGCCCGCTCGGAGCACCCTGGAGGGTGTGGACGCCGAACCTCGTTGCGAAGCCGCATCTCTGTCTGTCCGCCGCAGCACCGCCCGGGCCCTCGCCACCAACTCACGCGGCGAGAACGGCTTGGTCACGTAGTCGTCCGCGCCCATCTCCAGCCCGAGCACCAGATCAACCTCCTCATCTCGAGCCGTGAGCAGGATGATGGGCACCGGGATGTGCTCCACGCGCAACTGCTTGCACACATCCAGACCATCCATGCCGGGGAGCATCCAATCCAGCACCAGCAGGTCATAGCGGTCTGGTGCTCGCCGCACGCGCTCGTACGCATCGCGTCCGTCCCCCGTGGTCTCGGCGGTGAATCCGGCCTTTTCAAAATGGTACGCGACAAGCTTTACGATAGACGGCTCATCGTCGACAATCAGAACCGTCGCCACAACCCAACGCCCCCACTTTCTCGCATCATCCAGCAATTATCGGCTATACACGGGCCTTTCCATGTGATAGATTAGGGACACATCGGCCTCGGCCAGACCTCTGAAAAAGGTGACGTCATGACCAAGATTGGACGAAAACTTCGAGAAGTCCGTGTACGCCGGGGTCTGACCCAGGCTCAACTGGCGGAGGGCATCGTGTCTTCCAGCATGATCAGCCAGATTGAGGCTGGAAAGACCAACCCATCCTTCGGCATTCTGGTCCAGCTTGCCAACCGCCTCACCACACCCGTCGAGTACTTCCTCAACGACTTGGACGAGCCCTACGTGAACGCGACAAAACTCCGCCTTGCCGAGTTTTATCTGGTGCTGCACGAGCCGGAACGGGCGCTCGCTTACCTGGAACCGCTGCGGCCCGACAATCCGTTCGATCCCGCCGCCGTCCGCGCCCACGAAACGCAGGTGGGCGTCAACGCGTGGCATGTGCTGCTGCTCGTCGCGCGTGCCTACCGGATGAAGCGACGGTCAGATCAGGCGGAGCGGCTGATTGAGATTGTTCGCGAGCACCTGCTGGTAGAACAGAACCGGTACTTCGAGATGCTCATGCTCCGCGAATCGGGACAGATTGAGTATGACATAAACAACCTCGAGGGCGCCATCCACGAGTGGGAAAAAGCTGTGGAGTGTGGAGAGTCGTTGCTGACAACGCGCGAACAGGCGCCGTTTGACGTCCACCGCGTGCTGGTGGACGTGCTGCTCAGCATTGGTCGCGCGTATCGCAAGAAGGGCGAGGTGGAACGGGCACAGCCCTACCTGGAGCGAGCGCTGGAGATGGCGGCGCCCATCGCCACACTGCGCGGAGCCGCGTCGTCGCTGCTCCACCATGCGCAGGCGCTGCTTGAAGAGGGCGAGGCGGCTGAGGCCAAGCTTTGTCTGGAGCGCGGAATAGGCCTGATGGAAGCGGCACAGGGCATCGCCACCGCGGCGTACGTGGCGAGGCTGGCGAACCCCTCCGGCGACGCGTCGGAGTGGGACCTGGCGGCCGAGGCCCTCATCTCAGCGAAGCCGGATACCTTTCTCGAGTCGCAGGTGATTGCGCTCGAAGAGAACCTCGACGCCGCCGACGTGGAGACCTGTCTGAAGCTCGCTGCGCCGTTGCCCGCACTGCTGCAGGCGTGCTGCGCCGATGAGACGATTCCGGCAGAGAGGTTGCACTGGCTGGAAGTGCGTCTGGCGATTGCTGAGGTGGGTCTGGATCTGAAGATGGGTCATGCCGAAGAAGCCCTTGCGCGCGCTGAAGACCTGTTGGCGCAACTGCAGGCGACCTCAGACCGCCCGCTGCGCATTCGGCTGCTGAGGCGTATCTTGGAGTGGCATCTGGTGCAGGGGAACCAGGCGGAGGCTCAGGAGGCGGCGGTCCTCTTGGCGCAGGCTGCCATGGGACCACAACGCGCGGGCATCGTATGAGGCACGCGGCATGACGCGCGGGATGCGGCCTGGCGCGTTCGTGTTCGGGATTTACGCCAGGCTGTCCTCGTCGTCTTCATCCGCGCTGCCGGACTGCAGGATGCCCATATCCTCCACAACGCTGATGAAGATCTCGACGAGGTTCGGATCGAACTGGCTGCCCGCACAACGCCGCAACTCTCTGAACGCTTGCTCCATGGAGCGCTTGCGCTGATAGGGACGGCTGGTGGTCATGGCATCGAAGCTATCCGCCAAGGTGAGGATGCGCACCTCCAGCGGGATGTCCTCTCCCGCCAGCCCGTCCGGATAGCCCGTACCGTCGTAACGCTCGTGGTGATGGCGAATCATCGGCAGCACGCGCTGAAGCCCGCTGATGGGCCGCACGATGTTCTCCCCGATGATCACGTGCGTCTTCATGATGGCCCACTCTTCCCTGGACAGCGGTCCCCGCTTGGCCAGGATCTCCAGTGGGATCTCAACCTTTCCGATATCATGCAGGAATGCGCCGAAACGTAGGTACCGGCGTTCCTCCTCGGTCATGCCGAGGCGCTTTCCCATCGCATCGACATACATGACATTGCGCTCTGTGTGCGCATATGTATACCTGTCCTTCGAGTTCAGGATGGCAAGGAACACCTTGATGGTGTTGATGAGTTCGGCATCCTTCTCGTCCATCCCGGGCTCCAAATGCAGCTCGTCCAACAGCGAGTAATAGATGGAGACCTTGTTGCGCCCCGTCAGCTTCCCCTTGTAGAGCGCGTCGTCCACCTTCATCAGCAGCTCTTTCTTGGTCGAGGCCATCTCGGGATACGTCGCGACGCCCACACTGATGGTGAACTTCTTGCCTGGCAACTGATCCGCGTGTTCAACCTGCATGGCCTCCACCGACTTCCGCATCAGCTCCGCCTTGTGCTGCGCCTGCTCCAGGTCGGCGTCCGGCAACACGACGGCGAACTCCTCACCGCTGTACCGCGCGATGGATTCCTCTCCTTCACAATGCCCCTGCAGGGTGGTGGCGAGCTTCTGCAGGACCTCGTCGCCTTTGATGTGACCGACGAGATCGTTGTACTTGCGGAAGTTGTCGATGTCCACCATCAGCAGCGCGAACGGCCGCTGAGCCGCGATGAGCTCGTCCATCACGTTGTGGATGTGGCGGTGGTTGTGCAGCCCGGTGAGCTCGTCACGGATGGCGAGCTCTTTAAAGTGGTTGGCCATTTTGAAGTAGTCCTGGAAGAAATGAGCCACCAGGAGGATGAGTCCGGTAAACAGAATGGCACCCGCCAAACCGGCGTCGCG
>JAIMAY010000013.1 GCA_023511725.1 Alicyclobacillus sp.
TGGAGCTGCGGATCACGGTGCGCGGTGGGCAGGATGCGCCAGAAGCCGCGGGCGGGATCCTCATGGACAGGGTGTGGATGCACGCGGCGAGCATCGAACTGGAGCCCGCGGAGGATTGAGGGACGGTTATCACGCCGCCGAAAACACCGCCCGCGGCAACACCTCGCCGACCTTCGCGTGGATCACGAGATCGGCCACGTCATCGTAAGGGGTTTCGTCCAGGTTGATGATGGCGAGGCGGGTGCGCTGCCGATCAATCCACCCCGGCAGACTCGCCACCGGCTCGACGGTCAGGGAGCTGCCGATGACCAGCAGCAGGTCGCACTCACGCGCGGCCAGCAGCGCCCGCTCGTAGTGCCGCACCGGTTGGCCAAACAGGACCGTGTCAGGGTACAGGATATGGTCACAGTCGCCGCCCTTCATCGTGAACGCATGGCAGCGCGGGACATCCTCCCGCAGCACGTGGTCCAGCCCGTAGACCGCGCCGCACACCGGACAGTACGCGCGCTTAGCCGATCCGTGCACCTCAAACACCCGCCGGCTCCCCGCCTTCTGGTGCAGGCCGTCGACATTCTGCGTATAGATGGACACCGGCTTGCCCAGCTGCTCCAGCGCCGCCAACGCCAGGTGTCCCATGTTCGGCTCCGCCTGCACGTACTCCGGGCGCAGGAACACCGACTTGAACCGCGGCCAGAACGCCTCCGGGTACCGGCGCAGGTACTCATCCGACATGGCTTCCAGCAAGGTGTGGTCCTGCCAGACGCCGTTTTCGGATCGAAAGTCGGGAATGCCCGACTCGGTGCTCATCCCCGCGCCCGTCAGCACCATGATGCGCCCGCTGTTCTGCAGCAGGCGCGCAAGCTCCTCTATCTCCGTCGACCATGTCATCGCTTTCACTCCTTGTCGGGCCCCGTCGCGGTCCTCCCCCGATCCGCCACACCATTGTCGCTCCCTTCAGAATACGCCAACGGGTGCACGAACGGAAGGGGGTGACGCCTCCATCCTGTGGGTAGCGGGGTTTTCCCGCCTTATGGGGCGTGATCGCGGCACCGGTGAGGCGAATAAGCCGGTTTTCCCGCCCTATGGGGCGTGATCGCGGCCTCGGTGAGGCGGATAAGCCGGTTTTCCCGCCTTATGCGGCGAGACCGCGGCCTTCGGCGGAGGGAATAAGCCGGTTTTTCCACCTTATGTGGCGTCCAGACGGCCCCCACAGCGCGGATAAGCCGGTTTTTCCGCCTTATGCGGCGTCCAGACGGCCCCCACAGCGCGGATACGCCGGTTTTCCCGCCTTATGCGGCGTCCAGACGACCCCCACAGCGCGAATAAGCCGGTTTTCCCGCCCTATGCGGCGCGATCGCGGCACCGGCGCCGCGGATACGCCGGTTTCTCCGCCTTATGGGCATGATCGCGGCACCGGCACCGCGGATAAGCCGGTTTTTCCGCCTTATGTGGCGTCCAGACGGCCCCCACAGCGCGAATAAGCCGGTTTTCCCGCCTTATGCGGCGTCCAGACGACCCCCACAGCGCGAATAAGCCGGTTTTCCCGCCTTATGCGGCGCGATCGCGGCACCGGCGGAGCAGGCTGACACCTATAACGGGGTTTTCCCGCCTTATGAGGCGCCCCGGCAGCGCCGGCCGACGCTACAACAGGCCCATCCCCCCTCATGAGGCAGGCGACTCCCCAGCCCCCCGGTTGTGCATGCGTCCAGCAAGGCATACAATGGCCTCGAGCGCGCGATCCATCGCCCTTATCACGCATTTGGCGAGGAGTGTGAACCTTGATCCGGCTTCGTGGCCACCATCTGCTGTGCTTATTGGGATACCGAGGGATGGGATACTCCGAGGCGTACGCGGAAAATATGACGCGCGTTCATGACCAACTGCGGAGGCGACCGGAGACGATGGTGATGCTGACGGCCGGGCCGGATGACCTATGCGCGCACTTCCCGCCGGATCAGCCCTATCACTGCCAGGACGCCAACGTGCATGAACGCGACGCCGCCGTGTTGCGACGTTTGGGTCTACGGGTGGGTGGTGTGGTGGCGTGGGGTGAGATTGAGCGGCGATTGGCCGCGCAATTTGTGCCGGAGGATATCCCCCGCCTGTGCTGCACGTGCCCATGGCTCGCCTACGGCGTGTGCGAGGACGGGGTTCGGCGCATTCGCGCTGGGGAGGGCCTGTATCCCGTGCTGCCGAAGGAGACCGATCACGCCTGACCCCCGCCGCAAAGCACTCCCGCCGGGCAGTGCCGCCCTCCGCTCCCGCTGCAACGCCACCACATCACGCGACCAGCACGCCGCTCCGCCCGCTGGGCACCACACCCCGGCCCCGCTGCGCACCGCACCATCGCCACCACGGCCGGGCGGCGCTGCTCTCGCCCCCCATCACTCGCCCGTCCCCGCCCGCTCCATCATGTGTACCGCGGGCGTGTCGATCCGCCAGCACACCACCAACGCCAGCAACTGCAGGAGTGTGGCTACGCTGGCGACGGGGCGCAGACCGCCGGTCTGGGCGAGGGCGCCAGCGCCGGCGGAGCCAACGGGCCGCGCGGCCCACGCCAGCGTCCGCGAAAACGTCATGGTGCGCGCCAGCAGCTCATCCGGTACCGCCAACTGGCGAGCCGTGGTGGCGAGCGTATTCCATACCTCGATAGCCAGGGACTCCAGCACCAGCGCCCCGCCGATGGCCCAAGTGGCGGCGGGAAATGCGAGCAGCGCAAGGGTCGACAGCAGAAGCAGCAGGCCGCACGCGCGCCACGGCCAGCGCTGCCGCCAGTACCGTCCGCACCGTACCGCCACCAGGGACCCGACCAGCGCGCCCATGCCGACCCCCGTCAACACCACGCCGGCGATCCCGGCCGCCATCCCCTCCCGCGTCGCCCGTTGCAGCACGTAGAAGGCGGCGGTGTAGACGCCGTCGCTCCAGATGTTGACAAGGGCGGCCGTGATCGACAGCTTGCGCAGCAGCGGCTGCTGGCGAATGACGCGCATCCCCTCCGCGGCATCGCGCACCGCCCCACGCATGGCCGCCGCAAGGCGCGCACCCCAGGCTGCGTCGGGCACGGACCCCTCATCCGCAGTGCCTCCTCGCTTATGCGATTTTTCCGGAAGCCATGCCAACGCGGCGGCCGACGTCAGATAGGTCGCCGCATCCAGGGCCATCACGGGAGCGGGCCCGAACAGACTCACCCACAGGCTGCCGACGACGGGCCCGGTCAGCAGGGCGACAGCCTGACCCGCCTGAAGCCAAGCGTTGGCGGAAGCCAGCGACTGGGCGCTCACCAGCTGTGGCATGACGGTACCGTATCCCGCGTCAAACCAGGCCGACAAAACATTCATCAAAATCAACGCAACGTACAGCCACGCCGTCGTCAACACGCCGCAAGCGGCAGCCGCCGGGATAGACACAACGCACAACGCGCGCAGCAGATCCGCCGTCACCATAGATCGCCGTCGATTGCGCCTATCCATCCACACCCCCGCGGGGATGGGGGCCAGCACATACACGACGGTCTCGAGGGCGAAGGCAGCGCCGAGCTGAGCTCCAGAGCCTGTCCGCTGAAGGAGCAACCAGGGCAGCGCGAAGTTGGTCCATTGGCTGCCCATCGCCGACAGGCTCTGCGACAGTGCGAACATCAGCCATGCCCGGCGCCGCACGCACCTCCACCTCCTCGATGCGCTGCGGCAGGCCGCCCCACACCGGCGCGCCACGCGCACCTCTCAAGCCCCTACGACTGCGACGGTTTCGCCGCGAACCAGCCGAGGATGATCAGCACCAACACCACCGCGACGCAGACGGTGCCCCACAACGGGGTCGTCCAGACGACGCCGATGAAGATCAGCGCAAGGACGATGATGGCCACCCACGCGCCGACGCGCAGACCGGGATGACCCGGCACCGACTTGAGGTACGCGGCCGCCAGGATAATCCAGACGAGCACCACCGAGTAGCCTGGAATCGTCATCAGATAATTGAAGGTCTGCCCCTTGGCAAAGAAGGCGATGACGACGCCGACATACAGGAACACCGTGCTTACCAGCAGCGCTCGCACCGGTACGCCGCGCTGCGACAGGTGCGCGAACCAACGCGGCGCCTGACCGCGCAGCGCCTGGTTGTAGAGCATGCGCGACGCTGCGTACATCCCGCTGTTCGTCGCCGACAGAACGGCCGTCAGCATGACAAAGTTCATGATGTGCGGCACGTACGGCACACCGATGGCCTGGAACACGGTGACGAACGGACTCTCCCCGTGGCCGAACTGGTTCCACGGCACGAGGCTGACGATCATCAGGATGGGCAGGACGTAGAACAGCAAGATGCGGACAATGACGCCCCGCGCCGCGCGCAGGATGGTCCGCTCCGGCTGCTGCGTCTCACCCAGGGTGACACCAATCATCTCCGTCCCACCGAACGAGAACATCACCACGAGGAACGAGGCCAGAAAGCCGTTCCACCCGTTCGGGAAGAGCCCTCCCTGATCCGTCAGGTGGCGGAAACCGGGTCCCGGATGTCCGCCGAAGCCGGTGAACAGCAGCACCGCGCCGCAGATGACGAACAGCGCCAGGACGACGATTTTCACGCCTGCCAGCCAGTATTCCGTCTCGCCGTAGATGCGCACCTGGAAGATGTTGATCAGCGTCATCACGACGGAGACAATGAGCGCCAGCAGCCACAGCGGCACCTGCGGCAGCCAGAACGACAGAAAGCCCGCCGCCGTCGCCGTTTCTGCCGCCATCACCAGCACCCAGTCGAGCCAGTACAGCCAGCCGATGACGTGGCCCAGGAAGGGGCCCAGTGCGGGAGACACAAGGTCCCGAAACGTCCGCGCCCCCGGCTGACGAATGGCCATCTGCGCCAAGCCCTGCATCACAAACAACAGGATGATGCCGCCTATCAAGTAGGTGAAAATGACGCCCGGACCCGCGGTGCCGATGGAGCTGTCCGAGCCGCGGAACAGCCCTGCGCCGATGGCGCCGCCCAGAGCCATCATGATTACGTGGCGCGGCCTAAGGCCCCGCTGGAGGTCATCTCCCCGCCCCGACGCGGTGTGTGGGTTGAATGCTTGCTCCATCCCTGTCTCTCCTCTGCTTTCTCCTCTGAGGTCTCACCCAAGCATGCAGCGCAGCAGGGCGCCGCGTGGCGGCCGCGCTGCCCAACCTGCCGCCTTCCCTAACGCTACAACATCTGTCAACCTTCCACAATAGCCTCACGAGTCGTTATACTGGAAACATGGATACCGATATCACCCTCATGTCCTCCGCGACGGACGCCTCGCTCTGGAAGAACCGCGACTTCGTAAAGCTCTGGGTGGGCCAGGCGGTCTCACAGATTGGATCGCGCCTCACGAGGGAAGGTCTTCCGCTGGGGGCCGTGATAGCCCTGGGCGCCAGCCCCATCCAGATGGGGTGGCTGGAGGTCGTCGGCACCTTGCCGGTCACCGTGCTGGGCCTTGTCACCGGCGCGCTGCTGGATAGGATGCCGCGCCGGCCGTTCCTCATCGCCACCGACGTGCTGCGCTTTGCCGTGCTGATGGCTGTGCCGCTCACCGCGTGGTTCGGTCACCTCTCGATGTGGCTGCTGTTTGTGGTGAAACCCCTGGTCGACGTCCTCACCCTCGTCTTCAACAGTGCGTATCAGGCGTATCTGCCGAGGCTCGTCGAACGTGCCCAGATCCTGCGCGCCAACTCGGTCTTAAGCATGACGCGCTCCTTCGCGGAGATGACGGGCCCGGGCCTCGCCGGTATCCTCGTGCAGTGGCTGAACGCACCCGTGGCCATCTTCATCGACGCGCTGACCTACCTGTTCTCGGCGGCAGCCGTGGGCCTCATTCGGCGACAGGAGCCGGCCCGGCCATTCGCGGCCGATCCCGCCACCCCCACCTTCGGCTCGGCCCCGCCAACTCAGAAGCATCTGCTGCGCGAGATCCGCGACGGTCTGCGCGTCCTGCGCAACCATCGGATCCTGCGCGCCATCACCCTCACTGCCGGCACTGTCTCCTTGTTCGAGGGCACCTACTTTTCGATGGACGTCCTCTTTGCCATGCGCGACCTGCATCTGCCCGCAGGACTGTTCGGGATCACCGTGTGCTTCGGCGGCCTGGGCGCGCTCGTCGGTGCCGCGGTCACACCACGTCTGGCGCGGCGGGTCGGTACAGGACCTTGGCTGGTGGCTTCCGGTTTGCTCATGGGTGTATTCAACCTGCTGATGCCGTCCGCACGCGGTCCGGCATGGGAGGCTGCGCTGTTCCTCATGGGCGCGCAGGTGCTCGGCGACTTTTGCGGCGTCTCGTATGGCGCCGTGGAAACCACAGTCCGTCAACTCAGCGCGCCCGATGAAGTGCTCGGCCGCCTGACCAGCGTGTACAACCTGCTCGCGTCCGTCCTGTTTTCTGTAGGCGCCGTGCTCGGCGGGTATGCCGCCACCTGGCTTGGCCTGCGCACCGCGCTGTACTTCGCGGCAGCGGGCATGGGGCTCGCCGCCCTCTGGCTGCTGACCGCACCCATTTTGAGGATCCGGGAGGGTTCCGCATGACACAACCGCAATCCACCTCGACCGCCGGTGCTCGCAGCATCCTGCCCGTCTCGCGCTACATGGAAATCCGCTCGGCCAACGGGCCCGCCTACAGCGCGGATGGTCACACGCTCTACTTCCTGACCAACATCACCGGCATCCCACAGGTGTGGGCACAGCGCCCCGACACACCCTGGCCGGTGCAGATCAGCTTCTTCGCGGATCGGGTGATGGCTGTCCACCCCAATCCGGTCCGGCCCCTGTTGGCCATCAGCGCGGATGAGGGCGGCAGCGAAAACGCGCAGCTCTACCTCGCCGACGCGGATGGGTTGAATCCCCGGCCCATCACGGCCGACCCTCGCTTCATCCACAGCTTCAATGTGTGGTCGCCAGACGGACGCACGCTGGTGTACAGCACCAACCGCCGCGACGGGCGCCACTTCGACATCTGGCAGTATGACGTGGAGACAGACGAGCACAGCCCAATCCTGGAGAGTGACCACACTCAGGCGGCCGTCGCCGTCTCGCCGGACGGCCGATACTTGATCATCTCCCGCCGCACCTCGAACCTGAACAATGACCTTTATCTGATGGATCGGCATGACCACAGCCTGCGCCACCTGACGCCACACGCCGGGGACGTCGTTTACGAATCGCTCCACTTTGCCAAAGATGGCCAGGCGCTGTATCTCCTGTCCGACCGGGACAGCGAATTCACCCGAGTGGCGCGCTTGGACCTGACGAGCGGCGCATGGACGTGGCTGACGGCGGATGTGTGGGACGCCGAGTCGCTGGAGCTCTCGCCGGATGGCCGCTATCTCGCGTACGCCGTAAACGAGGACGGCACCTCGCAGTTGTACATCGTGGATCTGACGCAGGACAGCCCGACCGCGAGGCGCATCGAGGGCGTGCCGGAAGGCGTGATCGCGGAGATCACATGGCATCCAGGCAGCCGTCGCATCGCCTTCACCCTGTCCAGCCCGCTGCACGCGGTGGAGGTATGGACGGTGGACATCCCGGACGGTGCGGTGCAGCGTGTCACATATGCGAGCGCGTCGGGTGTACCCGCGTCGTTCTTCGTGGCGCCGGAGCTCGTCCGCTACCGCTCGTTCGACGGCCTGGAGGTGCCGGCGTTTTACTATCGGCCGAACGCGCCCGGGCCGTACGCGGTGGTCGTGTATGTCCACGGCGGCCCCGAGTCGCAGAGCCGTAACAGCTTCAACAGCGTGATCCAGTACTTCGTACAGCGCGGCTACGCGGTGTTTGTGCCGAATGTGCGCGGTAGCTCGGGGTACGGCCGTACCTATGTGCACCTGGACGATGTGCGAAAGCGAATGGACTCCGTCGCGGATCTCGCTGCCGGCGTGCGCTGGCTGACGGAGCACGGCGATGCGGATCCGAAGCGGATCGGCGTGATGGGAGGCAGTTACGGCGGCTTCATGACATTGGCGGCCGTCACCCACTATCCCGATCTGTGGGCGGCCGGAGTGGACATCGTCGGCATCGCCAACCTGCGCACCTTCATCGAGAACACGAGCCCCTACCGGCGCCACCTGCGCGAAGCGGAATACGGCACGATTGAGGCGGACGGGGAATTCTTTGACCAGATCTCGCCGATTCACCACGTGGACAAGATCCAGGCGCCGATGATCATCATCCACGGCGCCAATGACCCCCGCGTGCCCGTCGGTGAGGCCGAGCAGATGGTGGCGGCGCTGCGCGCTCGCAACCATCCGGTGGAGTACCTGCGCTTCGAGGACGAGGGGCACGGGGTGGTCAAGCTCGCGAACCGCATCGTGGCTTACGGCCGCATTGCCGACTTCCTCGACCGTACGCTTGGCATGGGCTGACGTGGTCCCTCGCGGGCCATCTGGACGGTCCGCACCGGCGTGCATGCCAACGCTGGACAGCCGTGGCCGTCGGACCGCTTATGACGGTGGCCGGGTATGCGTGAATCGCCGCTTGCCCACACTGAGGCAGCAGGAGGTGTGGTGCATGATGGCGGACCTGCCGGTCAACCCCTGGACCGCGGATGCCGGACCGCCGCCTTCGTTCACGCCGCCGGCGGCCAACCTGGACGACGGCTCGCTGCAGCGGCTGCAGGCGTTGGAGGAGGAACTCCGGGCGCAAACGGGGCGCAACATCGTGGTCGTCGCGTACGACAACGGCCCGCGCCCCAGGTTCAGTTGAAGATGACGAAACGGGCGATCCCGATGCCGGGATCGCCCGCTTTCACACCCCTCGCCATGGCCGAGGTCTCACAGCTCGCCCCAGACCTGGTGGGCGACCTCGACCACGCGCGACAGCTTCGCCCACTGCTCATCCTCCGTCAGCAGGTTGCCCTCCTCCGTGGAGGCAAACCCACACTGCGGACTGATGCACAGCTGCTCCAAGGGGACGTACTTGGTGGCCTCGGAGATTCTGCGCTTGAGCAGGTCCACCGGCTCGAGGTCGCCAAACTTCGACGTCACGAGGCCAAGCACGATGCGCAGATCCGGGCGCTGCACGAATCGCAGCGGTTCAAACCCGCCCGCGCGCTCCGAGTCGTACTCCAGGAAGAAGCCGTCGATGCGAAGCTGCGTGAACAGCACCTCCGCCACCGGCTCATAGCCACCGGAGGCAATCCACGTGGAACGAAAGTTGCCACGGCAGATGTGCATGGTGATGGTCAGGTCCGACGGGCGTCCCTCAAGCGCGCGGTTGATGGTATCTGCATAGCGCTGCGCCAGCCTGTCCGGGTCCCACCCCTTCTGTTTCATCTGCTCGCGCTGCTCCGTCGAGCATAAGTACGCCCACGACGTGTCATCCAGTTGCAGGTAGCGGCAGCCCGCGTCATAGAAGGCGGTAATGGCCTCCCGATAGGCGTTCGCTAGATCATGGAAAAACTCATCCTCGTCCGGATAGACGGCCCTGTCCACCTCGCCGCGGAAATGCAGCATGCTGGGGCTGGGAATGGTCATCTTCGGCGTGCTGGACCCTGCCACCGACTTCAGATAGCGGAAGTGCTCCAGCATCGGGTGCCCATCGAAGCCCAGCTTACCGGCGACACGGATGCCGCGCCCCGGCGTCTGCACGTTGTGGAACTGAATCCCCTGATCCGTCCGGAATCCCTCGACGCCCTGAAGTCCTTCCAAGAAATCAAAGTGCCACCACGCGCGACGAAACTCTCCATCGGTCACGTCGCGCAGGCCAATCTCCTGCTGTCGACGCACAACGCGACGGATCTCCTCGTTTTCTATGTCGGTCAATGCCTCGCGGCTGATCTCCCCGCGCTGCGCCTGTTGCCGGGCTTGCTTCAGCTTCTCCGGTCGAAGCAGGCTCCCCACATGGTCCGCCCGGTATGGAGGACGATTCTGTCCACTCAAGGATGTCACCTCATTCTGCTGACGGTATGTTCTGGCCTTCTGGCAGGTCTAATCTTCCACCCTGGGGCTCATGCACCCGATGACATGACGGAACAGCGCTTTGCATCAAGGGCATCGTCAGCGTCACCGTCGTGCCCACCTGCGGGGCGCTCACCACATTCAATGAACCGCCGTGCTGCGTGAGGATATGCGCGCCGCCGCCAATCCGATGCCGGCGCGCTGCGGTTTGGTCGTCATGGGGGTCTCGCCCACCCGCTCCAGCACTTGCGGTGGCATGCCAACCCCGGCATCCTGTACCGTCACGCACCACGCGGCACGAGGTCCGAGGCGCGCCGGCGAACAGCGCACCCACACCTCGGCGCCCGGCGACGACGCCTCCACCGCATTGCGCAACACATGCATGAGGGCCAGGTGCAAACGCCGGCGGTCACCCAGGATATGCACCGAATGACCGGCCTGCGTGGCGAGGCATGGCATGCACCGGTCCAACACGAGACGTACGCCCAGTTCCTTGGCCAGCGGCTCCACGGCAGCCAATGCGTCACTCACCCAGTCGGCTACAGGCACCGGCTCCTCCTCACTGCTGACCGGCGCCGTGAGTTCGAGGATGCGCCCAACACTGGACTCAATGTTGTCGAGCTCGTCCAGCAACAGCTGGAGCGCGTCGCCCGATGGCGGGTGCCCGTCCCGCCACATCTGTAGAAAGCCTCGCACGGTGGTCAGCGGATTGAAGATTTCATCCGCCAGGCTGGTGGCGACCCGGCCAATGGATGCCAGTGTTTCTGCCAGACGCGCCTGGGTCTCCAACCGCCGCCGATCCGTGATATCCTGCAACGTGCCGCGGTAGTACAGGCGGCCGTCCGGTGCGACCCGTGGCCGGCAGACGGTGTGAAGCAGCCGCTGCTCGCCGTCCAGCCGTATGATCCGGTACTCCAGGTCGAGCGGGATGCCTTGCTCCGACAAAGCCCGCAAGGCAGCGCGCACGGACTCCCTATCCGCGGGATGAATCCTGTCGAACAGGAAGGCATGCGACACCTCGCTGTCCACCGGCGGTAATCCGAAAATCGCGGCAGTTTCCGCCGTCCAGCGGGAAATGCCGCCCACCACGTCCGCTTCCCACGTGCCAATCCGGGCCATACGCTGCGCATCCCGGAGCGCCTCGTTCAGCGCCGCCAGTTGTCGCTCCCGCCGGCGCAGTTGCACCGCCGCCAACGCTGCCCCTGCGTGGTCCGCCAAGGCCCGGATCCAACGGACCTGTTCCCCTGCGGGGCGACCGGGATGAGGCATGTACATGGCGTAGGTCGCATAGATCCGGTCGCTGAACCCGATGGGGACCGACCACACGGCTCGCACGCCGAGCACGTCGGTCCAGCGCCGGAACGGTGCCCACAAGGGATCTGCATGCGTGTCCTCCACCACCACCAAGCGGCGCTCCTGCACGGCCAGCCCACAGGCCCCTCGCCCGAACGGCAACTGCATGATGACCCGCCGGTATGCGGGAGGCAACGCCTCGCAACCCGGTCCGGGCGTCAGGATGCGCTTCTCCTCGTCCACCCACATGCAGGTGACCAGTCCATTGGACAGCGTATCGCGCATACGGGCAATCAACTGCTCCAACACCTGCTGCGCATCCTCCGCTTGCCACAGCGGTTCCCATACGCCACTCGCGCCGGCACCGGCCTCGGCCGTTCCCAGACGTGGGTGCGCCTGCTGGCCCATACGTGTCCCTCCACGCAAATCCGTCGTTGGCGGCCCTGTACCTGGATCCCCAATCCAGTCGCCAACTGCCAGTATAGCACAACCGACCGATACCCGATCACATGTTCGTGTTGACAAATCCCGACCGGGGCTCCTGGATGTCGACAACCTCGCCCGTTTCGAGGTCAAACCACGCCCATTCCGTCACGCCAGGGATATCGACGATGGCCTCGACCGGCCAGATCACCGCACAGGTGTCACCCGCAGATGTATCGGCATAATGCCCTCGATAACGCAGACCCTCCGGGTGGAAGAACACCCGTTCCACCACGAACTCATCGTTGTCGTGATGAAGGGCCAATCCGGAGCTGCCGGGACGAATGACACGACGCAGCCGATCCGATGCGGCGGCCACCTCCGCCCCGCCTGCGAACGGTGTGAGGATGGACGCAGACGGCGTGTCAGCCAGACCGCTCAGGGTCAGAATGGCCTCCCACGTGGCCTGGCGCTTCAGTTCTATCCACGGGTCAGACACGATGGACTGATCTTCATCGGCCTCGAGGTCTGGCTCCGGGGCCAGGTTGCGCACGACCACCCGGCCGGCGTCGGGCAGACGCCGGAATACCTCCGGAAACACATCGGGGTCGAGGAGGCGTCCGGACAGGCGAAGGCTTCCGTAGGTTTGATCATAAAGGCAAAGGAATCGCTGTCCCCGCCGAAGCGTCAGCCCGTCCAGGCGGAGTGTGCCCGTGGCAAAGCCGAGATCGCGCCGGTCAAAGGGGACCACCAAGAGCAGTGCCTCGTAAATGGCCTCCGCCACGGCATCGGCGACGACCAGCGGCTCCTCGAATACCGGATGCCGGAGCAACACACCGGTGGTGAAGAAGGTCCGCGCGAAGGTCCGACGTGTGTAGCTTAACCCGCGCACATCCCGGCTGGCGATTGGATAAGCCATCCGCAGCCTGCGACCGCCACGGCGCTCCTCAAATCCCACCACCTGCTCGCGGATCTGCAGGTCTGTTTCCACCAGCACGGCGTCACCGCGCTGCTCCGCCCGCTTGGTGGCCTCATGATGAAGCGCCGGGTACACGGTGGCGGGCGGCATCAGCGGGCGTGTGAAGTATTGATGTTCGGGACGCACAATGATCTCGCGTCGATGCGTGTGCACCTGAACCACCCTATACGGCCTCGCCATATAGTAGTAAACCGCCCCGGGATAGGCCTCCCGCAGCACCTGGCCGTAGGAGAGCTGGCCTCGTCTCTCCAGGTTTGGGCCGCGCAACTGCACGCGGAACTGTACCTCCACGTCTCGGAGGGGAAAGCTGTGGTTCGGATCATCCCCTGCTTCCATCTTGATGGATTGCAGTTCCAGGGGCACCTGCCCCGTGCGTTCCTGCTGACAGAGCTCCGCGAACCCATCCGGCCACTCTATCTCGCGGTCCAACACGATGGGCGCATCCTCCGAGGGGACACCGGACACCATGTCCCACTCACCACCGCTGCGCGCCAAGCACAACGCATGAATGTACTGCACGCGGCGGTTTTCAAGATACAACGTGGAGTCTTGCAAAGGCCGTTCCAGCAGGCTCTCCGGGTGTCTGAACACTTGCACGTCCAGCACGGATCCTGTGTGGATGACGATGACCCGACCCGGTCCGTGCCGGCCCACGCGGCCGAGGCGTTGCCAGAAACTCGTACCAGACGCCGGCACACCGACCAAGACGGCCACATCCAAGTTCGGGATGTCCATCCCCAGCTCCAGTGCGCTGGTGCTGATCACACCCCTTACGCCCCCCGCGGTCAGGCGCCGCTGGATCTCGCGCCGGTCCTCCTCCTCGTACCCAGCGCGGTAGGGCAAAATCTGCAGTGGTTCAAACGCAGCCAAGTCCTCGGCAAGTTGCGCACCCTCATCCTCGGGCTCGAGGTCCTCCTGCCGCTGTGACCGTCGGCGGGCCAAAATGGTGGACACCATCTCCGTCTGCCGGCGACTGTCCACAAAGACAATCACCCGGTGCGACGTGCGCGTCGTCAACCAGTTCAATAGGCGAACCAGACCCTGCAGCAGGTCCGCGTCCGAGGGTTGGACCAGTTCCACGGTGACAGGATGCCTGGGCGACGTGTCGAAGTCCGGCCCGACATGCTCAAACGGCACGCCGAACAAACGGCGAACGTGATGCTCCGGAGACTCGATGGTGGCAGAGGCACACACATAGCGGTAATCACCCCCCAATCGGCGGCATGCCTGATGGAGGCGGCGAAACAGATAGGCGGCGTTTGAACCAAAGACCCCGGAGTACGTGTGAACCTCGTCGACCACGACCAGCCGCAATCTGCGCAGGAAGCGGCGAACGGGGGGCTTATCAAGGCTAGATAGAAACCACGCGTGCAACACGTCGGGCGTAGAAATGATAACGCGGTGGTTGCGCAAAACGCGTTCACGGACGCCCACGTCGATACCGCCGTCAATGCGGCCCACCTCCGCCGCCACCCCAGCCGCGTGAAGAGCCGCGCGCCATCGCTCCTCCTGCTCCGCGCCGAGGGCACGCTGAGGATAGATGGCGAGAACGGTCGCGTTCGGATCGCGCGCAAGCACGTCGATTCCCGCCAAGAAGAAGACGAGACTTTTGCCCGAGGCGGTGCGGGTGCTCAGACACACCGAAACCCCTCTCACGAAGGCGCGCATGGAGGCAATCTGGTGTTGATAGAGACCGTTTGGATAAGCTGAACTTGCATACTCCAGCGCGGCGGGGTGCAACCCCGGCACGTCAAGCAGCCCGGTGACCGCCTCCCTCCCGGGGAGCAACATACGGCCCGCGCTTTGCCAACCCAATTGTTGTGGAAACACCGCCCACGCATCCATGCTCGCTTGCGAGTCCACCCTTACCCCTCCGACCATCGTCCGCCCCGCGCGCGCAAGCGATGGCCGCTCCGTTCGGGACGCGAAAATTCTGGCTTCTATTACTCTACCACATGTCGGAAGGAAGAGACAGGCAAGGACCCGCCAGAGCGCGAAACGCCCCGGCCGCCACGTTGAGCGACCGGGGCGCGGAGCGATGGAAGCGAACTTCATTCACCACCAAAGCAAACCCCAGAGCGCATAGATGATGAGAAAGGATACAGCCCAGCGCGCCCAACCACCGTACGGACCGAATCCATAGCCATAACCGTAGCCGGGTGCACCCCAGCCGCCGGCGCCGCCCCACCACGCCAGGGTCAGGTCCTTGGCGGGCTGGACCTCCAGCGAGTCCCGCGCGAGTTGTACAGGAATCTCCCGCCGAGGGCTGAGCACAATCATTGCCGTTGGCGTAATCCGTTCCACATACCCCGTGTGTTCACCATAGGGCGTGCGAAAGCGTACCCACTGCCCTACGTATGGCTTGCACTGTGCCATCGAAACCACACTGTCACCTCCCTCGTCCTCCTGTGCTCGGCGTGCCCGAGAGAACAGAACGGGGCGTGGCGCAGGTCCACGCCCCGTTCGTCCGTCCGGATCAATACACGGGCGTCGTCGTGCACGTCGTCGTGGTATACCCCGGAACGAGGAGGAAGAACAGCACAAAGATGATCAGGAACACCACGGCCCAACGGGTGTAAGCACCAAACACACCCATCGCGTGTCACCTCCTTCCACGCGGCATGGTGCAGCGTATGCCAGGAGGCGGGTGCACTGTCGCGGTTCCTGTCCTGATCTCGCCCCCATCCCGAGACCTACCTGTCAAATTTCGCACATCGGGGCATGTCGGTGAGCGACAGAAAATTCCCACTTGCTCCGAAAGTGTGTGGCGAAGCAAAGCACACGGAACGCCGGGAGGGATCCTTATGAAGAGATCGGCAAAATGGCTGGCGCTGCTCGCCGGCGTGGGCATGGCGGGAGCCACCGTCGGGCTGCCCACCATCCACGCGGAGACCGAGTGGACGAATACTGCCACGCAAGCGCTCCAGCTTAACCAGGCCACGCTCCTCGGGGCACTCCCTGATGAGACGCCGCTTCGGATTGCCGTCGTGTTGAAGCTGCCGAATACAGCGGCGCTGAACCAATTCATCCGCGACGTCAACACGCCAGGCAGCCCGTCCTACGGTGAGTATCTGACACCGGACCAGTTCACGGCACAGTTCGGCCCGAGCCAGGCCAGCGTGGATCAGGTGGTTTCATATCTGCAGTCGCAGGGGTTCACCAACATCGAGGTCACGCCCAATCATCTGTTCGTCACGGCTCAGGGCACGGCCGGCCAGGTGGCGAAGGCGTTCAACACGCACTTGGACCAGTACCTGCAACAGGGGCGTACCGTCTATGCCAACAGCCTGCCCGCGCATGTGCCAGCGGCGCTTGCGGGCATCGTGGGCGCTGTGCTCGGCCTGAACAATGCCGTGCAGATGCGGCCTTTCCTGGCCAAGCCGTCGGCGCACCCGGTGGCGTCGGCCCAGACCTCCGTGCAGCGCGCCACAACCACAGTCAACAACCTGCTTCAATCCGCAACCTCAGCCCCGGCCGCGGGTGGCGTAAGCCTGCCCAACTATCCGGCGAGCTACACGCCGCAGGGCTTCCAGAAGGCGTATGACGTCGGCAAGACCCCCACAGGCTGGCAGACGGCCATCGCCATCTTCACAGCCGGTGACGTCAGCCAGACGTTAAAGGACCTGCGGACGGAAGAGACCCAGAACAAACTCCCACAGGTGCGGGTATCGGTGGTCCAATGCGGCATCCCTGGAACAGATACGAGCGGCGTCCCCGAATGGGACATGGACACCCAGTACTCCACAGGGATGGCAGGCACCGTGTCGCAACTGTACCTGTACAACGCCACGTCCCTGGCGGATTCCGATCTCGCCCTCGCCTTCAACCGCTTCGTCACGGATCGCAAAGCCAAGGCTGGCAGCGCCTCGTTCGGGGAAGGCGAGTGGGCGGCCTTCCTGGACGGCGCGATGTTGGCCGATGATGAGATCTTTGCAGAGGCCGCGGCGCAGGGGCAGACGGTGTTCGCATCCAGCGGCGATACGGGCGGATTCAGCCCGGTCCTGGTGGGGACCAACGGCGTTCCCGCGGGCGTTCCGGACGTCAACTACCCGGCCTCGTCGCCTTACGTCGTGGCGGTGGGCGGCACAACGCTGCTGACCAACAGCGACGGGACGTACAATAACGAGATCGCCTGGCTGGCGGGAGGTGGCGGCCCCAGCGAATGGGAGGTCGCGCCCTACTGGCAGAGCGGTATCGTACCGGGATCCGCAGTAGGCAAGGGACTGCCCGATATCTCCATGGATGCGGACCCGAACAGCGGCGCCGAGGTGTGGGTGGACGGTCAGATGCAGGTGTATGGTGGAACCAGCCTCGCATCGCCGCTTGCACTGGGCGTCTGGGCACGGTTGGAGACTGCCCACGGCAACCGGCTAGGCTTTGCAGCTCCGCTGTTCTACGCTAAGGCGGGCAGCAGCGGCTTCCACGACATCATCCTCGGCGACAATGGCCCGTATCCGGCCACACCCGGCTGGGACTACGCGACGGGGCTCGGCACCATCGACGTCAGCCAGATGAACAGCATCATCGGCAAGTGATCCCATATGGCCGCGGTTCTCTGCAGGGAGGCCGCGGCCGCTGTTTCTGCGATGGTCCGCACCGGCTGCGAGGGCCTGTAGCACGCACCGTCTGGAGCACCCCGCGACTTTGGATGTGGTATAACGGAGGGAGCACAGCATTGATCAGCGCTGTGGTCTGGGAAGAGGGGATGCCGGATGACGTCGCCGCGGGTGAGCATCATCATGCCGGTGTACAATGGACAGGCCCATCTTCAGGAAGCCATGGACAGCGTGTTGCGCCAGGTCTGGCAAGACTGGGAACTGATCATCGTCGATGATGGGTCCACGGACGCCACCGCCGACATCCTGCGTGCGCAGGCGGACGCTCGAATCCGGTTCGTGTGGCAGCCTCATCAGGGTATCGTGGCGGCGCTGTTGCACGGCTTGGCGGAAGCGCGCGGCGAGTACATCGCGCGGCTCGATGCAGATGACATCAGCCGACCGGACAGGCTGGTCCGGCAAGTGACGTGGCTCGACGCGCATCCGGAGGATAGCCTCGTGGCCAGCGACTATGACTGGATTATCGACGGCGTACACGTCCCCCACGGCCGGATCCTGCCGCAGTCGCATGAGGGCGTACGCGCTCACCTTTTGTTCTGGTGTTGCATCTGCCACTCCAGCGTGATGTGGCGCAGAGCGGATTTCGAAGCCCACGGCCTGGTCTACCGCGACGCCTTCCCGCACGCCGAGGATTATGACCTGTGGGTCCGCGCCGTCGATCACGTCCGCTGCACCATCCTCCCGGAGAGACTGGTCGCCTACCGGCAGCATCCGGCCCAGGTCACGCAGACGCACTTCGGGCCGAGCCGCATCTCCGGCAGGCGCCTGCACGCCCTGCTCCTCGACCGCCTCGGTATCGCCTATACGGAGGAGGAACTGGATGTGCACACGCGCTGCCTGGAAGCGGCCGGCCCGGCATTTGACGCATGGTGTCAACGGTTGCTGGCGCACAACGAACGTGTCCGCGTGTATGATCCCGCCGCGCTGGCTCAGGCCATCGATGAGATCCGGCGCTTCCGGCGGATCCCCCCCGCGGCGCGGATCATCCCGTCCAGCGGCGGAACCGGCGGAAGTTGACAGGCCGCTTCTCCACGAACGCCTGATTGCCCTCCTGCGCTTCTTCCGTGCCGTAGTAGAGCGCCAACGCGCTCATGCCGAGTCGCGAAATGCCCTCGATATTGTCGCTGTCGGCGTTGAAGGAGTACTTTGCCAGCTTGAGCGCCGTTGGGCTTTTGTCGAGAATCTCCTCGCACCAGCGCCGGACCTCGGCGTACAGCTCATCATGCGGGACCACCTTGTTCACCAGACCCATGCGCTCCGCTTCCTCCGCCGTATAGCGGCGGCAGAGATACCACATCTCGCGCGCCTTCTTCTCGCCCACGACACGGGCGAGGTAGGCCGTGCCGAAGCCGGGATCGACGCTGCCCACCTTGGGGCCCACCTGGCCGAACACCGCGCGGTCCGAGGCAATGGAGAGATCGCACAGCACATGCAGCACGTGACCACCGCCGATGGCGTAGCCGTTCACGGCGGCAATCACCGGCTTCGGGATTCCGCGGATCACCGCGTGCAGGTCTTCGACATCCAGGCCGATCTCGGATCGGCTTCGTCCCCCATAGCCTCCCGCCGCACCGGTACTAAGGCGCGCCTTCTGGTCACCTCCCACACAGAACGCTTTGTCCCCCGCTCCCGTCAGCACCACCACCCCAATCTGCCTGTCCGCCCACGCATCCTGAAAGGCATGGATCATCTCCTCCACCGTCAGCGGCCGGAACGCGTTCAGCACCTCCGGACGGTTGATGGTGATGGTGGCAATACCGTCTTCCTTCGTGTACAGGATATCCTGATAGGCCATGCCCGGTTGCCCTCCTCCGTGTCCGGTTGCTCCGTGACTCAGCACATGGTCAGCCCGCCGCTGACGCTGAGCGTCTGGCCGGTGATGTACGCCGCCTCGTCCGAGGCCAGAAAGTGCACGGCCCCGGCGATGTCCTCCGGCGTGCCCAGGCGCCGAAACGGGATGGATCGTTTCAGCGCCTCCACGAGGTTCGGGTTATCGCCCGCCACCTCCGCGAGCAGCGCCGTATCCGTAGGTCCCGGACAGACTGCGTTGACGTTGATGCCGTATCGCGCCACCTCGCGCGCCACCGTTTTGGTGAAGGCAATGACGCCCCCCTTCGCCGCCGAGTAGACGGCCTCGCCGGTGGAACCCACGCGCCCCGCATCGGATCCAATGCTGATGATCTTCCCGTACCGGCGCGGGATCATCTCGCGCAGCACGGCCTGCGTGCAACGGATGGGTCCGAGCAGATTGATCTCCACGATGCGCCGCCATGTCTC
Source organism: Alicyclobacillus sp. (assembly GCA_023511725.1). Taxonomy (GTDB): domain Bacteria; phylum Bacillota; class Bacilli; order Alicyclobacillales; family Alicyclobacillaceae; genus JAIMAY01. The sequence goes on from JAIMAY010000013.1 coordinate 19,482, forward strand.
CTCCGTACTGTCGATGAACGGCTCGACCTTGTCCCAACCGGCGTTGTTGACGAGCACGTCTATCCAGCCATACGCCCCCCGCACCGCCGCCACCATGGCGTCCACATCCGCGCGCGAGCAGATGTCGCAGCGCACCGCGATGGCGTCGGCGCCATCCTCGCGGAGTTCGGCCGCCGCGCGCTCGGCGCCGTCGCCATCCAGGTCGGCCACCACCACGCGGTGCCCGGAAGCCGCGAATCGCCGGGCGATGGCGTGGCCGATGCCGCGTGCGGCGCCGGTGACGATGACGACGCGCCCGCCTTCGGCCTGCTGTGATGCACTCATTGCACGTCCTCCTTCGCCCACTCGCGCAGGATGTACTTCTGGATCTTGCCGCTCGGCGTCCGCGGGAAGGCATCCACGACGCGCACAAACTCGGGCCAGTACGGTCGCGCCACGCCTTTGTCGCGCAGGAACGCCTGCAGGTCCTCCAGCGTAAGCGGCGGTGTCTCCGGCTTCTGGATCAGGAACGCCATCGCCCGCTCCTGCAGCCGTTCATCCGGCTTGGCCACCACCGCCGCCGCCTGGATGTACGGATGCTCGTGCAGCACATCCTCCACATAGCTGACAGGGATGTTCTCGCCACCGCGGATGATGATGTCCTTGGTGCGACCCGTGATCTTGATGTAGCCGTCCTCGTCCATGACAGCCCGGTCACCGGTTATGAACCAGCCGTCGGTGGTGTAGCAGGCAGCGGTGTCGGCCGGATCGCCCAGGTAACCGACGAACAACTGACTCCCGCGCGCCTGCAGATCCCCTTCCTCGCCGGGAGCGCACGGGGATCCGTCGCTTCTCACCACCCGCACCTCCATCCCCGGGAACACAATGCCGTCGGTGGTCGTCAACTTTTCCACGGAATCATCCGGCTTGGTCACGGTCACCAGCGCATTCTCCGTCTGCCCCCAGCCGGCCAGCACCTTGCAGTTCGGCACCAACTCCAGCGCCTGCCGGATCACGGGACGCGGAATGGGGGCACCGTAGCAGCCCCAGATGCGCAGGGAACTCACGTCGTGTTCATAGAGATTGGAGGCGTGGATGAAGTCATACAGGAACGGGGTGGCGCCGTTGGTCACCGTGATCCCTTCGCGCTCCACCAGTTCCACGAACTCCGCGGGATTCCACGCCTCCTGGTAGATGGCGCTCGCACCAAGCATGGTCGGTAGTCGGACGCCGTACAGGAAACCGGTCTGATGCGCGAACGTCGAGGCCATGTGGAAGACGTCGTGTTCCGTGACCCCCATACGCTGCGCCCACGCGACGATGGGGCCGTTGAGCGTGTTGTGCGTGTGGATGACGCCTTTCGGCAGACCTGTGGTACCCGAGGTGAAAATGAGTTCCGTGGGGTCGTCGGGGTGTGGGCGGTAGGCATCGAGATCGGTGTCGTGGTAACGTTCCTCCCACGGGGTGTCGAGGAAGCTCTCCCAACTGCTCGGCCGCGTGCGGCCTACAATGAGCAGGTTGGGAATCTCCGGCAGTCTGTCGCGCATCCCCGCCAGCATGTCGGGATACGAGAAACCGCGGAAGTTGTCGGGGATCACCAGCAGCTTGGGTTTCGCCGCATTCAGCATCGCTTCGAGCTCGCGTCCGCGGTAGATGGGGATGAGCGGATTGGAAACAGCGCCGATGCGCGTGAGGGCGTAGTGCAGCACCACCCACTCGCACCAGTTCGGCAGCTGGAACGACACCACGTCGCCGGGCCGGATACCCATCTCCAGCAGGCCGTAGGCACACCGATCCACATAGCGCACCAACTCCGAGAACGTGTAACTGTACATCCCATCTCGTATGGCCAGCTTGTCGGGGAACCGTGCCGCCGCGTCGTGCAGGAAGTCGACGCTGGTTTTATCCGGCCACCATCCCATCTCCCGGTATCGCCGCTGGTCCTCCGGCGAATGCGGATTGTACGTGGCTTCCATGGAGCCATCCCTCCTTCGATGCTCTCCTTGTCCACGTGATAGATATGTGAGTCTTCTGCCATTTTAGCACACAAAAAAGGTGGCGATCCCGCCACCTCCCGCACACGCCATGGTTCGTCCTCACCCGTCCGCCACAGCGCTGTCCAGCACCGATGTGCACTGTGGGCAGCGTGTCGCCGCCACCGGAATCTCGCTGCAGCAGTAGGGGCACGCCTTCGTCTTCGGCACATCCGGCTCCTTGTGGCGCGCGCGGAGCCGGTTGACCGGCTTGATGATCAGGAACATCACCGCTGCCACAATCAGGAAGTCTATCACCGCGTTCAGAAACTGCCCGTAGGCGATGACCGGCACCCCCGCCGCCTGCGCCGCGGACAGGCTCGGATAGGACCTGCCGGAAAGATTGATGTATAGGTCATTGAAATCGATGCCCTTGAGGATCCAGCCGATGGGCGGCATGATCACGCCTTTGACCAAGGTGTTGACGATGTTGGTGAACGCAGACCCAATCACCATGCCCACCGCCAGGTCGATCACGCTCCCGCGCGAGATGAATTGACGAAATTCCCTCCACCAGGACAAGCTCATACCTCCTCGCCTCTGCCTCATTGCACTTGCGACAACTGCTTTACCCACGCGGCTCCCTGTTCTCTCAAAGTCTCCCTGAACACCTTGACCACAGCGGGTTCAAACTGCGTGCGCCGAGTCACCACAGAAAACATCCTCAGCACCGGGGTACCAGGGGTCGCCAACACGCACAAGGACCCGTGTTGGAGCTCGCGGCGCACGGCGCATGCAGACAGTAGTGTGATGCCTAGGCCCGCCTCTACCCCTTCCTTGATGACCTGGGTCGAGCCAAGGGACATGATCCGACGGGGGACAATGCCCAGTTGCTCCAGAAACCGATCCTGATGAAATCTTGTGCCGGACCCAGGCTCCCGAATCAACCACGCCGTCTCTGCCAGCATCTCCACACTCACCGGACGGACGTTGCACAGAGGATGGTTTACTGCGGCAACGACCACCATCGCATCCGTCGCAAGCGGTTCCACCAACAGTCCGTCTCGCGGCACCACGTCACCCTCCACAATACCTAAGTCGAACGTACCTGCCTCGACGCATGCCATCACACGTTGGGTGTTGGCAATCTCGATGACTGGCTCCACCCGCGGATAGCGTTGCAAAAACCTGGCCACCAGGTGCGGTAAGACGCACTCACCGAAGGTGTAGCTTGCACCGATAGTCATCCTGCCGGCTACATCCCCGGAAAGCTCTTGAACCGTTCGCTCCATCTGGCGTTGCAACTGCAGAATCTGCTTGGCGTAGTAATACACAACTTCACCTGCTCGATTGAGCCGTACCCGTTTCGTGGTGCGCTCCAGCAGCTGCACGCCAAGATACTGTTCAAGCAGTCGAACCTGCTGGCTGACTGCCGGCTGCGTGGCATGCAGCGCGTTGGCCGCATGCGTGAATCCGCCATGTTCAACAACGGCGACAAAGGTTTCGAGCGCCCTGTCCATCCTATCCCTCCCTCCTCGAATCCCTCATCAGCCTGCTTGTCCATTTATAATAGATTACTTATGGATTCTATTCAAATCATGTATTTCACAAATGAACGTCCCATCTCTACCATGGACCTCAGGCAAAAGGAAAGGGAGATGGACAGCGTGACAGCGTGGCGCGGCTGGTTGGGTGGATTGGTGTTCACCATGGTTATGGGCATCGTCGGCTTGGGTCTCGCGCGGCTACCGGTATTGGCAGACGTGGGTTCGATGGCCAGCGCCATCCTTGCGGCCGTACTGTACCGGCAGGTGGCCGGCTATCCCGAGTCCTTGCGACCTGGCATTGAGTTCAGCAGCAGGTGGCTGCTTCGCACAGCCATTGTTCTTTACGGCCTTCGTCTCAATCTCGCGGTCATTATGCACCAAGGCTGGGTGCTGTTGATCCGAGACGCCCTCACCATCTGCGTGACCTTGGCTACCATGTGGGGGTTCGCCCGATTATTTCGGGCGAACGGGAGATTACCTCTTTTGCTGGGGGTTGGGACGGGGATATGCGGCGCCGCCGCCATCGGTGCTGTGGCATCGATTCTTGCAGCTAACGCAGAGGAAACGGCACTCGGCGCCGGTATGATTGCACTGGTGGGAACGGCATTCGCAGTCCTGGATACGCTCATCCGTCCGGTGGTAGGGTTGACGCCGAACCAGTACGGTATATGGACGGGCATCAGTCTGCACGAAATTGCCCATGTGGCACTGGCGGCCGCACCCGCCGGGAGTCAGGCGCTCACCTTGGCTCTACTCGCCAAACTGGGGCGCGTACTATTGTTGGTTCCCCTGAGTTTCGCATTCCTGCTCTGGAAGAAGCGCCAGATGAGGCATCAGCAAGGGCGGGAGGCCGTTGAGGCACGAATCCAGTTCCCGTGGTTTCTTGTTGGATTTGTAGCATGCAGTGCACTGACCACCCTGTTCCCGCACCTTGTCCCCAAGAGCTTGAGCGATGGGATCACGACCCTGTCTTCGTTCATGCTCACCATGGCCATGGTCGGGCTCGGCCTCAACGTTCATTTCTCCTACTTACGTAGACATGCCGGCCGGCCTCTTGCCGTGTTGGTCTGCACATCGTTGGTGCTGTGGGCGTTCACATGGCTTAGCCTGCGTCTGTGATGGATGGGGCCAGGTTCAGCCTTCGTCTGCAGCCACCCGCGGCAGCCGCACCGTGAACGCGGTGCCTCGCCCGACCTCGCTCTCGCAGGAGATGCTGCCCCCATGCGCCTGAACGATGGATTGCGTGATGGACAGCCCCAGCCCTGCGCCGCCGTGACGCCGGGACCTGGCTTTGTCGACGCGGTAGAAGCGCTCGAAGATGTGCGGCAGGTGCTCCGGCGGAATTCCAGTGCCGTTGTCGGCGACACGCAGCACAATGTGCTCCGACGTCTCGGCCAACGCGATGTCGATCCGGCCTTCCTCCGCATCTGTGTGCTGCACCGCATTCTGCACGAGATTGAACACCACCTGCTTGATCTGGTCCCGGTCAATGCGCGCGTACACGGGACCTTCCGGCAGATGCACGGCGAGTGTACGGTGCTCCGCCAGGATGCGCAGCTGCGGCAGCAGCTCCCGGATGACTTCGTCCAGTCTGTCGCGCCGCATCTCCGGCGCCGGTTCCCTGTCGAGGCGCGCCAGCGTCAGCAGCCCCTGTACCAGCTTGGTGAGGCGTTCCGATTCATCGTACATGCTCTCGAGCGCCTGCTGCAATTGTTCGGGCTGGCGCGCGGCGCCGCGCAGCAGGACCTCCAGAAAGCCATGGATGGCTGTTAGGGGCGTGCGCAGTTCATGCGAGGCATCCGCCACGAAGGCGCGCATCCGCTCGCGGGCGTCGCGCTCCGCGGCGAATGCCGCGGCCAGCCGCTCGAGCATCTGATTGAAGGATCTCGCCAGCGACGCCACCTCGTCCTGCGCCCCCTCGGCGCGAACGCGCTCGTCCAAGTTGCTCACGCCGATGCGCTGGACGGTGTCGACCATATCGGACAACGGCACGAGCGTCCGCCGCAGCGTGGCGCGCAGCACGACGAAGCCCAGCACCAGCGCGGCCGCGGCGACAATCAGGAACGCCAACAACTGCTGGATCAGCACGTGCCGCAGCGGCGAGATGTCCGCCGCCACCTGCACGACGCCGAACGGCTGCCCGGGTGGGCCGACCGGGACGAGCACCAGCAGCGCGCGGTAGCCTTCCGGCGCCGTCACCACATCGTAATCATCGGCGCCCACACCGCGGGTGAGAGCCTGCGCATACGTCTGGGCGGGAAGCTCGGGTGAGGCGTGACCGCCGACGAGCCCGGTGAGATCGTAAAAATCCCCCTGGCTATCAATGAAGGCGACGGCGGTGCCGGGCATCGTGATCGAAAAGGGGACGGCCCGGTCCGGATCTCGTCCGCCTCGGTTCTGCGCGAAGCTGATCCACACCTGGGACGGTGTGGAGAACACCTGGCTGCGGATGGTCTGCGCTGTGTTGGCGTAGATGAAGCGGCTCATCCAGGCGTACTGCACAACGCCGATGAGCACCAGCAGGCCCGCCAGGATCCACAGCGACCGGGCCAGCAGTTGCCCGCGCAGCGATGTGGGAGCCAGCGCACGCCGGACGGGCGCCGGCAGGCGGCGCCACACGCCTTCGGCCGCCTGACGAGCCCTGCGCCACACCGGCGCCACCCCCTTCCAGGGAAGGTTCACGGCAGATCCACGCGGTAGCCGGCACCGCGAATCGTCCGGATCAACTGCCTATCGGTGTCACCCAGCTTCTCGCGCAGGGACCGGATGTACACCTCGACGATGTTGTCCTGACCGCCAAAGTCATAACCCCACACGGCATCGAGGATCTTCTGCTTGCTGAGCACAATGCCGTGGTTGATCAGGAGATAGCGAAGCAGCTCGTACTCGGTGGCGGACAGGCTGAGCGGCTGCCCCTGGTACGTGATCTCGCGCCGCTGCTCATGAATGGTGAACGGACCCACCACCCACTCGTCGACCAGTTGCGGGAACTGATTGCGAAGGCGCGCGTGAATGCGTGCCAGCAGCTCCTGAAAGCTGAACGGCTTGACCACGTAATCGTCGGCGCCAAGGTTGAGGCCTTTGACCCGGTCCTCCACCTCGTCCTTTGCTGTTAGCATGATAATGGCAAACGATCCGAGTTTGCGCAGCATCTGCACAACCTCAAAGCCGTCCGGCCCGGGCATCATCACGTCGAGGATGACCACATGGGGCTGCACCTCGCGTGCCAGGCTCACCGCCGTCAGGCCATCCGGCGCCGTCCACACCTGAAACCCCTCGTTGCGCAGACCGAGTTCCAGAAAGCGGACGATGCTTTCCTCGTCATCCACCACAAGGATCTTCACATCACTCGCGCGCATCGTAGATCAGCCCTGCGGTGACGCCGAGAGGCTGCCGAGCGTCACGTTCAGCGTGAGTTTCTGGCTGCCGCGGTAGACTGTGATCGACACCGTCTGACCCGGCTTGTAAGAGAACAGCGCTGTTCGCAGATCCGCCTCGTCCTGCACGGTCTTGTTGCCCACAGCGACAATGACGTCACCCTGCTGCAATCCCGCCTGTTTGGCCTGCGAGGACGTGACAGCGTAGACGTATACGCCATACGTCACCGGCACATCCGGCCAGTACGCCTGTGGCACCGACGACAACGAGTACGCCTCGATGCCAAGGGCGGGGTGCTCGACATGGCCGGTGGTGAGGATCTGATTCACCACGTCGCTCACCTCGTTGGCCGGGATGGCGAAGCCCATGTTCTCAAAGCCGGTCTCGACGATCTTGCTGCTGTTGATACCGACAATCTGGCCGCTGGTGCTGAGCAGCGGACCACCGCTGTTGCCCGGATTGATGGGCGCGTCGGTCTGGATGACGCTCTGATAGTCGAGCACCGTGTTCTCGTCATCCGGCGCCAACACCGGCATTAGACGCTGAATACCGCTCACGATACCGGACGTCACCGTCTCGCGGAAATCGAGCCCGCCAGGCGCCCCGATGGCAATGACCTCCTGACCCGGAACCACCTGATCCGAGTTGGCGAACGCCACCGGCTGGATGTTCTTCACCTGGCTGACCGGCACGCGAATCACCGCGAGGTCCGTGTACGGATCCGCGCCAACCACCGTGGCCTGTACGTGTGTGCCGTTGGACAGCACAATCTCCAGCTTATCCGCGTTGTACACCACGTGGTTGTTGGTCACGAAGTAGCCGTACTGGCTGTCCTTCTTGATAAGCACACCGGAACCGACGCCGGACTCCTGCAGTCCCTGGGATTGGTTGAAGAAGCCACCGCTCGACTGGTAATTGACGATGGCCACCACCGCCGGCTCGACCGCTTGATAGATGGCGGTGATATTGGTGGCGCCGGCGCTGGAAGTCAGATTCTGCACCGTGATTGGCCCGGAAGTATTCGAGTTGGTCTGCGTCGTGCTCGGCTGTGAGGCGACGGTATTGCCCGCCGTCCCCATGGGAATCCAGTTGTTGCGCAACCCCGTCACAAAAATGCCGGCGGTGACAGCGGATCCGATGACCGCGGCACCCACCACCGATGCGATTTGTTTGAATGCAGCGCCGCCGCTGCTGCGATTGGGTCTGGGTTCGCCTGTCTCCTGGTAGAATCCCATCGTCCATCACCCCTTTGCGTCTATAAGAATGGGGCACGGACCTGAATCCTTCTTGATGAGAAGCTGAAAGTTTGCTGAAAATGCGCCGGTGGGTGCCGGCGCATGCTTGACGCCCTGTTTCAGTCAAAGAAATGGTCTGGGTCCGGGCCGCACCGTTCGTTGCGGTTAAGGCCGCTGATCCTGGCCATCTCTTCCTCCGTGAGTTCAAAATCGAAGATGTCCGCATTGGCGCGGATGCGGTCCGCGTGCACCGACTTCGGGATGGTCACCACGCCACCCTGCACATCCCAGCGCAGCACCACCTGCGCCGGAGTCTTGCGGTACTTCTGCGCAATCTCGGTGATCACCGGGTCCGTCAGCACCCGCCCGCGCATCAGCGGCGCCCACGCCTCCAGCTGGATGCGGTGCTGCTCGCAGTATACCTTCAACGCCGCCTGCGTCAGGTAGGGGTGATACTCCACCTGGTTTACCATGGGTGCGATGTCGCACACCGCAAGCAGCTGCTCCAAATGATGCACGTGAAAGTTGCTGACACCGATGGCGCGGACGTAACCGTCTCGGTACAGCTTCTCCAGCGCACGCCAGGTCTCCGCGAACTTTCCGGGCACCGGCCAGTGGATCAGATACAGATCCACCACATCCAAGCTGAGGCGCTTACGGCTCGCCTCAAACGCGCGCAGCGCTTGGTCATACCCATGGTCCGTGTTCCACACCTTGGTCGTGACAAACACCTGCTCTCGGGGGATCCCCGACTCGCGGATGGCGCGGCCGACATCCTCCTCATTTTGATAGAACGCGGCGGTGTCGATGCTGCGGTAACCGTGCTCCAGCGCTGCGCGCACGGCCTCGTAAACCTCTTCGCCTGGCTGAGCCTTGTACACGCCGAGCCCAAACCACGGCATCTCGACCCCGTTTGCCAGCCGAACCCTCGATTGCAGGGTGAGCGTCATACACGTCAACCTCCTTGCACCTGGACCGCCCGCGGGCGGCGAAAGATGAGGTGTTCCAAAACCAGGCACACCATCAGACCGACGAGCAGCCCGTTGGCGAGGATGTTTCGCAGCCAAGCGGGCAGTCCTTCAAAGGCTGCCGGTGGCATGAACATCAGGCCAATCCCTATCATCAACGATAATCCTATCACCAGTAGGTTGCGAGGTGTCGGCCGCTCACCCATCAGGTCCCGGATACCGAACCCCATCATCTGCGAGAACGGCACGAACAGCGAAGCGTAAGCCACCTCCTGCGGGAGGTGGGCAAACAGCCTCCCCACCGGGGGCAACAGACCAATGACGAGCGTCACCGCCGCGCCGATGAGGAAGGGCAGCCGGCGGCGAATCCCCGTCGTGCCGATGAATCCCCCTGACACGGAGAGGGGAACCACACCGACTACCGAAAACAGCGAGGATAGGATGAGCCCGATGCCGTTTCCGAATATACCACGCCGGTAGGTCGCGGGCGTGATCTCGCGATTCAGCGCAATGCCGCCGACAATCAGGCTGGCTATTACGTTGCTGATCAGAATCAGCGCGGTCAACACGGACGTGATGACAATCCCCGTGTCCCACACCGGAGTCCCCCACACAAACGGCTGCGGCAAGGCGAACCAGCCTTCGGGTGCGCTACCGGGATGGGACGGCGTACTGGCACTCCCGGCGGTCACACCGAGCAACGCGGCCCCCGCCCAGCCTGCGGCAATTCCGAACAGCGGCCCAAGGCTACGCCAGACACCCGGGGCCTTCAGCGACACCACAAGGACCACCAGCACGACCACGAACGACACGAGGATGACTCGCCCATCCAGGTGCCCGGTCCGCGAAATCCCAAGCATGCTATGAAAGAAGGAGCCCGACATCTGCGCCACCAGCAACACCAGATACACGCCCGTGACGATGGGCGTAAACATTCGCCGGATGTGCACGACCCACGGCATAAGACCGATGACGGCGATGAGCACGCCCGCCACCAGCATGCCGAGTTCCAACTGCCGCAGCAACAGCGCGTGCCCGGTTGCGGGCGTGATGGTGGCGAGCAGGATGAACAGCGCCCACCACATACCCGCCGCACCTTCGGCAATGGGCAGCCGGTGGCCGACGAATCCCTGGACGAGCGACGCCAATCCGGTCACCACGAGCATGTGCTGCATGAACACCGACATCTCGGCTGCCGACATCCTGAATGCGGCGCCCACGACCACCGGAACGACAATCACGTTCGTCAGCAGGAACACAGCCCACTGCGAACTCTCCAAGGCAGTCACGAGAGCGCCGGACCTCTCCGCCTGTGCCAACCGGTCTCCCCTCTCCTTTACCCAGCATTCACCCCGGCCGCCTGGCGGAGGCTGCGCGCCACCGCCGCCATGTCATCATCCGCAAGGCCATGCGCCTGTGCTTCGAGGTACGCCGCGTGTGCAGCCAAAGTGGCCGGTGCCGGCACGGATTGCTGCGCATACCACGTCGCAGCCAACCGCAGGTCCTTCGTCATGTGCTTTAAGGCGAACGAAGCCGGGAATTCATCGGCGAGCCACATCCCGCGCTTGCCGGCCAACAACAGGGACCACATCCCCGTCTCGGCCAGCACATCGAGGAAAGCCGCACGCCCCAGGCCCGACTTATCCGCGGCGGCCATGCACTCACCCGCGGCCTCGACCACCAGCCCGAGGTACGCATTGACGAGCAGTTTCATCGCCGCACCGCTGCCGACCGGACCCAGGTGGTAGAGCTTGCGGCCGATCGCGGCCAGCACCGGTGTGACCTCGCGCAAGGCGGCTTCGGAACCGCCCGCCACAATCACCAGTTGCCCCGCCTGCGCCGGCTGGACGGATCCCAGCACAGGCGCATCCACGAACTCCACCTGCCGGTCGGCCAGCTCGAGGGCCAGCTGCTTCGTCTCGTCCACCCCAATGGTGCTGTGATTCACCACGATGGTCCCCGGCGCCAGCCCTTCCACTGCGCCGAAGCTGCCAAACAGCAACTCGCGAACAGCCGGGCCATCCGACACCATGAGGTGCACAGACTTCGCGCCTTCCACCGCCCCCGCCGGCGTCTGCGCACGGCGTGCCGGCCCCAGGTCCGCGTCGCGGGCGGATCGATTGTACACAGTCACTTCGAATCCCCGCCGGATGACGTTCTGCACCATCGGCGTACCCATCGCGCCAAGACCCAGCCAGGCGACGCGCCCGCCGTAACGCGCGGGCGACGTCTCCTCGGCGGGCAGCGCGGCCAAATCGAGGTCCCGCATGCGCTCCAGCCTCCTCCGATGCGGTTTTAACACCATCGGCAGTGTAGCACATGGGTGTGGCTGCCTGGAAACGGCGGGGAGATCACGGTGGTTATCCGAATCCCGACGGGTGGTCTTCAGCACTGGTGAACAACGGCGGACACGTGGGAGAACGGATCGACAGCCGTACACCCCGAACCGGCTTGAGTCACCCTGCAGCATGGCCATCGCGTGGAATCCGTACCATCACGGTGGTCCCCTCTCCCAGCCGGCTGCTGGCGTGCACTTCCCCCCCGTGCATCTCCACAATTTGTCCTCACAATCGAGAGCCCCAGGCCACTCCCGGGTCTTTCGCCACGCGACTTGTCCGCCTTGTAGAACCGGTCGAAGATATGAGGCAGATCATCAGGTCCGATGCCGATGCCCGTGTCGCTGATTGAAACCTCAATCCAATCGCCTTGCGGCTCCAACTTCACGGTGATGCGACCGCAGGGGTCCGTAAACTTGATCGCGTTGCTGATAAGGTTCATCCAGACCTGCCGAAGCAACTCCTTGTCTGCGGTTACGTCCATCGCAGGCAGTGAGACGACGATATCCAACGCCTTTTCCAACCACAGGGGCTCACACGCGAGCATCACTTCTCGAAGTTGCCGGTCCAACCGATACCTTTCTTTTACGAACGGGTGCTGTCCCGATTCCAGGGACGTCAATTTCAGCAGATTATCGCTCAGTCGAGACAGGCGACGGCTCTCCAGTTCAATCACGTCGAGATAGTGTTGACGCTCCTCCGGCTGCAGGTTGTCCGACTTCAGTGCTCTCACAAATCCGAGGATGGATGTGAGCGGCGTTTGTATTTCGTGCGATACGTTGGCGATAAACTCTTGCCGCATGTACTCGATTTGCTCCAGTCCCTTGGCCATGTCTTCCACGGTGGTGACCAGTTGGTACCAGGGGTGTCGTGGGTCTACAGACCCACCGCCTACCTCCACCCGGGCCTTGAAATTACCGCGGCCAATTTCCGTCAACGTCCGAAGCAACGCATCCCACCACAGACGGTGTCCATCGAGTCGCCCCCCTACATCCATCGCATGCAATGCGGCACCTGTTAAAGCTGTCAGAAAGAGTGCGCTGGCGGCGCTGAGCATAAAGCGCACGTAGCCCCCGAGCGGCCAGTGCCACACCCGAACCGGAAGCTCCACCAACCAGTAGGCTACGGTGAAAATGATGAACGCTCCACCGAACGCTACGCTGGCGTGTTGTATCGCTCGGCCCACACGCTTGCCGTGGGCGCGCTGTTTGGTAGCATTCGCCGTCGCGGGTGGCGTGATGGCTCCTTCTTGGTGAGGTCGCGAAGAAGACTGGCTCATGCTTCCACTTCCAATCTGTAACCCAAGCCTCGGACTGTGCGGATGCGAAACGGGTATTCTTCCTCCGGGAAGCGTTCACGCAAACGCTTGATGTGCACGTCCACCGTGCGCTCATCCCCCGCATAGTCGATGCCCCAGATCTGTTCAATCAATTGGTCCCGTGACAGCGTTCTGCCCGGTGAACAGGCCAGGGTGAAGAGGAGCTGAAACTCTTTGGGGGGAATGGCCATCCGCCTGCCCTTCCGTTCCACCTCGTACGTTTCACTGTTCAAGCGCACACCGGCCACATCAAGCACATGGTCCACCAGGATCTTGTAACGCCGCAAGAGGGCGTGGACACGCGCCAACAATTCCTCCGCCTCAAACGGCTTGACGAGATAATCATCAGCCCCAAGATTCAAGCCACGCACTTTTTGCGGTGTCTCTCCCAGGGCGGTCAGCATCAAGATAGGGATGTCGGTATACCGGCGCAACTCTTCGCACACACGCCACCCGTCCCAACCTGGCATCAGGATGTCCAGGATAATGAGATCAGGCTGGTGCTCCTCCCACATGGTAAACGCTGTCCTACCGTCCGCGGCCTCCAGCACAGTGAAGCCGTCACGTTCCAAGGTGATGCGCACCCATTCACGGATATGCTCGTCATCATCCGCCACCAGAATGACAGCCATGACCGCTTCCCTTGCCTCCTTTCGCGGTCCGCTTCAGCCACATTGTCCGCATTCTACCACGCGAATGTGAACGCCGTATGAACCGTTCTGTTCATGTTCCGTTCACAAACACAGGGTAAAGTGGGGGCCGGATTGCACAGAGAGGAGTGGGACAACGTGCCAAGGTTACCGCTTGACGCTACGGGATGGCCTTCGAGGGAGGCCCACGAGGCCATCCGGGCCACCGGCTTACGGAAAGTCTTTGGCAGCCAACGTGCCGTCGATGGGGTGGATCTGTTCGTCCCCACGGGCACGGTGTACGGCCTACTGGGCCCGAACGGCGCAGGCAAGACGACCATCGTTCGCATGTTGTCCACGTTGTTGCGACCTGACGGCGGATCAGCTCGCATCTTTGGCTATGACGTGGTCAGACAGGCCCAGGAGGTACGCCGATGGATCAGTCTGACGGGGCAGTATGCTGCTTTGGATGAGTCGCTGACGGCGGAAGAGAACCTGATCATCTTTGCCAAACTTCTGGGTCTGCGCCACAGTCAGGCAAAGCGGAAGGCCATGAGCATGCTGGAGGAGTTTGGCCTGACGGAGGCGGCAAAGCGACCAGTCAGGCGACTGTCCGGCGGCATGCGCAGGCGATTGGATCTAGCGGCGAGCTTGCTCGGACAGCCCCGCCTCATCTTTTTGGATGAGCCGACCACAGGCTTGGACCCTCGGACGCGCGCGCAGGTCTGGAATACCATTCGGCGGCTTGTCAGCGAGGGTACCACGAGTTGCTGACCACGCAGTATCTGGACGAGGCCGACCAACTTGCGGATACCATCGGCGTCATGGACCGAGGAAAGCTCATCGCGCAGGGGACCTCGGATGAGTTGAAGCAGTCCGTGGGCGGATCCTCTCTCCACCTGACTGTGCAACCGGCGGAAAGGATGCATGAGGTCCGCGAGGTCATCGAACGCGTGCTGGGCAGCCAGACGTCGTTGTCCCCGGAACAAGGCGAGATTCGAACCTCCCTGCGCGACATCAGTCGCGTCCCAGACGTGCTGATCATCCTCAGGGAACATGGAATTCGGGTGATGGAGATGAGCGTGAAACAACCCACACTGGATGAGGTGTTCATGGCACTCACCAGCCTCCGGACAAGCGGACAAAGTGAGGGGGAAACGAACCATGAGCAGCACTGAACGCGCTGTCCAGCCGCGACTGCCAAACCGCGTCTCGTTCACCGTCGGCCTTCACCAGTCCTTGGCCATGGCGTACAGGGGATTACTGAAGCTACGCCGGACGCCTGAACAGTTCTTCGACGTGACCCTTCAGCCCATCATCTTCACGCTGATGTTCACCTACATCTTTGGCGGGGCTGTGTCGGGCAGCGTCAAGGCATACCTGCCCATCGTCATCCCGGGCATCCTCGCGCAAACGGTGATCACCGCTTCCGTGGTCACGGGCGTCCAGCTGCGAGATGACATGGACAAAGGTGTGTTTGACAGGTTCAAGTCGCTGCCCATTGCTCGCATCGCCCCTTTGGCCGGCGCGCTGCTTGCCGACACGGTACGTTATCTGGTCGCCACGGTCATCACCCTGGGTTGCGGTTGCCTGTTGGGGTATCGACCCGGTGGAGGTATCGGTGGTGTTATTGGTGCCGGATTGCTGCTCTTGGCCTGCGCGTTTTGCGTCAGCTGGATCTTTGCCTTTCTTGGCGTGATAGCCCGCAATGCCGCTAGCGTGCAGGGCATCTCGATGATCATTCTGTTTCCGCTCACCTTCTTGTCGAACGCGTTCGTTCCCGTGCACACGCTGCCCCAGCTCCTTCAGGACTTCGTGCAGGTCAACCCGGTGTCGCACGTCATAAGCGCTGTCCGCGACCTCTTGAACCATGGCAGCGTGGGTCAGGAATTCGTGCTGTCAGTGCTCGGAGCCGCCGTGATAGCCGTGGTGTTCGCGCCGCTGGCGGTGTTCACCTACATGCGGCGAGTGTAGCGCGGTGCAGGAATACCCACGGCGCCCCTGATGCACGCTAGCGACTGATTGCGCCTTCGGCGCAGCAGGTACGTCCTGGGAGGGATAACCACGGTGGACAATCGCCACGTGTTGGAACAGACGTTGCAGAGCTACGAATTGGCCAACGAAGCCCTGATCAAGGTCTGGAATGATCTCAGCGACGATGAGATCCGCATGATCCTGGCGAAACAGCAGAACCGTTTGGAACAGATTGCGCAGCGGATGTACCACGAGGAGAAAGAGGAGGAGCGCTCGGAGGTGTTCACCAACACCTTCATGAACTTCGAGCGCGCGAACCGTTACCTGTACGACAACTGGGATCACATCCCGTTTGGTGAACGGCTCAATCTGCTGCAGAAACAGTGGAACCGGCTTGAGGAGTTGCGCAAGCGGCTCGTACACTGAGGCCCGCGCCGGGAGGTGACCTGAGGCATGTCCATCACGCCGCCGCGCACAACGCCCTCGCCCTACACCGAGATCGCCGAACTCAGCCCGTTTGAACTCAAGTCTCGTCTGGCCGATCTCGCCCGGGGCCACGAACGCACAAGCACCCGCGCGCTGCTGGACGCCGGGCGTGGTAATCCGAATTGGATTAGCGTGACGCCGCGCGACGCCTTTTTCGTACTCGGCCAATTCGCCATGAGCGAGTGTCGGCGTACGTGGAGCGAGGGAGACCTGGCGGGCAAACCGCGCAGGGGCGGCATCGGCGAGCGGTTCGCGGCCTTCGCAGCGGCTCATCGCGACCTTCCCGGCGTGACGCTGCTGGAGCGGGTGCTGGAGCTTGGCACGCGGAAACTCGGCCTCACCCGCGATGAATGGCTGTACGAGCTGGTCGATGGTATCGCGGGAGACAACTATCCCGAGCCGGATCAAATGTTGCCACGCATCGAGCGCCTCGCCCGCCTGTTCATCGCGCGCGAGATGTGCGATGACGCCGTGGACCCCGACAAACTGCGCATCTTCGCCACGGAGGGCGCCACGGCGGCCATCTGCTACATCTTCGATTCACTGGTCGCGAACCGATTGCTGCGGCCGGGGGACCGGATTGCCATGGGCGTCCCTATCTTCGCGCCGTATCTGGAGATCCCGCGACTGCCGCGGTTCAACTTCGATGTCGTCGAAATCCGCGCGTCTTCTCACGATGCGGCGGGCCATCACACGTGGCAGTATCCGCCCGAAGAATTGGACAAGCTGCGCGACCCGTCCATCCGCGCCTTCTTCCTGGTCAACCCGAGCAATCCCCCCTCCGTCGCGATGGCGGACGACTCGCGGCGGCGGTTGGTGGAGGTGGTGAGGCGGGATCGGCCGGATTTGATGATCCTGACGGACGACGTCTACTGCACGTTTGTTGACGGCTTCCGCTCGCTGCTCGCCGAACTCCCGCGGCAGACCTTGGGCGTCTACTCGCTCTCCAAGCACTTCGGCGTCACCGGCTGGCGGCTGGGCCTCATCATTCTGTACGAGGACAACGTGTTCGACGACCGGCTGCGGCACCTGTCCGCGGATGTGCAGCGCGAGGTCGCCACGCGCTACAGCGTGATCTCGCAGCATCCCGAGCAACTGGCATTCATCGACAGGCTCGTCGCAGACAGCCGCCTGGTCGCGCTCCATCACACCGCGGGGTTGTCCACGCCGCAGCAGGTGCAGTTGGCGCTGTTCCTCGCCTTTGCGCTGATGCCGGAAGGCCAGCGCTACAAGCAGCAGGTGCAGGACATTTGCCGGCGCCGGATGCGGCTGTTATACGAGGGGCTCGGCCTCGACACGCCGCAACTCCCCCTGGGGGCCGACTACTACACCGAATTTGACCTGGAGGAATGGGCACGGCTCCACTATGGTGCGGAGTTTGCCGCGTATCTGACGGAACACCACCACCCGCTCGAGGTGATCTTCCGGCTCGCCGAGGAAGACGCCATCATCTGCCTACCCGGCGGTGGCTTTGACGCACCGCAATGGTCCCTGCGCGTTTCGCTGGCCAACCTGGATGATGACGCTTATCCCCGCATTGGCCAAGCACTGCGCCGCATCCTGGACGGCTATGTGAGCGAGTGGCGCAAGAATGGAGGCTGAAAACGCCGCAAAGCCATCCCGCATGTTCGCGTGGGTGGCGCTGGAACCCATGACGGCGGAATTCAGGGTCCCAGCGCCGCTCCATCATCGACCTCAGCGCGCGAATAGGTACATCAATACAATGTTCACAGCCAGGAGGATGATGGCCGTCGGTACTTGAGCCTTGATCACACCATACTTGTTGGGCAGATCAAGAAGCGCAGCAGGAACAATGTTGAAATTCGCCGCCATCGGTGTCATCAACGTGCCACAGTAGCCCGCGAACATTCCGATGGCCGCAAGACGGTTGGGGTTGAGTCCAAAGCCGTGAATGAGAAACGGCAGTGCAATCCCCGCCGTCATCACCGGAAATGCCGCGAAGGCATTGCCCATGATCATGGTGAACAGCGCCATGCCGATGCAGTAGGCGAACACCACCCAGAACAGAGAGTGGGTCGGGATGATGGCTTGTGCACCGTGGGCAATGACCGTGCCGACGCCGGCAGCCGTAAAGATGGTGCCAAGCGTGGCGAGCATCTGCGGAAGTACGGCCGCCCAGCCAATCGCCTCGAGTAACCGGCGCGACTCTCGGACCGACGTCGCAGGTGTGCTTCGCGTCAGCCCGAGTGCCACGATGAGAGCGATCACGGCCGCGACGCCGAGCGAGACAAGTGTGATGTTCTTCGGATCAAACAATGCCTTGCTAGCCACCGTGACACCTTTCATGGTCTCACTAAAGATCACTGTGAGGACCGGGATCAGGACGGCAGGCAGGAGTAACCAAGAGCCGTAACGCTGACGAGCAGCCCCGCGCTGCTCCGGTGTCGCCTCACCGTAGCTGCCGGTGCGCAACCCCCCGAATCCCGCCAGCACCACGAGCACCAAGACCAGGACACCCGTCCACAGCGGGGGAATGACTTTGCCCAGCAAAAGCGTGACCGCATACACCAGATAAGATGTCCTCCCCAAAGAAGAGGCCAATGTTATCGACGGCAGCCGAGTGTGCACGAATCGTCTGCCGTACATCTTCCGTCAGTTCGCCAAATCTCGCCTCTGCCGCGCCCTCGGCCATCGGGGCGACCAAGGGGCGCACCATTTGCGGATGACCGCCAAAGCTCGTCAACCCCAATGCAGCGGCCACCTCGCGGATCAAGAGATAGATGTTGAGGATGCGCCCGGTGGTGGCGCCGCGAATGCGCTTCACGAGATGTTCCGCCTGCTCTCGAAGGCCATGTCGCTCCAGAATGCCGATGACGGGAAGCGTCAAGATAAAAATGGACATATAGCGATTGGTCGTGAAAGCGGTTCCAAATTGAGTAAGGATGGTCGATAACGACTCATGCGCCAATAACCCGGTCACAAGTCCGCCGACTGTCACCGTCAGCAGTGGATTGATGCGCAGCAAGAAGCCAAGAATGACCACGGCCACACCAATCAAGACCATGCGGAAAGACCTCCTTTGCTCCAATGCCGTCTCGCAGTTCACGATATTATGGCCAGGATCTCCGTGGACCTCGCCTGCGGAGAACGGGGCCACTGCTTCGGGAGAATATAGTAAGGCGTGGACCCAGACAAGTCCACGCCTTCCTCGCTTATGAAACGTCAGTCGCCATCGAAATTCACCTCATGCAGCGGCACCACGCGCGTCTTCTTGATCAGCTTGTAGCCGAACCACAGCGCCAGGAACAGCGGAATCCCCACGTACGTCGCCACCACGCCAGCCCAATCAATCTGGCCACCGACGAATGCGCTGATGTCCTGACCGATGATCACGACCGCGCACAGCACTGCGGCGAAAATCGGTCCGAACGGGTACCACTTGGCGCGATACGCAAGCTGGTTGAGGTCACGGCCCTGAGCCACGTACGCCTTGCGGAAGCGGTAGTGGCTGACCGCCACGCCAAGCCAAGCCAGAAAGCCCGTCAGGCTTGCGGCATTCAGCATCCAGGTGTAAATGGCGCCGTTGCCAACCAACGATGACAGGAAGGCAACGAAGCCGATCACGGTGTTGACATACAGAGCATTCATCGGCACACCGCGGCGATTCACCTTGGCAAACACGCGCGGCGCCTTCCCCTCACAAGCGAGCGCCCAGAGCATACGGCTTGAGGCATACAGCGACGAGTTGCCCGCCGACAGCACGGCCGTCAGGATGACCGCATTCATGACCGCCGCCGCGAACGCGAATCCTGCATGCTTGAATACCAACGTGAACGGACTGATGGCGACGTTATCCACGCTGGCGTTGAGCAGGTTGGGGTCCGTGTACGGGATCAGCATGCCAATCACGAAGATGGCCAGCACATAAAACAGCAGGATGCGCCAGAACACATTACGGATGGCGCGCGGCACGTTGCGCTCCGGGTTGTCGCTCTCGCCAGCGGCCAGCCCGACCAATTCCGTGCCCTGGAACGCGAATCCGGCCACCATGATGGTGCTCAACAGCCCCAGCCAACCGCCGTGGAATGGCGTGCCACCGGTCATGAACGTGTGCCAACCGACTGCGTGGCCGCCCAGGATGCCGAAGATCATCGCCAGGCCGACAATCAAGAACACGATGATGGTGAGCACCTTGATGCCAGCGAACCAATACTCACCTTCGCCATAACCGCGAACCGAGAACACATTCAACAGGAACAAAATCGCCAGGAACAGCGCGCTCCACAGCACCGAGGGTGTGTGCGGGAACCAGTACTTCATCACGATGGCGCCCGCCGCCAGCTCGGCAGGGAGCGTGACGGTCCACGTATACCAATAGTTCCAACCCAGCGCGAAGCCGAGCGCCGGATCCACAAAGCGGGTCGCGTACTGTTCGAACGATCCCGCAATCGGCATGAACGTGGCCATCTCTCCGAGGCTGGTCATCACGAAGTACACCATGATGCCGACAATGATGTACGCCAACAGCGCACCGCCCGGACCGGCGGTGGAGATGGACGAGCCGCTGGCGACGAAAATCCCCGTACCGATGGCGCCGCCGATGGCAATCATCGAGAGGTGGCGGGATCTGAGGTCACGACGCAGGCCGACCTCCCGCCCGAACCGCGCCATCCGTGCAACACGCCCCGTTTCCGCAGGCATGGACGTTGACATGGACGTTCTCCTTTCTCGCTCACATGACGAGGGTGCGCAGTTGCGTCGCACACCCGATGCTCTTACGCGGCATGGAGGTTGTATAAAAACACATCACAGCTTATGAATCTATCAACGTTGTCCATCCTACAACGACGAACTGGCCCTCACAAGCTGTAATCCTTTCCTACGTTAAAGCATCACACCACCTGCACTCCCAGCACAATGAGCTGAATTTTCGAATCATACAGATGACAGCCAAGCCCCCGATCCGGCGCAAGGATCGGAGGCAAGGCACCGCGCCCCATGGCCTCACGGGCGCGACGAAGGTGACTGATCACCGGACAACCACACCATGGCCACAGGTTGCTCACGCTCAGGAGGAGCAAACAGCGCCTGCCGGCCGTCCCCGAACCGCTCCAGCTCGTTGTAGGCCGGAATCCCGTGCAGGGCAATGTCGAGTCCGTCCTCCTCTTCCTCATCGGATACCCGTAGGCCGAGAACCCGCCGCAAGCCGAGCCCCATCGCCGCGGTGGTGCCCAGCCCCCAGGCCACCAGGGCGCACACGCCCAGCGCCTGAACCATCAGCAGGTGGATGTGGCCTGTGGTGAGCAACCCTTCCTGAGCGTCCAACAAGCCGACGGCGAGCGTGCCCCATACGCCGCCCATGCCGTGAACGGCCACCGCACCCACGGGATCATCGACCTGCAGCCTATCCACCCATCCTGTGCCCCAAACGACGAGCATTCCGGCGACAAGGCCGATGAGCAGCGCCGCCCAGGTGTGAACCCAGGCACAGCCCGCCGTGATGGCCACGAGCCCTGCGAGGGAACCGTTGATGGCCATGCTCGGATCCGCCACCTTGAACTTGGCCATCGTCACCAGGATGGCCGCCATGCCGCCCGCGGCCGCGGCGATGAACGTGTTCAATGCAATCGGGGCAAGCGCCGCGCTGGAAGCGTTCAGCGTGCTGCCCGCATTGAAACCAAACCACCCGAACCAGAGGATGAACGCGCCCGCCGATGCCAGCGGAATGTTGCTCGGCGCAAACACGTTGACCGACCCATCGTCGTTGAATCGGTTGCGCCGAGGCCCCAACAGATAGGCCAGCGCCAAAGCCATGGCGCCCCCGAGCGCATGGATGGCCGCGGACCCGGCGAAGTCCTTCATCCCCAGCCGCGCCAGCCAGCCGCCACCCCACACCCAGTGCGCGGAGATAGGGTAAATGAGACCGCACGTGAGGATGACCGTCACGATATAGGCGGAAAACCTCATGCGTTCCGCCACCGCGCCGGAGATGATGGAAGCCGCCGCGATGGCAAAGCCGAGCTCGAACAGCACGAAGGCTGCCGTGGGCAGATCCGTCGGTGCGAGAACGGGCCCGATTCCAATCAGGCGAAGCAGGTCACGACCGAACGCGAGATGCACACCCAGCAGATAAAAGGCCAGCGCGCCAAACGTCAGATCCACGAAGATCTTCATCGTCACGTTGACCGCATTCTTGGTCCTTACCAAACCTGCCTCCAGGAGGCTGAACCCACCTTCCATAAACAGCACCAGCGCAGCGGTCAGCACCACCCACACCGTGTTGACGGCTGTGGCCTGCGGCATTGTGTCAGCCCCCCGATTGCACCGATCCTTTCATGGCTGCAGTTCGTCGAGTGTTTCGTCCACCTGACCGGTGCGGATGTTGTAAGCCTGCAGGACGTCATAGACAAAAATCTTGCCATCGCCCATCCGTCCGGTTTGTGCTGCCTGGATGATGGCCTGCACTGCTCTGTCGAGATAGGCATCGGAGACCACAATCTCCAGCTTGAGCTTCGGGTGCAGGTTGATATCATACGTGTGTCCGCGGTACACACCCTGCACATCCTTCTGCTGTCCCCGACCCTGCGCGGGGATGACCGTGAACCCCGTCACCCCCACCCCTCGCAGCGCTTTGATCACGGACTGCAACTTCTCCGGACGGATGATGGCGTCGATCCGCTTCATGAACGTCCTCCTCACAGGTTAGATTGTATTACGCATGGCGTCGTCTTGTCGACTGCTTATGTCATAATTCATGACATAAAACGTGAGATTTTTGTCACAGGCGCGCAGTGTTGTCCGTGCATAAGGCCGTTCTCTGCGCCGCAGCCTGTTCCTGCCGGGATTGTACCATGGTGGCGCGCTTTCCATCCGGCTTCCACGAAGGATACGGGGGCGGGACGTCGAATCCTTCCGGCATCCAATATCCCAGGAGGTGGCTCGGCGTGTGGGTGGTGGCCCATCGCGGTGGTGCAGAACTGTTTCCTGAGAACTCTCTTACGGCATTCTCGAAACTCGCCGAACTCGGCGTGGACCTGGTGGAATGCGACGTCCACTTGAGCAAGGACGGTCAACTTGTCGTAATCCACGACGACAATCTGATGCGTACAGCCGGCGTGGACAAGGCGGTCGCAGAGATGACCGTGGATGAGCTCCGACAGGTCGATGTGGGAGACGGTTACGGCGTGCCCACACTGGCCGAGGTGCTGCAGACCATTCCGGTCCCCGCCGCCATTGAGCTGAAGACACCCGCCACCGTGGCGGCGCTCGAACGGTTGCTCACGGAACGCCCCAGTTTGGTGGAACGGGTGGCCGCGCTGTCGTTCTTCCATGACATCCTCCGGTACCTGCGCGGCCATTTTCCCAAGCTGGTGTGCGGCGCACTGCTCGCGGGCTACCCCGTGGATCCGGTGCATGTCGCCAAATCCGCCGGGTGTGAGCTTTTGGTTCTCCATTTCGAAGGTGTGACGGCGGAGTACGTGAAGCGCTGCCATGCAGGCGACGTTCAGGTCACGGTGTGGACGCCGAATCGTCCCGAGGACATTCGCCGCATGATCGATGCGGGTGTGGACGGCATCGGGTCGGATCGGCCGGACCTGGTGATTCAGATCCTCAAGGAGCGCGGCCTGCGATGAGCCATCCGCCGCATCTTGCCGCACAGCCCAGTCCCGGCCGGCCGGACGAAGCGTATCCCGCGGATACGCGCCCCGCGCTGATTCACCTGCTCGGCCTCGCCGGGCTGAGTCGCAACGTCGGGTTCGCCGCGAACAAGGTGTTCTCAGCTGCGCTTTTGGAATCGTTTCATGCGTCGGAGGCCGTGATCGGCCTCGTGCTCGGTCTCGAGGGACTGTTCGGCCTGATCTTGAATCCGCTTACAGGCAGCCTCTCGGATCTCACGGCGCAACCCGGGATGAGGCGCAAGGTGTATGTGCTTGCGTCCCTCCCGCTCGCGGCACTCTTGTGGCTGTGGTTCTTTCACGCGCACAGCTTTGCAGTGGCCGCGACGGCACTCACCCTGTTTTACGCGGTGCAGCAGGCGGGAATCAGTCCGTACCACGCGTGGATGCCGGAGATTGTCTCGCCGCCGCGCTGGGGCGTTGCGTCCGGTTACCTCAACCTGTGGTGGCAATTGGGGAACCTGCTCGCCTTTCTCGTCATCCCCATGGTATGGACCCTCTCCCACCCGGGCGGGGTATGGCTGACCGTGGCGCTGATTGCCTTAGGCGGTCTGGTCACTGGCCTGGCCGTCCCGGAAGGCCGTGGGGCCATCACAGCAGGCGCAAGCGCGCTCACAGGATCTGCCCGCCTGCGCGCCTACGCCGCCCTCCTGCGCGGTCCCATGCTGCTGTACTTCGGGGGCCAGGCATGCGCATGGCTTGCCTTCGAGTCCATCGCGTCCTTCTTCACGCTGTTCATCGTCCACGTGGCGCATGGGCAACTGCTCGACTCCGCGCTGGCCATGTCTGTGTTCACCGCTGCCGCCATGGTGGCCGCGCCCCTCGTTGGGCGGCTGTATCGAAGGTACCGTCCGGAAACCGTGATGATTGCCGTGCTCGCGGTGTTCGGTCTGATTGCACTGGCCGGTCTGTTCGTCCGGCACATGCTGTGGGTGTACATTCTGGTGGGCGTGGAAGGACTCTTCTGGTCAGCCAACCTCACGGTCGCCTACGCCCTGGCCGTGGACCTGCTGCAGCGCAGCGCACCGGATCCTGAGACCGCGGCCCGCCTGCGTGGTGGACTGTACGGCATGACGAACTTCGTCCAGTCCATTGGCCTGATGGTGGCCGCACCGGTCGCAGGCGCCGTGATCCGCGCCGCCGGCGGCAACTATGCGGGAATGTTCATCGTCTGCTGCGCCGCGGCGTGGCTCGGCGCCGTGCTCACCGCCCTGCTGCGCCGGCAGTGATAATCCGTGGATTCCTCGATTGTCGAATAACGTTCCATCCAATTCCGCATCTGCCCGGCATATTTCCTCACTCCGACCATACGGTGTTCTGAATGATGATGCCGATGGGATGAGGAGTGGCTCGGGTGTTCAAATTTCTGGCCGCGGCCCTGCTGGTGTGGGGCACGCTGGTGAGAGATTTTCGGCCGTTGGAAATCCTGATGCTCCTTTGGAGCGTGTACCTGTTCGTGGTCTGGATGGCGGGCGTGTTCGGCACGCCCCGCTTTCAGTACGGGGCGTGGCGCTACCGCCCGTTCATCAGTATCCTGGTGCCGGCGCGCAACGAGGAAGCTGTGATTGAGCAGACCGTCCGGTCTCTGGCAAAACTCGCGTACCATCGAGACGGCCGGCGGAACTTTGAGGTGATTGTCATCGACGATGGCTCCACGGACGAGACGCCCGCCATCCTGGACAGGTTGCAGCAGGAACTGTCCGTGCTTCGCGTGGTGAGGCGCCCACGGGAGGCGGGCGGAGGCAAAGCCGCCGCGCTCAACGAGGGTCTGCGCTACGCGCGGGGAGACGTGATTGGCGTGTTCGATGCCGACAGCCGCGTCAAGCGACACTTTCTGCGCTATCCGCTGATGTACCTCGCGGATCCTCGCGTGGCCGGCGTGCAGACCGGCGTGCGGATGTACAACGCGAGAGATAACCTGCTGACGCGCCTCCAGGATTCGGAGTTCGCCATCTTCTGCGGATATCTTCAGAAGGCACGGGCACTGCTCGGTGGCTTTGTCGGACTGGGAGGCAATGGTCAATTCGTCAAGAGAGAGATGCTCCAGGCTGTCGGCGGTTGGACCGTCGGCAGTCTCACCGAGGATTTGGATCTGTCGATCCGGATGCTGCTCGCGGGCTACCGGATTGCCTACTGTCCGGAGGCCGCCGTTCGCCAAGAGGCGGTGCGCACATGGCGCGCCCTGTTTCGCCAGCGATCGCGCTGGGCGCAGGGGAATCTGCAGGTGGCGCTGCGGTATTATCGCGTGATTCGCCGAGCGCATCTGCCCTGGGCACGAAAGCTGGACACGCTCCTGTACCTTTCGGGTTCTGGTCAGCCGCTGCTGGTGGCAGCCTCGCTTTACGCCGGCGCAGCCACGTGGATGTGGCCGTCGGCGGTGCACACCCTGCCTTCCGCCTGGCTCTGGGTGCCGCCGCTGGTGACGCTGGCGGTTCTGCGCTACGCCTGGCGCCGCGGCCGGGTGCAGTGGGATAAGAC
The DNA here is from genome assembly GCA_023511725.1 of Alicyclobacillus sp. Taxonomy (GTDB): domain Bacteria; phylum Bacillota; class Bacilli; order Alicyclobacillales; family Alicyclobacillaceae; genus JAIMAY01. Next base: position 45,420 of record JAIMAY010000013.1, read on the forward strand.
CCTCCACACCGGCGGGAAGCGCACGCCGGGCCGGATGGTTACAGACTCGCCAGCACCGCCCCGATGATGGTCAACAGGCCACCCACCCAGGCGGCGCCGGCCACGTGCTCGTGCATCCAGGCAACGCCAAGGAGCACCGTCCACACCGGCAATAGGTTGATGTAGGGTGCCGCCAGCTCCGGTCCAACGCGCTGCACACCGACGTTCCACGCCAGATACGCGCCGACGGACGCGAGCGTGGAGACGTAGAGGACCGCGAGGAGCACCGGGATCGACACGTGAATGCTGCGAATGTCCACCGTGCCGATGCAGCTCAGGGCGCTGAACAGCGTGCCGTACACCGCCGCCCCCGCGGTGAGTGTCAGCGAATCCGCGACATGGGCGAAGCGGCGGCCCATGACCGTGTACAGGCCCCATGCGAGGGCAGCCAGGATCATCTCCAACTCACCCCACCACGACGCCCCCGCACCACCATGGCGCGCGGCCATCAGGATGAGGACGCCGGCGACGGACAAAAGCGCGCCGATCCACGCCCGCGCCCGCACGCGGGTGCGCAACAGCAGGGGCGTGAAGATGAGGATGGCGACCGGGATGAAGGCGGAGATCATGCCGGCGACCGCCGCGGGCAAATGGCCGAGCCCGAGGTACGTCAGGGTGGAGAACGCGAAGATACCGACGAACCCGAGCGGCGCAAACGGCCACCACAGGCGCAACACCGGAAGCCGCTGTCCACGTACAGCGAGCAGGATCCACAGCTCCAGGCTGGAGAGCAACCAGCGCACCGTATTCAGCAACGTCGCAGGCATCGACGGGGCCAGGTAGCGCCCGCACAGGTAGTTGCCGCTCCAGAGGAGCGTGGCCACGACCAACAACAAGAAACCACGCCAACGTCCTCCGGCGCTGATCATCTGTCCGTCACTGGGAGACCATCCCCCTGCTATGGTATAATCGGCTGAAAATGTCTTGAAGGCCCAGAACCGTGTTCCATCTGTACATCGACGCTATTCGCGGCGTTCGTGGGGCGTAGAAGGGAAGATTGTGACTTGACCCAGCGGTCCCGGGTTCGGCTGACCCATCACCACGAGGTCGAAGACGGCTCCCATCTGCTCTACCTGTATCAGGACGAATCATCGTATCTTTCCAACCTCAACATGAATTCTACCGCTCCCCGGGCGACTTCGGGAGGGGAATCGTCCTCGAGCGCCTCAAAGGCTTGGTCGATCCGCACGTGCGCGCTGGCCACGTGCTCCGATGTGGGGACTCGTCTGCGCCAGCGCCACGCCGGAAATTGCCCTGGCCCTCACCGATTACGAGGCGGCCTGCGATGTCACCATCAGCCCTCTTGGCTACCTGACGGTCTGTGCCTACCCCGCCGATAGAATCCCGGCGTCCCTCGCCATAGATCTCATGCGCAGCCATGCCTATCTGCTCACAGACCGCGAATTCACCGCCTCCCCCACCTACGCGCGGCGGTGCGCAGACGCCGAGGTCAGTGCCACGCTCAGCGAACAGGTGCGGATCGAATCGGAAGTCCGGGTCTACCGGCAGAAGCTGGATTTCTTCCAGGTGGTTTCGCACGAGGTGCGCAACCCGCTGACCATCATCCGCGCGTACGGGTCCATGCTGCTCGACAGCGAGACAGATGAGGACAAGCGCGCCAAGCTGGCGAGCATCGTCGACTATGCGACCGTGATCGATCACGAGATCTCCCACGTCCTCGCCACCGAGGAGATGCTGGCGGCGGATGCGCTGTGGTCACGGCGCCTGCTGCCGTTCACCCCCATCCTGGACGAGGTGCTGGAGGTGATGACGGCCAAGGCGCGCACGCAGAACATCCGGCTGGTCACCGACATCCAGTTGCCGCACGGCTGTACCTGCATCGGCAACCGGATGGCGCTCAAGCTCGTCTTCTCCAACATCCTCAGCAACGCCATCAAGTACAGCCCGGAAGGCTCTCAGGTGTACATGTCCTGCCGCGCCGACGGCCCACTCCTGACCTTCGTCGTGGAGGACCACGGCGTCGGCATGACGGAGGAGCAACTCGCGCGCCTGTTTCGCAAGTATGAGAAGTTTAATCAGGAAGCGACCGGGCAAGGCATCGGCCTGTACATGGTCAAGATGCTGGTGGACAAGATGGGCGGCAGCATCGACATCCAGAACCGGGTCGGCGAGGGAACGCGGGTTCAGATTGAACTTCCCATTCTCTGATTACCCATGAGGCAGATGGGCTGTCCCGTGCCAATCCGTCGCCGTCGCCCCTAGAGTCTGCCACTGCAGGCGGCCCAGAGCACGAGCAGGAGAAACTCCAACCAGCCACGCAGGCGCTTGGCGGGCTGCTCGACCAGCACCGCCTCCACCACCAACTGGTGCGCAATGGGGGCTCGATACAGCGGGGTGACGCGCAGGGACCACCACTGGTGGAGGAGAAACACGAACACGCCGAGCCCCAGCCAGCCGGTCACGGGCGGCGCAGGCCGCGTGGCGACGATAGCTACCGCCGAGATGTAGGCGAGATCGCGCAACAGGCCCATCCTACGCAGGCCGCGGCTGAGAAGAAGCCACGTGACTGGCGCGAGCGGGCGGCCCAAGACGCGCTCTCCAAGTCGAACCCATCGGCGCGGAAGGTGACGGAATATGTACCGCACCCGTGACGGCCTGTCTTCGTCCTCCGGTACCCACCGCATGATCCAAGCCATGCTCGTATCGCCAGTGAGGTTCGTCCATTCGGAGGAAGCTGCGACAACCACCGCCACTGCCGACACGAGTCCGCCACAGCATAGCCACACGGCCGCCGCAGAAGCTGGAGCGTGTGAATGGGAAAGCGTCAAGCGCATCGACCACGCCGACGGGATGTAGGCGAGGTACCGTCCCAGGCTGCGCCCCACGCGAATCATCCAGCGGCCGCCACTGCGGGCGAGCCGAGCGTGCACCGCTAGACGCAATCCGGCCTCGTACAGGCACCATCCCAGAGTCCAAAGCAGCCATGTGCCGGCACCGACCCCACTCAGACGCGTGAGAGGGAGAGTCAGCACCCACAGGGACAGCGTGCCGGGGAGCGAGTACAAGCAGGTCTCGAGCCATAGCGCAGCCATCACCGCTCGCGATGACACGCCAGCCAAGCGGAGCCACACGGCATCGACGCTCTCCAGCGGCACAGCAACATGACCGTAGACGATGGAATGCGCCAGATACAGCGCCGCGCCGAGTAGCACCGAGATCAACGCAGGCACCGGCAGGTGGAGTTGAAGAGCGATATGGGCTAACACCGGCGACCATCGTGCCGGATGTTCGTAGCGCCACAATATCCAGCCAAGCACGGCCAGTCCTGGGAGCACGATATAGAAAAACACCACCCAATCCACACTGACCCGCAGCAGCAATCGCCACCGTTCACGCCGCCTGCGCCACCGCCGGACAAGCCACTCGCCTAGGACCATCATGCCCCCCCACTTTCTGCATCCAGCGTCAACCGCCGCTTGTGCAGCGCTAGGAAGATCTCCTCCAGACTCGCCCCGTCCGATCCCACCTTTTCCCGCATCTCCTCCAACGTCCCCGCGAGCAGCACGCGTCCGTCCATCAGCAGGAGGTAGTCGTCGCACAGTCTTTCCGCCCAGTCGAGCACGTGCGTCGACAAGAGGACGGCGGCGCCGCCGTCACGGGCCTCCGCCAAGAGAGATCGGACCTCGCGGATGGACAGAATGTCGAGACCGATGAAGGGCTCATCCACCACGAGCACGTCGAACGGAAACGCCAGCGCCAGCACCACCATGAGCTTCTGCAAGGTACCCTTCGAGCACTCGTGGGGGAACTTGTCCAGGTGCGGCTCCAACGACAGGCGTTTCACCAGCACCTCCACCCTGTCCTGCACGCGACTCGTCTCCACATCCGTCATACGCCACAGCCGTTGCTTCCATTCCACATGCTCGCGCAGCGTCAGGTCCGCATAGTAGAGCGGTTGCTCGGGCACGTAGGCCATATGCCGCCGGAGCGCTGGCGGCACCCCGTCATGCCTTAGGTCACGCAGTTCCCCGTTCACCTCCAGGGTCCCCTCGCACGGCACCAGCCCCAGCAAGCCACCGATGATGGTGGACTTTCCAGCACCGTTGGGTCCAATCAGCCCGAGCATCCGCCCGCTCTCCAGCGTGATCGAGACGTCGCGCACAATGGGATGGCCGCCTCGCTCAATGCGAAGATTGCGCAGAGCCAAGCGCACGTTGCGTGGTCACCCCTTCTCTTGCAGTCTTGGGTCACATTCGCCAGAGTGTCACTCGTTTCCTGCCGAAACATGGTCAGCGACGGGCGTGATGAACGGAGTGATAAGGTAAAATACACCAAGTATTTGACACTGCACTGTGAAAGTGCTACCAACAGAAGATGTGGCCGCGAAAGGGAATACAGAGAAAGGGAGAGAGACATGACACACGCCCTGTTTCACGCGTCCGCGGTGGACGATGTGCTGATTGTGGCCTACTTCGTGTTCGTCATCGGCGTCGGTTGGCTGCTTCGGCGCAGTGTCCGCACGGGCGAGGACTTCTTCCTCTCGGGCAGATCCATCCCCGCATGGATCACGGGACTCGCCTTCCTATCCGCGAACCTCGGCGCACTCGAGATCCTCGGCATGACGGCCAGCGGCGCGGAATACGGAATGCTCACCACGCACTTCTACTGGATTGGCGCCATCCCGGCGATGCTGTTCCTCGGTCTGTACATGATGCCCTTTTACTACGTCTCGAAGGTGAGGTCCGTCCCGGAGTATCTCAAGCTCCGCTACAACGAAGCGACGCGAGCGGTCAATGCCATCTCGTTCGCCGTCATGACGGTGCTGACCTCGGGCATCAGCCTGTATTCGATGGCCCTCATCTTCCAAGTCCTCATCGGCTGGAGCCTGACCACCAGCATCCTCATCTCAGCCGTGGTCGTGCTGATCTACGTGGCGCTCGGCGGCCTGACCAGCTCCATCTACAATGAGGTCGTGCAGTTCTTCCTGATCTGGATTGGCCTTTTGCCGATCCCGCTCCTCGGCCTCCACGACCTTGGCGGCTGGAACGGCATGATGGCCCGCTTGCCGGCCGGGTTTGGGCACCTCTGGTCCAATCTCGGCAGCCCCAGCGCGAACCCCATGGGCATCGGCTGGCTCGGCGTGGTGCTCGGCCTTGGGTTCGTGCTATCGTTCGGTTACTGGACGACGGACTTTCTGGTCGTGCAGCGAACGCTCGCCGCACGGAATCTGCGGGCTGCGCAGAACACGCCCATCTATGCGGCGTACTTCAAGATGCTGGTGCCGATTCTGGTCATCATCCCAGGTCTGATTGCACTCGCACTGTTTCCGAACATCGGGCACACACCGGGGCAGAGCTACAACCTCGCGCTGCCACTGCTGATTGCCAAGTATTATCCGCCCGGTATGCTGGGGCTGGGTCTGACCGCCATGCTGGCCAGCTTCATGAGCGGCATGGCCGGCAACGTCACGGCATTCTCCACCGTGTGGACGTACGACATTTACCAGAGCTACTTTCGCAAAGACGCACCGGACAAGCATTACGTTGCTGTCGGTCGGTGGGCCGTGGTGATTGGCGTGCTCATCAGCATCGGCACCGCCTATTTCGCCGCCAGCTTCCCCAGCGTCATGGATTACATGCAGACGCTGTTCTCGTTCTTCAACGCACCGCTGTTCGGCACGTTCCTCTTGGGCATGTTCTGGAAGCGCGCCACCCCATGGGGCGGCTTCTGGGGACTGCTGTGCGGCATTGTCAGCGCGATTCTGATGTACGTCCTGATCCCGGCCCACGTTTTCACCAGCCCGGACGCCGCCAGCTTCTGGCGTGCGTGGTGGGCGTGGCTGATCACGGTTGTGGTCACCGTGGTGGTCAGCCTCGCCACCCGACCGAAGCCGGAAGCGGAACTTGAGGGGCTCGTCTACGGCGTAACCCGCCTGCCGCGTTACAGCCACCTGCCGTGGTACAAGCGGCCGGGGTGGCTCGCTGGGATAGCCCTCGTGATCCTCGTGATGCTGAACGTTTGCTTCTGGTGAGACACGGCGACACGGATGCCGCCGCTCCCTGAGGCCACGAATGGCCCGCTGTAAGTGATGCCGGTGCCCGATGGGGCCCCCGGCATGGAAAAAGGAGGATTTCCTGATGTCGGATCCGTCAGTGACCCGCAACCGTTCTACAGACCCGCGCACCTCGTCCCCTGCACCGAAGTGGCTTGACCTGCGCCGCATCATCGGCGTGCAGTTGGCATTCTACGGTATCCTGCTCGCTGTCTACGGCCTCATCGCCCGCCCAACCACCGCTTCTACCCGCTGGAACATGGACTTCTATTGGGGACTTGTCGTATGCCTCGTCGGCGCCGTGTTCCTGCTCGCCTCCCTGCGACCGCCACGCACCGAGGATTGACTCACCGGATGGACCACGGGCGTGCCGTGGCTAGGCAGATGTGACGGGAATTGACGGCACCGCCAGCATTGCTCATGGTCAGGCCAGTCCGTTTTATGTAGACTATGAGCATTGAATCCGGTACACAGGTCGGCATGTCGGCGACAGGACGGAGGTGCACCGTCGCGTTGTTCGTTTACTTCGTCTTTGCCTATCCCTTCATCATGAGCCTCGTCTGGATGATGGGAGCATTGGTGTTTTATTGGCGACGTGAGCGCGGCACACCGTCCTCGCCTCCGGTCCTCGAAGAGGCTCCGCTGGTCTCGATCCTGGTCCCGGCCTTTAACGAGGCGCGGATCTTGCGCGATACACTCACACGATTGCGCCGGTTGACCTACCCGAACTACGAAGTGCTCATCCTGGATGACGGCAGCACGGACGAGACCTCGGATGTCCTCCGGGAGGCGATGGAAGCGGACCCCCGCTTGCGGGTCGTGCACCTGTCTCAACGGCGAGGCAAGGCGCATGCTCTGAACGCTGGTGTGTACGCCGCGCGCGGCGAGCTTCTGATCACCGTGGACGCGGACGCCGTGCTTCATCCGGATGCCATCCAGTACCTCGTCGCCCACTTCATCCAGCCTGGGGGAGAACGCGTCGGCGCTGTGACCGGGAACCCGCGCATTCGCAACCGCGCCACCCTGCTGGCGAAGATTCAGTTGGTGGAATACGGCAGCATCATCGGCCTGATTAAGCGAGCCCAGCGTGTGTTGGGAAAGGTGATGACGGTTTCCGGCGTGATCGCCGCCTTTCGCAAACGTGCGGTGCTGGACTGTGGCCTGTGGGACGAAGACATGGTGACCGACGACATCGCGATTTCCTGGAAGTTGCAGCGCCGTGCATGGGACATCCGCTATGAACCCAAGGCGCTGTGCTGGATGTGGGTTCCAGAAACCGTGCGCGGTTTGTGTCGGCAGCGCATGCGCTGGGTGCAAGGCGGCATTGAAGTGCTGATCCGCCATCGAGACATCCTGGTGCAATGGCGACAGCGCCGCCTCGTCCCAGTCTATTTGGAAGAAGCGCTCGGCGTGGTGTGGGCGTATGCATGGACGGTGTCCACCCTTTGGTTGTGTGTCCAGGCTCTCCGCGGCCAGGTGCCATGGAACCTGGTGCAAACGGGCGGCACGTGCTTGGGGCTGATGTCCCTCGTGCAGTCTGCCACCGCGCTTTGTTTGGAGAAGCGGTACGAATCCGGCCCGCTCGCCCGGTACTACTTCTACGCCATCTGGTACCCGGCGGTGTATTGGATGCTGGGAGCGATGGCGGTCGTCATGGCTACCCCGCGAGCCATTGTGCGCACGCTGCGGGCCCCTGGGCGGTATGCGGTTTGGAGCAGCCCGGACCGCGGGGTGTCGACATGAGACACCGTGACCCTGGTCACGATGACGAGCTCATCCAGACCAGCCATGACAAGATACCCGCATCCCGGCGGTGGCTGGAGGCGTTGCTCACAATGTCGGGATGGGTGTGGATAGCGTCCGTGGTCTTGCAAACCGCCGCTTCCGCGCTGCTGTGGGCGCTGGGCGTTCGACAGATACGGCTGTACCTGGTGGGCGGCCCGTCTCCTGGCACGTTGCTCACCCTGCTGCGTGATGCGGCCACCATGGCCCTGTTGGCGCTGCTCACCTTTACGGCCTGGGCCTACTACAATCAACGCCGATACGGCGCCCTGAAGCGCCGCCGCTCTCCGCCTCCGGTATCGCAGGAGGAACTTGCTGCCATGCTCCAGGTGGACGAGTCCGCACTGGCGAGGTTGCAGCGAAGCCGATGGGTGGAGTGGGCATACGATGCCACCCGCCCATGCACGAGCGAGCGCGTCACACCTCAGACCTCGGGCCCAACCGGTACCGACGGGTCCACCCGTACCTCATCGGCGACCGAGAGCGCACCCGGGCGCAGGGCGCGGCGGTAGGATTTCACGCGCAGTATTGCCGTGGGGATAGCCGCGGTGAAAAACGAGTCCGGCGACGATCACCAGCAGCGGAGCCGGAGATGCGACACACCGCGCCCGACGCCTCCCACACCGTCCCTGCCATCGCATTCCACAACGACGTCCGGAAACCTGCGCTCCCGCCCATCAGGCCAACGCCGCAAGCTGCGCCGCCACGTCGCCCGTGCACAACCCGCCGTGGTAGCAGATGAGGTACTGGATGTCGAGCGCAGCCAGTTTCTTCAGCGATGCTTTCGCCTGCGCCAGATCCGGCGTCGCGCCCGGGTTGGGGCCGACCGGCTTGCCATGGTCCGCGGCCGTCGCATCACCGGCCACCACCGTGCGGCTCGGAATGTGGTAGAGGCTGATGTGGCCAGGCGTGTGCCCAGGGGTGTGGATGATGCGGATCCCCCCGCAGTAGGCCAGCTCCTCGCCGTCGCGCACCGGCCGCGTCACCTTCGCGTGCGGTGGATTGCGGAAGACCGCCTCCAGCTTCTCGCGGACCTCTGCCGGAAGCCCTGCCAGCCGCTCCGCCATGCGGCTGCTGTTCATCTTGATCAGCGGCCGCTCGCCCTCGATGTAGGGCTTGTCATCGACGTGCGCCACGACCTCCACATCGCGCCCGAGCGTGGCGAGAATTTCAGGCAGGCCACCGATGTGATCGATGTCCTGGTGCGTCAGGAGGATGGCACGAAGCTGGTCCGGAGAGATGCCCGCGGCCTCCATCTCGGCCCTGATCAGCGGCCAGTGTCCGGGCATGCCCGTGTCCACCAGCACAGCCTCCTGGCCGTCGTACAGGACGGTGGGATGGATGGCCATACGATGGCCCATGACATCTGCATGGATCTCAAGCATTTCAACCCCGTTTGTCACCTTCATCGCTTCCCGGTACCCGGAACGCGGGTCCGGATTCACCTCCAAACCTAACGTTGACGTCAACTTTCTGTTTCGGATAGTATCATGACATGGGAACGTACGCAAATCACGTGCCGGTCGGATGGGAGGACGGCCCATGGACGGGCAGGCGCCAAACCTGTGGACTGTAGAACAAGTCGTTAAACACCTCGGGATCACGCCGCGCACACTTCGCTACTACGAGGAGCTTGGCTTGATTACCCCCGCAGCCCGAACGCCGGGCGGTCATCGGTTGTACGATGAGGCGACGGTCGCCGAGGTCGCCCACATCCTGCGGCTCAAGGACACGCTGGGCTTCCCCCTGCGCGAGATCCAGCAGCTGCTGGCGGCAGAACGTCAGCTGCAGGCGCTGCGCGAGAGCTATCATCGCCAGGAGGCCCATCCCGAGGCCCGCCGGCGCGTCTTGATGCAATTTCGCGATGTGCTGGTGGACGTGATGGGGCGGATTGACGAGAAGATGGCCGCGCTCACCGCGTTGCGCGAACGATATGCAGAGAAGCTGGCACGCGTGGACCAGCGGCTGCGTGGGGACGGAGGCGAGCAACCGTGACGAAGGGGGAAACCCCAGGGAGAGTCAGCTACAAGTGGATTGCGTTGTCCAACACCACGCTGGGGGTGCTCATGGCCAGCATCAACCAGTCCATCCTGATCATCGCGCTGCCCGTCATCTTCAATGGGTTGCACGTCAACCCGCTCGCTCCGGGGCAAACGGGGCTTTTGCTGTGGGTGCTGTTGGGCTACAACGTGGCCACAACCGTTTTGCTGGTGCTGTTTGGACGCCTGTCAGATCTGTTTGGCCGTGTGCGCTTGTACAACCTCGGATTTCTCGTCTTCACCGGCGGTTCCCTGCTCGCCTCCGTCGTCTGGAGCCAGGGCACCGCGGGCTGCGTGGAGCTCATTGCCGCTCGCGTTATCCAGGGCATCGGGGCCGGATTTCTCTTCTCCAACAGCGCCGCCATTCTGACCGACGCGTTTCCGACGGAGCAGCGCGGGCTCGCCCTCGGCCTGAACCAGATTGCCGCCATCGGGGGCAACGTGATCGGCCTCGTGGTCGGCGGACTCCTGGCTGGAACCGGACACTGGCGCTGGGTGTTCCTGGTGAATGTGCCGATTGGCGTGATGGGCACCGTGTGGGCCTACATCGCGCTGCGCGAGACCGTGCGGCGCAAGGCGCATCCGCACCTGGACATCCCCGGCAACGTGCTGCTGCTCGCCGGCCTGGTGGCCGTGATGCTCGGTCTCACGTATGGCATCTTGCCGTACCGGTCTTACACGATGGGCTGGCACAATCCATGGGTGTTGGCGCTGCTGGTCGGCGGGGTGGTCGTGCTCGCCGCGTTCGTGGTGCTGGAGAGCCGCACTCCCGAGCCCCTGTTCCAGGTCCGGCTCTTCCGGATCTGGCCCTTCACCGCCGGAAACCTCGCCGCGCTACTTTCCTCGCTTGCGCGCGGCGGGCTTCAGTTTATCCTGGTGATTTGGCTGCAGGGCATCTACCTGCCGATGCATGGTGTGCGCTATGAGGACACGCCGCTGCTGGCCGGGCTGTACACGCTGCCGCAGATGCTGGGGTTCCTGTTGGCGGGGCCCGTCAGCGGCTACCTGTCCGACAGGTTTGGCGCTCGCACGTTCAGCACGCTGGGCATGTTGGTCACGGCGGCCGGCTTCGGCCTGATGGCCACGCTGCCGATGGACTTCTCCAAGTGGTTGTTCTGGACGTATCTGTTCATCATCGGTGTCGGGATGGCGCTGTTCTCATCGCCCAACACCGCCGCCATCATGAACGCCGTTCCGCCCGAGCACCGCGGTGTGGCCTCCGGCATGCGATCCACCTTCAACAACGCCGGCACGATGCTGAGCATGGGCCTGTTCTTTTCCATCCTGATCACGGGACTGGCGCAAACGCTGCCGGCCGCGTTAGCGAGTGGCCTGACCACGCACGGCGTACCGGTTACAGTGGCCAAGGGCATCGCCTCGCTGCCGCCCACCGTATCGCTGTTCGCCGCACTGCTCGGTTACAATCCGCTGAAGAGCCTGCTCGCGCCGACGGGCGTGTTGCACGAGATGCCACCGCAGCAAGCTGCGTACCTCACGGGACAGACGTTCTTCCCCCATCTCATCGGCGATCCATTCATGCACGGCCTTCGCCTCACCTTCCTGGTTGCACTGGGCATGGCGCTGATGGCGGCGCTGATCTCGTGGCTGCGCGGCGGGCGGTATGTGTACCAGCGGGGACGACAGGCGAACGAGGCACAGGCCCATTGAACAGGGTGGCGGCTAGCTGCGCCAGATGGCCGTGATGGGCTGGACGGTACGACTCCGCCCCAGTGGCGGGAGGTGGTACATGTCCTCCAGCGTGCGCAGCAGGCTGAAGTGGTTCGCGGCCACAGCGTACTGGCCGGGGCGGACCATCGGGCCGACGAAAATCGCGGGAACGCGGTTGTCCGCCGATTCATCGTCCTCGTCCCACGTGATGATGAGGAGGCTGTTGTGCCGCTGCGCCCACCGGACATACGCGTCAAGATGCTGCTTCAGCCACGCGTCGGCCTCGTCGACGGTTCCGTCGTGCATGTCGTGCTGAAGGTTCGGAATCACGAAGGCAACGGTGGGTAGGCGTGAGAAGTCGCTGGGGAATGCGGAAAATGGCTGACTTTCGTCCGCCGGCACATTGCTGAAGTTGATCCACGGACAGTGTTTGCGGGCATACGTCGCCCCGATGGGCAGGCCGACCACCCCATTGTTGCAGCCCGTAAACCCCGCGTTGGGCAGATCCTCTGCGTATCCCGTGAATGTGAGTCCCGCGGCGCGCAACTCACTCGCCAGGTTGGGTGCGTCGAACGTGTGCGGACAGGAGTCGTCGGTGACCCCCTGGTTGGAACCCGAGAACAGGTCCAGGTAGTTGGGCTGGCTCGGATGCTCCACCGCGTGATAGTTGGTAAGGGTAGCCCCGTTGCGCATCAGTTGGTTCAGGTACGGCGCCTTCGGATTGCCTGCAATCTCAGCGTACGAGTGATTCTCCTCGATGACGATCACGACATGCTCCGGCACCGGCCCCCGCCACACCATCTGGCCGCCGGTTGCTGGGACCGGCGGCATGCTGTGCAGCGCGCTTGGGCCGGACGGCGATGTCTCGTTCGGCCCAGCGGAATGCAGACCGGCGACCGTGTTCCCAGCCGCGGGCGACTGGACGGAGCCGCAACCCGCCAGGATAAGCGCGGACAGGGTGAATGAGGCGGCCATTCGCATCGCGGATGGTGGGCAATGGTGATTCATGGGACTGACCTCCTGGTGGATGGATACGGTATACATTAAGGTTGGTACGTGGACCTGGCTTGCCATGACAGGGAGTCCCCGGGCCCTGCCGGCACCAAGCCGATACCGTAGACCTGCGACCGCTGATTTGCGCGAACCCCCATCGACGCGAAAATCCCGGGAGGTTCGCGAAATGGCGAAAGCCCGCGACAAGTATGGAGTTTCCATGGATGTTATGGTAGAGTATACCCAGTCACATGAGGCATTCGAAGCCAACTGCCCGCCGGTTCGCGAAATACGACTGAAAATCCGCGCCGGGCGTGGGATGAGAGACGAGGCGTTGATCCGCGGGATCGTTCCGCGGCCCCATTGAAGCATCTCCTATCAGTGCGGTCTGCCTACCACATAGAGTTGATCCGCGGGATCGTTCCGCGGCCCCATTGAAGCTTCTTCAATGTTTCTCTTGCTCCTTCCTTATCCTGTGGTTGATCCGCGGGATCGTTCCGCGGCCCCATTGAAGCGCGCTCGTAATCGCACCGTCCTGGATGAGCGCGGTCGTGTTGATCCGCGGGATCGTTCCGCGGCCCCATTGAAGCCTTGCGGAAGATGTCGGGTAGCGGATTGATGCGGTGTTGATCCGCGGGATCGTTCCGCGGCCCCATTGAAGCAAGGAACGCGCGCGCCGTTTCAACCGCGCGTCGAGTTGATCCGCGGGATCGTTCCGCGGCCCCATTGAAGCGCAGGCCTGCGGCAAGATAATGCTCAACGATGGGAGTTGATCCGCGGGATCGTTCCGCGGCCCCATTGAAGCGGCGATGGCGGCGAGACCGTCGATCACGGTGTTGGCAAGTTGATCCGCGGGATCGTTCCGCGGCCCCATTGAAGCGTGATAGGCAAGATACCGCCATAGTCCTTGATGGGTTGATCCGCGGGATCGTTCCGCGGCCCCATTGAAGCCGACCCTGGGCCATATCGTGTTGACGGACTTGCGGCCAGTTGATCCGCGGGATCGTTCCGCGGCCCCATTGAAGCGGAGTTCCGGTTCACGGACCTTGTGCGCGAGAACCGTTGATCCGCGGGATCGTTCCGCGGCCCCATTGAAGCCCGAACTGGAGGGAGGTGATACAAATGGAGATTCGCTAGTTGATCCGCGGGAGCGTCCCGCGGCCCCATTGAAGCCACAGACCCAATCGGGCTGCCGCTTCCAAGTCCTCCGTTGATCCGCGGGAGCGTCCCGCGGCCCCATTGAAGCCGTCAAGCGCATGCACTGCCCAAGGATGCGAGTATCGTTGATCCGCGGGAGCGTCCCGCGGCCCCATTGAAGCCACGCCGCCCCCGACCAGCACCACGAGGCTTAGCACGTTGATCCGCGGGAGCGTCCCGCGGCCCCATTGAAGCATCGTCGTCGCCGCGCTCGTGGTCGGCATCCTACGTTGATCCGCGGGAGCGTCCCGCGGCCCCATTGAAGCGGGTTGGTCCGGCCGCTCGGCGTCGCCGTCCCGAAGTTGATCCGCGGGATCGTTCCGCGGCCCCATTGAAGCTCGCTCGCTCGTTGTTTTTCGCGTTTTTTCGTTCGGTTGATCCGCGGGATCGTTCCGCGGCCCCATTGAAGCAGGTTGGTCGTCACCACTACCGCGCGCCATGCCTCGGTTGATCCGCGGGAGCGTCCCGCGGCCCCATTGAAGCTACCTTGCCTACGAAACATGGTGGATCAGCCGCTCCTCCAGCCAGCTGAGGACGTCGGCCCAGACCTCTTCGCGGCAGGTCTCGTTGAGGAGTTCGTGGCGTGCGCCTGGGTACAGCCTCAGGCGCACGTCGTTTACGCCAGCCCGTCGCAGGGCGTGGGCGAGTCGCTGGACGCCCCGTCCACGGTTGCCCACGGGATCGTCGGCGCCGGA
>JAIMAY010000014.1 GCA_023511725.1 Alicyclobacillus sp.
CACGGCACCATCATGATCCTGTTCATGGCGATGCCGTTCATCTTCGCGCTGTTCAACATCGTCGTGCCGCTGCAGATTGGCGCGCGTGACGTGGCGTTCCCGTATCTGAATGCCATCAGTTTCTGGCTGTTCTTCTTCGGCGCGCTGCTGTTCAACATCTCGTTTGTCTTCGGTGGTTCTCCGGATGCGGGTTGGGTCAGCTACCCGCCGCTGACGGAACTCGGGTTCGACCCAGGCCCCGGCGAGAACTACTACCTGGTCGCCATCAATCTCTCGGGTATCGGTACCATCGCGACGGGCATCAACTTCCTGGCAACCATCATCAAGATGCGTGCGCCGGGCATGACCTGGGGCCGTGTGCCATTGTTCACTTGGTCGGTGCTGGCTTCGTGCATCGTGATTTTGGCCGCGTTCCCCGCGCTGACGGTGGCGCTGGCGCTGCTGTTGCTGGATAGGCTTGCGGGGACGGATTTCTTCACCATCCTGCACGGCGGTAACCCGATGATGTTCATCAACCTGTTCTGGGTATGGGGTCACCCCGAGGTATACATCGTGGTGCTGCCCGCGTTCGGCGTCTACTCGGAAGTGGTGGCGACGTTCGCGCGCAAGGAGATCTTTGGCTACAAGTCGATGGTCGCGTCGCTGCTGCTCATCAGCGTCATCAGCTACCTGGTGTGGGCGCACCACTTCTTCACGATGGGCGCCGGTGCTGACGTGAACACGTTCTTCGCCATCGCTTCCATGTGCGTGGGTATTCCCACCGGTGTGAAGGTGTTCAACTGGCTGTTCACCATGTACCGCGGCCGAATCCGGACGAACCTGCCGATGCTCTGGACCATCGGTTTCGTGCCCAACTTCGTCACGGGGGGCGCCACGGGCATCCTGCTGGCGGCCGCACCGGAGGACTATCAGTATCACAACAGCTACTTCCTGATTGCGCACTTCCACCAAACGCTCATCGGCGGCGTGGTGTACGGCATGCTGGCCGGCATGTACTACTGGTGGCCGAAGATGTTTGGCTTTAAGCTGGATGAGCGCCTCGGGAAGATCGCCTTCTGGCTGTGGAACATCGGGTTCTACACCTGCTTCATGCCGCAGTATGCGCTGGGCTTCATGGGCATGCAACGGCGTATGTACACCTATCCGGCGACGATGGGGTGGAACACCCTCAACCTGATCTCGACCATCGGCGCCTACATCATGGGGCTCGCGTTCCTGTTCATCGTGGCCCAAGTGCTGTACAGCATCAAGCATGGTGAACGGGACTTGACGGGGGATCCTTGGGATGGTCGTACGCTCGAGTGGTCGTTGCCCTCGCCCGCGCCGGCTTACAACTTCGCCGTCATTCCGACGGTCACCGCGCGCGACATGTGGTGGGTGTTGAAGGAAGAGGGGCGTCAGGATGCACTGAGGCCGCGCGCGGAGGAGATTGCGTCCATTCACCTGCCGAAACACACCGCGCGCCCATTCATGCTAGGATTCTCGTTCTTCGTCGCGGGTTTGGGCCTCGTGTTCCAGTGGTATGTGCTCGTCGTCCTCGGCTTCGCCGGCGTGCTGCTGTGCCTGCTCCTGCGGGCGCTTGAGGTGCACGACGAGGTGGAGATCCCGGCGACGGAAATCCGCGAGACCGAAGCTGCGCTGGGGAGGTTGTGACCATGGCTGTTTCGCCGCAAACGATGAACCAGCCGGTGCGGGCACGGACGGCACCGGCGGTACCCCTGGAGTTTCAGGATCCGCATCAAAGCGTACGGATCTTCGGGTTCTGGCTGTTTCTTGCCACCGACATGCTGTTGTTTGGCTGTCTGTTCTCGATGTACCTGGTGGTGCGCACGCACACCGACGGCGGGCCGACGGCTCATGACCTGTTCGATATGACCGGGTTTGGCGCGGAGACCTTGCTCCTCTTGACCAGCAGCTTCACCGGCGGTCTCGCGACGCTATCCATGCGGGAGGGCCGGCGCAGGGCCCTCGCCGCCTGGCTGCTTGTGACGGCTCTGCTCGGGATGGCGTTCGTCGGGCTTGAGGTTCGCGAGTTCATCGACTACGCGCACATGGGTGCGACATGGCAGCGGAGCGCGTTTCTGTCCGCGTTCTTCACGCTGGTGGGGACGCACGGCAGCCACGTTTCGCTCGGTATCCTGTGGATGCTGACCACGCTCTACCAGGTGCTGCGGCGCGGGATCAACGCGGTCACCGCACGCAAGGTGTTCATCGTCAATCTGTACTGGCACTTCCTCGACGTGGTGTGGGTGTTCATTTTTACAGTGGTGTATCTCTCGGGGATGGTGATGTGAGATGTCGAACAAGGTGACAGAAACCGGCGCTGCGGCACACACGGGGCCGGGCGCTCGGGCCAAATACATCTGGGGATACATCCTCTCGCTGGTGTTGACAGCCATCGCTTTCGGGCTGACGGCGGCACACGTTTGGGCGCCTGGCTCCCTCATCACCGTGCTGCTGATCCTGGCGGCGCTCCAGGTGGTGGTGCAACTGTTCCTGTTCATGCACGTGACGGAAGGGGACGGTGCACCGTTCCAGTCCACGGCCATCTATCTGGGGCTGTTCTTCACGTTAGCCATCGCTTTCGGGTCCATCTGGATCATGTCGTTCAATTCTCAGGTGCAGTGAGGAGGGGTTCGGATGACCACGGTTCGCACAGCCGTCGCCGGTGGTGCTACGGCGTCCCTCCCTGCCGGCCTGGGTCGCATTCGGGCGCTTTGGGCGTTGTCCAAACCGCGCATTAACGCACTGCTTCTGTTCACCGCCTTCTGCGCCATGGTGATGGCGCAGAAGGGCATCCCGTCCTGGCGCGTTCTTGTGCCTGGACTCGTCGGGCTCGCTCTCGCCGGTGGCGGTTCCGCGGCGCTGAATATGTGGTATGACCGGGACATCGACGCCGTGATGTCCCGGACGCGCCATCGGCCACTGCCGCAGGGCGAGGTGCAGGCCGCCACGGCGCTGGTGCTCGCCATCGCCATGGGTGTTGCCGGGGTGGCCATCGAGGCCATCTGGGTCAACGGCGCCGCCGCCCTGTGGACGACCGTGGGGTATGTGTACTACGGCATCGTCTACACCATGCTGCTCAAGCGGCGTACACCGCAGAACATCGTGATCGGCGGCGGTGCCGGCGCCATCCCGCCGCTTGTCGGTTGGGCTGCGGTGACCGGCCACCTGGCGGTGCCGGCGTGGTTGCTGTTTGCGGTGGTGCTGCTGTGGACGCCGAGCCACTTCTGGGGGTTGGCGCTGTACAAAGCGGACGACTACGCCAACGCAGGCGTTCCGATGATGCCGGTGGTGCGGGGCATCCGCTCGACGCGGCGGCAGATGTTGGCGTACGCCACCTTGCTGTGGGCCGTCACGCTGGCGATCACGCCCTACACCCGCGCTCCCATCCCTTACGCGGCGGGCGCGCTGACCATGGCGGCGGGCTTTTGGTGGATCAACTACCGTCTGCTGCGGTCGGACCTGACCGACACGACGTGGGCTCGTCGCACGTTCCTGGCATCGCTGGCGTACCTGCCGGCCGCGTTCACGTGGGTGGTGCTGTGCACGCTGTGGAGCGGAGGCGGTCTGGGATGAGCGGCATGGGCGAAGTCGTTTCCTTCCCAGGACGGGCGTCCGAAGTGGCGTCCGCGTCTCGGCCGATCCGGTCAGGCGCGCGGATCATCCGCGTGCTGGCCTGGACCGCCGCAGCGCTGATCCTTGTGGTCAATCTGCTCGGGTACACCGACACCGTCACTGGCTCCGCCCTTGGCTGCGGCCGCGACTGGCCGCTGTGCAACGGGGCGCTGATCCCGTCGGTGTGGACGCGTGCGACCGTGATCGAATGGACGCACCGGCTGAGCGTATTGGTGGCTGGCCCGGTGGTGTTGGTTTGGGCTGCGCTTGCTTGGATCCGGTACCGAGCCTGGTGGGAGGCACGGCTCGGCGTGGTGATGATGGTGGGGGGCGTTCTGGGGGAAGGTGCGCTGGGCGCCCTCGCGGTCATGTTTGTCAACCCCGACTGGGTGATGGCACTGCACCTTGGCGTGGCGCTGCTGGCCTTGGTGGGGACGTATCTGCTGGCGGTCACGTCGGGGTGGGTGGAAAGGCGTCGAGCCGAAGCCAAGGACATCGGTTTACGGGCCTTCGCACTGCGGGCTAATGATTCCTCAGACGCTCTGCATCTCTCCACGTTTCTTCTGGTGGTGTACGGCTTCATCGCCATCTATGTGGGCGCATACGTAGCCAGCACCGGCGCTGGGGCGATGTTTCAGGGTTGGCCGTTGCCCTCGGAGGGTTCCGCGGTTGGGCGGGCTTTCTGGCTCGACGTCGCGCACCGATCCATCGCCCTCGGCCTGCTGGTGTGGTTGGCGACGCTGTGGATGGTGTATCACCATCGCGGCCTTCGTGACATGCGGCGGCTGACGACGGTCGCGCTTGTGCTGGTCGTGCTGCAGGCGTACAGCGGTTGGCTGCTGCTGGTGACGCATCTGAGCGTTCCCGCCTTTCTTATCCACGTCACGATAGTATCCTGCATCATCTGCTGCCTGTCGCACCTCGCGCTGCGCGCGTGGCCCGACCGGCGTCCCCGCTTGGCGGCAAAGGCCGGGTGACTTGCACCCGGCCCTGTTCCCTCACTGCAGTTGGCCGATAATATTCTGCAACTCCTGCAGCGTTTGCTGCACCTGCTTCGCTTGCGAGGGGCTCACGCTATGATTCGACACCTGAGGCACCTGTCCCGTCGACGACGCCGCAGCACTTCCGGAGGATGTGCCATTCACGGTGACCTGCGCATCACCTGCGCTGGCGTTGCCGTGGCTGGCCGCCGTGCCGTTTGTGCTCACCTGAGGCGGGGACCCGGATGCGTTGGACGACGCCTGCACGTTACCGGACGCGGAGCCAGCGGCTGCGGTGCCGGTGGTCGGTGTGCCACAGGCGGCGAGCAAAGGAACCATGAAGGTTACGGCCATCCATATTGCACGGACACTGCTCACGGCCATCGACCCTTTCGCTTGTGGAGGGGAGGCGGCGCGCCTATCCGCCCCCGGTCCCTCTCGTTTTGCCGCGGACTCACGTGCCGTTTGCAGCCGCGTCACCGCTCGATGATGATTCGTCAGCTGCGCTGTTCTCATCGGAGTTACCGGCTCCCGCCTGCTCTTCGTTCGTGGCCGAGTCGTCCCCGCTCGATCCGGTTTCATTCGCACTCGGTGCGGACGGCTCCGCGCCACCTGTCGAGTTGGCTGCCCCCGACGCCGAACCCACCTGGCTGGTGAGCATCTGGGTCAGTTGCTCAAGCTCGTTGGTGGCGGTCTGCATCAGCGCGATCTTCTGCTTCACTCGTTGATCCGCAGCCTCAATCGCCGCGATGGCGGTGCCGAGGTCACCGCGGTTCTGCGCGGCCGTCGACTCTTGTTGCTGCTGATTCGCCGTGTTCTGTGCCTGCACGGCCTGGTGTAGGGTGGTCAAAATCGATTTGGCCTGACTCAAAGCGTTCTGCACATCCGTCGAGTCACCCGCAGCGACGGCCTGCTGGACGGCCGCAGCAAATGCCTGGCTTGCGGCGACAAGCTCAGCGTGCACGGCCCGGGCCTGCGCGACATCTGCATGCAACTGCGCAATGGCCGCATGCAGCTGCTGAACCGCCTGCGCATGCGCGGCTTGCTTTGCTGCATTGGGATTGGTGGAACTCGTGTGCGCTGCCGTCGATTGGGCGTGCTGCACTCGCGCCAACGCCGCTTGGACCACCGCGTGGTTCGATTCGTGTTGTACGGCGGCTGCCGCATGTTCGCTCGGGTGCTCCGCCGTGTGGCCATGGCCCGCCGCCATGGCTGTGGTCGGCATCCACAGCACGGTCAAGCTGAGCGCCGCCGTGGTCGCCGTCCATTTCCAAGAGCGATGCATAGGACGAACCCTTCCCTTCTGTAAATTTCACCCGCCCCGAAAGGTTGGATAGGCACCCCTCACCGAAATAAAAAGCGCCCCGATCCGGCATCGGAGCGCATGTCGCCTCACGCAGATGACTTCCTCTATGAGCAGCCCGGCCGTCATAGGCACGCCCGGCGGATGTTTCCGGCCGCGCGGCCCTTAGACCCTCGGCTTTGCGCCCGCACCTTTCGGTGAGTTTGCCCGTTGTATGTTTGACCCCTGATTTCGACATCGGTGGGCGAGTTCCTGCTGGTTTCCGCTGTGATCGGACGAAAAAATGCGATTAAGCGCCGGGCTCCCGTGCCACGGTCGCCGCTGGCTCCTCATCGGTGGGCCGCGGTCCGCCGATGGTAAGCACGTGGCGCAGGCTCAGCCACAGCATCGCCGTCCCCAGGGCTTGGCAGATCCCCGCTATCCATCCGGCCACCTCTGCGGCCGCTTCCGTCTCCGTAGCCAAGGCGCAGGCCAGGATCCCGGCGAGGGTGCCCACGCCGAACAGCACCCATCCGGCCAGCGCTGGGCGGCGCGGCACCATGTCGTCGATGAGCGGCGCCGTGCGGCGTTCTGGGCGCTTGCTGAAGCGGTATTCGAACCACAGGAACGGCACCATCTTTTGGACATAGGCGAGGATGAGGGCCATGAGTCCGCCGAAGGTCAGCGCGTACAGGGCGGGTACCACCACCTCCATCCAGGGGATGGCCAACGCCAGGGCCGTCGCCGCGCCGCTCAGCGCCAACACCGCCATCGCCACCGCCGCTTCGTATACAGGGATCACGACTCGGCGTCGGCGGCTCGCCTGCCAGACGCGCATCATATCCACGGAGAAGCCCGCCAACGCCGCTATCGTGAGCAGGGCCGCGGTGATCCGGAGGAACGCGCTGATTCGGAAACTGCCCACCGTCACGCCCGCGTCCCCTGCCCACACCGCCGCCAACCACGACACTACGCCCGCGACGTAAAGGCTGATGGTGCGGGGCAAGGATGCCTTGTAACCGTGGCTGATGACGAACATAGGAAACAGCTTGTAGGAGAAGACCAGCACCAGCCCCACCCAGAAACCGGCGATGCCAAGCAGCATGTGGCTGCTGACGACGGTTGTGGTGGCTTGGGCCGGATCAAAGGCTTGAAGGAGTCCCACGCCCAGCACGCCCGCCAGCGCGAGCATCGGCATGATGAGACCGCGGTGCACGGCAGTGCGGTTACGCGCTCGGAGGTAGCTGCCAGCGATAAAGCTAAGATACACCCCGAGCAGGACGACGAGCGCCGTTCCGCTCCACCCGACCCAGAGCCAGTGGGCCGTGAGGAAGCCGGCCAGCATGCCTAACACGGCCAGCACGTGCAGCGGCAGGTGCCAGGCGAGTACGTGGCGGGGCACCGGCGGAGCTTGAAACGCGATCGGCACAATCTGGTACAGGACGCCGCACGCCACGGTCAGCATCACCCCCAGGAAGAGGGCGTGGATCACCGCGAGCGACAGCGGAGATGCGGTGTCGCCGCGCGCCCAGCCGGGGCACGCGATACCGGCACCGATGAAGGTGGGCACGCTCAGGGCAAGTCCTGTCAGAAGGTAGTACACCGTGGCGGACAGCCGCTTTTTCGTGGATGTGATCATCCCGTGAAGCCTCCGGGGGCCATGCCTGCACCGGATGGGCGCAGGCATGCCTGATTCGATAGTTCCACTTTATACCGCGACACGCCGGAATTCTATGGGAAATGTCACCCCAATGGCCGGACGGTGTGCTGGGGCACTCCAACGCTGGCCGTGTAGATTTCATCCTCGCTGTGATGCGCGTCACGAAGCCCGTCGGTCACATTCGCTAGAGTGGGCGTTGGAACCACATTTCACGGGAGGTTGACCATCGATGAGTGAATTCGCGTACACGGTTCGCGCGACCGAGTATCCGCCGCATATGAAGCACCGCGTGATCTTTGAGACGTTTGATAAGCTGGAACCTGGCCAGGCCATGCTGCTGGTGAATGATCACGATCCGGTTCCGCTCCGCTACCAGTTTGAACTGGAGCGCCCCGGCCTGTTCTCGTGGGAGTACATCGAGCGCGGCCCGCAACTGTTTCAGGTGCGCATCGGCCGGGTGGCAGAATGACCCCGGTGGTCCGTTGGCTCCCGGTGGGGCACATTGCGCATGGCTATCGACGCGTACTTCTCGTCGAGTCGAATGGCGCGATTCGGCACGTTGTGGTACTGGTGCCGATGCCTTATGAAGCGGTGTACCAGGTCCGTCAGCGGGCGCGCGAAACTCCTCC
The DNA here is from genome assembly GCA_023511725.1 of Alicyclobacillus sp. Lineage (GTDB taxonomy): Bacteria > Bacillota > Bacilli > Alicyclobacillales > Alicyclobacillaceae > JAIMAY01. The sequence continues at coordinate 8,170 of JAIMAY010000014.1, forward strand.
GTCTGATCCGTCGTTGTGGTGGGGCCTGGCGGTCATCCGCCGTCTCCTCGCAGAAGGTGTTTTGTTGAACCCGGACAACCCGGATGTGGCGGACGACGGCTTCATCCAACTGCGCCCGCCGTGGCCGGAGGACGCCGACCTGTTGTCGATTGACGACTTTGAGGCGGCCGTACGTCAGGGATACTACACGCTGACGCCCGCAGGGGAGGGAAGTCCGAATGGCCCGCGTTGTAGTGACGGGACCTGCCACGCTGAAGATTCACGTGACCCTGCAGGACGCTGTGGAGATGGTGTCCGAGGCCGCCCGCGATGTGCAGCGGTACGCGCATGACATCGTGACCATCTACGAGAAGATGCCGCTGTTCGATTTCGTGAACTTCTGCTTCTACGCGTATGACAGCGCACGTCTGTTTGAACGCCAATTGGGCGTGGATCCGCGCAACTACGCGTCGTTTTCACTTGACGCGCCGGACGCTTTTTTCTATGCGCTGTATGGCGGGATGGCCGGGTTGTACGAGCGGGCAAAGGCAGCGCTGGAACCGCAGTCATCGCGGACTCAGGACGCCTGAGGCCGACCGCTCCACGAATCCCCCAGGAACAACCCCACCCGACGGCCGGGTGGGGTTGTTGCTTCAGTTCAACGCTCCAATCGGCAGGCAGGTTACCTCACGCCAGAACTTAGTATAAAAACATGGTTGACAGGGGTGAATTCCACGAATTATACTCTAGCCACAAAATCATATAATACAACTTTGTTTAATCAACATTAAGGCGAGGTTGTGCCTTCCAGGCGTTCCACGGGGTGAGGGCACGACGGCGAACCATGAAGGGAGGAGGATTGAATGTCGGACGTCTCTCGGGAACACGCTCCTCCAGAGAAGGTGAAGGGCTGGAGCGAAGATGGCTGGTCGGTCTTCCTGGGACTGCTCTTGGTGGTCGCTGCGTGGGCTGCGTATCTGTTTCACATGCCGCTGGACTTCTTTCAGCACGCGGTACCCAAAAGCTGGCCACAAACACCCCTCGGTGTGCACTTTGCCAAGCAGTGGCCTGCCTACATCGGTGTGTGGCTGGTATTGCTGGTGCTGACGGGGTTGGCGGCACAGCGGCTGGGTGCGTCGGCTCGACGTTACGTCGTCGGGTTCACGATACTGTTTATGGTGTCGTTGGTGGTGCTGGTTCTTGGCAGCCAGCAGACGCTCAAAACTTACGGTCTGGAGTATCCCTTCTGGGCGCTCATCATCGGCGTCATTGGCGGCAATGTGTTTCGTCTACCGCATTGGCTCAGGGCTGCTTCAGATCGGACAGAACTTTTCATCAAGACATCCATCGTGCTTCTGGGAGCAAACCTACCCTTCTCCATCATCGCCAGGTCTGGACCCAAAGGCTTCTTGGAGGCGCTGCTCATCGTTGCGGTGGGTTTCGCCGTCTCCCAGTGGCTTGGGCGCCGAATGAAGATCGAGGACCGATATCTGGCGGTGCTGGGCGCAGGTGCGTCCGTCTGTGGCGTATCGGCAGCCATCGCTGTGGGGAACACCGTGCGAGCCAAGCATCGCCAGGTGGGTTACGTGGTGTCATTGGTGGTGGTATATGGCCTGGTCCTCATCTTCCTGTTGCCTGCGCTGGTACGCCTACTGCATTTGTCAAATGTGGTCGGCGGGGCGTGGATCGGCGGCTCCGAACTCGCCGATGCCTCTGGTGCGGCAGCTGCTGCCATGCTTGGCGATGATGCGGTCAAGGCATTTTCTCTGGTCAAGCTCAGCCGGGACGTTCTCATCTCGATAGTTTGCCTCATCTTTGGTACCGTGTCGGCCGTGCTCTGGGATGCTCGTGACGGCGATCCATCTGCGTCGCGTCCACAAGCTTCTGTACTGCGCCGGATCTGGGAGCGATTCCCAAAATTCGTGCTTGCCTTCATCGTGGCATCCCTACTGTCCACCTGGTGGCAGGCGGCGCTGGGGAATGACTTTGCCACGAATTTCACGGCAAATTTGAATGCACTGCGGACGTGGCTGTTCACGTTGACCTTCCTGGGGGTTGGTCTCAACACGCGTTTTTCCGACCTGCGTGACGTGGGCGGACGGGCGGTGGCGGTCTTCACCCTCACCGTGGTGGTGAACGTGATTCTCGGAGCGCTGTTGGCAATTTGGTTCTTCGGCTGATCCTGAGGGCGGTGTGCCTCCCGCACATCCGCCTCTACTCTTATAGATGGCTTTACCGAGAATATCCGCGCCAATACGGCGCTCATCAGCCGCTGCAACGAGCATCCGGCGCTGATTGTGGGCGGCCTCTCCTACTGGCTGGTGCTGGATCAGGGTCGCGCCTTGCGCTTTCTAACGGATCTCTGGCCGAGCGTTGCCCTGTCCCTGACGACCGTCTGGTTGCTGGCGTTGACGGCCGGTCGATTGTGGAGCACCCGTCGAAGTGCAGATCATGGTATGCTGAAGGGTGCGCGGTCCGGACGAGGCGCATCGTCTAGGCCGCAGCCTTCATCCTGAGGAGATCCCGGCATCATGAGCCATCCTCATCCGCTGGCGGAGGCCGAACGGGCGCAGGCCACGCCTCGTCTCAGTCTTCGCCGGAGCCTGATTCTCTACTTTGTCTCCGAACTGTGGCTGAGTGTCGGCATTGGCGTGAACAACTACACGCAGCCCTTTCTATACCAGTGGGGTCATATGAACGACGCCCGCATTGGCCTGCTGTTCGCGGCGAACTCGCTCGCGGCTGGACTCTCCGCGCTGCTGCTCGGACCGCTGTGTGACCGGGTGGGGGCGTCAGTCGCCTGGAAGTGGGCGACGCTCGGGGTTGGTGTGAGCTACCTGTGGACCGCCCTCGCGCACGGCTTCGGCGGCTGGCTGGGGGCGGCAGTGTTTGGTGGCATTGCCAATGGGCTTTTGATGGCCACGGAAAACGTGGTGCTCAGCTCACTGACGCCGGCCGACCGACGTGCTGCGGTGCTGAGCCGGTTTGTCGCTTTCTACAGTCTGGCCATCGCCATCGGCATGGCGGCCAGCGGTTGGCTGTGCGCGGCCTTTGGCTATCGCCTGACGATGGGGGTGGCTGCCGCCATCACGCTGGTGTCGCCATGCATTCGCTGGTTCGTACAGGCGCCGGACGCGCGGGCTCGGCATGCATTCCAACTACCCTCATGGCACCTGGTGCGGATGGGTGCATACTCCTTCGGCGTGGGCGCGGCGTTCGGCCTGTTTACGCCATTCGCCTCGCTGGTGCTGAGGGATGAGTTCCACCTGTCGGATCACACCATTTCCACCATTTCTGCGGCCAACCTGCTGGCGACCTCGGTCGGCGCATGGCTGGTCAGCCTGTGCGTGGCGCGGCTCGGTCCCGTGCGCGTCATGACGGGCGCCTTCGCGCTCGCGGGACTGGGCACGTTGGGGCTGGCCGCAGCCCAAGGGCCCGTACCGTTCGCTGCGCTGTTTCTGCTCAGGTCCGCCTGCTCTCAGGCGGCGAGCCCCGTGATAGACAGCGTGTTTCTCGAGTTCACGCCTGCGACGGCATTCAGCCAGATGTTTGGCGTGCGGGTATTCGCCAACACCATCGGCAATGCACTGGGCTCTTCCTCGGCGGGCGGCCTGCTACAAGGAGGTCGCCTGTCGCTGAGCCTGGTGCTGTCGGCGGCGATGTTCGCCCTCACCTGGGGATATCTGTACGCGCTGTTGCGCCGGTTGCGCCGGGAGAAGGCGCGGAGCTGAGGCCTGGCGCGGTGGAGCGCCACCCCCTCATCCGTGGACCCGCCACACCAGGGTGTGCTGGCCCACCACAGTGGGAGCCCCGAGTACCTGCGCAAACGCCTTTGCGAGGGGCGCGGGCGGCGGTGTGTCTTCGCTGTCGACGTACACGACGCACTGCGCGCCCGTCAACGACACGCCGCTTCGCAGGAAGCGGGCGAGGGTCTGCGGATCGGACGTATGAGCTAGCCACGACCGGTAGTTGCCCCCGAGCCATGGCCTTTGCCGGGCTGGATCAGGAGGGAAGCCGTACGTGTTCACGACCGGGAACGTGTAGCCGGCCAGGGCCTGCACCTGCATGAAGGAAGGAAAATCGTCGGTGATCACCAGGGTCCGCTGCGTCTCGAGTGTGCGCTCCACCGTGGAGGACGGTGTGAAGTCCGCCGCGTACGCTGGAGTCGAAGACCATGGAAAGGGCAGGTGGGGCAGCCAGGACAGCAGCACCGCGGCGAGCGCCAATCTGCCCCACCTCATGTGCGCGCGTGGATGCCCGGTCTGTGGATGCAGACGCTCCGTTCGGCTGCGTTCGCCATCGTGTACGGCCCATAGGATCAGAGCGACTATCACGAGGTCTCCTATGAGCATCAGTCGAGCGGGCAATCCCTGATGCAGAACCGGCACATGTTCGAGGAGTTGCCACGGCAGCGGGACATGTGTGACCCGCCCCGCGATGTGCAGGTGTGGCCCAAGGGATAATAGAGCCAGAAGTGCTCCGGTCGCGGCGAGCGCGCGGCCGGCAGGATACCGGCGCAACCGCCAAGCTGCCCATATCCAGCAAAGGCTGGACGCAATGCCCAGATAGCCGTTCCATTCGAAGAGATTCCCCGTATACCGATGTGCTAGCGATGAAGTTTGAGCTGTGTGCAGCAGGTAGATAGGTGTGGGAAGGAAGAAGTTCGCAAGGTCATTGGAGAAAACCTCTGCGCTATGAAATTGACCCTGCGGGCGCAGCGGCCCCAAAAACATGACGCTCAGGCCAGGTACACAGAGCAGAACATATGCCACCAGCCCACTTGCCCATGCCCGCCACGGGATTCGGCGCATCGCGGTGGTCAACAGGCGTCGGCCGGCGACGCTTTCCACAAGTAGCCACAGTAGGAAGGCGAGAGCGGCCAGCACCGTGAATGCCACCAGTTCTGCGGATGTGTAGAAGGTGATGGCAGCCAACAGCCCCAGTCCCGCACCCCATAGCACCCAGCGGTGGACATATCCCGCGAAGGCCCGCGCCAACATGTAAGTGGCGGCCAGCCACGGGGCCAGGCACACGACGTGGGTGTGTTGGAGAAGTTGTGGTGTGAGGGCTGGCAAAGTCATGCATAAGCCGCCTCCCAGGGCAGCCAGTACCCGACTGAGGCCGCAGACCTGACCCGTTCGAAAGCCGAACCATCCCATCAGCCAGAGGTTCACAGCGTTAAGGACATTGAACACCGTGGTCAACCCCAACAGAGGCACGAGCCATCCGAACAAGATGCTCTCGGCCACGATGGAAGTGTTCCACATCAGGTTCATACCGGTGGGCGCGTTCAGGTCGTATGTGATCAGTGGATTCTGATGGGTTGCCACGGCGTGCCAAAACCATCCCAGGTACCACATGAACTGCTGCGTGTCTGTGGGTAGGCCGATAAACCGAGACTGAGGGTTGAGCCACACAGGTAGGAACCACAGCACGATGGCCAAGAGATACACGGTACCGACGAGCGCATTGCGCAGGCCATCGCTCGGCGAGGCGAGCGTGATGGTTCGCCGGGTTGGGATCACCGGAAATGATTGGCGCTGACCTTGTCCAGCCATGTGTGTCTCCTTCAGCATAAGGATGGGGAAAGCTTGGGTACGTTGCCCAGCAAGAGCGTATCATCCGTGAAGGTTCGGGGCAAGGATGGTCATCGCAGGTACTCCGCATAACAAAACCCCGGCAGACCTTTCGCTGCCGGGGCGTGATCCGTAATTCCTGTGCAGGGTGGCTCACCGCAGACCACGGCGCGCCAACCCACGCGCTGCCACCTGTAGCACGAGCACGAGCACGAGCAGCAAAAGCGCGGCGTTGTAAGCGAGCGCATGGGCGGCTGGATAAGGCTGTTCGATATAGCTCCACGCGACGTACGTCAGGTATCCAACCGGATGGTGGAGGAGCGAGCCATCCGGTACAAGCGGCGACCAACCGGCGGTGAAAAGAAGCGGCGCGGTTTCTCCCACGGCGATGGCCGCGGCTAGCAACGTACCGCTGAGAACGGCCGGAGCGGCAGCCCGAAGCCCGACGCGTAGCACGGTCTGCCCTGGCGTCAAACCTGCAGCAAGTGCGCCGTCACGTACATCGGTGCCCAACTGTGCAAGCCCGGCGTCCGTCGCCCGGGTGATGTAGGGCAACTGGATGGCGGCCAGTGCGATGGCTCCGGCCAGTGTGCAGAAGCCCCAACCGAAACCCAGCACCAGCACGGTGTAGCCAACGTAGCCAATCACGATGCTCGGTACACCGCTCAGCACTTCGCAGGCAAAGCGGATGGCGCCCGCCCAGCGCGGAGGAGCCAGCCATGCGCAGTACAGGCCAGCGGCGACTCCCGGCACCGCGCTGAGCAAGGTGGACCACAGCGCCAGCCAGAGCGTGCCGAGGATGGCGTTTTCCAACCCGCCCGCGACGCCGTGTGTGACGGTCCAGAACACCGACAGCCGGAATGATGCGAGACCGCGAAGCAGGATATTGCCGATGATGCTGGCCAGCGCAGCGAGCACAAGCACTGTGGACAAGACCGAGATACCCCAACCGAGCGGGTCCCGTAGACGTCGCATCAGGCGGAGGCGCGGGAAGTCCATGGGCTCACCTCCTCGTCTTCGGGTGACTGCGCCGCATGCCGGAACTGTGCGCTTCGACGGACAAGCAGCCGCGAGAGCGTGCTGGTGCCCACGGAGATCACCATCAGCACCAGCGCGAGCGCACTCAGCGCGTGCAGGGCCATGCCCGTCGGATCAGTGAGCGCGGCATCCAGTTGCTCCGCGACGCTGGCCGCGACCGTCGAGATGGGACTGAACAGCGTCGTGGGCAACACGTTCGCCGCGTTCCCGCCGACCATGAGCACCGCCATCGTCTCGCCGATGGCACGTCCCCATCCGAGTGCGACGGCTCCGACGCGACCGCTGCGCACCGCCGGCAGGCATACGAGGCGCACCACCTCCCATGACGTGAGACCCGCCGCGAAACCAGCCTCGCGGATCTCGGCCGGGACCTGCGCCAGCAGTTCCCGCAGCGTCGACGTGATCACAGGCGTGACCATCAGCGCCAGCACCAGCGTCGCCGCGAGCAGTCCCATGCCACTGGTGACGGGGCCATCGAGCCACGGGATCCATCGCCCGAGCCGCGTCAGTACCGGCGCCGCCGTGTTCTGAATGAAGGGGACCAGCACCAACAGACCCCACAGCCCGATCACGACACTCGGCAACCCGGCAATCAGATCGATGAGGACAGCGGCCATACGCTGCCACCGACCGCGCAGGCCGTACGCCGTCAGAATGGCGGCCCGGGTGGCCACGGGCACGGCGACCAGCATGGCCAAGGCCGACGACCACAGCGTGCCGACCAGGAACGGGAGCGCACCGTAGTGCGCGCCGGTGGGTACCGGCACACCCCTCACGTGCGTCGTGGCACCATACAGGTTGCCGAGGTCCCACGTGGAGTCCGTTACCAGGTGCCAGCCCATCACACGCACTGCGGGGACCGCATCGACCGCCAGCACGCCGAGCAACAGTAGCGACAGCAGCACGGGCAGGGTTGCGGCGCCACCCAGCAAGAGCGAGGCGGCGCCAACCCATGGACGCTTGGGCACGGGCTTCATGACCGCTCACTGCCCAATCTTGGAGATCTGGGCCTGGCTCTTACTCTGGATGGCCGCGGGCAGGGGCAGGAAGTGCACCGGTGTGAGATACTGCGAACCGCCCCCCTGCTGCGGATCGATGGCCCAGGTCAGGAACTTCTTGAGCGCCGTCGCGACGTCGGCGGGCTGCTGGCTGTTCACAATGGCATACTCGAAGTTGACGATGGGATAACCGCCATCGGCGGGCAGGTTGATAAGGGAGATGCGCTCATCGTCGGGTACCTGATTCACACCTGCAGCCGCCTCCTTCTGAATCGCGTCGGCGGTCGGCAGTTCGAACTGGCCGTTATGGTTTTTGAGTGCCGCGTAGCCAAGCCCCTGTTGCACGCCTTGATCCAGCCAACTGATGCCCACGTAGCCAATGCTGCCCGGCGTGGCCGCGAGTGTCTGCACCACACCGCTGTTGCCCTTCGCGCCCAGCGCGCCTTGCACCGCCGGCCAGGAGACACTCGTCCCGTAGGCGATGCTGGTCTTCCAGGCGGCATCGGTATCCGACAGGTACTGCGTGAACAAGAACGTGTCACCGCTTGAGTCGGAGCGATGTACCGGGATGATCCGCTGATGCGGCAGTTTCACATCGGGATTCAATGTGGTGATGGACGCGTCATCCCAGTACTGGACTTTGCCTTCATAAATGGCAGCCAGCGTCGGACCGTCCAGCTTGAGATGCACATTCTTGCCGAGCCCCGGGACGTTGTACATCACCTGCTGAGCCGACACAGCGAGCGGGATGTTGAGCATCGTCGGATGCTGCTGCATCTGCCCATCGCTGAGATAGGCGTCGGACGCGCCAATCTGCACCTGTCCCGCGATGGCCTTGGCAATGCCCGTGCCGCTGCCGCTGGACTCCGCTGTCAGGGTCACGCTTTTGTCCACCGAGGCATACGCCGGGATCCACTCGTTGTTGAAGAGCGGGTACAGCAGCGACGATCCGCTCTCCGCGAGGGTGACGGCCCCGATCGAAGCGGTGCTGTTACCGGCGGTATTGCCGTTGCCGCCGGTCGTGTCCGATCCACTGCCGCAACCTGCGAGTGCGCCCACGGCAAGCATTGCTGCTCCGACGAGTGCCATGCGTCCGTGGCGAAGGGTGTGTGTCATTTTCCCATCTCCTCCTGTGGGATGAATTTATATCCGATGCCGCGAACCGTGACGAAGCGTGCTCGGCTCTTCGCGCTGTCGCACAGCTTTTCGCGCAGGTGCGCGACATAGGTGTCCACGACCCGTGTATCGGGCGTGGCGGTGTATCCCCAAACGTGTTGCAGAATGTCATCCCTGCGCAGAACACGCTCGGGATGGCGCATGAAAAATACCAGCAGGTCGAATTCTTTAGGTGTCAGATTGATCACACGGCCGCCGACGCGGACCTCGTGTCTCGTTTGGGACACCGCGATGTCACCGCTGACGAGCGGGGGTTCGTCGACCATCGCGCCTGCGGCCGGTGTCCGGGTGGTGCGCCGGAGCACCGCGCGGATCCGTGCCACCAGTTCCCGCGGGCTGAACGGTTTGGTCACGTAGTCGTCGGCGCCAAGTTCCAGGCCGACAACGCGATCCACTTCATCATCGCGCGCTGTCAACAGCACGACAGCACCACATCCCCCCGACTGCCTGTAGCGACGGCACAACTCCAACCCATCCATGCCTGGCAGCATGACGTCCATCACCAGCACGTCCCAAGCGGACATCGTGCCTTGCAGCAGCGTCCACGCCTCGTCCCCGCGCTCCACGCCTGTCGTTCGGAAGCCTTCACGCCGCAGATGATGTTCCACCAACTGGCGAATGGCCGGCTCGTCGTCCACCACCAGTGCCGTGCGTTCTGCTCCGTCCGCCACGCCGCCCGTTGCCTCACTCGGCGCGACTCAAGTAGGCCGCTGTGCGAGGATCCGACGGGGCCTCAAAAAGCTGCTCCGTGGGTCCCTGCTCGACGATGCGACCGGCGTCGAGCAGCACCGTGTGCTCCGCCAACCGGCGCGCCTGACCCAGGTGGTGGGTGACGAGGATCAGCGTGCAGCGTGATTTAAGTTCCTGCAGCAGCGACTCAATGCGCTGGGTGGAGACGGGATCCAGAGCGGACGTTGGTTCGTCCAAAAGCAGCACCTGCGGTTCCAGCGCCAGTGCGCGGGCGATGCAGAGCCGCTGCTGCTGTCCGCCGGAGAGTGCCTGGGCAGGTTGGTGCAGCCTATCCTTCACTTCGTCCCATAGCGCCGCTGCCTGCAGCGCCTGTTCGACCCGCTGTGCCAGCGCGCGTTTTCCGCGCACACCTGAGACTCGAAGCGGCAGCGCGATGTTCTCAAACACCGACCGACCGGGGAACGGATTCGGCCGCTGGAACACCATACCCACGCGCCGGCGCAGGGCCACGGGGTCCCAAGCACTCACTGGATAGCCGTTGATCCGGATTTCCCCCTCCACGCGCACGCCCGGGTTTACGTCGTGGAGCCGATTGAAGCATCGCAGCAGTGTGGACTTGCCACACCCGGATGGCCCGATCAGCGCGGTCAGCGTTCCCCGTGGGATACGCAACTCAATCTCGTGCAATACCTGGCGTGTGCCGTAGTGTACGGACAATCCGCAAGCCTCGAGCACAGCTTCCGCGGTGTGCGCGCCGGGCGCCGCGTCTGCCATCCGCACCTGCGTGTTCGCGATTGGGGTGGACGTTGGGAGACTCACCGCCTGCGCCATACTCTCACCTCTCCTCCGATTTGCACTTTCATCGTAGAATCCGCCCGTAAATGCACCGTTGAGCTTTCGTGGAGGCGCGGTAAAGTGTGTGTAAAGAATCTGTGAATGGACCCGGGTAGGGTGTGGATCAAGCGGTGGCTTTGTCTCCCCATCCCTGTCGGGTCGTGATAGGATGGAAGAAGACTGCATCGGGAGAGGAGCGGGGTGACACATGAGCAGGGTTATCCACGGTCTGAGGGCGCACAGGCGCCTGCTTCAAGGCGCCGGCATCCCGGTGGCACTGATGGCGCTCGTGGTGAGTGGCTGCGGCGCGCCGTCCAACGGAGGCCAAGCCGCAGGCGGAACACAGCCTGTCACCCTGTCCGTGCTCTACGCTGGCTCCATGACCAAGGTGATGGAGGACCACATCGTGCCGGACGCGCTGGCGTCGCTTGGCGCCAAGGTCGAAGGCGAGGCGCAGGGATCAGCCGCGCTGGCGCAACTGATCCGCAGCGGGCTGCGCAAACCAGACGTGTTCATCAGCGCATCGCCCGCGGTAGTTCAGAACTTGTTGATGGGGAGCGCGAATCGCAATCTTGCGCGCTGGTACGTGCCGGTGGCGGAGGACGAGATGGTGATTGCGTATTCGCCCAAGAGCCGGTTTGCAGCGCAGCTTGCGGATGCGGCGAGCGGCAAAATGCCTTGGTACCAGGTGTTGGCACAGCCGGGCTTTCGCCTTGGGCGGACGGACCCGCAACTGGACCCCAAGGGCGTCAGCACCCTGTTCACGTTCCAGTTGGCTGAGCGGTATTACCATCTGCCGGGCTTGACGCGGAGGCTACTGGGGGATACGGAGAATCCAAAGCAGGTGTACCCGGAAGAAACCCTGCTGGCCATGCTGGAAACGGGGCAGTTGGATGCGGTCATGGCGTATCGGCATGAGGCGGTGGAGTGGCAGGTTCCCTTCATCTCCTTGCCGGACGAGATCAACCTGGGCAACCCGGCGGATGCCAAGTTGTATCAAACGGCTGTGTACACGCCCGCCAAGGGCCAGGCGCAGCATGGGGCGCCCATCCTGTTTGTCGCCACGGTACCGTCCACGTCCACGCATCCGGCCGAGGCGGCGGCGTTCGTCGCCTATCTGGTGAATGGGCGCGGCCACGAGATATTGATGGACGACGGCTTCCGGCCCGCGCCCGCCAGCATCGGCGGCGATACCAGCGCGGTTCCGGACGTGGTCAGGCAGGCCGTGGAGCGGGCGCGGGGAAGCGGGACGTGATGCGGCTGCCACGCTTGCCTGCCGGCGTGCTGGCTGTGTGCGCCGTTGTGCCGTTCTTCTACATTGCATTGCCGCTGCTGCATCTGCTGCGGGGGTTGGGGCCCGGTGCGCTCTCCGCTGCGCTGGCGGATCCCACCCTGCGCCATGCTGCCGCAACATCTGCACTGGCGGCCCTGGTGTCCACAGGGCTCGCTGTGGTGTTCGGCATCCCCGCGGGTTACCTCCTATCGCTGCCGCGCCTGCCGGTGCGCCCGCTGCTGGAGGGGTTGGTCGCGCTACCGTTGGTGCTGCCGCCGGTGGTCGGGGGTATTGCCCAGATGGCGATGTACGGTCCCAATACCCTGGTGGGTGGCTGGGCGGCGGCGATGGGTTGGCCGCTCACCGGATCGTTCGCTGGTGTTGTCCTGGCGCAGACCTACATCACCAGCCCGTACATGATTCTGTCTGCCAAGGCCGGTTTCGAGGACGTGCCCATCATTCTGCGCGAGGCGGCGCTGACGCTTGGCGCGGGGCGGTGGGATGTGTTCTGGTACGTCGCCTTGCCACTGGCCAGATCCGCGCTGCTCTCCGGCGCGGTTCTGACGTTCGCGCGATCCGTGGGCGAGTTTGGCGCGACCATGATTGTCGCGTATCATCCGTACACGCTGCCCGTCGCGCTGTGGGTGGACTTCACGGCGAACGGGCTCGAGGGCATCCTGCCGATTGCGGCGCTGGTGGCACTCACGACGCTCCTCATTGCGGTCTTGGCAATGTCGTTGGAGCGGCGGCCCTCGTCGCGGGATGGGGCCATGTAAAGGACCGCGTCAGCGGTTTCACGGTGGACGCGTATCCAGCATCAACATTCGCATACAGCGGACAGCCATTCATTTACAGTTTGTAAGCGCTGGCACTTGCGCGCCTGATCCGCTAGAATAGCAATGTTTGATTCCACCATGAAATCGATTTCCCGATATGGGGAAGGGAGGTCCGACCGTGGCTCAGCGGCGAAATTATCGCTACATCATCATGACGATGATTGTTTTGATGGTCGCCATCAACTATATCGATCGCGGCGCCATCTCCTATGCATCGGCCCCCATCATCAAGGAGTTCGGCCTGAACAAGGCGACGTGGGGCGATGTGCTGGGTTACTTCGGTTACGGCTACATGTTCGGCGCGCTCTTTGGCGGCGCACTGGCGGATCTGCGCGGTCCGAGATTTGTGTGGATTTTGTTTGGCACGCTCTGGTCGCTGTTTGAGATTGGCACCGCGTTCGCGGGCAACATTGGCATTGCGGTGTTTGGCGGCTCCGCACTGGCAGGTTTCGCGGTGTTCCGCATCCTGTTCGGATTCACGGAAGGGCCGACGTTCTCCACCGTCAACCGTACCATGGCGAACTGGGCGGCACCGAAGGAAAAGGGCTTTGCCGCGTCGCTGGGACTGCTCGGCACGCCGGTCGGCGCCCTGCTGACCGCACCGGTGGCGGTGTTTCTGCTGAGCGTCACGCATGACTGGAAGTTGACGTTTGTCATCCTGGGCGTTCTGGGAATTCTCTGGGTCATCATCTGGAGCCGCGTGTTTACGAACCGGCCGGAGGAACACCCCAAGGTATCCAAGGATGAAGTCGAGCTCATCCGTTCGTCCAAGGACCTGCTCCAGAGCGAGACGACACTCACCGAGTCGGAACGGGCGCATGTGCCCTGGTATCACTTCTTCCTCAATCCGACGCTGGTCTTCAATGCCATCGGCTACTTCGCGTTCCAGTACGTGAACTTTCTGATCCTGACGTGGACGCCGAAGTACCTGCAGGACGAGTTTCACTTCAACCTCAGCAGCCTCTGGTATCTCGGGATGATCCCGTGGATTGGCGCTTGCTTCACGGTCCTGCTCGGCGGTCGCATTTCTGATGCCCTGCGTCGGAGGACGGGCAGCCTGCGGATTGCGAGGTCGGGTCTCGCCGTCGTATCGCTGCTGCTCACGGCGGCTTGCTTCCTCTTGATCCCGCTGTTCCACAGCGTGACAGCCGTGTTGCTGCTCATGGCCATCGGCAATGCGTTCAACTTCTTGCCGAACAGCGTGTATTGGACGGTGGTCATTGACACCGAGCCCGGCCGCGCCGGCACGTACGGTGGCATCACGCACTTCATCACCAACATCGCGACGGTGGTTGCGCCGACGCTCACCGGTGCGCTCGTGCAGAATCATGGCTATGGGGCCATGTTCGTGGCGGCGGCCATTGCGGCGGGCATCGGTATGGTGGCCATGCTGTTCGTGAACCCGGGCAAGCGTCGCCGCGGCAAGGATGCCACTGTGGTACCGGCGTGACAGCATTCACGTCACGAATGATATCCCGAACTTGTTTCTCAAGGACCCGGTCGCGGCAAAATCCGCGTCACCGGGTCCTTGTTGTTTTCGGGCGGCGGTGACAGCTCCTTGCGGGTGGCGCCGCCTTCGGCATCTTTCGGCTGGTCGGCGGGCCCCTCTTCGATGGACCCACGCCGGAGCTTGCACCTTGACGGCGATGCTTGCTCCCCATTGACGATCATCCACGCGCAGTGGTATTGTCTGTGTGTACTATGATTCATAGTACACAAGGTACACCGTTCCCGAGGCAGGAAGGGGGTGTCCGCGATGTGGCTGCGCGTGGATCCGCGTCTCAGCACCCCGGTATACCAGCAGGTGATGGACGGCATCAAGGCGGCCATCGCCAGCGGCTGGCTCAAACCGGGCGATAAATTGCCTTCGGTTCGAGAGCTCGCGCTTGAGTTGACCATCAACCACAATACGGTGGCCAAGGCGTATCAGGAACTGGAGCGCGAACGCGTGATTGAGGTGATCCGCGGCCGCGGCACATTCGTGGCGTACCCCGGGGAACGCAGGCCACCAGACCTAGAGAGGCGGGTAACGGCCCTCCGCGACGAGATGAGGCGCATCTGGGTGGAGGCGTACCACCTCGGCCTGCGGCGGGCGGAGGTGATGGCGATGTTTGAGGCAGCCCACGGTGACCAGACCTCGGTATCGTCTGAAGAAGGGGGGGAGCAAGATGGACCACGTCGTGGAGGTGCGGAATCTCAGCAAACGGATCCACGGACGGACGGTGCTTGATCACGTTGACCTGACGGTCCAACCCGGCTCCATCCACGCCCTGATTGGCGCCAACGGTGCAGGCAAGTCCACGTTGCTACGCGTCATCGCAGGGCTGTACAGCGCGAGCGCTGGAGAGGTGTTGGTGCTCGGCGAGCGGATGGACATTTCGCGCGCGGACCTGCGTCAGCACATCCACCTGGCGGGTACCGACATGCCGCTGCCTCACCGGTTCACGGTGGCGCAATACGCGAGGTATGCCTCGCTCCTCTACGAACGGTGGGACGCGGCGCGATGGGAAAGACTGCGTCGGGCCTTGGCGCTGCCTGAAAAGCAGCCCGTGCGGCGGCTGTCGTTCGGCATGCGGATGCAGGTGCAACTCGCCATCGCGCTGTCCACCCACCCTTCTCTGCTCCTGCTTGACGAGCCGACGGTGGGGCTGGACGCGGTGGTGCGGCGCCAGGCTGTGCAGTGGCTGCTCGATGAGGCACAGGCCAACGGGATGTCGGTGGTGGTGGCGAGTCATCAACTGGACGAGTTGGAACGGCTGGCAGATCAGGTCACCGTCCTGTACGAGGGCCGGACGGTTATCTCGGGATCGCTCGAGGAACTCAAGCAGGCATTCGTCCGCGTCACGGTCCGCGGGGATCAGCCACTGCCCGCGGATGTCCAGGCGCATTCGGGCGTCTGGACATGGGAACGCGATGGACGCTTGGGCGTCAGTCTGCTCGTACGCAGATCCGCGCTTGAAGAAGTTTTGGGCGCTCTGTGTGTGGCGGGTGTCGGACAGACGCTGGTTCACGAGGACCTGCCGCTGGAAGAATTGTTCCGCCTGTGGCTAAAGCGGGAGGGATATTCGCGTGATGCTTTCACCCTCGCGTAAGGCGGCGATGTTTCGCGCATGGCGGAGCCTGCGTTGGTGGATGCTGTTGACTTTGGTTTTCCTGTGGGGCGACTGGCTGCTTCCCTGGATGCAGATGGATAAGAACGGCATTATCACCGTGTTCACGCAGCAACTCCACGTGGTGGCGGTCGGCAGGCCGGCGTACGTCGTGGACTGGACGTTGCTATGGGCCGTCATTTTCGGGGTGCTGACCATGGGTCAGCAGCATCACCAGGGAGGGCTGGTCTCGCTCTTCGCAGGACCCATGCGCCGCAGGGATCTGTACGACATGCACGTGCTGCTCGGTGTCGGCACATTGTGGGTGGGCTACGCGTTGCTCACCATGTACGTGCTACTGGTGAACCAACACCTGGGAGGTCTGGTGGAGCCGGGAAAGATCCTTTCATTCATGGGGCGGCAGGTGCTGAACCATACCGCGGCGTGGGCTGTGGGCCTGGCCGCCGGGGCCATCATCACACCGGTGCCGCTGGCGTCCTTTTGCGCGCTTGGTGTCGCAGCCTTTCCGCTTTATCTGTCGGGGTTCGTCGGCTTGCTCTGGGCCCGGTGGGAACAGGCACCGCATCCATTTGCCCCAGGGTTCGGATGGGTGAATGCTCTGATGTCGGCTCTGCAGTGGTTTGCGCCACTGACGCCGCTGGATGTGGCTCACGGCACCGTGCTGCGCGTCACCATCTTGTGGCTCGTGCTGTGGAGTGTTTTCTGGTATGCCATGGGCCGTCGCTGGTTTGACCGACTTCCGCTGGAGCACGCAGGTGAGGTCTTTCCGTATCCGGTCTTGTGGCATCCGTTCGGCCTTGGCTTGGGCATGCTGGCCGGCACCGTCACCAGCATCCTGCTGACGCAGGCCACGCCGCCCCGACAGCTGTTTGTCACCACGCTGCTGATCTGGTTGGTTACCACGCTGCTCGTTTGGCAGTTGACGGTGCGTGTCACCCGCCGCCTGGAGCGACGGCGGGCGTCCGGTGAATGAAGGAGGGGATGAGATGGACGTATTGGAACTGCGCGGTGTCAGCAAGCGGCTGGGCCGGCGCATGGTGGTGCAGGACCTGGACATGACGGTGCGCGAGGGAGAAGTGTACGGTTTTCTCGGGCCGAACGGAGCCGGCAAAACGACCACCATCCGCATGATTGTGGGCCTGATCCGGCCGACCTCCGGCATCATTCGCATCTGTGGTCATGACATCGAACGCAATCCCGTGGGCGCCTTGAAACACGTCGGCACCATCGTCGAGAATCCCGAGATGTACAGCTACCTGACGGGCCGGCAGAACCTCATCCATTACGCCAGACTCGCAGGCGTGCGTGACATCGAACGGCGCGTTGCCGCGGTGGCGGAGCGGGTGGGGTTGGCGCAGCGGATCGACGAGAAGGTCAAGCGTTATTCGCTCGGCATGCGCCAACGCCTCGGCGTGGCGCAGGCACTGCTTGCGGATCCGAAGCTGCTTGTGCTGGACGAGCCGACCAACGGACTGGATCCCGCCGGCATGCGGGAATTCCGCGAGCTCATCCGCCGGCTGGCGAGTGAGGGCATGGCGGTGTTCATCTCGAGCCACCTTCTGGCGGAGGTGGAGCAGATGTGCGACCGGGTTGCGGTCATCCGGGATGGCCGGGTGATCACCGAAGCCGATGTGGCGGATCTGAGGGCGGGAGCCGGGCAGGTGCAGATCCGTGTGTCCGATCCCGCCACGGCCCGCGCCACCCTCCTTGCCGCCGGCTGGAAGGCGGAGGACGGCGGCGACCGGCTGCGGCTGATGGCGAAGGACGACGAGGCGGTGGCGCAGGCGGTACGGGCACTGGTGGAAGCCGGGCTGGATGTGTACGAGGTGACGCGCGCAGGCGGTTTGGAACAGTCGTTCCTTGCCCTCACCGGCGCGGCGCAGACAGGAGGGGAAGCGGATGCGGTTGTGGAACGTGCTGCGCAATGAGTGGATGAAGCTGGTGCGGCGCCGGCGCCTGACGGTGGTCGCCGTTCTCGGGCTTTGTCTGGTGGGTCTGTTCGCCTTTGGCGAGTACCAGGCGCGGCAGAACGCCCGTAATTACAATCCCATCGTGGCCCAGCAGAATGCGCTCGCGGAGCTCAAGAAGCAGCGCAGCGCCATTGCGAGCGAGCCGCCGTCGCAGGCGCGGGATCAGCAGCTGCAGTCCATCGACGCGGCCATTGCGAGTGTGCAGCAGCAGCTGCAGGAGGCGAAGCAGCAGGCGCAGGCACAGGTGGATTGGCGCGCCAGCGTGAAAACCGAGATGGACAATATCCGCCAGGAACTCGCTCAGATCCCGACCGGTTCTGCAGCGCTGCCTTCGGAGCAGGCGCGCCGTGCCGATTTGCAGGCTGAACTCACGCTGGATCAGTATCGCTTGGATCACGATGTCGCCCCGGTGTTTCGGCCGAAGCTCAGCGCGTGGGAGGAGACGCTGAGCTTTCTGAGCGTCGCCGATAAGACCTTTATCCCACTGCTGGTGGTGGTACTGGTCGGCGACATGGTGGCCGGAGAGATGACGAGCGGCACCATCAAACTACTGGTGGTGCGGCCGGTGCGCCGGCGAACGCTGCTGTTTGGCAAGTGGCTGGTGTCGGTCGCGGCGTCAGCGGTGGTGTCGTTCGTTTTATGTTGGCTGTTCCTGCTGGCGGGTCTTGCAATTCAGGGTACGCAGGGGGCCTTGGAGCCGCACTGGCTCGGCGTCACATACCAATTTGTAAAATCGCCGGATGATCCGCTGAACCTGACGGCCATTCCGAACTACGCGCATGCGTACCTGGTCCCTGCATGGCTGTGCGTGCTCTACCAGAGCCTGTTGGTCGCGCTGGCCATGGCTGTCGTGGCCACCATCACGTTCTTCTGCTCGACGGTGTTCAAATCGTCGATGGTGAGCACCGCCGTGGCGATGGGGGCGGTGGTGATTGGCTATGTGGTCACGGAGATAGCGACGGCGCGCGGCCAAGGCTGGGTGCGCTGGCTGTTTCCGACACACCTTGACCTGTTCTCCGACTGGAACGGCGATCTCGTCCGAGCGCTGCAGCACCCCGTGACGCTGGGGAGCGGGATCCTGACGCTGCTGGTGTGGGCGGCGGTGCTGCTGATGCTCTCTTTCATTCGATTCGGCCGGCAGGATATCCTGAATGCGTGATCTTCCTCCTGCGGGTCATGTGTGGCCGGGCCACCACAGGTGGACGGCCAGGCCAAGGAACATCAGCGCGGACAAGAGGTGAAGCGCGCGGACCACACCGCGGCCATCGCCTCGCCCGATGAAATGTGCGACGGCGGCGAGAAAGGCGGACCACGCCATTCCAGCGACGAAGAACCCGCCGAGAAACAGCACGAGCGCAAGGCCGACGCGGCTGGGATGCTCGGCTGCGATGAGGCTGCCGCCCACCGTCGCGAACCAGACGATGGCGGATGGGGAAGAGAGCGCGAGGAGCACGCCACGCACAACATCGCGCCCAGCGCCCGGCACGTCTCGTCTGCGCTGGCCGGGGCCGGTGCGATGATGAGCGGCATCGGCAGCGCCTTCGCCCGTGGGCCTGGCGGCATCTTCCGAGGCGGCGACCGCGACGGTGGCGTCTCGTTGGAGAGCGGATTGGCCAGCGCTGAAGGCAAACCAGAGCAGGACGACCGTCCCGGCGATACGCAGGACCGCCTGGGCCGTCTCGCCCCGCAACAGCAGGGTGGCGCCGGCCGTGGAGAGCAGCGCGTACGTAAGGTCACCGAAACAGGAGCCAAAGCCCAGCCACCAGCCGGCGCGAAACCCGCGGCTGGCCCCGGCGGTGAGGATGGCAGTGTTGACCGCGCCGATGTCGAGGCACAGCGAGAGAGACAGCAGGAAGCCGGTCACGGCGAGGTGCATCGGGGACCTCCGGAGCAAAGAATTTGCGCCTGTTGTTGCGCACAGGCGATTCCATTTTACTGGATCCCGCGCTATAATGGATGTGCACCATATTCTGAAAATGGGATGTCGCCCATTTTCTGAAGTGCACCCATCCCGGCAGCGGGGCTGTTGCCGGGGAACACCCCGACGGAGCACCCATCGTGGGTGCTCTTTTCCATGTCCAAGAGATCAAGAGGTGAAGGCTGTGCCGCGCAACCTGATGCTCGTCGGAACTGCGTCCAACGTGGGCAAGAGTGTGCTGTGCACGGCCTTCTGCCGCATCTTGTACCAGGATGGCCTGCGTGTGGCGCCGTTCAAAGCCCAGAACATGGCGCTGAACTCTGCGGCGACGCCGTCGGGGCGTGAGATTGGCCGCGCACAGGCGGTGCAGGCGGAAGCGTGCGGACTGCTGCCCAATGAGCACATGAACCCGGTGCTGCTCAAGCCGACGGGGGCGATGCAGACGCAGGTGGTGCTGCAGGGCCGGGTGTGGGACACGGTGCCTGCGTCGGCCTACTTCCGCGATGGCAAGAATGTGCTCTGGCGCGCGGTGGTCGAATCGTACGAGTATCTGCGGGATCGGTATGATCTGCTGGTGATTGAGGGTGCTGGCAGCCCCGTAGAGATGAACCTGAAGCCGAGGGACATTGCCAACATGCGCACGGCTGAGTTGGCGGATGCCGTGGTGCTTCTTGTGGCGGACATTGACAGGGGCGGTGTGTTCGCGTCTGTCGTCGGTACGCTGCAACTTCTGGAGCCTCATGAGCGGGCGCGTGTCGCGGGCGTGATCGTCAACAAGTTTCGGGGAGATCCCACCCTTTTCTCCGACGGCGTCGACCTGCTGCAGTCCTATACGGGCGTACCCGTGCTTGGGATCATCCCCTATCTGCCCGATGTCGGCATCGACGAGGAGGATTCGGTGGGGCTGGAGGGGGAACGGTATGCTGCCCGCAGCCTCGGTCCGGAGGCGCTTCGCATCGGCATTGTCCGGCTGCCGCACATCGCCAACTTCACCGATGTCGATCCGCTGTTCCTCGAGCCAGACGTAGCACCCGCGTTCTTGGAACGGCCGCCGGAATCCGTGGACGCGGAGGGGTCGGGCGAGATGGACGCGCTCATCCTTCCCGGTACCAAGAGCACCATGGGTGACTTGGGATGGCTGTGGGAGACCGGCTGGGCGCATTGGATACAGCGCGCCGCCGCGCGAGGGTTGCCGATTCTCGGGATCTGCGGTGGCTACCAGATGTTAGGGCAGTCGGTGGTGGATCCGAACTTGCACGAGGCGGATGTGACTGCGCGCCGAGGATTGGGGCTGGGGCCGCACCGGACCACCATAGGTGCGGACAAGCAGACGGTACCGGTGGAGGGAGAGTTGCTCGGTCCCTTTGTGGGGCTCGCGGTGTCAGGCTACGAAATCCACATGGGGCGGACGGAGGTACCCACGGGCGTGCCGCGCTTGGCGCGGGTGCGGACACTGGCCGCGGCGGGCGTAGGTCCGTCGGCCCGGGAGGCGCTTCGCCCGGAAGGACCGTGGCGCGAGGACGGCATTGTCCTCAGCGAGGGCCGGGTGGTGGGCACCTACCTGCACGGCATCCTGCACAACGATGCCTTCCGCGCCGCGTGGCTGAATGCCCTGCGGCGGCGACGGGGGCTGCACGAACGTCCACCCGCGGTGCAGGTGCGTGAAGCCAGGCGCGCAGCCCTGGACAGGCTCGCGGACCACGTCCGGGCGCATGTGGACATGAAGAGAATCTATCAACTGCTGGAGGTGGAGCTGCGTGGACCCGGTGCAGGTAGGTGCCCTCCGTGAATCCCCTGCAGCGACGTGGCCCTCGCTGAACCCCGTGGACTGAGGCGTCGATAGGTATGATAGAATCGCGGTAAGCACCACCTTGGGGGACCCCCTGCCCGTAGCGGGAAGGGGGTGAGGCCTTGAACGCGGATGCCGCGTTGTCACTCATGGTCCAGTTCGGATCATTTGTGGTGGCGCTTCTGACGTTCGTGCTGGCTTTGGTTCTTGCCCTGCTGAAGCGCAAGTAACCGCCCCCAACGGTTGCGCCAACGGGGCGGTTACTTGCCTGTCAAGTCGACGGGCAGGGCAACGCCCAAGGCGTCGGTGCCCGGGAGCCGAAGGTGCTCGCCTTCGGCTCTCTTTTCATGTTTAGTCTAACATAGGACCTTGATACGTCAAGCTCGCCGTGTTTCCGGCAGACCCGTTCGCGGAACCGATGTGCCGATGCGCGCGTGGCCACCGACAGCCTCCCGGTGCGTCAAGCCTCCCGCCCACGAGCATGCTTTCACCGGGCGTGGTGGCGCAGAAAATCGCCAATGCGGCGTGCCGCCTCACGCAGCCGCTGCTCTGGTTGCACGAGGGCGATGCGCACAAACCCCTCGCCCCGCTGGCCGAACGCGTCTCCAGGGGTGACGGCCACCCCGGTCGCCTCAAGCAGCGAGAACGAGAATTCGCGCGACGTGAAGCCGTCGGGGATGCGGGCCCAGGCGAACATCGTGGCCTGCGGTCTGTCGATCCGCCACCCTGCCTCGTCCAGCGCCTCGACGAGGGCGTCGCGCCGGCGCTCGTAGATGTGGACCTGTTCGGTGAGCGGGGTGGGATCCGCCGTCAGGGCCGCGATGGCCGCGCGCTGAATCGGCGCAAACACGCCGTAGTCGATGTGCGACTTGAGCGCCATCAGTGCGGCGAGCGCGCCGGGGTGGCCACACACGTAGCCGATCCGGCATCCCGCCATGTTGAACGTCTTCGACAGGGAGTTGAACTCGATGCCAACCTCCTTAGCGCCCGGCACGGACAGGAAGCTCGGCGCGCGCACACCGTCGAAGACGAGCTCCGAATAGGCAAAGTCGTGTACCACGAGCAGCTCATAGTTGCGCGCAAAGGCAACCGCACGCTCGAAAAACGCCTCGTCTGCGAGCGCCGTCACCGGGTTGCCGGGATAGCTGAGGATAAGCATCCGCGCACGCCGCGCGACGTCCGGCGGGATGGCGTCGAGGTCGGGGAGAAAGCCGTGATCGGCCTGAAGCGGCAGTGGATACGGAACACCGCCGGCGATGCGCACTCCGGCCTCGTAGATGGGGTAGCCAGGATCCGGCACGAACACGATGTCCCCCGGATTGATCAGGGCCATGGCGAGGTGGGCCAGCCCATCCTGCGAGCCCATGAGTTGGATCACTTCGCGCGCGGGGTCCAGATCCACGCCGTAACGGGTATGGTAGAAATGCGCCACGGCCTCGGCAAAGCCGGGGATGGCGGCCAGGGTGTAGCCGTAGTTGCGCGGGTCCTGCGCTTCGCGCGCCAACGTCTCCATCACGATGGGAGGCGGGGGCAGGTCCGGGCTGCCCACGGAGAGGTCGATGATGTCGCGTCCAGCCTGTTTGGCAGCGTGCTTGCGCCGCGCGAGTTCGCTAAAAATCCCGGTTTCGAGGTCACGTATGCGGTCTGATGGCTGAATCTCCATGAGGTTCCTCCGCTCCGGCCGGCATTCACATGGCGCCGGCAGTTTGGTTTGATTATAGGAGATGCGTGACGACTGGGGAAAGCACCGAAGCCAAAGAACACGGTGGATCCATTCGCCAATCTTGGAGCGCTGGACAAGCGCGCTGGCTTGGTGCCCTGCGGGAGGCGATACACGTGCAACCACCATCACCGGATTCGCGCGGCGCCGCCATCCGTTTTGACCACGCGGGGGCGGCCGTGCTGGCTGGGGAAGGGAATCACGACAAGGTACGGAACGGGGAAGAGGGCGGCAGCCTGCGCTGGCTTCTGCGAGACGTGAACGGACGGGTGGAGCCCGGCCAGTGCGTGGCCATCATTGGTCCCTCCGGCTCGGGCAAAAGCACGCTACTGTCCTTGTGCAATCTGCTGCGCACACCCAGCGCCGGTCACGTGTTCGTAGATGAGGTGGAGGTTCGCGCCTGGCGGCCGTCGGAGCTGCGTCGGCGCGTGGCGATGGTGTTTCAGCAGCCGGTCATGTTGCCGGGGACGGTCCGCGACAATATCGAAGCAGCTCCGCGCCTGCACGGTCTGCCGCTACCAGATGCGCGAGAGCTGCTGGAGCGTGTGGGGCTGTTCGCGAGCATGGCGGAACAGCCCGCCGACGGACTCTCCGGCGGGCAGCGCCAGCGCGTGGCCCTGGCCCGCGCGCTGGCGCAGCGACCCGCGGCGCTGCTGCTCGACGAAGTGACATCAGCGCTGGATGCCGACGGCGTGCGCACCGTGGAGGCCGCCATCCTGGCGTGGCGACGGGAGACGGGAGGAACTGTGATGTGGGTGACCCATGACCTGGTCCAGGCCCGGCGTGTCAGTCATGTAACATGGGTGGTCCTGGAGGGGCGCATTGCGGCGCAGGGGGAGACGGAGAAAGTGTTCGCCTCGCCGCCTTCGGAGGCGGTGCGGGCATTTTTGGCTGGAGCCCAGCGGCCGGGGCAAGGAGAGGATACCCCATGAGCCTTGTGACGCTCGCGTGGACGGTGGCGTTCATCGTGATTGCGATGGTCATCTCGCTGTGGCAAAAGCTCAACCTCGAGCGCGATCTCGCCATCTCCGCCATCCGCTGCGCCGTCCAACTTCTGGTGGTCGGTTATATTCTGAAGGTGGTGTTCGGGCTGTCGCGCTGGCCGTTCACCACACTCATGGTGATGCTCATGTGGTCGGTGGCGGTGTGGAACGCGTCGAGGCGCGGGCGCGCGGTACCCGGCGCGTGGTGGAAGGTGGCGTGCGGCATTGGCCTCACGGAGGTGGTGACGCAGGGGTTGTTGCTCGGGCTGAGGATTGTGCCGGCCACCCCGCAATACGTGATTCCCATCAGCGGGATGATCATCGGCAACGCCATGGTGGTGGCGGGGCTGTTGCTGGACAGGCTTCAGGCGCAGGCGAGGGCGCAACGCGACGAGATCCGCACCTGGCTTGCGCTCGGGGCGCGACCGACGCAGGCCGGCCGCGGCGTGCTGCGCGCCGCCGTGCGCGCCAGCCTCATCCCCACCATCGACAGCACGAAGACCACCGGTCTCGTGCAACTCCCGGGCATGATGACGGGCCAGATCATCGCCGGCGCGGACCCCATTCAGGCGGTGCGTTACCAGGTGCTGATCCTGTTCACGCTGCTGGCCGCGGCAGCCATCACGGCGATGACCGTGGGACTGCTCTCCTACACCAGCCTGTTCAACGCGTATGAGCAACTGCGGTTCGATGTGGAGCTACACCGGTGAGCGGGAGCCGGGTACCGGCTCGTCAAGTGAGATAATGCCACCGTGTGGCTAATCGGTCACGCTGTTGACTTTGCTCCGCCGGCGCGAGTTATATCCACGGTCGCCCCTTCGTCAAGAGACGCTGCGCGCGCCCTTTGGAACGCCCTTGACGGCACTCCTGCAGGCTGAATGTGCATTTGGGAGACAAGGCCAAGGTTTGCGTGTGGCATGCGCGCCCATCTCCTTGCGAGAATTTTGTATGTGGGATGTCGCGTGATCACGAATCTCTTCTTTATGGTTCGCCTCTCGAAAGTTCTTCTATCCTCGAGCGAAGCTCACTCGGGGAAAACTGTGAGGGTGGCATCAGACCCTCAAGAGCGTTCCATAGCTGGTCACCGAGAATGGCCAATGCAGCTGTGAACCATTCCTTCACCAGACGGGGCTCATGAAGCTTATCGAATAGAATGACCTTCCACAGAAAGAGGCGACCGGCCTTGAGCATGTCTTGGCCATTAAGGAGGCGACATGCCATATCCACATGGTGCAGGGCTTCGTCATAATCATTCGATAGAAAGTGCAGCCTGGCGTACTCTTCGTAAACACTCACCAGTGCCATGGTATTCTGACGTACGGAGAAATGCTTCTTGGCGGTTTCCAAACACTGTGCTGCACAGGCGAAGTCCCCCGTGTCCAGCCAAAGTACGGCAAGGTTATGCACGCACATGAAGTATCTCTCCACATCGCGGAGCTCGTAGATGTCCTTTGCCGCTTGTGTAGCCTTGATTGCCTCAGGAAGCAGCCCCAAACTTCGGTAGCAAACGCCAAGGCCGTGCAAACACTTTGCCTTGCCTAACACGTCGTTGTGACGCTCCGCCATGCCAAGCGCTGTCTCAAAGGCGTCGACTGCATCCTGAAAGTTGCGCATCTCCAGCAGGGTACTCCCCAAGTTCAACCAGGCCCGAAGCAAGACCTCGCTTGGCGGATTGCGGTCAATGATGTCTCGGTACACCCAAGCTGCACGGTCCCATTGGCGAAGGTTAAAAAAGCCGTGTCCCAACCGTATGCTGGCCTCCCAGTACAGATGAGACGGTGCACTTTCTGCTGCGGCGCAAAGCAGGGTCGTGGACAATGCATCCAGCAGCTCGGGTGTATAGGGTGAGCATTCAGACCAAGCCAGAACGCCTTCTAGCATTTGGTCTGCAAGGCGAAGACCGAAGAACTTTCTCCAAGCCACACGGAGTTTGGCGACATTTCTCGTCTGCCTGCCCTTCTCCAGCAGTGCCAGCGCTTCCTGATACGACGTCTCATATTCGAGAAAGGGTACCAAGGACTCCAACGGAACGTCCAGTCGCTGCGCCAGTAGCCGCAGAGTTTCGAGTGAGGGTCGCACCTTGCCATGCTCAATTTGGCTGAGATAGGAGCGGTCAAATAAGCCTTCGGCAACCTGCGCTTGGGTCAAACCTTTGCTCAAACGTATGCGCCGGACTGCGGCCCCGACATCCATGTTGTTCGCCTGCCTTCACTTATGAGAGAACGAGTCACACACGTGAGTTGTCGGTTTCTGGCATAATTCCATTGTACACAGATAGTAGGGGTATGGGTGATGCTAACACTGGGAAAGAGGCGACTATTGTATTCCATGTCGACACTCGTCGTCTTGGTTATGAGCAACTGCCAACATGGAGCCCACATCTTCGTGATGGGGGCTCCTCCCGTAAAACGTGACACGATGACTACTTGTGATGGCTACATGTATGTTCACGCAGAAGGGACTTTGAAGCAGTGAATCTCCCATGGGTCATCGGAACATTGGTAGCCATCTTCAATGCGTGGATGGCCACCCGGCGTTTTCGCTTCCAGAGAGTCGCAGACCGGGCCGTGACGTTTTCACTTATTGTCGTTATCGACATCGTGTACAGCACCTTCGCCGCTGGCGTCCTGGGCATACTCTCCTCCGTGGGCTTCATGCTATGCAATCTCGTTGGAGCCTTCCTCATCCTTGGGGTGATGTGGATCTGTGGCCTTCTGCCACGGCGGACGACACCCTTCCGCCCAAATCGAGGGAGGATATCTTTTCGCCATCTTGAACGTCCGGCCAGGTGGGTCATAGCTATCCTGGCGGTGTTGTTGCTGTTGCTTGCCGTCATCGGTGTGATCCTGCCGCCCTTTGCGTATGACGAACTCGGATACCATCTCGTTGCGGTCGCCGTATGGGTGCAGCAACATCGAATCGTCGACACAACGCTGTCCATCTGGGCCAATGCCTACCCGAAAAACGCTGAGTTGCTGTACTGCTGGCTGTACCTTGCCACACATAGCGATCTGCTCGTCCATCTTGGGCAATGGATCTTCGCCGCCTTGGGTATGGTGTATACCACCGCCTGCGCCAGACGCATCGGCCTGGGTGAAACAGGGGCTGTGGTTGCCGGCACGCTCTTTTTCCTGACGCCCACGGTGATGCTTCAAAGCATCACCGATTACAACGACGTGGCTTTCACATCGATGTTCCTGGCATTTTTCTATTTTTACCTGGTTTCGGTCAGAGAGGGCTTTCGGTTGCGGTACAGCTTTCTCGCAGGTCTGAGCGGAGGCATGGCGCTCGGCATCAAGTCCTCGGCCGCTGCGTACATCGGGGTGTGCTTGGCTTTTGCGTTCATCAAAATGTGCCGACTATGGGCAAAGCGCACCGTCAGCCTGCGTTTTGTGGCAACCCAGGTCACCCTGGTTGTGGTTCCGCTCCTTGGAATCGGAACGTATTGGTACATCCACAACTGGGTGGTTCATCACAATCCTATGTATCCATTCACTGTGAGTGTGTTGGGGCATGTCCTGTTTCCCGGGCTTGGCAGTGTTCATGACCTGATCATGGTGCCCAACACACCTGATGCGCTGAAAGGACTGCCCTGGTGGCAACAAGTGTTCATCTCGTGGACAAGCTTTCCCACCTACTATGCCTATGACATGCAGATAGGCGGTCTCGGGCTTCAGTGGACGTGGTTGGAACTGCCCTGCGCTGTGCTGGTGACCGGTTACGCCCTGCGGCGGAGGCGGGATTTGCTGATGGTCATCCTGCCGCTTGTCATCATTTTTGTGCTTCAGCCGTCGAATTGGTGGGGCAGGTACACGCTGTTTCTCGCTGCGCTGGGTGGGTGGGCCGTGTCGATGGTGATCGGCTGGATCCGGCAACAAACGCTTCGAACCGCACTGTACATGGCCACGATAGTGGGCATCTGCGCATCGTATGTCCTTGGCATTGTGGCGTTTGCACGAACGAACCACAGGGATTCCAATCTCGTCATGCAAGCTTTGTTGACGGCGATACGAACCGAACCCTCGCAGCGCACGGTTGGCCATGTGGTTTTCCCGGAGTACCGGTGGGTGGACAGCATATCGTCCACGGCAAGTATTGGATGCACGGATGATCTGCCATACGTGTATCCCCTTTTCGGGCGCCATGCTGAACACCCGGTGTATCTCGTGACCAGTGCAGATCTCGTGCAGACCGTTCAGCACCATCACATTCAATACATCATGTGTAAGGAAGGTGACGATGTTGACCGCCTCGCCCGGCAAATACCCGCTTTCTTCCACCTCCTCGGCGATAACCATGCCTATCCGGTTTATCAGGTCCGGGGTGTTCCCGATGCTCATGCTCGTTCTTCGTGAAATGCGTCCGATGCAATGGAGCAAAAACGCATTTGTATTCGCGGCACTCATCTTTACCGTCCCGCATATCAACGCAGGGATGATTGGAAGATGCTTGGGATGCTTTCTCCTTTTTTGCCTCGTATCAGGTACCGTCTATATTGTCAACGACTTCATGGATCTTCCCAATGATATGCAGCATCCGGAAAAGCGCTCACGCCCCATGGCCTCGGGAGCACTCCCCACTTCAACAGCCCTTGTCGCCGCAAGCGTGGCTGCAGTCATTGCGCTGACCGGTGCCTGGATATTCTACTCAGGGGAGTTGTTCCTCTGCATCCTCGGCTATTTGATCCTCAATTTGGGGTATTCGATCCGGCTCAAACACATCGCTATTCTCGACATCTGTGCCATTGCGGCGGGATTTGTGATACGGGCCGTGGCCGGCGGCGTGGCCATCGGAGTGGAGCTCACCCCGTGGTTTCTGATTTGTGCATTGATGCTGTCGCTGTTTCTGGCAACCGGGAAGCGTCGGCATGAGTACGTGCTGTGGAACAAAAGCGGCGTCTCGTCCCGGCCTGTGATGAATCAGTACTCTCTTGAGCTCCTTAACCAACTCAGCAGCATCACCGCCACCTGCGTCATTCTGTCGTATGCCCTATTTACCCTCAGTTCACAGCACGCTCGCCCTCTGATGGTCACCATCCCCTTCGTGATTTATGGGGTGATGCGGTATCTCAAGATTGTCTATACCGAGGGGGCAGGGGGTAAACCTGAAGTGACGCTGGTGGAGGACAAGCATATCCTCGTCACGGTTGTCCTCTTTGCCATTACCGTTGTGATGGTTCTGGCGCTCAAGGACTGAGTCAATTGAGTTCGCTTTCAAATGACGCATCGATTTGCCCTGCACCCCTCCCTAAGCTGAAGGAGGGGTGCAGGGTGAATGTCAATCAAAGTATCTACGGTCGTCGCAGCATCTCTGAATCGTGTAGGCTACGGATGACCCTGTGGCATGCACCGTCAAACAGGCATGCGCGCCCATGGAGTTTGCCTAGATCATTCGTCCTCCCCGCCCCAAAACACCTCGTCGAACTTCTCGCTGAAGACCTCGAACACTTCCCGGTGGAGGTCGTCGTCTTCGATGGTGAGGTAGGTGACGGTGCCGTCGTCGTCCACCACCATCTCCAGGACGTCGGAGTAGTCATGTTCGATGTCAGCGGGATGGTAGGCGACGTACGTGTGGCCCTTGTAGTCCAACTCCGCCACGAGGGCAATCTGCACCTTCTGCCCGTCTTCACTTTCGAGCTCTGCCATCAGGTCCCGGTCGTAGATCCGGATTTCCGCATCTTTTTGTGCCATGTTCTGGCCTCCTCGGTGTGGAGTGTACCATATTGGGCGCATGTGCGCCCATCGACGGTGGCGTGGTAGACTGTGGACATGATGAGAAGGCAGGGCGGGTGGCGGCGAGGGTGGAACGCGGATCGGCGGCGCGGCGTTCCCAGGCGCGCAAGGCGCGAAAGGGGGTGAGCGGCCATCCAGATCATCAGCAGGCGGGTCCGGTATTGGAATCGTTACCGGGAGATTGCCCAGATCTTGATGCGAGGGGGCTTTGGCTGGTTCCTCGAGGAGATTGGTGCCAGTGATCTGCTGCACCTCCCGCGCGGCGGGAGAGACGAGGACGTGCGGCGTGGGGCGGCACGCATCGGTGAGCGCCTCCGGCGGGTGCTGGAGGAATTGGGGCCGACCTTCATCAAGATTGGGCAGGTGGCCAGCCTTCGCCAGGACCTGCTGCCGCCTGAAATCGTCGCGGAATTGGCCAAGTTGCAGGATGACGTGCCGCCTACGCCGTTTCCGGAGGTCAAGCGCATCCTCGAGGCGGAGTTGGGGGTGCCGGTCGGTGAGGTGTTCAAGCGCTTCGACGAAACGCCCATCGGTTCGGCGTCCATCGGCCAGGTGCACCGCGCCGTGTTGCATGACGACCGCGTCGTGGCGGTCAAGGTCCAGCGTCCCGGCATCCGCGACGCGATGGAGACGGACCTGGATATTCTCTCTGACCTTGCCCGCCTCGCGGAACGGCACGCCGCTTGGGCAAGGCACTATCGCGTCACCGAGGTGGTGGAGGAGTTCCGGCGTACGCTGATGAACGAACTGAATTATCTGCAGGAGGCGCGCAATGCCGAGCGTCTGCAGGAACTCACCCGCGCCGACAAGAACGTGGTGGTGCCGTCCATCCTTTGGGAGCACACGACGCAGCGCGTGCTCACGATGGAATTCGTGGAGGGCATCAAGCTGAACGACAAGGCGGGGCT
Source organism: Alicyclobacillus sp. (assembly GCA_023511725.1). GTDB lineage: Bacteria > Bacillota > Bacilli > Alicyclobacillales > Alicyclobacillaceae > JAIMAY01. The sequence goes on from JAIMAY010000014.1 coordinate 38,700, forward strand.
GGATCAGGCCGGGGTCGACAGGAAGCGGATCGCCGAGCAATGCGTGCAGGCGGTGCTCCGCCAGATTCTTGTGTATGGGGTGTTCCACGCGGATCCGCATCCCGGCAACCTGGCCGTTCTCCCGGACGGGCGCATCCTGTTCATGGATTTCGGGATGACCGGTCGGCTGTCGCCGGAGTTGAAGCAACGCCTCGCGGCGCTCATCATTGGACTGATGCGCCGCGACAGTGATCTCATCCTCCGCGCTCTGCACCGCATGGGCGTGGTACCGCCGGACATTGATGAACACCGGCTGCGCCGCGACATCGATGATCTGCGCGAGAAGTACTACGACCTGCCGCTCAGCCAAATCCACCTCGGCGAATCCGTGCGGGACATCTTCACCGTGGCGTTCCGCCACCGCATCCAGATCCCGGTCGATCTCGTCCTCGTCGGCAAAACCCTGATCACCCTCGAAGGGCTGGTCGAAGAGCTGGACCCCACCTTTCGCATCCTCGACGCCGCCGAGCCTTTTGGTCGGCATCTCCTGCGCGAACGGTTTGACCCGCGGACGTGGGCGCGCGCAGCGCTGGATGCCGTGATTGACCTGTCGGACGCGCTGCTGGACCTGCCACGCCAACTCCGCGGCCTCGTGCGCGAGGCGCGCCGAGGTCCCGTACGGCTCACGCTCGACGTGCCGGAGACGGATCGGCTGATGGCGCGGGTGACCGGCGCGGGTAGGCAGATTGCCCTCGCGCTCACCCTGCTCTCCGTCAGCATCGTGCTCACCGGCTGGATGATTGCCAGCGCGCTGGGCGGGGACGGGCACCGCCTGGTCACGGAGCCCGTCACCCTCGTCGGCCTGATCCTTGAGGCGCTGCTGATGCTCCTGGTGTTGTGGAACGTCTGGCGATCCGGCCGGCGTTGACGCGCCTGGCGCGGAGGACGTCGGTGGGCCGCTTGGAGGCGTGGCCGGCCTTGGCGGCCTGCGCCGAGCGGGTGGCCTTCGCGACGCGTCAGGCGAGCGCCCGGCGCAGGGCGGATCCGATGATGTCGATGGCCTCCTGAGCCTGCGGGAATAGTTGCGTCATGGATACAAAGCCGTGAATCATGCCCGGGAACTCATGATACTCCACCGACACGCCAGCATCGCGAAGCGCGTCGGCGTACGCGCGACCTTCGTCGCGAAGCGGATCATATTCCGCGGTGATCACCACGGCGGGCGCCAAGCCGGCCAGGCTCTTGGCCAGTGCCGGAGACGCCAGCGGATCCTGGGCGTCAGCGGGGGTGCGCAGGTAGTGGTGGCCGAACCACCGCATATCGGCTTCTTCAAGGAAATAGCCGGTGGCGTTCTCACGCTTTGACGGGGTCTCACCGGCGAGGTCCGTCGCCGGATAGATCAGCACCTGCATGCCGAGTGCTGGACCGCCTCGGTCACGTGCGAGCTGTGCCATCACGGCGGACAGGTTGCCGCCGGCACTGTCCCCAGCGACAGCGATCCGGGCGGGATCGGCACCGAGTTCCGGTGCGTGCTCAGCCAGCCAGCGCAGCGCGGCGTAACATTCTTCCACCGGCTGCGGGAATTTGTATTCAGGGGCAAGGCCGTAGTCCACGGACACCACGACCGCATCCGCCGCCTTGGCCAAACGCCGGCAGACGTCATCGTACACCTCGATGTCACCGACCACCCAGCCACCGCCGTGGATGTACAATACCGCCGGCAGGACGGCGTCGGTGCGCGGCCAATAGATCCGCACCGGCGTCTCGCGGCCGGGCAACAGGTCCGGAAGCTTACGATCTTCGATTCGCGCCAGCGCCACAGCGCTCGGCTGCTGCATCTGCAGGAAGCCGAGTCTGAAACTGTTCCGCGCTTCTTCCGGTTGCAGTTTGTGCAGTGCAATGCCGCCCATCTGTCGCAGCTGATCCAGCATCGCCTGAGCTCTCGGGTCCAGCGGCAAACGTCATCACCCTTCCCTGCGCGCGTAACGCGCGAGCCAGAATTGACGAACTCCTCTGTTATTGTAGCGCACGGGCATGACGGGCGGCCAGGGGTGTGGCGTAGGTGCCTTACGGAGGAGGGCAGGGAGGTGCACGTGCCGCCTGTGAAGCGCGTCACAAGGCGGGATCTGGGGTCGCGGTACAGTGGGCGGAGTGACGAGGAGGGGTACGCATGCAACGTGAGCCGCTGTGAGCTTCGTCTGACGTTGCACTCGCTGTCTCGTTTCTGAAAGGTCCATCGTGGCCATGGCGCACCCTGATCATGGTACTATCCGGGAGAGGTGATGTTAGAGATGCGGATCCGTGAACACGTGCTGCTCGGCACGCAAAGCGTGACCGTCAGCGCCACGGCGAAAACCGACCTGTCGCGCGAAGAGCTGTTTACCGAAGCGGCGCGTGCTCTGTTGTTCAGGTATCAGGAGGAATTCGGGCGCGAGGCGGTGGAGGCGGTGTTGCGCGCCTGGCTGACGCAGGGCGTGCCAAATACGGAGTGGCGCCTTCGTCCCGAGGACTCATGCTGGGAGACGATGCGCGGCAACGGCCAGAGACGAACGTGAGAAGGGGGGCGGGGGGGCGGATCAGCCCCGTGTGACCGCTTGCCGGCGAGTGGTGGTGCACGGCAGCGTGGTGAGGTCCGATGCTGCCGTGACGCATTTGCCGGTGGAGCGGAACCCGGATCGGAATCTGCGCATTTACAGGTCTCTGTTGGCGCGCGGGCGGAGGCCAAAGCAGCGGTCACGCGCTCCATGGAACGCGACATCGATGGTCTGCATCGCGCGGAGAAAAGATGACGCACAACAAAGCCCCCATGCGTCGCAGGCGCATGGGGGCTATAGATGGTGGCGGTGCTGCTAGCTTTGCGCCTCGCTGCAGGCGCCCCAGGACAGGGTCAGCCAGCTCAGCCCTCGAGCAGCAGCGATTCCGGATCCTCGATGAGCTCCTTCACCTTCACGAGGAAGCTCACGGCCTCGGCGCCGTCGATGATGCGGTGGTCGTACGTCAGCGCGATGTACATCATCGGCCGGATGACGACCTCGCCGTTGATGGCGACGGGCCGCTCCTGGATTTTGTGCATGCCGAGGATGCCCACCTGATGTGTTCCGTTCAGGATAGGTGTCGACATCAGCGATCCGAACACGCCGCCGTTGGTGATGGTGAACGTGCCGCCCTGCAGATCGGCCAGCGACAGCGTCTTGCTGCGCGCCTTCTCCGCGAGCTCGGCAATCTTCCGCTCAATCTCCGCGAAGGTCAGCTTGTCCGCGTCGCGCACCACCGGGACGACCAGACCTTCGTTGGTCGATACGGCGATACCGATATCGTAGTGCTGCTTGAGGATGATGTCACTGCCGTCGATCTCGGCATTCAGCATCGGATACGCCTTGAGCGCGCCGACCACGGCCTTGGTGAAGAACGACATGAAGCCGAGGCTGACGCCGTGCTTCTGCTTGAACTCCTCGCGGCGGCGCTTGCGGATGTCCAGCACCGCGGACATGTCGACCTCGTTGAACGTCGTCAGCAGCGCTGCGACGTTCTGCGTCTCCTTCAGGTTGCGCGCAATCGTCAAGCGGCGGCGCGACATCGGGATGCGCTGTTCATCCGGCCGTGTCGTACCGGCGGTCGGCGCGGGCGCCGTGGGACGGGGGGGCGCAGGCGCAACGGCTCCCGCCGGCGCAGGTGTCACCGGCGCCGGTGCGGGGGTCAGGGTGACGCTCTGCTGCGCACGCGCCGCGTTCAGCACATCTTGCTCCGTGATGCGGCCGAGGCCGCCCGTGCCCTGGACACGGCTGAGATCCACGCCGTACTCCAACGCCAACCGGCGGACGGCCGGTGACGCGACCGGTGCCGCGCCGGGGCTGGCGGGCTGGGCCGGGCTTGTCGCCGCTAGCGTGGCCGGCGCCACGGGTGCAGCAGCTGCCGCGGGCGCGGAGGCCGGCGCCTGCTGGGGCTGTGCAGGCGTGAACGGAGCGGCTGGGGCCGCGGCCTGCGGAGCGGCAGTACCCGGCGCTGCCGCCGGGGCCGCATCGGCGCTCGGCTGGGCGGCCGCACCCTCGCCGATCACGGCAATCGCCTCCCCGACCTTCACCGTTTCGCCGGCCTGGCGCAGGATCTGCTGCAGCACGCCGGACTGCTCGCTGATCACCTCGACGTTGACCTTGTCCGTTTCCAGTTCGGCGACGGCTTCGCCTTGGCTGACCGGATCGCCCACGTTCTTGAGCCAGTTGAGAATCGTCGCTTCGACGATGGATTCGCCGAGTTCAGGCACGCGGATTTCACTCATCGCACAGTCCTCCCTGCTTCCGGAATCGAGCCCAACGCGTCAGGCGTGAGCGCTTCGTCGATGATCTGCTTCTGCGCCTTGTCATGCGCATCGGCGACGCCTTCTGCCGGGCTCGACCGCTCCGGCCGGCCGACGTAGCGCACGCGGATCCGCCGCGACACCAGCGCCTCCAGGCGCGGCGCCATGTACGTCCAGGCGCCCATGTTCTGCGGTTCCTCCTGCACCCACACCATCTCTTCCACGTTCGGATACTGGGCGAGGGTCTGCAGCAGCTCGTCCTCGGGGAACGGGTACAGAAGTTCCACTCGGACCACGGCGAGCCAATCGGGCGCCGGTTGAAGCGCTTCGAGCGCGTTGAACAGGTCCACCGAGACTTTGCCGCTGCACAGGATCAGGCGGCGGACGTTCTGCTTGTCGATAGCGCGCGGATCATCCAGGACAGGCTGGAACCGGCTGCTGGCGAGTTCCTGTACGCTAGAAGCCGCGCGCGGGTTGCGCAGCAGGCTCTTCGGCGTCATCAGGACGAGCGGCTTCGGATTCGTCTTCAGCCGCGCCGCCTGGAGCCGAAGCAGATGGAAGTACTGCGCCGCCGTGGTGACGTTGGCCACCCACCAGTTGTTCTCCGCCGAGAGTTGCAGGTACCGCTCCAGCCGCGCACTCGAGTGCTCCGGCCCTTGGCCCTCGTAGCCATGCGGCAGCAGCAACACCAACCCCGATTGCTGCGCCCACTTGGCGCGGCCAGACGAGATGAACTGATCAATCAGCACCTGACCGGCGTTGGCGAAGTCGCCGAACTGCGCTTCCCACAGCACCAGCGTTTCCGGCGCCTGCACGTTGTAGCCATACTCGAAACCGATGATGGCCGCTTCCGACAGCGGGCTGTTGTGGATGGCGAACGACGCCTTCGCCTGCGGCAGCCCATGCAGCGGACAGTACTCCTGTCCCGACTCCACATCGTGCAGCACCAGGTGGCGCTGGCCGAACGTGCCGCGCTCCGAATCCTGGCCGGTCAAGCGGATGGGCGTGCCATCGGCGAGGATGGTGGCGAAAGCGAGCGCCTCCGCGTGCGCCCAGTCCACCTTGCCGCCCTCATCGAACGCGTTGCGACGGCGCTGCAGGATGCGGTCCAGCTTCGGGTACACCTTGAAGCCCTCGGGCCAGGTGAGCAATGCGTCGTTGATCTCACGCAGCTTTTCCAGCGGCACGGCCGTCTCCGGAGCGGGGCCATTGTCGATCCCGGCCGCAAGCTGCACCGTCTGGCTGACCTGGCCGGCCGTGACGTCGTCGTACGCCTTCTTCAGGCGTGCTTCCACGGCCGCCTCCATCTCCTTGATCTCCTGCTCGGTCACGAGCCCTTCCGCCTGCAGTGCGCGCGCATACAGATGACGCACGCTCGGGTGCTGATGGATCTTGGCGTATAACTGGGGCTGGGTCATGACCGGATCGTCCATCTCGTTGTGGCCCCAGCGCCGGTAACCGACCAGGTCAATCAGGAAGTCCTTGCGGAACCTGCGCCGGTACGCAAAGGCCAGACAGATGGCGGCCAGGCACGCTTCCGGGTCATCCGCGTTGACGTGAACGACCGGGATCTCGAAGCCCTTGGCCAGATCGCTGGCGTAGCGCGTCGACCTGCCTTCGTCAGCTTCTGCCGTGAAGCCCAATTGGTTGTTAGCGATGATGTGGATGGTGCCGCCGGTCTGGTAGCCACGCAGGCGCGACAGGTTCAGGGTCTCGGCGACAATGCCCTCGCCGGGGAACGCTGCGTCGCCGTGGATCAGGACGGCCAGCGCCGCGTCGACGTCCTGGACGGGTGCGCCCGGTTTTGTCCGGTCATCCTGAGCGGCTCGGGCAAAACCTTCCACCACCGGGTTGACAAACTCCAGGTGGCTGGGGTTGTTGGCCAGCGTGAGCCTTGCCTGGACAATTTCGCCTTCCTTCATCGTGCGGCGCGCGCCCAGGTGGTATTTGACGTCGCCCGTCCAGCCGTAGTTGATGCCCATGGACCCTTCCGACGGCACGAGCTCTTTGTTCGGCGAGGCATGAAATTCGGAGAAGATGATGCCGTAAGGCTTGCCGAGCACATGCGCCAGCACGTTGAGGCGACCGCGGTGCGCCATGCCAATCATGACATGCCGCGTCCCAGCATGGACAGCCTCTTTGATCAATTCGTCGAGCATGGGCACCATCACATCGACGCCCTCGATGGAGAAGCGCTTCTGGCCGACGAAGGTGCGATGAAGGAACTTCTCGAACTCCTCCACCTCAATCAGCCGGGCGAGCAGCGCCTTCCGCTCCTCCGGGGTACGCGGCGGTGCAAAGGCTCCGGACTCGACGGTCTGGAGCAACCAGGTGTACTCTTCTTCTTCGTGCACATGGGCGAAATCATACGCGAGGGTCCCCGTGTAGATGTCGCGCAGGCGCACGACAGCATCCAGCGCGGTCTGCACGCCTTCTGGGGCATGCGTCCAAATCCAGCGGGCGGGAATATTGCGAAGGTCCGCCTCGGTGAGTTGATAGGTCGCCGGATCCAGCGCGGGCACGTACGGGGCCGTGTCCTGCAACGGATTGATCCGGGCGGCGAGGTGACCAAACTGACGAATGTTGCGAACGAGCCGGTGTGCGCTCACCACACGGTTAATCTCGGCCAGGCTGGCCGGCGTCTGCATGGTGGCGGGGGACACCGGAATGGACGTGGTGATGGCCGGTGTGGTGGCTGGCTCCTCCCCTTCGGGGGGTGCACCCCAGGTCTCGAAAAAGGCCCGGGTCTCCGGATCAACCGCGCCTGGGTCAGCCAGGTAGCGCTCATACAGCTCGGCGGCGTAGCCGAGGTTGGCGCCGAAGAACGACCGCCACGCGTCCGTCCGGAGGGCGGATGCTGTGTCTGACATACTCCATTCCCCTCGCTCTCACAGGCCGTTGCCCACGCAGGGATGGGCGGATGGCCGCTGTGCTTTCCCTATTTTTCTTGTCCGTGCGCCGGTTTACTCATCTATGCACGAGCGGCAACGCCGCCCGTCGGACCCAACGTAGTATTATACATCTTTCTTACGTGCGCCGGGAAACGGAAGGCGCGAAAAAGCGGCGCTCAGCCGCGTTGCAGCCAAGCGCCGCGCGTAGCAGAGCCATGATCCACCCGCCGCATGCGCCGCCATGGCCCGGGCCGCCTGTGTCAGGCCGCCTTGGGCTGGCCGCCGCGCACGCCACGGGTGCCCCTGTCTTCCACCAGGTTCCACACGTTGAGCAGCGCCGTGATGACGCCGAGCACGGCGGTCACCCAGGTGGTCACCGTGTTCTGCGCAAACGCAAACGGCTGGATCACAAACCATACGCCCGTGATCAGGCTGATGGCGGCCATCCAAAGCCGGATCGAGCCTGTGTCACGGGTCAACGCGCCCCAGACCGAAGCTATCAACTGGATGGCGCCGATAACGATGCTCGTCCACAGCGCCGCGGTCTGATGCTGGAACGAAAGCACCCACGGCGAGATGATGAACCAAGCACCCATGAGAGCCGACAGCCACTGCTTCCACGTCTGCTTCAGCATGGCACGTCACCTCCAAAAAGGATGAGGGTACTTCGTCCACTAGGGATACTAGATCTTCGGTTTACATAATGCAAAGCCAGGTAACGGCTGCAACTGGCAATCAAGGCGCAAGAGCGCCAACCATGACGGATTATGCATGAATTTCTCGTGGGATCGCGGCGTTTCACGTTCTCGCTTCACTCGCCGCGTTGCAAAACAAGAGAGGGCGCACCCAACATCGGTGCGCCCATCCGTGGGCTGCAGGCTCGTGCCGAGGAGCACGATGCGTACCATGCCTCAGTGACCTGCGAAGCGATCCGCCAGCTTGGCGATATCGGGAATCCCGAGACCCGTGGCCTGGTTGTACACAGTGCCCGCCGTGCCGGTGTATAGGTCGTTGTCGTTGGTGGTGCCCGTCGTATTGAGTGGTGTGAATGGGCTGTTCTTCGTGGTGGCGAAGCGATAGATCTGCGGGTTCCAGAACCCGACGCGCGTGTGGTCCGCGTCGTTGATCAGCGCCGTCAAGCCGGCAAGCTGCGGTGCCACGAAGCTGGTGCCACCATACACGGCGTAGCCGGCGTTGCTGCCGGGCTTCCCAGGATCCGACAAGTACACCAGATAGCCCGTGTAGGGGTCGGCGTTCATGGACAGGTCCGGCAGGTTGCGGCCTGCGCCGTTGCCGGTGATGATCTGGGGCTGCGTTGCGCGCGTCAGGCTGGAGCCGTTCTGTGTCGGGATCCACTGCAACACACCCGTGAACTTGTTGACGCCAGGCACGCCCTGCTGGTAGTCGGGCGTCGGGAAGAACAGGCTGAAGCCGCCACCGCCGCCGACCAGGTACCGAGCCGCCCACTGGGCTGGGTTGTTCAGGCCACGTGCATCAAAGTAGTTGTACAGGTAGTCCCAGCCCCACGCGCGCTCCTGGTCCACGTGCACCGTGATGCCGGTCGACGGCGAGGTGAAGTGAAACGGCAGCGTTGTGCCCCCCGCGGCGGTGATGTACGGGCTGTCGGCAGGTTGATCCACGGAAGGGAGGGCCACTCCGGGGACTCCGGAATTCAAATAGAATTCGCGCACCGCATCGTACGCCCCCTCATCGCCCGCGGCGGCAAACATCGATTGCCCCTGGGCCGCGGCCTCCATGAACAGCTGGTTGAAGACGTATGGATATGCGGGCGTCTCCGCGTTGTTCGCCACCAGGTAGAGAATGGCGGGTTCCGCCAGACCCCAGGAGACGGAGATCTGCTGCGCGATGTCTTCGCTGATGGCCGTGGCGAACGCATCGACAAAGCCTGTATCGGTGTTGGGCGCCTCATAGACGCGGATGTCGGCCTGCGGGGCGAGCGCGCCGGACTGCTCCACGTCCAGCGTCGTCTCGTCGTACCCGTCCCAACCAGCGCCACCGTCCACCGGCACCTCGGTGATGCGGTTCGCCTTGACGTTGATACCCATGTCGTTCCAGAACGCGTAGGCATCCTCTGGATTGAAGTCCGCCAGGGTGACAATGCCAATCGTTTGTCCTGCACCGGTGGCCCCCTGCTGATAGAGCGGCCCCACGTCGTAGTGCGAGATGAGGTCCTGCGGTGTGAGATTCAGCGGGCCGACGGGCGTATCCGCGGGATCCAGATTGCGCTCAAGCGCGTTCGATTTGAAATTGTAGTAGTTGGTCAGGCCCAGGACGCAGAGCACATCCTTGGCGATCCCGGCCGGCAGCATGGGGTTTTGCTTCGCCGCGTGGAAGGAGCGGCCGTTCAGCTTGGCCGACTGGATTTTTGTCTTAAATGCCTGATTGAACTGGCCGACTGTGCCGTTGGCCGTGATGATCAGGTGGTCCGGATAGACGGTCGTCTGAATGCCAAAGGCCTGAAGATAATTGGTGATGGCCCGAATGTCCTGTGGGCTTGGCGCGTACTGCTGAGCAAACTGCGACACGGAAAGATAATGCCGGTAATTGCGGCTGGACGGATCTGTCGTCTGGTTGATGTAGGACTGCAGTGCCTGAGCATTCCGTAACTTCAGGACGATATCCACAGTAACCGGCGTGTCGTCGGGAAGGTCTCCGAAGTAGCTGGCCTGACTGAGCACTGCTGGCGAGACGTCCTGCGGAACGCTCTGGGAAGTGTCACCATACGCAAAACCCGGACTCACCGCGAAAGCGAGCATCCCTGCGCTTGCCATCGCCAACGGAATGGTCCATCTCCGCTGTCCCATGGAATCATAGCCTCCTTTTCCACGTCAGTACCGAGGGCTCCCGGCGCTGACAATTCTACCAAGACTTCGGTGTAGTAACAATAGAAAAATAGCGACAAAATCAACCACGCTTCGCCTTCCCGGGTTTCTCGCCACTGTGTGGCCGACGGCGCGTGCGGCGCATACCCATGCGCTGTGGCCTGCGGGCAGCGGGCCGTGCCCCGCGGGAAAAGTTGTCCATAGGCTGAGAATATCGCGGATCCCGATTGACGCGCGGGGGCCGCATCCGTACAATATTCATTAATCCGCTTTGTCATAGTAATTAGATCGGAATAATGGGGTGTGTGGCGTGGCTCAGTTGGTGCTTGAGGTATCGGAAATCGAGAAGCTGGCGGAACGGTGGAAGGACGGGGCGGCGGAGGAGATCCTTCGCGTCGCTCTGGAGCGCGTGCCCCGCATCGCATTGGCCTGCAGCTTTGGTGCGGAGGACATGGTGTTGCTCGACATGTTGATGAAGCTGAATCCCGAGGCACACGTGTTCTACCTCGACACGGACGTGCTGTTCCCCGAGACGTACGAACTCATCGAGCGCGCCAAGCAGCGTTATGGGATTCCGAATCTCCGGCAGGTACGGCCCGCGCTGACGCTGGAGCAGCAGGCGGCGCAGTACGGGGATGCGCTGTGGTCCCGAGACCCGAACCTGTGCTGCAACCTCCGCAAGGTACAGCCGCTGACCGGCGTGCTGGCGGAGTTGGATGGCTGGATCACCGGGATTCGTCGCGACCAGGCACCGACGCGCGCGGGCGCGCAGGTGTTCGAGGTGGACCACAAGTTCGGCATCGTCAAGGTGAATCCGCTCGCGTTCTGGACCTGGGACGAGGTGTGGGCGTATATCCGGCGCCATGATGTGCCCTACAACGTGCTGCACGACCAGGGTTATCCCAGCATCGGCTGTCTGCACTGCACGCGCCCTGTGGCGGCCGGAGAGGATCTGCGTGCCGGCCGGTGGGCGGGGTTCGATAAGACCGAGTGCGGCTTGCATCGATGACGCGCGGGTGAAGGACGGATGGAGCAGCGGCTCGTCCGGAGGAAGTGAGGGATCCGACCGATGGAATGGCAAGTTACGCTGGGGGGTCTGGTCGTCGGTCTGCTGATAGGCCTCACGGGAATGGGTGGCGGCTCGGTCATGACGCCCATGATGATCTTCCTGTTCCACATGCACCCGACGGTCGCTGTGGGCACCGACCTTGTGTATTCGTGCATCACCAAGATTGCGGGGGCCATCCAGCACATCCGCCAGAAGACCGTGGACTTCAAGGCGCTCGGTTGGATGTCGGTCGGCTCCGTGCCCGGGGCGCTGGCGGGATCGCTCGTGGTGGGCTACCTGCAGCAGCGTTATCCCATCAGCCACGTCGACGGCATCGTGGGCCAGACGCTCGGTGGCGTGTACATCCTGATTGTGCTGGCGATGGCCTGGCGGTGGTGGTGGCAGACTCGCCGCAAGCAACCTGTGCCGGAGCCGGTGCGCGTACCGCGCTTGGCGCTGGCCATCCTCGGGGTCACGGCCGGCTTCGTGGTGGGGCTCACCTCGGTCGGATCCGGCGCGTTGTTCATTTCGGTAATTGCGATGATCTATCCGATTGCCGCCGCGCGGCTCGTCGGCACGGATATCACGGAGGGTGTGCTGGTCACGGGCGTGGCGGGGGCCGCTCACTGGGCATTCGGCAACGTGAATCTGCCCATGGTGGCGAGCCTCCTCCTCGGCTCCGTCCCCGGCATCCTCATTGGCAGCCGGCTCACCATCCGCGTTCCCGAAGGTCTGGTGCGCGCGTGCCTGATGATTATGCTGGGTTGGTCCAGCTATACCCTGCTGACAAAGTGAGGGGGCAAGGACATGACCGAGAATATCTCCGCTCACGGCGGCGTTCTGATCAACCGGGTGCTGCAAGGTGAGGCGCGGCGGGAGGCGCTTGAGGCCAGTCGCGATCTGCCGAAGATTCCCATCAACCGCTGGTCGATGTCGGATCTGGAACTGATTGGTATAGGTGCGTTTTCGCCGCTCACAGGCTTCATGGGCCCGGAGGACTACGACGCCGTGCTGGAGTCCATGCGGCTCGCGAACGGCCTCGTCTGGTCCATTCCCATCACCCTCCCCGTCGACGAGAACATCGCCCGCCGGCTGCAGCCCGGTAAGAAGGCGGCGCTGGTGGGCGAGGAGGACGGCGTGACGTACGGCGTGATGGAGGTCACGCACGTCTATCCCTACGACAAGCGGCGCGAGGCGGAATGGGTCTACCGCACGACGGAAGAGGCGCATCCGGGCGTGGCCAAGTTGTACCAGCGGCCGCCCTACTACGTGGCGGGTCCGGTGTGGCTGCTCAATCGCAAGGAGCCGGAGCAGTTCAAGGAATTCTACCTTGACCCGGCGGAGACGCGGGCGGAGTTTGCGTGTCGCGGCTGGAAAACCATCGTCGGTTTCCAGACGCGCAACCCGGTGCACCGCGCGCACGAGTACATCCAGAAGTGTGCGCTGGAGATTGTCGACGGTCTGTTCCTGAATCCGCTGGTCGGCGAGACGAAGGCGGACGACATCCCGGCGGACGTGCGGATGCGCAGCTACCAGGTGCTGTTGGAACACTACTATCCGAAAGACCGCGTGTTCCTTGCGGTCTACCCGGCGGCCATGCGCTACGCCGGACCGCGCGAAGCGGTGTTGCACGCCCTCGTTCGTAAGAACTACGGCTGCACACACTTCATCGTCGGTCGCGATCACGCCGGCGTCGGCAGCTATTACGGCACTTACGACGCGCAAAAGATCTTCTCTAACTTCAAGCCGGAGGAATTGGGGATCACGCCGCTGTTCTTCGAGAACAGCTTTTACTGCGAGAAGTGCGATGGCATGGCGTCGGAAAAGACCTGTCCGCATTCGGCGGAATACCGCTACATCCTGTCGGGGACGAAGGTGCGTCAGATCCTGCGCAGCGGCCAGCGGCCGTCACCCAAGTTCACGCGGCCGGAGGTGGCGGATGTACTGATTGCGGGCTTGGCGGAAGGAGTGGGCGTGCGTGGCTCCTGAGCAGCAGAAGGAGTCGAAGGTCGAGGTCATCAAGCGCGAGAGCCGGTTCCTACGCGGCACATTGAAAGAAGCGCTGCAGGACGATGAGGCCAAGTTCTCCGAGGACAACGTGCAAGTGCTCAAGTTTCACGGCGTGTATCAGCAGGATGATCGGGACCTGCGTCAGCAGCTCAAGAAAGAAGGCAAGGACCGGCATTGGATCATGATGGTGCGCGCCCGTATCCCTGGCGGGGTGCTGACGGCGGATCAGTATCTGGTGTTTGACCGAATTGCCGATGAGCTGACGGATTATGGCACGCTGCGCATCACCACGCGGCAGACCATTCAGTTGCATGGCGTGGTGAAGGACAACCTGAAGGAGACCATCCGCCGGATCAACGACGCCATGATCACCACGCTCGGCGGTTGCGGTGACCAGGTGCGCAACATCATTTGCTGCTCTGCGCCCGGAGACGAGCCGTTCCGGGGGGAGATGCGGGAGGACCTGCTCAGCCTGGTTGACAGGCTTGGCGCCAAGACACACGCATACTACGAGATCTGGCTGGACGGGGAGCCTATCGAGTTGGAGCCTGGCAAAACGGAGGAGCCGCTCTACGGTGATGTGTACCTGCCGCGCAAGTTCAAGGTGGCCATGACCCCGGAAGGGGACAACTGCATCGACGTGTACGACAACGACGTCGGTCTCGTCGCCCACATCGAGGATGGTCACGTCACGGGGTACACGGTGCTGGTCGGCGGCGGGATGGGTCGCACTGCCACAGACCCGAAGACCTATCCGCGCCTGGCGAGTCCCTTTGCGTACACGTCTCGCGACAAGCTGGTGGACGTGGTGACGGCCATCGTGACGGTGCAGCGGGACTTCGGCGACAGGGTCAATCGTCGCTTTGCGCGGCTGAAGTACACCCTCGACCGGCGCGGTGTGGACTGGTTCCGCAGCGAGGTGGAGGAGCGTCTTGGCTACAGGCTGGATGCGCCACGCGAATTGGTATGGCACAACGCGTCGGACCACTTCGGCTGGCATCGGGAAGCGGACGGCGTCAGCTACTTGGGTCTCTTCATCCCCCAGGGCCGCGTCAAGGACGACGAGGGCGTGCGGCTGAAGACGGCCCTGCGCGAGGTCATCCGGGAATTCCGTCCGACGGTGCGGCTGACGACGCAGCAGAACGTGATCCTGAGTGGCATCCCTGACGAGCAGAAGGCGGCGGTGGAGGCGCGGCTGCGCGAATTTGGCGTGCCCATGCCGTGGGAACTCTCGCCCACGCGGCTGGGCGCCATGGCCTGCGTGGCCTTGCCGACCTGCGGTCTCGCGGTGGCCGAGTCGGAGCGGGTGCTGCCGGAGTTGTTGCCGCAGTTCGAGCAGTTGTTTGCCGATCTCGGCATTGCCGACGCAGGCATCACCCTTCGTATGACGGGATGCCCGAATGGGTGCGCGCGCCCCTACAACGCGGACATCGCGTTCGTTGGGCGCACGCTCGGGAAGTATGATGTGTTTCTGGGTGGCGGATCGCTGGGCACCGCACTCAATGAAAAGTTCGCGGACGCCGTACCCTTCGCGGCGTTGGTGGACGTTGTACGGCCGGTGCTTGAGGCGTACGCGCGCGAACGCCAGGTCGGCGAAGGCTTTGGCGAGTACTGTCGCCGCGTGGGGTTGGAGCGGTTCCGCAGCACAGAACCGGCGCTGTCTTAAGCACGGCACGGCGTCCACCTCGGCACAAGATCTCCACGGGAGGTGGACGAGATGGCGGTGGGCAAGGTGTTTCTGGTGGGCGCAGGTCCCGGCGACCCGGGTCTGCTCACGGTGCGCGGCCGGCGGGCGCTGGCCGAGGCGGATGCCATCGTGATGGATCATTTGGCACCCGCGCGTCTGCTGCGCTACGCCCGACCGGATGCCGAGGTCTACGACGTCGGCAAGGAGGCCGGTCACCACAAGCTGCCGCAGCGTGAGATTGAGGCGCTTCTGATCCGGTTAGCGCGCGCGGGCAAGACGGTGGTACGCCTTAAGGGGGGCGATCCGTTCGTCTTCGGCCGCGGCGGCGAAGAGGCGCTCGCGCTGACGGAGGCCGGGATTCCTTGGCAGGTGGTCCCCGGCGTCACGTCGGCGGTGGCCGTGCCTGCTTACGCCGGCCTGCCCATCACGCACCGCCGCGTGTCCCCGACTTTCACCGTACTGACGGGGCACCAGTGCGCGCAGATGCTGGCGGAGGGCACGGCGCGGGGCGGTGGCAGGGGCGTGATCGACTGGGCCAGTCTTGCACGCTCCGGCGGCACGCTCGTCATCCTGATGGGCATGTCGAAACTGCAGGCCATTGTGGATAACCTTGTCGTGGCCGGCAGGGCGCCTGAGACCCCCGCCGCCGCCATCCAGTGGGGTACGCGCGCGGCGCAGCGCACCGTGCGCGCGCCACTCGTTCACCTGCCGCAGGCCGTGCGCGCGGCGGGGCTGGGGTCGCCGGCGGTCGTTGTGATCGGCGAGGTGGCCGGGCTGCCCGACGCGCTGGCCTGGTTCGAGCGCCAGCCCATGTTCGGGCGGCGCGTGGTCGTCGTGGGCGAGAGCGAAGAGGAGACCTTGAAGCGTGCCGAGGACGTGGAAGCGCTGGGTGCGGAAGCGGTGGACCTGCCGCTTGCGCCCTACGCCCGCCCGGTCGCGGACGCCGCCCGCGCGTGGGTCGCGGCGCTGGGGACTTGGAGTGCGCGCCGCCCGGAGCGGGTGGCCTGGGTCCTGCGTACTGGCCTGGGCGTCCGTTCGGTCTGGACGGCGCTGCGCGAGGCGGGGCTGGACGCCCGTGCGCTGGCGGGCGTGCGGCTCGTGGCGTCCGGCGACGCGGCCGCCGACGCGCTGCGGCGTGTGGGACTGGTGCCGGACGCTGTGGTCGGCGCGGCCGGCGATGCGCGCCGCACGTCCCGGATGGACGGTCCGGCGTGGCGCGAGGCCTTGGCGGAGAGCGCAGCGTGGTGTGCAGGGCTCACGGGCCACGAGACAGAGGTGTGGGTCGAGGACCTGCCTGCGGTGGGAGGCTTGCCTGCCGGATTGGAGCGCCATCCCGGAGCCCAAGCGGGGGGCGGATCAGCCGAAGGCAGCGGCGATTCCACGCGCGCCGTGATCCACAGAGTGCGGCTGTGGGGAGCGGATCCGGCCGGGCTGCGCCTGCGCCTTGAACGCCTGTGGGCGGACGTGGACGACGCGGAACCGGACGTGATCTGGGCCGATACGCCGCTGGCAGCAGCGCTGTGGTTCGACGTGTGCGGGACCTGCCGCACGCGGCCGGACGAGGTGCCGCTGGTGGTGGGCGGCACGGCAGACGACGTGGTGGCCGCGTGCGCGGGGGCCGGGCGTCACGCATCGGCGGCCAGCGAGGAGACGGGAACAGGATGAGCATGACGAACCCGAATTTCGTACAGCACGCACACAGCCTGGATACGCCCGCGGTGTCGCCGCGGGCTCTTGTGTTTGTCGGGCACGGCACGCGCAGCGACGAAGGGACGCGCATGTTCATGGACACGGTGCGACGGGCCATCCAGCGCCTGCCCGAGGCCGTGCACCAGGATCTGGCGGCCATCCACGTGGCGTACCTGGAGCTTCGCACGCCGGATATTGCCACCGTCCTCACGGATCTGTATCGTCGCGGTATTCGGGACGCGTACCTGGTGCCGGTGCTGCTGTTCGCGGCCGGTCACTGGAAGCATGACATCCCGGCGCAGGTGGCGACGGCGATGGTGCAGTGTCCTGAGCTGCGGGTGACGCTGGGTCCGGTATTGGGCGGGGACCCGCGGTTGATAGCGCTCGCGGCGCGGCGCTGCAGGGAGGCTGCAGGGCCTCTGCGCGACGGCGACGCCCTGGTGGTGGTGGGCCGCGGCAACCGCGACGAGGAGGCGATGGCCGCCTTTGAGCATGTGGCCGCAGGGATCCGTCGCCTGCTCTTGCCGCCGCATTTCACCAGCGGTATGCTCGCCGGCTTCGGGCCGTCGTTGGAGGAGGCGATGCAGCGCGTGATGGAGCAGGGCACCGTGCGGCGGCTGGTGCTGCTTCCCTACCTCTTGTTTGAAGGCTATCTCACGCGTACGCTGCCGGAGCGGACCCAGGCGGCCCTGCGCGCTTTGGGGACGCTACCCGAGGTGGTCATCGCGCCGACGTTGGGGCCGGATGACACGGTGGCCGAGGTGTTGGCGGAGCGGGTAAGGGAGACCCTCGCCATCACGGTGTGATAGAAGTGTTGCCTCCGGCACGTGCTGGGGTGGCGAGATCGGTCTATAATGGAAAACAAAAGGACTTGGAGGCGCGGCGGATGGGGCGAGCCAAGCAGGCCACGGATGACGTATTCTCGGTGTTTGCACGGACGCAGGATCCGACCGAGCGGCGGCGGGCCATGATGCCGGAGATAGCTCGGTTGGTCCGATCCGTCCTCGACCATCGGCCCTGCCGCATCATTCTCTTCGGGTCCGTCGCGCGAGGCGAAGCCCAGCACATCTCCGACATTGACATTGCGCTCGACGCCGGTGAGCGGCTCGATGGATACACCATGTTTCAAATCCGTGACGCGCTCGAAGAGTCGCTGATTCCGTACCGCATCGATGTGCTCGATCTCGCCGCCGTCTCGCCCGAGATGCGGGCCCACGTGCTGAAGGAGGGCATCGTGTGGAACGGGTGAATGTGGCTCTGAGGCGGGCGGAGCAGGCGTTGTCACGGTTGGAAGAGGTGTTGACCATCGCGGACATGACGGATATTGTGCGTGATGCGTCCATCCAACGGTTTGAATTTACATTTGAATGTGTGTGGAAGGCTGCCCAGCGGGTGTTGGCGGCCGTCGACGGTATGAGCGCTGCTTCGCCGAAAGGGGTCATCCGCGCCTGCAGGGACGTGGGGCTGCTCTCGGATGAGGATACGCAGTATGCCCTGGAGATGGTCGAGGACAGGAACCTGACCAGCCATGTTTACGACGAATCTGCAGCCGAGGATTTGGCGGGGCGCCTGCCGCAACATGCCGCGTTCCTGCGGAAGTGGTTGGAGCGGGTGAAGGCGAGAGCGGCAGAGGAGTAACTCGGGCGAAGCAGGTGGTACGTTTGGAAAAAATGCTCACGCAGCCGGGAACGGTCGTGGCCACCGCTCTGAACGGTCCAGGTATCTCTTGCAGGTGTCTGCCTCGCGGATGAAGTCGGCGATAGCTGGCCCTGTTCCCTGGCTATGGCCCCACGATTTAGATGCGCCTCCTGTATTCAATATTTTCGAACTCATCCCTACAATAGAAGTGGCAACATCCCCGCATGGGCGGGGTGACAACATCTCGGCATGGGCACGGAAACGGCGACAGAGGGAGAGGATGGTGTTGGCTCGATGGAAAGTCGTCCTGCCCACGGTGCTGGCGGTTCTTCTGCTGGCCGGCAACGCGTGGCTGGCATGGGCACATTACCGAGCCACGGAGCAGGCCGTGCGCGAGGAGATGATGTTCTTTACTCCTGAGATAGAGAATGCCTTACGGGCCTATGAGCAAGGGGACGTACGCGGTGCGCAGGTGGCGCTCGCCACGGCCGGCGGGGCGATGCAGGCGTTGGCGCAGCAACTGCAGGGGAGGGATCAGGCCGCGGCAGCGAATGTGGCAGAGTTTCTTCGGTCGAGCGCTGAAAACCTGTCTGGGAGCAGGACAGAAGAGGCGGCCGTGATGCGGACGGTTCAGGGGTTTGACCACATCCTTCGCCCCAACCCGCAGGCTTCCTCCTACGACGTGTCGCACCTGTCATCGGATCTGCAGCAGCTCCAGGAGGTCCTGCAGCAGGGTTGAAGGATGTGACAGGCTAGCGCCGGCGGTCATCGGAGGCTCCGCACTGCGAAGTCTTCGGATCTACGTCTGCTGAACCCACGCCGGCATGGCGGTTGCTCTCGCATGGAGGAAAAGTCCTTGATGAGAGGTGCCTTTGTTCTGCATGCCATGGTACGCTTAAGCCGGGTGGCTCGCGCTGGACAGGGCGCGCTCCGAGGCGAAGGAGCGAATCACGATGCCCTCTGCGGTGCAGGGCTGTGCACGGTTGCGGGTATGCCCCCTTGAGCCACAACCGGTCAAGGGCTGCCTATGGCCTCGCTGTTTCCGTGGACGTGTGTTTGCGCGAACCACCATCGGTGCGAAATCCCCCGGAGGTTCGCGAAAGCCTTTCATCCCGCGTCAACTCTGGATCTGCGCGTCTTCGTATGGTATGGTGAAACCAGTTCTGCAGGTTGCCAAGGCTAAGCGAGTGACCGGTTCGCGGAAAAGGTCTGAGAAGCCTTGTGCTGCAAGGCATCGGAGGCCAACTGTAGATCCGCGGGATCGACCCGCGGCCCCATTGAAGCTCCTCTTTTTGCGCGCAGGATATTGAGCGCCAACTTATGTAGATCCGCGGGATCGACCCGCGGCCCCATTGAAGCCACTGTGCGGCGTCCTCCGCCGCCTGTTCCGACGGGTAGATCCGCGGGATCGACCCGCGGCCCCATTGAAGCTCGCAGGGGGGTGGAGGCGAGTGAGAACAGCGGTAGCCGATAGTAGATCCGCGGGATCGACCCGCGGCCCCATTGAAGCTTCTTCTGCGCGTCACTCAGGCCGGTCATGCGCAGGGTAGATCCGCGGGATCGACCCGCGGCCCCATTGAAGCGCGCCGGCGGACGCGACCGTGGCGGACGTCTCTGGTAGATCCGCGGGATCGACCCGCGGCCCCATTGAAGCATTTTGACATAGACGTTTTGTGCTTTCTGCCAACGTAGATCCGCGGGATCGACCCGCGGCCCCATTGAAGCAACGTGTCCGACTACGTGAGCTGGATCGGTCTGCTCGTAGATCCGCGGGATCGACCCGCGGCCCCATTGAAGCACCAGCGCGGATGGAACCTAGCACAGGAACAGGCCGCATGTAGATCCGCGGGATCGACCCGCGGCCCCATTGAAGCCCGCAGGTCCCCCTTCCAATCCTGCAGTTCGTGTATGGTAGATCCGCGGGATCGACCCGCGGCCCCATTGAAGCATCGAAGTTCATATCCCGTCAAGACATCCTGGTGTAAGTAGATCCGCGGGATCGACCCGCGGCCCCATTGAAGCCCAACGCCGTGACCCGCACGTACAGCAAGGCGCCCGGTAGATCCGCGGGATCGACCCGCGGCCCCATTGAAGCGATCTGCGTGTACTCGCAGCGCGGATGCACGATGATGTAGATCCGCGGGATCGACCCGCGGCCCCATTGAAGCAGGTGACGACCAAACCGTATTGGACGAGGTGGAATGGTAGATCCGCGGGATCGACCCGCGGCCCCATTGAAGCCATCCGAAAGTGTTAGCGAGGGAGTTCTCCGATTCGCGTAGATCCGCGGGATCGACCCGCGGCCCCATTGAAGCGTCAGCATCTCGCGCTTGTAGTACATCCGCTTACCCGTGGTAGATCCGCGGGATCGACCCGCGGCCCCATTGAAGCCGCGACATGGCGCAGGTGGCCCAGGCGCTGTACTGGTAGATCCGCGGGATCGACCCGCGGCCCCATTGAAGCACGCCGGAGCTAGCTGCGACGGTGGTCGGTGAGGAGGTGTAGGTCCGCGGGATCGACCCGCGGCCCCATTGAAGCATGAAGCAATCCGCCGTGTTCCGGGTGTGGCGTCAGTATCCGGCGTTCGCACGTCTCCAGTACTCCAACATCCTCACCAACTTTGTCGGATGGGGATCCTTCATCGCCATGCTGGCGCTGCTGACGGACATCACGCGCAGCGGCATCGCCCTCGGGGTCCTGTGGTCCGTGAGCGGCATCCTGCCGCTCATCTGCAAC
>JAIMAY010000015.1 GCA_023511725.1 Alicyclobacillus sp.
GGAAAAACCGCGTTATCCCACCGGATCGGCGTCCATACTGCCCCGATAAGACGGAAAACCCGCCTTATCGGGCCAGAACCGCGCCTGCGTTGGCTCGATAAGACGGTTTTCCCCTGTTATCCGGCCGGACCGACGCCCGCGTGGCGCCAATAAGGCGGAAAACCCGCGTTCTCCGGCCGGATCGGCCTACGCGAGGCCCTAATAAGACGGAAAACCCGCCTTATCCGGCCGGATCAGCGTCCGTACCACCCCAATAAGCCGGCAACCCCCGGTTATCCGGCCGCCTGGGCATCCGTATCAACGCAACAAGGCGGCAGATGCGTGTTATCCCGTGGGACCGGCCGCCAAACTGCGCCAGACGGTCGTCTCCCCTCTTCCCGGTCATGTGCGGTATGCTGGAGCCAGCGACAGTAACGCGACTCGCCCAACCGACTGAAGGGAGCAGACCCTCGATGTTCCTTCGGGAGATCCATTTCACGCTGGACGACGTACGCGCTCACGGAGAGACGCACGGGGCGAGAACGACGGCCCATCCGGCGCTCGGCGCCAGTGCCGGTGCGCCGTCCCAAGCATCCAGGCCGGCTGAGCGGCGCCACGCCAGCTTCGACGCGTCCGCATCCGAGCCGCCCCAGCCAGGGCCCACGCCCACGACGCCTACGCCGCCCACACCGCAGCAACCTCCCCGGACGCCCGCCGCGCGAACCGCCGGTCGCGACGACGACGGCCCCGGCCGCGCACCGGGTTATCCGTTCCGCCTCCCCATCTGGCGTGACCTGCGCACGCTCCGCTTCACAGCGCCAGTCACCATCTTCGTCGGCGAGAACGGTAGCGGCAAATCGACCGTGTTGGAAGCCATGGCGGTGGCAGCGCGGGCGTGGACGGTGAGCTCGGCGCGTGCCGAGGAGCTGCCGGATCTGGCGGGCATGCTGCCGTTGGCCGAGTACACGCGACTGGTGTGGAACGGGCGGCCCCGGCGGACGTGGTTCATCCGTGCGGAGGATTTTACGGTGCATGCACAGGCGCTCGCGCAGCTCCAAGCGTCGCTGGAGGAGGGACTGCGCGAGCTGGACGAGGAGTATGCGGCCAAGGGCGACAAGAGCACGTACGCCCACCAATTGGCGCGGATGCCGCTCGCGGGGTCTATCGCGGCGCTGAGGCGGGCGTATGGGGAAGGGCTTACGGCGAGATCGCACGGGGAAGGTTTCCTGACGCTATTTGAGCAAAAACTGCGCGGGCCGGCGCTGTATCTCATGGACGAACCTGAAGCTGCACTTTCGCCGCTGCGCCAACTGTCCGTGCTCCGCTGGATGCATGAAGCAGTGGGTGAAGGCGCGCAGTTCATCCTGGCAACGCACTCGCCGCTGCTGATGGCCTATCCGGGGGCGACGCTTGTTTCGTTCGATCACGGCCTGCGCCCCATCGCCTACGATGATCTGCCGCACGTCCAACTGTATCGCGATTTTCTGCGCGATCCGGCTCGATACCTGCACCATTTGCTCACCTGATCTGCTATATTCTGCTCAACAGGGCTGTGCACACGGCGGAGGGGTTCACGCTGATTCTGACGGAGATTCGGCTTCATCGACTGTCGCTGCCGCTGCGCGAGCCGTTTCGCGCTGCGTACGGGGAGACCCATGTTCGCCACCTGTTCCTCGTCGAGGCGGTCACCGCGAACGGGGCTCGCGGCGTGGCCGAATGTGTGGCGATGGCCGATCCGCTCTACATCGAAGAGACCACAGACACCGCCTGGTGGGCTATCCGGCGCTACTTCGCGGCCGAGGCGCTGGCGGCTGAGTGGACGGCGCCCGCCGAGATTCGCAGGTGGGCTGCGCGGTTGGATCGGTATCGAGGTCACCGCATGGCCAAGGCGGCCGTGGAGATGGCGGTATGGGACGCATGGTGCGCCGAGCACCGCGTACCGCTGGCGCATCTCCTCGGTGTGGCGAGGACAGAGGTGCCGGCCGGCATCAGCATCGGAATCCAGCCCGACGTGGACACCCTGTTGCGCAAGGTCGAGTCCGCCCTGGCCGCCGGGTACAGTCGTATCAAGCTCAAGATCCAGCCCGGCTGGGATGTCGAACCGATTGCGGCCGTGCGCCGCCACTTCGGCGATGTGCCGCTGATGGCGGATGCCAACAGTGCGTACACGCGGGAGACGGCGGATCGGCTGGTGGCTCTCGACGACTTCGCGCTGCTCATGATGGAGCAGCCGCTCGGTTGGGATGACTTGGTCGATCACGCCTGGCTCCAACGCCGCCTCGCCACGCCGCTGTGCCTCGACGAGTCCATCCGCTCGGCGGACGACGTGCGGCGGGCGGCCGAGCTGGGCGCGTGCCGCGTGATCAACCTCAAACCCGGCCGTGTCGGTGGCTTCACCGCCTCGCTCGCCATCCATGACCTGTGCAGGCAACTCGGCCTGGATCTGTGGTGTGGCGGCATGTACGAGACGGGCGTCGGCCGCTTGCACAACACCATCCTGTCCGGATTGCCGGGGTTCACGCTGCCTGGTGACACGGGCCCTGGAACGCGCTACTACGCCGAAGACCTCGTGGATCCGCCAGTGGAGTTCCACCGTCCCGGCTGGTTGCCGGTGGAGCCGGTGTGCGGTCTCGCCGACAGGGTGGTATGGCGGCGCGTTGAGCAGCATCGTACGCAGCTGGAGGTCATCCGCCGCGACGACTTGTGAGCGCGCGAATGGCTCTGTCCCGCGCGTTGACGCGCATGACGTGTGAGTGGGGGGAGAATCCGGAGTGCCCGCATGGGTGTGGCTATGTGTGGCGCTGGTGCTTGGCGCCATCGAACTGGTGACGACGACGTTTGTGCTGATGTGGATTGGGGTGGCGGCCCTGTTGACCGCGGGATTGGCGCTCGGTGTGAGAGACATCGTCTGGCAGGCCATCTGGTTTGCTGCGGTCAGCGCGGTGCTGCTGATTGCCACCCGATCCGTCTCCCGGCGCTGGCGCGCCCAGCGTTTGAATCTTCCGGAGCCACAGCACGCGCTGGTGGGCAAGCGCGGGCAGGTGGTCACGGGGGCCGAGCCCGGTGCGCTCGGCACGGTGCAGGTGGACGGGCATATCTGGAGTTGCCGTTGCGACGTGCCGCTCACCGAAGGAGACGAGGTCGTCGTTGAACGTGTGAACGGGGCCGTGCTCACCGTTCTCCGGGCGGGATCGGCAGGCGGCGAGAAAGGAGACGGAGCGTGATGAACTTGGGCAGTATCATCAGCGTGATTATCGTTATTCTGGTGATTATTTTTGTGATCGTCACGATACTGCGCGGTATTCGCATCATCCCGCAGCAGCGTGTCGCTATCGTCGAGCGGCTCGGCCGCTACCACGCCACGCTGACGCCTGGCGTGAATTTGATCATTCCATATATCGATCGCGTGGTCAGGGTCATCGATCTCCGCACACAGCAGGTTGTGGTGCCGCCCCAGATGGTGATCACGAAGGATAACGTGCAGATCCAGATCGACACGGTGTTCTTCTACACCGTGGTGGAGCCGAAGATGGCGACCTACAACATCGCGAATGTGGTGCAGGGCATCCAGAACATCACAGCGGCGAACATCCGTCAGGTCGTCGGTCACATGGAGCTCGATGAGACGTTGGCGGGGCGGGATCGGATCAGTCTTGCGCTCCGCACAGCCCTGGATGAGGTGACGGAGTCGTGGGGTGTGCGGATTGACCGCGTGGAGATTGTGGACATCAAGCCTCCCAAAGAGATTCAGGACGCGATGGAGAAGCAGATGAAGGCGGAGCGCGAAAAGCGCGCCATCATCCTGCAGGCCGAGGGTGAACGGCAAGCCGCCATCCTCCAGGCGGAAGGCGAGAAGCAGAGCGCGATTCTTCGCGCGGAAGGTGAGCGCGAGGCGCGCATCCGTCAGGCTGAGGGTGTTCGGATGGCGCAGCAACTCGAGGCGGAGGGCCGGGCGCAGGCCATCCGGCTGGTTGCGGAGGCGGAGAAGGCGCGCGTCGAGATGCTGAAGAGCGCTGGCCTCGATGCCAACATCCTCACCTATCAGTCGTTCGAAGCGCTGCAGGGCATGGCGAACGGTCAGGCCACGACGCTGTTCGTGCCCACCGAGGCGGTTGGGGTGCTGGGCGCTCTGGGAGCGCTGCGGCAGGTGGCGAAGGACGCAAAACCCGGTGGGGCGAACCCTCCTGCGGACACGCAGCAAGGGATGCAAAACTGACATCGATTGCCGACAGGAATTCGGCGCCGAGCGTCGAAAACACACGAAAGGAGGGGGATGGAAGGAGATTTCTTATGATTGACATGCATGACGTCTGGAAGGAATATCCCAACGGTACAGTGGCCTTGCGAGGGGTGTCCGTCCAGATTCAGAAAGGTGAATTCGTCTACGTGGTCGGCCCGAGCGGCGCCGGCAAATCGACGTTCATCAAACTGATGTACCGAGAGGAGCGGCCGACGAAGGGCCATATTTTTATCAACGGCTTCAACATCGAACGCCTGAAGGAGCGCAAGGTACCGTACCTGAGGCGCAGCATCGGCGTCGTGTTTCAGGATTTCAAGCTGTTGCCGCGGCTGACCGTGTACGAGAATGTGGCCTTCGCGTTGGAGGTCATCGGTGCGTCTCACCGGCAGATTCGGCGCCGCGTGAAGGATGTCTTGGAGTGGGTCGGTTTGGCGGATAAGGCGCATATGCTGCCTGCGCAACTTTCCGGCGGCGAGCAGCAGCGTGTGGCGGTGGCGAGATCGCTCGTCAACAATCCGACGGTGATCATCGCCGACGAGCCGACCGGCAACCTTGACCCCGACACATCCTGGAGCATCATGAAGCTGTTTCAACGCATCAATGACCGCGGTACGACGGTGGTGATGGCGACGCACAACCGGGAGATCGTCAACACGATGCGCCGGCGCGTGATAGCCATCGAGGAAGGCCGCATTGTGCGGGACGAGCAAAGGGGAACATACGGCTATGAGGATTAGCACAATGTGGCGCCATCTGCGCGAGAGCCTGCGGAGTCTGACCCGCAACGGCTGGATGACGTTTGCGTCCATCAGCGGTGTCGCCATCACCCTGCTGATCCTCGGCATGTCGCTGGTCATGGCGCTGAACGCGCAGCAGATGTCGAACTATGTCGCCGGCCAGCTCGAGGTGGACGTCTATCTCAAACAGAACGTGTCCGATGCTCAGGGTCAGCAACTTGCCGAGCAGGTCCGCACGATGCCAGGCGTGAAGTCGGTTCAGGTGGTGTCGAAGGAAGAGGGGTTCAAAGACCTCCAGGAGCGGCTCGGCGCCGAGTACAAAACCGTGCTGAGCGGTCTTTCCGAGCAGAACACCCTCCCGGTGCGTTTGATTGTCAAGGCGCAGGATCCGCGTCAGACGGTGCCCCTGGCCAACCAACTGCGGCAGCTGCCGGCCGTGGATCAGGTACACGACGGCCAGGCCGTGGTGGACAAGCTGTTCGCATTCTTGGACACGGTTCGGAACATCGGTCTGGTGTTCGTCGCCGCGCTGGTGGTGACAACGATGTTCCTGATCTCGAACACCATCAAGATCACCATTTTCTCGCGCAGGCGCGAGATTGAGATCATGAAGCTCGTCGGCGCCACCAATGGGTTCATTCGCTGGCCGTTTCTGCTCGAGGGTGTTTGGATCGGCGTGATTGGTGCGCTGATCCCGTACGCCGTGGTGGTCGGCCTGTACAACGCCATCTACGCGCGCGTCGGCGGTACCTTTGCGGAGATCACGTTTCCCCTCATCCCGGTCGGTGTGCTCGCCGAACGGTTGGCGCTGGTGATGTTCGGCTTGGGGATTGTGATTGGGGTTTGGGGCGGTGTGATGTCCATCCGCCGCTTTCTCAAGGTGTGAACGGACAACTGGAAACGAGGCGAGGGCATGGCGGGTTCGGATCGTCCAGCACGCGGCGTCGCATGGCGAAGCGCGCTGTCGGGCGGATTGGCGGGCGTCGCGCTGACGCTCGCCGTGCTGTATGCACTGGGTGTGCCGCTGGACCCCGGGCTCAACAGCCCGGCGTTCCAAAAGTTCGTGGTCGCCTACAAGGATCTGACGCAGAGATACTACAAGCCGTTGTCGAGTCAGAACCTGTTGAACGGTGCCATCGCGGGGATGGTGAACGCCACCGGTGATCCGTTCACCGACTATTTCGATCCGTCGCAGGCACAACAATTCGAGAATCAGTTATCCGGAGAATTCGATGGGATTGGCGTGGTCATCCGTCAACAGGGCGGACGCTTGAGCGTGTTGCAGGTGATCCCGGGCTCACCGGCCGAGAAAGCGGGAATCCGGGCGGGAGACGTCATCGTGGCGGTGGGAGGCAAGTCTGTCGCGGGTGTGCCGATAGATCAGGTGAGTCAGATGATCCTCGGGCGTGCGGGTACGACGGTCAGCATCACCGTCGAGCGCTTGGTCGCAGACAAGCCGAAGGATTACACGCTCAAGGTCACGCGCGGGCCTGTGACGGCGCCGTCGGTCTATTGGCGCATGTTGGACGGTTCGCCGTACCGCGTCGGCTACCTGCAGATCTCCGTGATCGGCGAGCATACAGCCAGCGAGGTGGACGCTGCGCTGGCCAAGCTGAAGCAAGCAGGGGCGCAACGTGTCATCATCGACCTGCGCGGCAATGGCGGCGGCTACCTGGAGCAGGCGGTGCAGATTGCTGGAGCGTTTCTGCCGCGCGGAAAACTTGTGGTTCAGACGGAGGATCGCGGTGGGCATCGGCAGCAGATGGTGTCGCAGGGGCCGGGGACGGATCTGCCGCTGGTGGTGCTGGTGGATCAGGATACGGCCAGCGCGGCGGAGATCCTGGCTGCCGCTTTGCACGATGACGCCGGAGCGCCGCTCGTTGGCACCAAGACATTCGGCAAGGGCACCGTGCAGGAGACGGACACGTACCGCGATGGCTCGGCCCTCAAATACACAGTGGCGCGCTGGCTCACGCCCACGGGCGAATGGATCAACGGCAAGGGACTGACCCCCACTGTGCAGGTGGCACTGCCGCCCATCTATACGCTACCGGCGATGGATCCCAGCAAGCTACCGCTGCGCGAGGGCGACAACAATGACACGGTCCAAGCGCTGCAGGAGGCGCTGGCTGCCGTCGGCGATGCGCCGGATCGGCAGGATGGGTATTACGATGCGGGCACTTCGCAGGTGGTGCGTCGGTTGCAGGCGAAGCATGGTCTCGCTCAGACTGGCGTGTTCGACAAGGCCACCTATGACGCCCTCATGGCCGACATCGAGGCCAAGCTGGAGACGTCGGATACGCAGCTGCAGCGCGCCTTGCAGGAAGCGGAGAAGCTGCCGGCGCACGGCTGATCAGCGGGATCGTCCCGGCGCAGCTCGGTGCAGGGGAGGCCGCGGGAAGGCGCAGCACGTGCGGGGGGACATGCAGATGCCACATTTACCACTGTGGGCCGCGGCCGTCTGGCGCGCGCTGTGGACGTTGTTGCTGAATCCGCTGCTGTACCTGGGCGTGGCCCTGCAGGTGTGGGAGCACCTGCGCTGGGACGCGGTGCAGCGGAGGCAGTTTGGGGTGCGGCTGCCCAGCCTGTGGAGGACGGTGCCTGCGCGCTGGCTGGCGGGTGTCATCGGCGGCGCGGCGTGCACCATCGTGTTGATGCTGCTGGGCGTGACCCTTCCGCTGGGGGAAGGGGTGATCATCACCGTCGTTGCGCTGATTGCGACCGCGGTGCGGCCCGGCGGGATGGCGGCGACGGCTGTGATCCCTGGCGTCATCCTGCTGGCGACGGTGGCGCGTTGGTTGGTGCCGGCCAGCGGCTGGCACGCGGTGCCCTGGCTCGGCGGGCTGCGCACCTGGCACACCTCCGGGTGGCTGTGCGTGGCGGCCTTGGCCGCGGCGGCCGAAGCCATACTGCTGCAGTGTTTCGCGAACCGGCCCGCGCATCCGCTGGCGGTGCGGAGCCGGCGAGGCAAGCCGGTCGGCGCGCTGCTCGCGCAGCGTTCATTCGTACTCCCGGTGGCGTTCTGGAGTCCTGCCGCGGCGGGGCTGGCGCTCCATGCTCCGCATCCCATCGCCGCGTGGCACTGGCCATGGTTTGCCGATGCCGGCCTCTTTCTCACGGCTGCACTGCCGCTGTGGGTGGGGGCATCGTACGCGGCCATCGTCGAAGGTCCGCCCGCAGCGCAGGGTCCCATCGCGCAAGCCGCATGGTGGACGGCCCTGGTGGCTGCGGCGGGCGCCGTTGCGGCCCGTTGGTGGACGCCGCTCGCGGGCGTGATCGCCGCCGTGTTGCTACTGGCCATCCGGGCCTTCGGGTACCGCTGGCAGCGGCGGCGACAGTGGCAGCGCGAGCCGCTGTACGTGCCGCACCCCGGCGGCGTGCGCGTGTTGGCGACGGTGCCGGGCGCGCTGGCGGACAAGCTCGGGCTGCGTGCCGGGGAGGTCATTGTGCAGGCCAACCAGACCGCGGTGCACACCGCGTACGATCTGCACTTCGCGCTCGACCAAAACCCCGCCTATGTGCGGATGCACGTGCTGGACGTGCGTGGTGAGTTGCGCATTGTCGGTGGCGCCGTGTACGCCGGGGAGCGGCATCAGTTGGGGCTCGTCCCCGTACCGGAAGGCCGTGAGCCGATGGTGCAGGCTGGGTCTGCTGGATTGTTCGCCAGCCTGCGTTGGCCGCGGCAGACCGTGACGCCGGATCCCGGGAGCGCGCCGCCCGCATCGCCCGATGAACCGCCCGCTGCACCTTCGGCGGCCGAGCCCATCTAAGAGGAGTCGATGCAGACGTGGATCTCGCCACTCTATCAGGAATCCTGCTGGCCCTCGCGTCGCTGATTGGGGCGTTCGTGCTGGATGGAGGGAAGATCACGGCGCTCTTGCAGCCCACGGCTGCCATGATTGTGTTCGGCGGCACCATCGGCGCCACGCTTGCCTCCGTGGGGATACGCGACGTCATGACGATGATCAAGGGCTTGAAGATAGCGTTTCTGCACAAGCCGCAGGATCCGCTCAGCGTCATCGACCGCATCGTGGAATTCGCCGTCGTGGCGCGGCGTGAGGGACTGTTGGCGCTCGAGGATCTGGTCGAGCAGGACCCCGATGAATTTCTCAAATCCGGCATGCGCATGGTCGTCGACGGGGTTGATCCAGAGCAGGTGCGCAGCCGTCTGGAGATCGAGTTGCAGTACATGGAGACCCGTCACGAGGCGGGCGCCCGGTGCTTCGAAGCGGCGGGCGGTTTTGCCCCGACGATGGGCATCATCGGTACGGTCATGGGCCTGGTCCACGTGCTCGGCAATCTGAAGAGCATCGATACATTGGGGCCGCAGATTGCCACCGCGTTCACCGCAACGCTGTACGGTGTGGCAAGCGCCAACATCCTCTGGCTTCCCATCGCGAACAAGCTGAAGCGGCGAAGTGCGGAGGAGGTGCTGCTGCGCGAGATCATGGCGGAGGGCATCCTCTCCGTTCAGGCCGGTGAGAACCCGAACCTGCTGCGTGACAAGCTGCGCGCCTTCCTCGCCTCGTCGGCGCGCGACAAGCGGCAGGCGGAGAAAGCGGGGGAGCAGGATGCGCAGACCGCGCAGGTTCAGGGGTAAGGCGGGATCGCATGACAACCTGGACCGGTGGCTGATCACGTATGCGGACTTGATCACGCTGCTGCTCATCTTCTTTGTGGTCATGTATGCCATGTCGAAGGTGGACGTGGCGAAGTTCATGACGCTCTCGCAATCGCTGGCGATGGCGCTTCACGATGCTCAGACGACGCCCGCGACGACCGTGAACGGCACGCTCGGGCCAAGCAAGCCGGCACTGCCGGAGAGCAATCAGACGAGCATGGCCAACCTCACGCAGCCTTCGCAGGGGACGCCCAAACCCGCGGAAACTGAGGAGGACAAGCAGCTCGACGAACTGTATCAGCAGATCAAGGTGTACATCCAGGAGCATCACCTGGAGGGGAACGTCACTGTCGTCGATGAACCGCGGGGGGTCCAGATCACGTTCCGCGACATCGTCCTCTTTGACACCGGGAAGGCCGACATCAAGCCGCAGGCGCAGCAACTGCTGGCCGGACTTGTACCGTTCTTTCAGAAGCTCCCCAACAGCATCGTGATTGAGGGCTACACCGACAATCAGCCCATTCACACGGCGCAGTTTCCGTCCAACTGGGAGCTGTCGGCGGCGCGGGCAATTGGGGTGGTTCATTTTCTGGCCGATCACGGTGTTGCCCCAGACCGCCTCTCCGGCGTGGGCTACGGTGAGTATCACCCGGTCGTGCCGAACGACACGCCGGAACATCGGCAGCAGAATCGGCGCGTGAACATCGTCATCCTTCGTCAGCCCAACTCATCCACCGCACCTTCCTCCTAGCCATGGCTCGTCCTCTCAGGGTCTCCACCTGGCGAGGGGCGGCCTTGGCATCCCCTTCCTCTCGAACACTTGTTCCCGTCTTCGCCTGTGTGGTAACATAAATAATGTGGTGAAGAGTGTCCACAACCAGACACAGGGAGCGATCCAGTTGAAGGAAACGGGTGGGCGCTTTCAACTGGTGTCGGAATACGAGCCCAAGGGTGATCAGCCGGAGGCCATTGAACAGCTGGTGGATGGCGTCCAGCGCGGTCTGCGTCACCAGATCCTGCTCGGCGTGACCGGATCCGGGAAGACGTTCACGATGGCCAACGTGATCGCGAGGCTCAATCGACCGACGTTGGTGATTGCGCATAACAAGACGCTGGCAGCGCAGTTGGCCGCGGAGTTCAGGGAGTTCTTCCCGCACAACGCGGTCGAGTACTTCGTCAGCTACTACGACTATTATCAGCCGGAGGCGTACATTCCGGCGACCGACACATACATCGAGAAGGATGCCAAGATCAACGACGAGATCGACAAGCTCCGCCACTCGGCCACGGCGTCTCTGCTGGAGCGCAACGATGTGATTGTGGTCGCGAGCGTCTCGGCCATCTACGGCTTGGGTGACCCGGATGAGTATCGCGATCACGTCCTCTCCCTCCGCCAGGGCGCCGTTCGCAGCCGCGACTACATCCTGCGCAAGCTGGTCGACATGCAGTATGAGCGCAACGACATCAACTTCCAGCGCGGGACGTTCCGGGTGCGCGGTGACGTGATTGAGATCTTCCCGGCGTCGCGAACGGAACAGGCCATCCGCATCGAGCTGTTCGGCGACGAGATTGAACGGATCACGGAGATCAACGTGGTCACGGGGGAGATCCTCGGCACGCGCGAGCACGTCGGCATCTTCCCGGCATCGCACTATGTCACCTCGCGCGAGCGCTTGGAGCGGGCGATTGTGCGTATCCGCGAGGAACTCGCGGAGCGTTTGGCGGAACTGCGGGCGCAGGGTAAGCTGCTGGAGGCGCAGCGCCTGGAGCAGCGCACCAACTACGACATCGAGATGATGCTGGAGATGGGGTTCTGCTCCGGGATTGAGAACTATTCGCGCCACCTCGAGGGGCGCGCCGCCGGCGAGCCGCCGCACACGCTGCTCGACTACTTTCCGCCCGGCTTTCTCACGTTCATCGACGAGTCGCACCAGACGCTCCCGCAGATCCAGGCCATGTATGGCGGCGACCGGACGCGGAAGGAGACGCTGATTGAGCATGGTTTCCGCCTGCCCTCGGCGGCGGACAACCGGCCGCTGACGTTCGAGGAGTTTGAGCAGCGGATTGGCCAGGTGATCTACGTCTCGGCGACGCCGGGCCCGTATGAACTGGAGCATCAGGAGCGGCTGGTGGAGCAGATCATCCGTCCTACGGGCCTCCTGGATCCTGAGATCTTCGTGCGGCCGACGAAGGGCCAAATCGATGATCTGGTCGGGGAGATCAACCTTCGCATCCGCCGCAACGAACGGGTGTTGGTGACGACGCTGACGAAGAAGATGGCCGAGGACCTGACGGATTACCTGAAGGAGCTCGGGATCAAGGTCCGTTATCTGCACTCGGACATCAAGACGATTGAGCGCATGGTGATCCTCCGGGATCTCCGCCTTGGAGTGTTCGACGTGCTCGTCGGCATCAACCTGCTGCGCGAGGGTCTGGATCTGCCCGAAGTGTCGCTGGTGGCCATCCTCGATGCGGACAAGGAGGGTTTCCTGCGCGCGGAACGCTCCTTGATCCAGACGATTGGCCGCGCGGCACGCAACGCAAATGGCCAGGTGATCATGTACGCCGATAAGATCACGGAGTCGATGCGGATCGCCATCGACGAAACCGAGCGGCGCCGGCGCAAGCAGATGGAGTACAACAAGAAGCACGGCATCACGCCGCAGACTGTGCAGAAGGCCGTGCGCGACGTGATTGAGGCGGTCAAGGCGGCGGAGGAGAAATCCGAGTATGTGACGCTGGCCGAGCGGGCGCTGTCGATGTCGGCCAAGGAGCGCAGGCAACTCATCGCCAAGCTGGAGCAGGAGATGCGCCAGGCGGCAAAAGACCTGCAGTTTGAGCGGGCGGCGGAGTTGCGTGATCTGATCATCGAGCTGTCGGAGCAAGGGGTGAGGGTGTGACACAGGAGGCCATCATCGTCAAGGGCGCGCGCGCCCACAACCTGAAGAACATCGACGTGGTCATCCCTCGGGACAAGTTCGTGGTGATCACGGGGTTGAGCGGCTCCGGCAAATCGTCGTTGGCGTTCGACACCATCTATGCGGAGGGGCAGCGGCGGTACGTGGAGTCCCTGTCGGCATACGCGCGCCAGTTCCTCGGCCAGATGGACAAACCGGACGTGGACTCCATCGACGGCCTGTCGCCCGCCATCTCCATCGACCAGAAGACCACCAGCCGCAACCCGCGCTCCACCGTCGGCACGGTGACGGAGATCTACGACTACCTGCGCTTGCTGTTTGCCCGTGTGGGCCAGCCCTACTGCCCCAATTGCGGTATCCCCATCACGTCGCAGACGGTCGAGCAGATGGTCGACCGGTTGCTCGAGTATCCGGAGGGGACGCGCCTGCAGGTGCTGGCGCCGCTGGTACGCGGGCGCAAAGGTGAGCATCAGAAGTTGCTCGAGGACATCCGCAAGCAGGGTTACGTCCGGGTGCGCGTCGACGGCGAGGTGCGGGACGTCAGCGAGCCGATTTCGCTGGAGAAGAACAAAAAGCACAACATCGAGGTGGTCGTCGACCGGATCATCATCCGGCCGGATGTGCAGGGGCGCCTCGCGGATTCGCTGGAGACCGCGCTGGGGTTGGCGGGCGGCATCGTGCTGGTGGACGTCATTGGCCGAGAGGAACTCCTGTTCAGTCAGAACCACGCCTGCCCCAACTGCGGTTTCAGCGTGGACGAGCTCGCGCCTCGCATGTTCTCGTTCAACAGCCCGTTCGGCGCGTGCGAGGCGTGCAGCGGGCTGGGTGTGAACATGGAGATTGACGAGGAGCTCGTGATCCCAGACTGGAGCCGCTCGATTGCCGAGGGTGCGATTGTGCCTTGGGCGGGCAGCACCTCGACCTACTATCCGAAGCTGCTGGAGGCGGCGTGTCGCAGCTTCGGGATCGACATTCATATGCCGGTGTCGGAGATCCCCGAGGATCAGCTGCACAAGATCCTGCACGGCAGTGGCGAACGGATCCGTTTCACATATGAGAACGACTTCGGTCAGGTGAAGACTGCCGAGATCCCGTACGAAGGCGTCATACCCAACCTGGAGCGGCGCTATCGCGAGACGGCCTCGGACGGGATCCGCGAGTTCATCGAGGGATTCATGAGCGCACGCCCCTGTCCCGCCTGCGGCGGCCGGCGCCTGAAGCCGCAGAGCTTGGCGGTCAAGGTGGGCGGGCTGAACATCGCCGAGGTCACGGAGATGACGGTGCGCGAGGCCCTTGAGTTCTTCGAGCGGCTGGAACTCACGCCGAAGGAGCAGCAGATTGCGCACCTGGTGCTGCGCGAGATCCGGGCGCGCCTCGGCTTCCTGCGCGACGTGGGCCTCGACTACCTGACGCTGGCGCGGTCGGCCGGCACCCTGTCCGGCGGCGAGGCGCAGCGCATCCGGCTTGCCACGCAGCTGGGGTCCAGCCTCACCGGAGTGCTGTACGTCTTGGATGAGCCGAGCATTGGCCTGCACCAGCGTGACAACGAGAAGCTGATCCATACGCTGGAGAAGATGCGCGATCTCGGCAACACCCTGATCGTCGTCGAACACGACGAGGACACCATGCTCGCGGCCGATTACATCATCGACATGGGCCCCGGGGCCGGGGTGCATGGCGGGGAGGTCGTGGCGGCGGGATCGCCCGTACAGATCATGGAGGATGCCCGGTCGCTCACGGGCCAGTACCTGTCCGGTCGGCGCTTCATCCCGGTGCCGGAGCGGCGGCGTGAGCCGGGGAAGCGGTTTATCGAGGTGGTCGGCGCGGAGGAGCACAACCTCAAGCGCATCAACGTGCGGATTCCGCTCGGGCTGTTCGTGTGCGTGACGGGTGTGTCTGGGTCCGGCAAGTCCACCTTGGTGAATGAGATCATCTACAAGGCGCTTGCGCGCGAGGTCAATCGCGCTCGTGTCCGCCCGGGCCGGCATGAGCGGATCCTCGGCCTGGAGCACCTGGACAAAGTGGTGGACATTGACCAGTCGCCGATTGGCCGCACGCCGCGATCCAACCCGGCGACGTACACGGGCGTGTTCGACGACATCC
Organism: Alicyclobacillus sp.; assembly: GCA_023511725.1. Lineage (GTDB taxonomy): Bacteria > Bacillota > Bacilli > Alicyclobacillales > Alicyclobacillaceae > JAIMAY01. The sequence goes on from JAIMAY010000015.1 coordinate 14,599, forward strand.
GCGACCTGTTCGCGGCGACGACGGAAGCCAAGATGCGCGGATATAAAAAGGGCCGGTTCAGTTTCAACGTCCGCGGCGGGCGCTGCGAGGCGTGCCGGGGCGATGGCATCATCAAGATTGAGATGCACTTTTTGCCCGACGTGTACGTGCCGTGCGAGGTCTGCAAGGGCAAACGCTACAACCGCGAGACGCTGGAGGTCCGCTATAAGGGCAAAAACATTGCGGAAGTGCTGGATATGACGATTGAAGACGCGCTGCACTTTTTCGAGAACATCCCGCGCATTCAGCGCAAGCTGCAGACGCTGGTGGATGTGGGGCTCGGCTACATGAAACTGGGCCAGCCGGCGACGACGCTCTCCGGCGGCGAGGCGCAGCGCGTCAAGCTCGCGTCCGAGTTGCACCGGCGCAGCAACGGCCGCACGCTGTACATCCTGGATGAGCCCACGACCGGGCTGCACGTGGCGGACATCGAAAGACTGCTGGCGGTTCTGCATCGCCTGGTCGACAACGGCGACACGGTGCTGGTCATCGAGCACAACCTGGATGTGATCAAAACCGCGGACTGGCTGATTGATCTCGGCCCCGAAGGCGGCGACGGCGGCGGCCAGGTGGTGGCGACGGGTACGCCGGAACAGGTGTGTGAGGTACCGGCGTCGTACACCGGGCGCTTCCTCAAGCCCATCCTCGAGCGTGACCGGGCAAGAGCGCGGCGCGCCGCGGAGGCACTGTCGTCATGACCTCGCCGGCTGGTCCGGGACAGACGGCCGGGGAAGGCGGCGCGTGGCAGGCGTGGCTGGACGCCCTCGGGCAGGAGACCGGCGTTCGTCTGCGGGTGCGCGCGTACGAGGGGGACGGAGGCCGGGATCGGCAGCCGGGGGATTGGTGGCGTGACGGCCGCCGCTGGTGCGTGCACCTGGCCCCCGGGGTGTACGCGTTGTTGGAGGAGGACACACCGGAGGTGGTCCGCCGGCTGCTCTCCTTCAGCATTCGCCAGATGGGCACGGTTCAGCCGGCGTGGGCGGAGCGGGTACAGGAGGCCGTCCATGGGCTGCAGAAGCTATCCGCCGCAGACCTGCTGGCCGCATGGCAGGGCGATCCGCTCATCGCCGCGCCGCATCTGGTTCCCCGCACTGCGCGTTTTCCCGCCTGGTTCATCTGGCTCGACATCACGGACGGCATGGCGACGGAGGCCCATGACGAGGTGCGGGCGGCGGTCGAGGGCTTTCATCCCGCTGGGCAGGTGTGCTGGCTGCCCCCGTCCGGCCCCGGCGGCGGCTTGTCCGCGCTATTGTGGTGGCCCATGCCGGAGCCAGCGGAGGCGGATCGGGATGAGGAGGAACCTGATCCCGGCGAGTCAGCATCCGCTTCGGCCCATCCGGCAGAGTCTGTGATCCGCCGCCACGCCGCACGCCTGCTGCAGACCCTGGCGGCCGATGAGATGGGGGCTGAAGCGAGCCTTGGCTGCCGGATGGATACGCCGGCCGATGCCTGGCGCAGCCTGGTCACCGCGGTCATGGCGAGGCGGCAACGGCAATGGCTGACGGATGCGGCGCGCATGCGCGATGGTGTCAGTGGCTGGGCCGATGAGCCCTGGCTGTGGACGGCGGCGGGGCTGCCGACGGCGGTGCGCGAGTGGCTTCGGCGGACGGCCGCCGAGCACGCGGCAGGGGACGTCTTCGCCAACCCGGATGTTGCCGAGACGCTGCAGGGCATGATCCAGGCGGACCTCAACATCAGCGAGGCCGCGCGCCGCCTGTATCTGCACAGAAACACGCTGATCAACCGCATTGAGCGGATTCGAGAGGCCACCGGCTACGATCTGCGGCGGTTCCGCGATGCGTCGGAGTTGTGGTTGCTGTGGCTGCTGCAGCGAACGGAGTTGGGCGATCCGCACAATCCCGCGCCCGAAGTGTAGGCAGGATGTCTCTCCCAAGCCCTCCCGCACGGTGTTTATACTGGCGGTGAAAGCGCTTGACTCAGGCGAGGAGGCAACACCATGGCACGCGTGAAGCTGGAGCACGTATGGAAGAAGTACAGCGGCGACGTGGTCGCTGTGCGCGATTTCAACCTGGACATTGACGACAAGGAATTCGTGGTTTTCGTCGGTCCGTCGGGTTGCGGTAAGACGACGACGCTGCGCATGATTGCCGGCTTGGAGGACATCACCTCCGGCGACCTGTACATCGGCGACCGGCGCGTGAACGACGTGGCGCCGAAGGACCGCGACATCGCGATGGTGTTTCAGAACTACGCCCTGTATCCGCACATGACCGTGTACGAGAACATGGCGTTCGGTTTGAAGCTGCGGAAGGTGCCAAAGGCCGAGATCGACAAGCGGGTGAAGGAAGCCGCGAAGATCCTCGGCATCGACCATCTACTGGACCGCAAACCGAAGGCGCTCTCGGGTGGTCAGCGGCAGCGCGTGGCGCTGGGCCGCGCGATTGTGCGTGAGCCGCAGGTGTTCCTGATGGACGAGCCGCTGTCCAACCTGGACGCGAAGCTGCGCGTGCAGATGCGCGCCGAGATCCGCAAGTTGCACCAACGCATCCAGACGACGACCATCTACGTCACGCACGACCAGACGGAAGCCATGACGATGGGTGACCGGATTGTGGTCATGCGCGACGGCGTGATCCAGCAGGTCGATACGCCGCAGCGCATCTACAGCCACCCGGTGAACATGTTTGTCGCGGGCTTCATCGGATCGCCGGCGATGAACTTCATCCGCGGCGAACTGGTGGAGGACGGTGGCCAGATCTACTTCCGCGCGCCGGAGTGGAACATCCGGCTGCCGGAAGGGCGCCACCAGGCGCTGCGCAACGCCGGCGTCATCGGCAAATCGGTGGTGCTGGGCGTCCGTCCCGAGGACATCCATGATGAAGAGGTGTTCCAGTCCGCGTATCCCGAGGCGACCGTGCGGGCTCGGATTGAGGTGGTCGAGCACATGGGGTCCGAGCTCTATCTCCACCTGACGAAGGGCGGCCAGACGTTCGTGGGGCGCGTGGCGTCGCGCTTCGACTTCCGGCCGGGTCAGGACACGCAGTTGGTGCTCGACCTCAACAAGATTCACATCTTTGACGCCGAAACGGAAGAGGCGGTTCAGTTCTCGTGAGCAGCGAACGCTCCATCACGGTCGCCGAACTGGTCGAGGGATTGGGACTCACGGTTTTTACGCCGGATGCCGACTTTGACCGGAGGATTGCGACGATGGACATCAACCGGCCGGGCCTGGCACTGGCCGGTTATCTCCGTTATCATCCGGCGGATCGGATCCAGCTTTTGGGGCGGACGGAACTGTCGTTTCTGACGGGCATGGACAGCCGTGAGCAGGCGCTGCGCGTGTTCGCCTTCTGCTCGTACGAGCAGACGCCGTGCGTGGTGGTGGCCCGGGGAGAGGCGCCGCCGCCGTCGCTGCTGCTGGAAGCGCAGGCGCGCCGCCTGCCCATCCTCGGCACGTCCATGGTCACCACGCGCGCCGCTTCGGTGATCTCACAGTTCCTCGAGGAGCGGCTGGCGCCAGAAACGATGATCCACGGCGTGCTGGTCGACGTGTACGGTATCGGCATCCTGATCACGGGTTCCAGCGGGATAGGCAAAAGCGAGACGGCGTTGGAACTCGTCAAGCGCGGGCACCGGCTGGTCGCCGATGATGCGGTCATCATCCGGCAGGTGTCCGACAACACCCTGGTCGGCACGGCGCCGCCGCTGTTGCAGTATCTGATAGAGATCCGCGGCCTCGGGGTTCTGAATGCCATGACGCTGTTCGGCGCCGGGGCGGTGCGGACGCACAAGAAAGTCGCCATGGTCATCCACCTGGAGGCTTGGCGGGACGACGTGGCCTATGACCGGTTGGGGCTGGACGAGGAGAAGGTCAAGATCCTCGATACCGAACTGCCCTCCATCACCGTGCCGGTGCGGCCCGGTCGCAACCTGGCGGTGATTGTCGAGGTGGCGGCCATGAACTACCGCCTGAAGGCGATGGGGTACCACGCGGCGCGCACGTTCACGGAGCAGTTGCGCGAGGCGATTGAGGGTCAACAGCGTTGAATCCGGGGCAAGGCGAAGGGCCGGCTGATTTCAGCCGGCCCTCGTTTCGCAGTCTGTGCCGCTCACATCGCTGTCGGGGCTTCAAGTCCAAGCAGATACAGCGATTTGGCGATCACGGCCCGCACCGCATCGGTCAACGCCAGCCGCGCTTCGCGCACACCTTCCGGCGCCGCCAGAATGGGTTCGTCGTGGTAGAAGCGGTTGAACGCATGGCAGACGTCCAGCACGAAGCGCGCCATCAGCGATGGATCCATCTCATCGACCGCACGCTCGAAGCTCTCGCCGGCGATGCTCAGTTGCCGCACCAGCCGCCATTCGGCGTCCGTCACCGCCGCAAACCGGATCATCTCGGGCACCGCGAGGCCCTGCGCTTGCGCCTTCCGCAGGACACTGCAGGCGCGAGCGTGGGTATACTGCACATACGGTCCCGTCTCACCGTCGAAGTTCAGCACATCCTCAAAGCGGAAGTCGGGGTCATGCATGCGGTAGGTCTTAAGGTCATTGAAGATCACCGCGCCCACGCCGACGGCGCGCGCCACATCTTCCTTGTCCTCGAGGTCCGGGTTTTTCTCCTCGATGATCCGGCGCGCCTCCGCGATGGCCTGCGTCAACACATCCTCCAGGTAGACAATCTTACCCCGCCGCGTAGAAAGCCGTTCGCCGTTGAACTTCATCATGCCGAACGCCACGTGCCGGCAGTTTTTCGCCCACGGCCGGCCCATCAATTCCAGCACCTTGAACACCTGTTGGAAGTGCAGCGTCTGCTCCGCGCCGACGACATAAATGAGATGTTCCGCGCCGAGCACGTCATGGCGGTAGAGGGCGGCGGCCAGATCTCGCGTCGCATAGATGGTCGCCCCGTCGGATTTCCGGATGATGCACGGAGGCATGTCCCACTGGGAAAGGTCGACCACCTCAGCGCCCTCGCTCTCGACGAGCAGCCCCCTTTTCTGCAGTTCGTCGATCACGGCCTGCATCTTGTCATTGTAGAAGCTCTCGCCGAGGTAATGGTCGAACGATACCCCGAGCAGGTCGTACATGCTACGGAACGCCTTGAGGCTCTCGTCGATGAACCACCGCCAGAGACGCACGGCCTCAGGGTCCCCGTCTTCGAGGCGCTTGAACCAGGCGCGCGCCTCGTCCTCCAGCTCCGGATGCTCCTTCGCCTCCTCATGGAAGCGCACGTACAGGCGGAAGAGTTCCTTCACCGGGTCCCGCCGCACCGTCTCTTCGTCGCCCCAGCGCAGGTACGCGACGATGTTCTTGCCAAACTGCGTTCCCCAGTCGCCCAGATGATTGACGCCGATGGTCGTGTAGCCGTCCAGGTCCAACAGCCGCTTGATGGACTGGCCAATCACCGTCGACCGCAGATGTCCGACGCCGAATGGCTTGGCGATGTTGGGGGACGAGTAGTCGATGGCCACCTTTTCGCCACCACCGCGCGCCCGCGAGAAGAAGCGGTCCACGTCGCGCGCGGCCGCTCCGACGATGTCCGCCGCAGCCCGGGCGCGATCCAGCTTCACGTTGACGTACGCACCCGCGGTCTCCACCGCCTGAAATTGGCCCGACTTGGAGAGCGCGTCGGCGACCTCCTTGGCGATCTCGTTGGGATTCCGCCGCAGCGTGCGGGCGAAGCGGAAGCAGGGGAGGGCGAGATCGCCCAGTTCCGGCTGCGGTGGGTATTCGATCAGCGCCAGCACATCCGCTTCGCTCACGCCCAGCACCGGCGCGGCGACAGCGGCCAGCGTTTGTTTGAACGGTCTCACCACGGCACTCCCTTTCGACGAATTCCGATTCCGATTCCAAGTATTATAGCGTAGAAATTCTCCTGAACGAAATCGACCGGTCCGGAGGGCTGTGGTATACTTTTTTCACCTTCCAGGCCGCGCCTTGCGGTGAGGGAGAGGAGGCGGACGGATGACACCGGACCATTCTTTGTTCACGGATGGATCGAAGGCGGCGCGCGGCGGAAACCTGGTGGTGTTCCGACGGGATGCGGACTTCTTTCTCGAGCGCGCCGAGCAGTATCTCATGCGGTGCAACTATCCGCGCGCGCTGCGAGCGCTGGAGCGCACCGTCAAGCTGGATCCGGACAATCCGCACTACCGCTGGAATCTGGCGCAGTGTCTGTCGGAGATGGGGCAGTACGAGGCGGCGAACGGGGTGTTGCGCGAGATCTTGGAGCGCTTCAACCCGCCGTGGCCCGAACTCCGCTACCACATGGCGCTGAACCATCTGGCGATGGATGAATTCGAGGAGGCGCAACGCCTGCTCGTGGAGTACATGGAAACGGCGCAAGACGAGGACGGGTTGCAGCAGGCGGAGTGGCTGCTGCACATGATTGCGGCGGAGGTGGGAGAGACCGCAACCTTTCAGGCGTGGCTGCGGCGTGCGCGCCGGCGCGAGGAGGAAGAGGCGCGCCGTGACGGCCGCTGGCTGATGCAGCAGGGCCGGTTCACCGAAGCGGCGCAGCAGATGACGGAGCTGCTGCGCCGGGAGCCGGACAACCTGACCGTGTGGAACAATCTCTCCGTGGCGTGCTGGTACGCGGGGCACGCGGAGAAAGCCGTGCAATTGGCGGAAACGGTGTTGCAGAAGGCGCCGGACAATGTGCACGCGCTGTGCAACCTCACCATGTTCCGGCGGAAGACCGGCCCGCGGGATGTCTACCAGCGCCTGCTGCGGCGTTTGCTGCAACTGTTCCCGCTGCACTACGACGATGCTCTCAAGCTGGGGACGACGCTGGGCATTCTTGGTGAACACCGTGCTGCGCTGCTCATCTTTTACCGCATGCTCCGCCATGTGCGCGATCCCGACCCGGTGCTGTACTACTACGCAGCGGCCGCTGCGGCCAACCTCGGCCGAATGCGTTCTGCCCGACAGTGGTGGCGCCTGCTCGCGTCGTTTCCGGGGCTGGAGAGCGTGGCCTCGTACTACCTGCGGGCGTCGGAGCGCGCGCAAAGCAGCGGCCGGCGCAGGCTGCGCGTGCCGTATCAGCTGTTCCCGGGGGCCATGGGACCCGACGCGGATCCCCGCCACCGGGCCGACATGCCGGATGCGTGGCGAAACAGTCCGGTGTTGCAGGCCTCAGCGGAGTGGGGGTTGCGCCAGGACTGGCGTGAGACGCAGCGTGCCGCTATCCGGGCACTGGCCGTACTCGGCGGCAAGAGTGCCGAAAACGCCCTGCGCGAGTACCTGCAGCGGGAGGATGTGGCGTGGCCGGATCAGGCGGCGGCGCTGTTCGCGCTGCAGCGGATGGGGGCTCGTGGGCGGGTCGAGATCGTCCGAGATGGGCAGCGGCAGACCCTTCGCATGAGCGATCTGCCGAAGGACCTGATCCTCGACGCGGACCCGGCGTGGCGGGAGGTGTGGGTGTGCGCCGAACGCTGGTTTCGCAGCCACCACCGCGGCCGCTATGTGCCCGAGGCGAGGCGTGTGTGGACCAGCTTTCTGCGCTACAGCTTTGTCCGCGCTGATCTCAAGGTACACAAACCGGAGGTGTGGGCCGCGGGCTTGGTATACGCGACGCTTCGGCGCCATGGTGACCCCATCCGCCAGCGCGACGTCGCCGAGTCCCTCGGCGTGTCGGTCGCCTCGGTGCGCAAGAGTGCCGCACGGCTTCAGCCGTTCTTTGTTAAGATGCCGGAGGTGTGAGCATGGCGAGCCCGAGGTTTGTCGTGATCGGCACCGCCGGGCACATCGACCACGGCAAAACGGCGCTGGTCACGGCGCTCACTGGAAAAAACACGGATCGGCTCAAAGAGGAGCAGCAGCGTGGTATCTCCATCGACATCGACTTCGCGCCGCTGCCGTTCCCGGACGGCACGTTGATTGGCATGGTGGATGTGCCGGGGCATGAGCGGTTTGTGCGGAACATGCTGGCGGGGGCCAGCGGCATTGACGCGGCCTTGCTGGTCATCGATGTTCGGGAAGGCGTCAAGCCGCAGACCTTGGAGCATGCGGCGATTCTTGAATTGCTCGGCGTGACGCGAGGGCTGATTGCGCTCAGCAAAATTGATCTGGTGGCACCCGATTGGATACCGCTCGCCGAGACGCTGATCCGGGATGACCTGGCCTCCACTCCATTCGCGCAAGCGCCGGTGGTGCCCGTGAGCGCCAAAACAGGCGCTGGGCTGGAGGAACTGCGCGCCGCGCTGCGCCGCCTCGCGGATGAGGTGGAACCCCGGGACAGCGGCGGGGCGTTCCGGCTACCTGTGGACAAGGTCTTCACCGTTCAAGGCTTCGGCACGGTGGTCAGCGGCACGGTGTGGCGCGGCTCGGTGGCGCTGGGCGACGTGTTGACGCACCTTCCCGGTGGACAGGCGGTGCGCGTGCGCGGCATTCAGGTGCACGGCCGTCCGGTGGAGCAGGCGCAGGCGGGGCAGCGGACGGCGCTGAACCTGACGGGCGTGGAGCGATCCGATGTCCATCGCGGCTCCGTGATCGCCACACCGGGCACGCTGCACGACACGCGCCTGCTGGACGTTCGGCTGCGGCTGCTCCCCTCCGCTGCGGTGGGGGTGAGGCACCGCGATCGGGTGCATGTGCACCTCGGCACGGGCGAGGCCATCGGCCGGGTGCTGCTGCTGGAAGCGGACGAAGTCCAGCCGGGCGCCGAGGCATGGGCGCAGCTGCTGCTGGACAGGCCGCTGGTCTGCGATACGGGGGACCGGTTTGTGATTCGACGTTATTCGCCGGTGACGACCCTGGGCGGCGGTCGGGTGGTGAACCCGGCGCCTCAGCGCCTGCACCGGCGGCGTAGAGCGCACATCATCGAACAGCTCTCGGCGCTGGACACGGACAGCCCCCAGGGCAGGCTGCTCGCGCTCGCCGGTCAAGGCCGGGCCATCACGCCAGCGGTGGGCAGCGAACTGGGGCTCACGGAGGAGGAGACACGGGACCTCCTGGCGCACTTGACTGCCCGCGGCGAATTGCTCGCCATGCCGTCCGCCTGGTTCGCGCCGCGGGCGGTGGAGGATGCCCTGCAGCGCGTGCGGAGTACGCTCGGCGAACTGCACCGCCGTCACCGCTTTGAGCAGTGGCAGTCGAGGCGTGCCGTGATCCAGACGGCGCTCACGGGCACACCGTTCACGCCTCGCGACGGCGAGCAACTGTTGAAGATGGGCGAGGAGCGCGGATGGTGGCAACTCTCGGGTGCGGGTATCCGTGACGCCGAGTGGCAGGTGCGCCTGACGCCGGAAGAACAGGCCATCGAGCGCCGGCTGCTCGAGCTCCTCCATGCAACGGGCCTGCAGGGGGTTCGCGGCGAGGCGCTGTGCGCCCAGTTCCCGAGGCGGGACCGGATTGCCCGAGGGATTCTTCAGGGGTTGAAAGAGCGCGGCCTCGCCGTCGAGGCGGACGCCGACGTGTGGCTGGACGGGCAAGCGTTCACCGCGGCCTCACAGCGGCTGTGGAAGGTCTTCGGTACAGCGGGGCAAACGTTCACCGTTGGACAGGCTCGGGACCTGCTCGAAGTGAGCCGTAAGGCGGCGGTACTGCTGCTGGAGCGCCTCGACACGGAGGGTGTGACGGAGAGATCCGGAGATGCGCGCCGCTTTCAGCGGCCGCCGGACGCGGGGAGCGGGTTTGCAACATTCGGATCACGAAGTTTTTAGCTGATTGTAACACGGCTGAAACATTTCCAGCGTACGATGTAAGTGCATCACATTTGACCCCCTTTCACATAGATTCACTTTGGGCGCCGCCTTGCGGCGCCGCTTTTTTTGCGGCGTTTGGCGCGCTGAATCGGCACATGCTATGCTAACGGTGACGGGGTGAACGAACGGGATGCTCATCGTAGTCAATTGCCTGCTGCCGTACCGTGACGGCGTGGTGATGCTGCAAAAACCTGCGCGCGGCTGGTGGGGGCTACCCGGAGGCAAGGTGGAACCGGATGAACGATGGCCGGACGCTGTCCGCCGTGAGGTGCTGGAGGAGACCGGGCTCAACGTGTCAGACATGAGGCTGTGCGGTGTGCATCTGATCCGGATCGCCGCCGGTGAAGACACCGCCGAGAAGCGTCTGACGCTCGCGCAGTTCGCGGCTCGGCGGGTGAGCGGAGACCTCCTGCCGGCCTCCCGCGAGGGCATGCTGCAGGTGGTTTCACCTGAAGCAGTGATGCACTTGCCGATGGACGAGGGTGACCGGCAGATGATCCGTTACACGCTGTGGGCAAGCACTCAGGCCGATGCCGAGGTGGCGTTTGGCAAGTTTGAGTACACCGCTGACCGGACACTCATCCACTGGGAGATGACGCCCGCGTTGCCCGCGGAGTCCGTCTCGGTTCAGGCCTGAGTTGCGGGGAGGCGCCGGGGGAAGGAGGGACGCGCATGAGCGGCACCATTTCGGTCCTCATGATCACCGGGATGTCGGGTGCGGGCAAGACGGTGGCCATGCAGTCGCTTGAAGACCTGGGCTTTTTTTGTGTCGATAACCTGCCGCCGGCGTTGATCCCCAAGTTTGTTGACCTCGTGCGGCAATCGAGCGGCAGTGTTCGCCGCGTTGCTCTCGCCTGCGACCTTCGCGGCGGTGCTCTGTTCCAGCCGTTTGTGGACACGGTTTGGGCGCTCCGGCAAGAACCGCACCTGGACGTGACGGTGGTGTTTCTCGACGCCGATGACGAAACCCTCGTCCGCCGCTTCAAGGAGACGAGGCGCCGGCATCCCCTGGCGGACGGTGGACGGTTGCTCGAAGCCATCCAGGAAGAGCGCAGCGCATTGGCAGAGGTGCGCGCGCTGGCCGACATGGTGCTGGACACGAGCAACTGGCGGCCATCGCGGTTGAAGCAGGAGCTGCAGAACCGCTTCGGAGGACAGACGCAGACACTGCCGGTGCATGTCATCTCCTTCGGGTTCAAATACGGCATCCCCATCGACGCTGACCTCGTGTTCGATGTGCGCTTTTTGCCCAACCCGCACTACATCGAATCCTTGCGGCCGTACACCGGGGAGGATGAGCCGGTCTACGAGTACGTGATGAAGTGGCCGGCCACCCAGGAGTTCATTCGGCGTACGGAGGACCTGATAGACTTTTTGATCCCGGAGTTTCAGAAAGAAGGCAAGAGCCACCTCGTGATTGGCGTCGGCTGCACGGGGGGCAAGCACCGATCCGTCGCCATCGCCCGCCACCTCGCGGAGCATCTGCGCACCAGGGCGGATGTGCAGTTGACGCATCGAGATGCCCGCCGGGAGGGATGAGCCGTGAGACCGTGGTGGCTGTTGGCATGGACCATGGGCTGCTTCGGGTGCGGCATCGTCGCGGGTACGCTCGGCATGCGCCGGTGGGATGCCGGCGGGCCGTGGCTGGGCCCGGCGGTGCTTGCGGTGGCCATGGCCATGCTGGTCTTCGGCTGGTGGCGCGAGTGGCGCGCTGCGCAGATGCGGCGGCGCTATTGGGAACGCCGTCCGCGGATTGTCGCCATCGGCGGCGGAACGGGTTTATCCGTGCTCTTGCGGGGGCTCAAGGAGTTTCCCGTGGAGATCACCGCGGTCGTGACGGTCGCTGACGACGGGGGCAGCTCCGGGCGGCTCCGTACGGACCTGTCGATCCCGCCCCCCGGCGACATCCGCAACTGCCTCGTGGCCCTGGCGGACACGGAGCCGCTTTTGGAACGCCTCCTGCAATTCCGCTTCCCGTCCGGCGAAGGGCTCGCCGGCCACAGCTTCGGCAACCTGTTCCTGGCGGCGATGACGCACATCATGGGCGATTTTGTGAGTGCCATCCGCGAGACCAGCCGGGTCCTGGCCGTACGCGGTCGCGTCCTGCCGGTGGTCAAAGGGGATGTGCGACTGCGCGCCATCCTGGCAGATGGCCGGGTCGTCGAGGGAGAGTCAAACATCCCTGAGGCGGGAGGAAGGATCATGCGCGTCGAGTTGATCGCGCAGGAAGCGGCACCGCTGCCGGAGGTGCTGGACGCCATCCGCGAGGCGGATGCCATCGTCGTGGGTCCGGGCAGCCTCTACACCTCCGTCCTTCCTAACCTGCTCGTACCGGGGGTGGCGGAGGCCATCGCGGCCAGCCGGGCGAAGAAGGTCTACGTGTGCAATGTGATGACGCAGCCGGGCGAGACCGACCAATTCACCGCCTCGCGCCACGTGGAGGTGATCTATGACCACGTGGGGCGGCGGCTGTTCGATTACATCCTGGTCAACTCCGCGGATCTGCCGGAGGAAGCGCTGCGCCAGTATCAGGCACAGGGTGCGTATCCGGTGCTGGTGGATATGGAGGCGCTGCATCGCTTGGGGGTGCGCGTGATTGCCCGGAATTTCGTCCACTACGCGACGTATGCGCGCCACGACAGCCGGTTGATTGCGGAGGAGATTGTCGGGCTGGTCGGTTTTGAACGAGATCCGGAGATGCGCGGATGAGCGCGAAGCAGAGGGGGCGAGGGCGTGTCGTTCGCGGCTCAGACGAAAAAGGAACTGACGCAGGTGCAGGCATCGCCCTGCTGTCAGATGGCGGAATTGGAGGCCATCCTGGCCCTCAATGGCTGCGTGCGCGAGGCGGACGGTGCGCTCGTCGTCGATGTCGAGACGGAGAATGTGGCGACAGCCCGGCGCATCTACACGCTCTTGAAGGACGCCCTCGGTCTGCGGCCGGAAGTCCTTGTGCGCCGCAAGATGCGCCTGAAGAAGAACAATGTGTACGCGGTGCGCGTGGGCGGGGGCCAGATGGAGAAACTGCTGCAAGCGTTCGGCGCGGCGGCTCCCAGCGGGCCGGGTAGGCTCGACATTCATCCCGCCGCACGCCGCAAGAGCTGTTGCCGCAGAGCCTGGTTGCGCGGTGCCTTTCTTGCGGCTGGTTCCGTCAATGACCCAGGCAGTCATTCGTACCATCTGGAGATCTCCGCGGGCAGTGCCGCACTGGCGGCTTACCTGCAGCGGCTGATGAATGCCTATGATCTGCGCGCGAAGGTGATCCAGCGCAAGCGCGGGCATGTGGTGTACCTCAAAGAGGGGGAGAAAATTGTCGAGTTTCTGCGCGTCATTGGCGCCCACCAAGCGCTTCTCCGGTTCGAGGACGTGCGTATCCTGAAAGGGATGCGCAACCAGGTGAACCGCTTGGTGAACTGCGAGACCGCCAATCTCAACAAGACGATTGGCGCGGCGGTGCGCCAGATTGAGGTGATCCGTTACATCGACGAGCGGATCGGCCTGCACAATCTACCGCCGCACCTGCGCGAAGCGGCGGAGATGCGCTTGCGTTACCCGGAGGTCAATCTGCAGGAACTCACGGCGCGCCTCGGTCATCGTGTGAGCAAATCCGGCCTCAACCACCGTTTTCGAAAGTTGGAGGAAATCGCGGACAAACTGCGGAATAACGCGCGGTAAGCGGCTTCATCGACACTTCATCTCATGGTATACTTGGAGTCAATCCAAATCCCCTTGAAAACTTTGGGAACCGATGCGGGGTTGACAGGAGGGACGAGCCATGGCGGAGCAAAGGGTTGTCGTGAAACTGCGCACGGGTCTGTTGGCCAGGCCCGCGGCCTTGTTTGTCCAAGAGGCCAATCGCTTCTCCAGCGAGATCTTCGTGGAGAAGGACGGGAAATCCGTCAACGCGAAGAGCATCATGGGTATCATGTCCCTGGCCATCGGCCACGGTCAGGAGATCACCATCCGGGCAGAGGGTACGGATGCCGAGCAGGCGGTGGCGCAGCTCGCGGCGATGGTTTCGAAAGAGGAGTGAGTGCGGCGGTATACGCCGGATTCTCACAGGGGTTCTGAACGGCGGCTCGGCAGCATACCCATGGGGCTGAGGGTATGACGGCTCCGGATGGAGGGAAACGCCGTGCGACGCCGGGCCCGCTGGGGTACGCGGTCTGCGAAAGGCGGCCGCCTGGTGGTGCTGTGCTTTGCCGCGGTGCTGATCATCGCGGTCTACGAACTGTACGCGCTGATTGTCCCCGACAAGTCCGCGAATCCGCTGTGGCGAGAGGTCACCATCGGTCAGAACGTGATTGGAGACTGGAAGTACGGTGGCCAGGACGAGGAGGGGTATTTGCGCTTTTACAACAAGTCCGAGACGGTGGTCCTGCCACCGACAGCCCGCCTGTTCGATGCGGACGGGCAGTTTGTGGTCATCGAAAAGTACACGCCGAGTTCGCTCACGTATGCATTGCCCTACGCTGCCATCCCCATGCCATGGCTGTTGGGCCTGCTGGCCGCGTTCTCAGCGGCCGTCGCACTGCTGTACGCGCGCTGGCGCAGGCGACCGCGACGGATGCGGCTCACGCGAAGTTCGGCAGGCTTCCCCGTTTCGTTCACCGCCAAACCCGCCCGCCGTTTTCGCCCCACCGTTCGTCGTGGCAGAACCCGACGGCCTTGGCGTTGATGCGGGTCGTCAGGAGTGGTACCTTTTACTATAGACCATGTCTACGGAAGGGATCATGCGGCGGATGGCGCTGAGACCAGGGCGCGTTCAACAGATCCATAAACGGGAAGAACGCGGGATAGACCGAAGCAACGAACCGTTCAAAATTGAAAAGTTCTACCGTCGGCCCGGGCTCATCGTCGTACAGCGACCCGCCTTCGAGCCGGGATACACGCATCATCTGCGCGAGATCTACCCGCACTGGGGCATCGGTGTAAGCACCTGCCTCAAGGATGGACAGCCCGTCAAACATCCCCGCTTGCGGTTCGACCATTACGTGGACCTTGTCAAGGTGTGGGAGGACCAGGAGTTCATCTACGTCGAGGACATGTACGTGGATGTGCTGATCTACGAACGGTTGTACTACCACATCATCGACATGGAAGAGTTCGGCCAGGCGTTGTTCAACCGTGAGATGAGCCTTGCCGAGGCGCGGCGTGTGCTGGAGAACACGCAGCGCTTCGTGGATTCGATGAAGCGCAGCCGGCTTTCGTACGCGACCTGGAAGCAGAAATACGGGGTGCACCGGCGGCACCTGTGAGGATGTGGCGCGGATGGCGAAGGCATTGCTTCTCATTGACCTGTCGAAGGATTTCATTGACCTCGACGGCGCCCTGAACTGTGGCGCGGCCGGTCAGGAGATCCTGCCCTACTGTCGTGAGGTGGTGCGGGAGTTCCTCCGGGGTGGGCACGTGGTGTTGGATGCTCGGGACGAGCATGATCCGGAGGATTTCGAGATTCGCAGCGGACTATTCCCACCGCACAACATGCGTGGAACGCCGGGACAGCGGTTGGTGGAGGTACTGGCGGAAGAATTGGAGAAGGCACCGCGGCAGTGGCTGCAGATTTCCAAGAAGCACTACAATGCGTGTTTCCGCACGCCGCTGCTGGACCATCTGCGCACTCTGCAGGTTCGCGAACTGCACGTGCTCGGTGTTTGTACGGACATCTGCGTGCGGTACACGCTTGGCGGCTTGTACGAGTACAAGACGGTGGAACAGCCGAACCTTCGGCTTGTGGTGCACGCCCGTGGCGTGGCGTCATTCAACCCAGTGGGCCATGAGGATAGTCTGCGCCACTTCCCGCAGGCGTTTGGCGTCGAAGTTTTGCCGTGACGGCGAGGGCGCCCCGACGGGACGCCCACCGCACGGGGGAGTCACCGGCTACCTCCGGCGATCCGCTGACCAGGGACTGCCTCGAAACGGCCGCGACCTCTGCCGCTGACCATTCAGTCCATCAACTGCTGCATCACGTCTTCCGCCATCTTCGCGGCGTGATCAGCTTGTCGCGGCTGAATCGCCGCACGACGCACGGCTTCCCAAGCGGCAATGCCGACACTCGCACCAATCAGCATGGCGGTCATCGTGTTGAGGCCCTGCCGGCGCCTCGGCATCATACGGCCGCGGATGCCGCCAGCCATTTCGTTCACCAGATCCCACATCGCCAGCACCTCCCGTCTGTAGTGTCTCCATTGCCTTGTGAAGTACGCCATCCGTGTCTCACAAAAAGCCCCAGCGCCTCCAGTGCTGCCACGCTGCACATGAAGGCGCACCCCAGCTCAGCATCCACGCACAGCAGGAGGGTTGTCATGACCGCACCATCCGCCACGCCCGTCCCGACGGGGTCCATGAACGAAGCCGGCGCGCGACTGGTCGCTTGGTATGACCGACACCGTCGCGCGTTGCCTTGGCGGGACACCTCCGACCCCTATCGCATCTGGGTGAGCGAGGTGATGTTGCAGCAGACCCGCGTGGAAACGGTGATACCGTATTACCACGCGTTTTTGGAGCGTTTCCCCACGGTCCATGCGCTCGCGGCCGCGGACTCAGACGATGTACTCCGCCTTTGGCAGGGGCTGGGTTATTACAGGCGCGCGCGCCATCTGCACGAAGCCGCGCAACAGCTGGTGCGCCAGTGGGATGGGCGGTTTCCCGCGGATATCCGTGCGTTCCGTCGCTTGCCCGGGGTCGGCGATTACACAGCGGGCGCTGTGTACAGCATCGCGTTCGGTGAGCCCGTGCCGGCCATCGATGGCAACGTTGCGCGGGTGTTCGCTCGCTGGCTCGGGATTGAGGAACCCATGGACAAGCCCGCCGTCCGGAAGTCGGTCGAGGCGGTGATCCGGCAGTGGCAGCAGGCATTCGGGCCCTCCCGCGTGACGCAGGCCGTGATGGAACTGGGCGCCACTGTGTGCATGCCGCGCTTGTGGCGATGCGACGACTGCCCCCTGGCCGCCGAGTGTGAGGCACGTCGCGGCCAGCGGCAGGGGGATCTGCCCGTGCGTCGCGCGCGTGGGGCGCGGCCCGTGATGGATGTTCTCGCGCTGCTGGTGCACGGTGGCGGACGCGTGCTGCTGGTGCGCCGTCCTGCCGAGGGTCTGCTCGCGGACATGTGGCAACTGCCAGCTGTGGAGCGGCCCCGGGCGGAAAGCGCCCCATCGCCGACGGATGACGAGCTGCTGGCCTGGGGCAGGGAGGCGTTCGGAGCGTGGGGGTGCGACGGGTTGAGGGTGTTGGGCCGTGCACGGCACGAGTTCACGCACCGGGTGTGGGACGTGACATTGCTCGAAGCGTCGCAATGGTCCCCGCAGGCCGTACGGGAGTTGGAACGGACCTGGGTTGCCGCGGCGTGGGCCGCGCCGGACGAGTGGCCGCGCTATCCCTTGGCTCGCGTCTACGAGCGCCTGCTGCACCTCTGGCTGCATCCGGCGAAATCTGCGGATTCCCAGGTCAACCGGGTATGAAGCGGGCGGCGGACAGTGTATGATCTAGATAGGGACACAGAATGTGCCCCAAGGAGGGAGTTCACCGTGCGAAGCTACGCACTCGCCAGAAACCAGGTGATCTCGCGTGTGTTTCTGGGGCTTGGGATGAGTCTCGTGACCGCATGCGCGGGGGTGGTTGCCGGCCAATACGTGCCGCCGCTGCTGATTGGTCTGCTCATGCTGGTCGAGCTGGGGATGATTGTGGCCGCGATGTTCATGCAGCGCTCGCGCAGCATCGGCATGCCGTTCGTGTTGGTGTTCACGTTCATCTCGGGCATGACGCTGTACCCGGCCATCGCCTATTACGTCTATTCTCTCGGCGCGCCTACAGTGCTAAAGGCGCTGGGTGTCAGCGCGGTCGCGTTCTTCATCGCGGCGGCCGTGGCCTCCCGAACCAGTTTCGACTTCCGGTTCCTTGGCGGGTTTCTGTTCGTCGGCCTGTTGGCCCTGGTGCTGATGGGGTTGGTGTCGTTCTTCATCCCGTTCTCGACGCAGGCGGGGCTCATCTACTCCATCCTGGGAATTGCGGTGTTCGTGGGCTACGTATTGTTCGATGTCAATCGAATGGTCCACTACGGCGTCGCGGAGGAGCATGTGCCGTGGGTGGTCCTGTCGCTCTATCTCGATTTCATCAACCTCTTCCTGTTCATCCTGCGCCTGTTTGGTGTGTTGCAGTCGGATAGACGGTAACGTTATAATGACTCCAAAAATCGGGAAGAGAGCGAGGCGAGCTCTCGTCCGCCCCGGGCGAGGGCTCATTTGGTTTCCTCACAGGAGTGAATGCGAGTGAGCGTGGACTATCGACCGCAGGAGATTGAGCAGAAATGGCGCAAGCGTTGGCAGGAGGAGGGGCTGTACAAAGTCCGCGAGGATAGCGGTAAACCCAAGTACTACTGCCTCGACATGTTCCCCTATCCATCCGGCAGCGGCCTCCACGTGGGGCACTGGCGGGGTTACACCATCTCCGACGTATGGAGCCGGTACAAGCGGCTACAGGGCTACGAGGTCCTGCACCCGATGGGTTGGGATGCGTTCGGACTTCCGGCTGAGAACGCGGCCATCAAGGAAGGGATTCATCCGGCCATCCTCACGGCGCGCAACATCGCCAACTTCAAGCGGCAACTGCAGCAGATTGGGGCCATGTATGACTGGGACAGGGAAATCAACACCAGCGATCCGGAATATTACCGCTGGACCCAGTACATCTTCGTTAAGATGTTCGAGCGCGGGCTCGCCTATCGCAAGAAGATGCCCATCAACTGGTGTCCCAGTTGCAAAACCGGCCTGGCCAACGAAGAAGTGGTCAACGGCGAGTGCGAGCGGTGCGGGACGCCGGTGACGAAGAAGGAAATGGACCAGTGGATGCTGCGCATCACCGCTTACGCCGACCGGTTGCTGGAAGGGCTCGAGCGGTTGGACTGGCCCGAGAAGGTCAAGCGCATGCAGACCGCGTGGATTGGCCGGAGCGAGGGCGCGCGCATTCTGTTTGCCGTGGCCGGGCATCCGGATGCCGAGATCGAGGTGTTCACAACGCGTCCTGACACGCTGTACGGGGCGACGTACATGGTGCTGGCGCCGGAGCATCCGCTGGTCGCGAAGATCACCACAGCCGAGCAGCGGGCTGAGGTTGACGCGTATGTCGAGCAAACCCTGCGCAAGTCCGCCATCGCCCGGCAGATTGTGGATAAAACGAAAACCGGCGTATTCACCGGTGCCTACGCGCTGCATCCGCTCACGGGGGACAGGCTCCCCGTGTGGATTGCCGATTACGTGCTGATGGACTACGGCACCGGTGCCATCATGGCGGTGCCTGCGCATGATGATCGCGACTACGAATTCGCTGTCGCGTTCTCGCTGCCCATCAAGCCGGTGGTCGGTCCGGAGGCGGGACGGGAACCCGATGAGCTTCCGTACACCGGGGATGGTGTGCTGATTCACTCGGATCGGTTCGACGGACTGAGCGTGGCGGAAGGCAAAAAGGCCATCGTCGAAGCGCTCCACCAGCAGGGGCGGGGCGAGGCCGCCGTCTCATACCGCATGCGCGACTGGGTGTTCGCACGCCAGCGCTACTGGGGTGAACCCATCCCCATCGTGTACTGCGACCACTGCGGCACGGTGGCGGTTCCGGAAGATCAACTCCCGGTTCGTTTGCCGGACGTGGAGCGCTATGAGCCGACGGGCACGGGAGAATCGCCGCTGGCGGCCATCGAATCGTTCGTGCACACCACGTGTCCGAAGTGCGGCGGACCGGCCCGGCGCGAGACGGACACCATGCCTCAGTGGGCAGGGTCCAGCTGGTACTTCCTGCGCTACCCGGATCCGCACAATGACCAGGCGCCGTTCTCCAAGGAGGCGGCCAACCGCTGGCTGCCCGTCGACATGTACATCGGTGGCGTGGAGCACGCGGTGTTGCACTTGCTGTATGCCCGTTTCTTCACGAAGGTGCTGTACGATCTCGGCCTCATCGACTTCGACGAGCCGTTCCAGCGCCTGTTCAATCAGGGCATGCTGACGCTCGGCGGCGCCAAGATGAGCAAGTCGAAGGGGAACGTGGTGAACCCCGACGATATCATCGCTGAGCACGGTGCGGACGCGTTGCGCGTATATGAACTGTTTGTCGGCCCGCCCGACGAGGACGCCGAATGGAGTACCAACGGCATGGAGGGCGTGAGCCGTTTCCTGCACCGTTTCTACCGTCTGGTGGTGACGCATGCGGACAAGCCGGTGCCGACTCGGGACAGCCTCGAGCGGTTGCGCCATCGGTTTATTGCGACGCTCACCGAGCGCCTGGAGAGCTTCCGCATGAACACCGCCGTCAGCGCGTTCATGGAATACCTCAACGAGTTGTCAACCGAGGCCGAGCATGGCCTGGACCGGGCAACACTGGAGACGTTGGCGGTGACCATCGCGCCGTTCGCGCCGCATCTCGGCGAAGAGCTGTGGGAGCGCCTCGGCCACACGACGTCCGTATTTGACGCCAGTTGGCCGACCTACGATGAGCGGTGGCTGCGTGATGAGGAGGTCGAGATCGCCATCCAGGTCAACGGACGCGTGCGCGCCCATACACGCATTGCGGCGGAGGCGCCGCAGGATGACGCGGTGGCGGTGGCGAGAGCGCACCCGGATGTCCAGCCGTGGCTCGAGGGCAAGACGGTGGTGAAGGAGATCTACGTGCCAGGCCGGCTTGTGAACCTGGTGGTCAAGGGTTAGGTGGTGACCTGCCATCGACGCCATGCAGCGCAAACGCTACCTGCGCGTCGCGGAGGCGCTGCGCGGGTTGATTGAAGACGGTGTATTCCGATCCGGGGATCGGCTGCCCCCGCTGCGCGAGCTCGCGGAGCGGTTCGGCGTCAGCCGAGCCACCGTGCGTGAGGCCCTGAGCATCCTGCGCGGGCAGGGACTGGTGGAATTCCGCCACGGGGATGGAACCTATGTGCGCACGGCGGCCGTCGAAACGTGGATGGAGCCGCTCGAGGCGGCCATCCTGCTCGGTGCGGGGGAGGCGCGGCAACTCGCCGAGTTGACCGTCATCCTGCTCGCGGGGGCGGCGCACGCGGCTGCTGTTCACCGTGCTCAGGTGGACTGGGCCGCGGTGGCCCATCGCCTGTATCAACTGGAGTGCGCGCAGGGGCAGCGGGAGGAAGCGGTTGCGGCCGAGATGGCGTTCTATCAGGCGCTTGCTGCGGAGGCGGGCAACGGCCTCCTGGAGAACGCACTGCGCGTGCTCCAGGAGGCGACGCGCAGCATGCTTCGCCTGCTCGCCGAAGCGGACGACAGAGCCGGATTGGAAACCTGCCGCCGTGTGTTTGACGCGGCGCAGGTGGGTGACTCGCTCTGCGCGCGCAATGCGGTGTACGAGCATGGATTGCGGCTGCAACAGCGCATCACGGCGCACCACAGCGAAATTGGGCGTAAATCCGGGTGACGCCGAGTTTCTTTCTTCGCAGTTCTTGAGTATAATCATTCATGAAAGCGCTATCAAACGCCGAATCCCCGGGACGGCCGGGGAACGGGGGACCCACCGCTCTGGGGTTTATTCCGCCGAATGGCGGAAGGGGTGTCCTTTGCCACCCTAACCCGTCAGCTAACCTCGTAGGCAAAGGCAAGGGGAGTCGGGAGATGTCGAGGATACTGGTCGCCGCTTTTGGTGAACAGGGGCAGCTGTATGTGCACGGAATCCGGCAACTGGGCGCGCAGGTTCGGGTGCTGGATTGTTTTGAGGAATATCACGCGCAGCTCTGCCGGTGGTACGGTACGGATGTCCTGCAGGTTCAGGGGCGGCGGGTGGACGTCAGGCGCGCCGTCGCACGCGAGCGCTTTGACGCTGCCGTGGTTCAGGAGTCTCCGGACTTTATTCGGTCGGCGCTGATCACGCAGTCGCTGCGGGAAGCCAATGTACCGCGTATCCTCGTGGTCACGGGTGATCCGGAACATGCGCCGATGTTCCGCCGCTGCGGCGCGCATCAGGTGTTTTTGGCGCGCAATCCAGAAGAGGGATGGCGGGCGGTCGCGGGGCACCTGCCGGTGATCGCCAGCGCCTGAGGTACCCGCGCGGTGGCTGCGCTGGCCGACTGCGTGAAAGCTGTGAACAGGGAACGGATATGGAAGTCGCGTGAGGGCACGCCGCGGGGCGTGCCTTTTCTCATGCCCTGGGCCGCGCGAACACGCGGCCGGCTTGTGGTATGATGGGGTCAGCCGCATTCTGCGAGTTCACCGCCCGCGGCGATTGTGGGCGGATGGTTCGAGGTGACCGTATTCTTGTTATCGAAACGCGCGAAGATGGGCTATTTCGCCCTGGCCATAGTCACCATGCTCACGCTCGCCCTCGCCAGCATCACCGCAGCGCAGGGATGGGCGCGCTGGAGTACGGCGCTGTTCATTCTCGCGGTGATTGAGGTGGGTGGAGGGTTCTCCGTCCGGCGGCGGCTGCTCCGCTCCGCCCGCCGCTGAGTCGTTCGGCAAAGGTCATGCCTCACAGGGATGGTGATGGTGTGGCAGGTTCGGCGCAACGCGCATTGATGCGCCGCTACGTTTGGCGGCTGCTGGAGGTCGTCGGCCTGCTCGCGCTGGTCACGGTGCTGTGCGCCGTGCTGGCATGGGCGATGCCGCTCATCCTGCCGTTTGTCATCGGCGGGTTTCTCGCCGCCTTGCTGCTGCCGATGGTGCGGGCGCTGGAGCGGCGCGGCGTATCGAGGCAGGCCGCCATCCTGCTGGTGATGATCTGCATCGTCGGCCTGCTGCTCGCAGCGGCGGTGTGGGGTGTCATCGCCGTCGCGGGGGAGGCCGCCGTGTTCTTGGCCAACACTCCCGTCTACTTCACGCAGGTGCATGATTGGGTGCTGGGCGAGATCGACCGCGTCCGGACCATCTACGGCACGCTGCCCCCCGTGGTCACCGCGGACCTCGAGCGCACGGCCTCGAGTGTACTGGAGACCTTGCAGGATTGGTTTCGCAGCTTTGGCACCGCGCTGCTCGGTTTCATCACCCATCTGCCGGAGACGGTGTTCATCACCGTCATCTCCGTCATCACCTGCTATTTCGTGCTGCTGCGGCGGGATAAGATGTATCGGCATTTCCTGAACGCCCTCCCGCCCGGTTGGCAGGACAAGGTGGACCTCGCGGCCAAGGACATGATGCGCGCCTTCATCGGCACCATCCGCGCCCAATTGCTGCTGGTGCTGATGAGCGCCGTGCTGGGCTTGATAGGGATGTGGATCCTGGGTATCCAGTACGCCGTCATCCTCGGCATCCTGTTCGGCGTATTTGGCCTGGTCCCCATCCTCGGTTCCGCCCTGCTCACCATTCCGTGGGCCATCGGTGCGGTGGTTGTGGGCGATCTCGGCCTCGCCCTGAAGGTCCTGCTGCTGCAGGTGGTGATCTCCCTCATCCGCCACATCGTCGAGCCGAAGATCCTCGCCGACAGCGTCGGGCTGGACACATTGTCAGCGCTCTTCGCCCTCTACGTCGGGATGAAGCTGATTGGCATCATCGGCCTGTTCCTCGGGCCCATCGCGCTGATTGGCCTGAAATCGTTGCTGCGGCGGCACCTGTTGGCAGATCTGCTGCCGGACGAAGCGGCGGAGGTGATCCTGTCGGATGACCCGCCGGCGGAGGCGGTCGCGGACGATGCGGGGCAACGCGCCGACCAGGAGCGGGAGGACGCATGAGCATGGCGGAGACATTGACACTCGCCAGTATCCATGCGGACGGGACGGCCCACCGCCGCTGGCCGCAGGTGCTGCCGACGCCGGACCCGTGGACGTTTCTGATTCCGACCGGATGGCCTGTGGTGGAAGCGGACGGTCGCCAGTGGGCGAGTGATCACCCCGTGTTGGCGGTGTTCTGGCCGGACAGATGGTATCAGCTGTTTGTGCTGCTCAAGCGGAATACCACGGGATTCTACTGCAATATCATTCGGCCGCCGGTGTATCATCCGGAGACGCGGATGGTGGAATTCGTGGACTTGGATCTCGACGTGTTGGTGGACGACGAAGTGCGATTGGTGGACGTGGAAGAGTTCGAGGCGAGATCAGGCGTCTACCCGGTGGCATGGCGCGCGGCGGCGTGGGCGGCGGCCGATGAGCTTGTCCAGCTGGCCAGGGACCGCACGGGGCCGTTTCATCCCGCGGCGGTCCGGCGCTGGCGCGCCTTTGCGGCTCGAGCGTGATGGTCGAGATGGACCATCACTCCTTCGAGCGCGTGCCTTCCGCATCCAGCAACTTGCGCGCACGCTCCATGATGGCGAACAGGGTGCGGGAGTCTTCCTCCAGTTGCTCGGGCGTGATGGCCACCGGCTGGGCGGGCGTTCGGGCGAGTTGTGCCTCCAGCTGGCGCAGTTTATCCTGAAGCTCGCTGCGCTCGCGTTCCAACGTCTCCACCTGCTGGCGCAGCTTCTGATATTGCTCGTCGAACGTCTGCAAGAACTTGATGACGTCCTTCATGGTTTCGGATGATGTCATCGTCACCGCCTGCACACTCTGTCCCCTTTCACCGGCCGCAGCCTTCTGCCGGGCTTTGCGATCCCGCTTGGCCTGCTCAATCTGCTCCTTGTAATGCTTGCGGACCACACCGTTCCATCGGTAGCCGCAGGCTGCCGCGGTTCGGCCGAGCTCGTTGCCGGCCTCCTCGAAGGCTCGCAGCTGCGTGCTTCCGGTGCGGATGTGGTGCAGAACCAATTCGGCCAGACGGGCATCGTCTTCCGGGGTCCAGGCGTCGGACCGGGTCGCCCAACGTTCCACGGTAGACACGGAAATTCCTCCCTTGTGTCGGTACTATACTTTATCTCCAAGGTGTACGAGATTCATACAGCGCTGGATTACTATCATGCTATGGGGCGCCTGCTTGTTCGTGACCCTCGGGACGGCGGGATCGAGAAAATTTTCATAGATACCTAGAAGGCTGTACACCGCGGCCGGCAAGGGTCTGCGAACAGGAGTTCGCATGCAGGCGTCGTATTCATAGCATGGACGGGTTCAGCCGCCATCATTCGGACATTCCATGCGGGATGCCTCAGCTTGCAACCAAAGGGGTCGGAATCGTGAACCTCTCGATGTTATTGGACGAATGGAGACGCACACCGGAATTCATGGAGAACGTCACCGCCTGGGTGACGGAGCCTGACCAGCCCGCGCGGACCCGCCCGTTGCCGGAGGACCTGCATCCGGAGGTGCGGGCGGCGCTGGAGGCGCGCGGTGTGCAGGCGCTCTACACGCACCAGGCGGAGGCATGGGCGCGGGTCCGCGGCGGACGGAACGTCATGGTGGTGACCCCGACAGCCAGCGGCAAAACGCTGTGCTACAACCTGCCGGTGCTGGATGCCGTGTGTCGGACGGGGACGGATCGGGCCCTGTACCTGTTCCCCACCAAGGCGCTCTCACAGGACCAGGTGGCGGAGTTGAACGAATTGGCGGAGCGCATCGCTGCGCCCGTGCAGTGCTACACATACGATGGCGACACACCGCTGGGGGTGCGCCAGAAGATCCGGGAGGCGGGCCACATCGTCGTGACCAACCCGGACATGCTGCACAGCGCCATCTTGCCGCATCACACCAAGTGGCTGCGGTTGTTTGAGAATCTGCGCTATGTCGTGATCGACGAGGCGCACGTGTACCGCGGCGTGTTTGGCAGTCACGTCGCCAATGTGATCCGCCGGCTGCGCCGCATCTGCGCCTACTATGGCAGCCGGCCACAGTTCATCCTGTGTTCGGCGACCGTGGCGAATCCGGCCGATCTCGCCCATCACCTGACGGGCGAGGACGCCGACGTCATCGACCAGTCGGGCGCGCCCCGCGGCGAGCGGCACATCATCCTGTACAATCCGCCGCTTGTGCATCGTCAGCTCGGCATCCGCCGGTCGGCGCTGCTGGAGGCGCGGCG
The DNA here is from genome assembly GCA_023511725.1 of Alicyclobacillus sp. Classification (GTDB taxonomy): domain Bacteria; phylum Bacillota; class Bacilli; order Alicyclobacillales; family Alicyclobacillaceae; genus JAIMAY01. Next base: position 40,157 of record JAIMAY010000015.1, read on the forward strand.
CATCGCGGGCCGATTGCTGCGCGAAAACATCCCGACCATCGCCTTCGTGCGCACCCGCACGCAGGTGGAACTGTTGGCCGGTTATCTCAAACAGGATGCGCCGGAGCGGCTGCGCGGCGCCATCGTCGGCTATCGCGGGGGGTACCTGCCGAACGAGCGGCGGAGCATCGAACGCGGTCTGCGCCAAGGGCAGATCCGTGGCGTGGTCAGCACCAATGCGCTCGAGCTCGGGGTCGACATCGGCTCGCTGCAGGCGGCAGTGTCCGTGGGGTATCCGGGGACGGTGGCGTCATTGCGGCAGCAGATGGGGCGCGCCGGCCGGCGGGGAGACATCGCGGTGGCACTGTACATCGCCACGGCGTCGCCGCTGGATCAGTACCTCGTGCGTCAACCGGACCAACTGCTCGCGCGCAGCCCCGAGGAGGCTCGACTCAACCCCGACAATCTGCTGATCCTGATGGACCACCTCAAGTGTGCGGCGTACGAGTTGCCCTTCCGGGAAGATGAGCGGTTTGGTGTGGAGACGACTGCGGAACTCCTGGAATACCTGGCGGAGGCGCGCGTGCTGCACCGGGGCGGCGACGGGCGGTACTTCTGGATGGCGGACAGCCTCCCCAGCCACAGCATCTCGCTGCGCAGCGCGGCGCAGGACAACGTGGTGGTGCTGGACGTCTCCGGGCCGAAGCCCGTGGCCGTGGGCGAGACGGATCGATTCAGCGCACTGACCATGCTGCACGAGGAAGCCATCTACCTTCACCAGTCGCGCGCCTATCAGGTGGAGAAGCTGGACCTCGAGAACGGCAAGGCGTTCGTCAGGCCGGTGCAGGTGGACTACTACACGGACGCTGAGCTCGCGGTGCGCCTCGCCGTTCTCGATGTGCTGGAGACGCGCCTCGGCCCTGAGGGGGCCGAGCATATGCTCGGTGAGGTGATGGTCAACGCCACGCCGACTCTGTTCAAGAAGATCAAGTTTGAAACCCACGAGAACCTGGGCTGGGGCAAGATTCATCTGCCGGAGGCGGAACTCCACAGCATCGGTTATCGCTGCAGTTGGGACGCCGGCGCATTCGGCTGGGGACGGCAGGCGTGGGAGTCGGCGCTGATAGGCGCTGTTCATGCGCTGCGGCAGGCGGCTGCGCTGCACTGCATGTGCAATGTGTCGGATATCCATGGGTATGTCGAGGTGAGAGATCTGATCTCTGAGCGCCCCGCGCTCTTCCTCTACGACGCGTACCCGGGTGGCGTGGGCCTGGCCGAACGCGTGTACCGGTCGGCGGAGGAGGTGTTCGCCACCGCGCATGCGATGGTGGCCGGCTGCGGTTGCGAGTCCGGCTGCCCATCCTGCGTCGGGCCGCACGAGCCGCATGAGGGTGTGAAGGCGCGGGCGCTGGTTCTGCTGGCGGAAGGAGCGAGGGTTGCGTGCGTTCGCTGAAGGAAAAATTGGCGGCCCTGGAGCGGTCGGCCCGGGGGCCGCGGGCGGCTGTACCACCCGAGGCTGAGGTACCCGACGCGGGCATGCCCGCTGGGCCGGAGCTTGCGGCGACGGACGTGCGCGAGCAGGCCCAGCCCTACCCCGCGGCCCAGGCATCGTCACGCCTCGAAGCCGCGCTGGCCGATCTCGGCTTTACCCCGCACACCACCGCCCTCGGCCCGGTGTGGGTCCGCACCCTCCGCTATGACGCTCTCACGCGCCACGGCCCGCACCGGCTTGGTGCGCTCCGCGAGATGCCCCTGGCGCCGCTTGCCCGCCTCATCCGACCCGCCGTCGGCGCCGCACCGCATCCAGCACGGTGGGTGTTCTACGACACCGAGACCACCGGGCTCGGTACGGGCGCGGGCACCTTCGCGTTCCTTCACGCCGTGGGCTGGCTGGAGGAGGATGAGTTCGTCCTCGAGCAGTGGCTGGTGGCCGACTACACTGCGGAAGCGGCGCTGCTGGCCGGCCTGTGGCGTGATCAATGGGGCGGGCGGGGCAGGCAGTTTCAGCGATGGGAAGTTTAACATCACATCCGAATTTGGCGGGTATTTAACCGATTACCTGTCACCTTCGGAAGTGGTGCAGCTGATTCAGTATGTCGATGACATCAACCTGCAGTACGGAGCCCCCGACACCATCACAGACCCGACGACAGAAGCAGTCGCGGCCATTGAACGAAAGGCGGCAGGTGCAGGTCTGAAGTTGCTGCGGGCGCGCGTACGCCACATCGGCACGGACCGTAATGTAGAGCTGATGACCCGCATTTTTGGCTATCTGGAGCAACACATAGAGCTGCGGTTTCGCACATTTGTGGAAGACCTGTTGCTTGCCAACGGGGTCATTCAAGGCGTACGTTTGCGCGACGGGAACGAACTACGGGCGCGCGCGGTGTTGGTGGCTCCCGGCCGCGACGGGGCCACATGGCTGTCTGACCTGTTCAAACGGCACGGCTTACGCATGACCATGAACCAAGTAGATATTGGCGTCCGTGTGGAGACGTCCAACGTGATCATGCAAGAAATCAACGAGCACTTGTATGAAGCAAAATTCATCTTTCACTCGCCGGCCACTGGGTTAAAGGTGCGCACGTTTTGCAGCAACCCTTCCGGCTATGTAGTGGTCGAAAACCACACAGGGGTGATGGCGGCCAATGGCCACGCCTACAAAGACCCGTCTCTGGCCTCGGCCAATACCAATTTTGCTTTGCTGGTCAGTCACCGCTTTACGGAACCGTTCGACCGGCCCAATGAGTTTGCCCGGCAAATCTGCCGCCACGCCAATGAATTGTCGAACGGGTCTATCATCATTCAGCGCTATGGCGACCTTCTGAAAGGACGTCGCAGCACACCAGAGCGCATCCGGGAAGGGTTCATCGAGCCCACATTAAAAGAAGCGGTGCCAGGTGATCTGGGGCTTGTCCTGCCGTACAAGACGATGGTGGCATTGCAAGAAATGATGACGGCACTTAACCACGTGACCCCTGGCATCGCCAGCGACCATACCTTATGGTACGGAGTCGAAGCCAAGTTTTACGCGGCCCGCGCTGAGGTGGACCGGACCCTGCAGACCAAAATCCAGGGGCTTTATTGTGCCGGCGATGGACCTGGCATATCCCGCGGGATTTCGCAAGCTGCCAGCAGTGGTGTCTACGCGGCGCGCAACATCATCCGCCACCTGCAATTGTGATGGAACCATCCCTTGGGGCATGGCCGCAGCAGCGGCCTGCCCAGGCAGGGGACGGTCCAGGGTGACTGTATCCCTCGTACCTCCAGGATAAGCGGGCGGTCAAAGGAATGTCCTCGACATCCGCCTGGGTGAGGTATCATTCACACAGCTCCTGGACATCATAAGGGGTGTAAGGGAAGGTGATGAGGGATGGCAACGCACTGACGCAAGGCGCAGGGTGTTCCGACCGAATCATTGTTACCTTACGCTTTGAAAAGGCGGCTGCGGCCGCCTTTTCGCATTTCCTCCCTTGGTCTGGCGAGTTCATCTGCTGCTGGCCCTGTAGCCGCTGACGTCACAGACCGCCGCCATTCGACGAATCCGCTACACAACCTTCACATTCCTGGTTCGTCTGCCCCCTGCCGGCCAGCCTCAACCTGCTACAATAAAATCATTCATCCCTCGGAGCATTCTGCACCGACTGGCAGGTGAAGACGCATGCATGACCGGTTACCCGAGAATCCCCTGACCGTCCTGGCAAAAATCTGGCGTGTGGGTGAACGAATTGCCGTCGCACTCGCATCCCTGTTGGTCATCGGCACAGTAGGCTACGTCTCCTTGCACGCCTTGGCGTTGGCGTAACCCTCGTCTGCTACCTCGCCGTTTTCCAGGGCGTAGCAGCAACGCCTCTGTCAGACCGTCTCCTGCCGCGGCGGCAACGCCACGCCTAGTTTGCGTGCTACCCAACCGGTGCTGCTCGCCTGCACCAAAATGGTGGCCAAGATGGCCAAAAACGTGACCGCCTGAATGGCAGCGGCACCGGGTACCCCGCGTGCTGCCAGCATCCCCGCGAGCGCTGCTGGAATAACTCCCGTCTCGCGTACCCAGAACATGAAGACCACCTCACGCCAGCGCCAGCGTACACGCCGATCAGGCAGGACACAGACGAGGACCGCCAGTGGCCGCGCCAACAGCATCAACACCACCACCGCCAACATCCCTTCCCCTGCATACGCTTGCACTGCCTGAAAGTCGACCTGCGTCCCGAGCAGCACAAATATGAGCATGCGCATGACCAACGTGATCGAACCCAGGAAGTGGTGTCCGCGTGCCTCTTCGCGCTCGGACAAAGGCCAGCCGAACGACTTGCTGTTTCCAGCCACGACGCCGGCGGTAAACGCCGCCATCAGGCCGCTGCCGCCCAGCCGAGCGGCCGCTTCAAACGACCCCAGCGCCAACACCACCAGCACCAAGGTGCTGTACTCCGCAAGCACACCCCAGCCGCGCGCCGACACCAACCACAGGGCCAACAGAGAACAGGCCAGCCCTGTCGCCAAACCGACCAACGCGGACTGTAAGAACGCCATCACCGGTTGCCACCATGCGTGCACTGTTCCCGCGTCCAACACGCCGAGCAGGGCAAACACCAAGACGGAGGCCGTGGCATCGTTAAACGCCGACTCCGACTCCACGGTCTGTTGCAGGCGTGGCCAAATCGGCACCCGTTGAAACACCGGGATGAGGGTGGCAGGGTCGGTCGACGACAGGACACTGGCCAACAGCAGCGCTGGCAGCCAAGGAACAGCAAACACCCCGTGCAACGCTGCGGCCACCACGGCTGCCGTGACCAGCACCCCGGCCACCGCCAACAGGCTGATACTCAACCAAACCTCCCGCAAAATCCGAAACTGGACCCCCCGCCCCCCTTCAAACACAATCAACAAGGCTCCGAGGTTGAGGATGAATTGGTTTGCTTGCGATCCGCTTGGCTCCTGTAGCCAGTGCAGGCCGGCCGGGCCTAACGCAATGCCGAGCAGCAAACACGCAGCCACATCAGGAATACGTGGCCGTTCAGTCAGTTTACACACCACCAGGCCACCTGCCACAACCAGCCACAACACCGCCAACGCACTTTCCCAATCGGCCATCTGCAGCAAACCAGATTCCCTCCGTTCCTTTGCTTGTCCTTCGCAGGTAACGCTCCGGTTGGCCCGTTGACCTGACTCCCCTGGCCGCTACGCAACTCTAGTGTAGCAAACGACGCAGGGGACAAAAAATGAATCCCCCGGTCAAACCGAGCTTCGTGATAGACTTATAAGAAGCGACGAGCAGGTGGTCGCCCGGTTTCCCATCGGGACCATGGACAGGAGGAGCGGTAGGTGTGAGCGAGTGGTTTCACATCGGTTCGTTTCCCGTTTTCGTGGTGCGTAGCCAACGCCGGTTGCGTACCCTCGCGTTGGAGGTCACGCCGTCGGGGATTCGCCTACGGGCGCCTCTGCGCATCTCTTTGGCCGATCTCCAAGCCTGGGCACAACAACGGCAGGGCTGGTTAGAGATCGCCTGGCAGCAGCAGCGCCAGCGCCACCACACCTCGGGGGAAAGCGGAACCCCTTGGCGTTGGCTCGGCCAGCTTCTGCCCTGTCAGCACCAGCCTGGCGATCACCGCTGGCACTGCCAGTGGGACGGCCAGCGGCTGACCGTCTTTAGCCCTGCGGGGGTTAGCCAAGCAGACGTCGACCGGCGCATCGCCGCTTGGCTGCGCACCCAAGCCTCCGCCCTGCTGCGCAACCGGGTGGCGGATTGGGCCAAGCGGCTGCAAATGAACTACGGCCAGGTGCGTATCAAAGACCAGCGCACCCGTTGGGGCAGCTGCAGCAACCGCGGCAACTTAAACTTCAATTGGCGGTTGGTCATGGCTCCGGAGTTTGTCTTGGATTACGTGGTGGTCCATGAACTCTGTCACCTGCGCGAATGGAATCACTCACCCCGCTTTTGGTCCTTGGTGGAGCAAGCCTTTCCCGCATACCGGACGGCCCGTCAGTGGCTGCGCGAAGAAGGCGGTCCATTGTTGGCACTGGGTCTAGACCCAACGCCTGTGTCCAAACCCTGACAATTTCCGTACACTTTTGCAATCCCCTCGCCGGGAGACTGTTTTTCCCCTGTCTTGGCAGGCTATACTAGGCAGTGTGCCTGCGCATCCCTTCAACCACCCTGCGCGGCCGGTGCGCAAGGGGCCCGGAGCTCCCGGGGTACATAACAGGAACGCCTGGACGGAAACGGAGGAAGCGGGATGAAGTTGTCACCAGTGGGCGTGCTTGTGGTCGCGCTCGGCGGCTTGGTCGCAATCATCATGTGGATTGTCGGTTATTTTGGTCTTCCAAATGCGGTGACCCACCGCAACCTGGCGGAGAACCCGCCCATTGAGTCATCCATTAACGCCACTGGCGGCACGGCCGGCGGCGCAGCACCGGCCGCACCAGGTGGAGGAACCCAGGCGCAAGCAGCTTGGTACGCACTGGGCAAAGACCCCAAATCGCTAGATCTTACCATCACCGCGCAGGCTGGCAACAACCCCATGAACTTCAACGGCTACGGCAAGGGTGACTTGAAGATTCAGGTACCTGTAGGTTGGAAGGTCAACGTCAAGTTTGTCAACCAGCAAGGCCAAGTCCCGCACAGCGTCGGCTTTGTGCAGTGGGCAGACAGACAATCGCCGACAGGCCAGTTTACCCCGGCGTTTAACGGTTCCACCGGTCCGGAAGACAAGTTTAAGAGCGGTGTCACCAGCGAGGGAGAATCGTTTTCCTTTACAGCGGACAAAGCTGGCCAGTACGCGATGGTCTGCGGCGTCCCAGGACATGCAGCCGCTGGCATGTGGGACGAGTTTGATGTGGATGCCAAGTTGACGTCCCCCGTGATTGTCACCCCGGACAAAGGCACCGTCACGGTGAAGTAAGCATCCCTTGGGTCAACGTGCTTCAGAAACGCTCGCCAGCGTCAAGCCCCTGAAGCGCGTTGGCCCAAAACTGTTTTTTAACTAGCCATCAGGGTCTGTTGCACCAAACGGGTTAACTGCTGGGCGGTGAGTGGTCCGGGATGTATCTGGACAATGTGGCCGCTGCGGCTGATAAAATACGTCGTTGGTGTGCCAATCAGGTGGTACGCTTGCATGAATTGCGCTTGCGGGTCGAGAGCCACCGTGTAAGGAACCCCGTACTGTTGGACAAACGCGCGTGCCGCTGCCGCCTGGTCCTCAAACGTCATGTTCACCCCAACAAACTGTACTTGGCCCGCGTACTGACGGGCGACTTGAGTGAACGCGGCCGCTTCGTCTTTACATGGGCCACACCAAGAGGCCCACGTATTGACCACCACGGGTTGACCGCGGGCCAGCAAGTCGGCCAAGCGCACGGTTCCGCCGTTTAACCCGGGCAGCGCAAACGCTGGCGCCGGCGCACCCGGAACGGGGGCGGTAGCAGGCGTCACCGCCCCGCCTTGCGCATGGGCAGACTCCCCCGGCGGAGGACTGGTATCCGCTTGCGGGGCCGCTGTCTGAGCACACCCCGACAACCCGAACAGCACGGATACCAACACACTAACCCAAGGGCTCCGTCTGAACATCCTTATGACCATCCCCTTATCTCTCCGGCAGACGGGTGCATACAACGTTCCAAAAACTCCTCTACCAGAGCAGCGTACGTCTCAGGGACTTCCAGGTGCACCGCGTGACCAGCTCCTGCCACCACACGGTGATCCGCCGCGGGTAAACTGGCCGCCATCTCCGCAGCGATGGCACAGAATTTCGCGTCCAAACTTCCCGTCACCAGCAGCACCGGCAACGCCAAGCGCGGCAACACCTCCCAGAGCGGCGGTTGTGCCCCTGTCCCCATCCCGCGCAGACTTTGCGCCAAGCCCTGCGCACTCTGAGCAAGGCGGATGGCGCGCTGGCGATCGCGCACCGCAACCGACAGCCGTTCCTGGCTGGCAAACAACGGGAGCGCCTGCCAGCGCTCGACGAACGCCGGGATGCCGTGTTCCTCTAACCAATCCGCCAGTGCTTCATCTTGCTCCCGCCGCGCCTGCCGCTCGGCAGGGGTGCGCAACCCGGGAGAAGCGCTTTCCAGCACCAGCGCGGCCACACGCTGCGGGTCGTGACAAGCCAGCGCCAACGCCGTTCGGCCGCCAAGCGAGTAACCCAGCACGGCATAGCGTGAACAGCCCAACCGCTTCATCAGTTTAGCCAAGCCTGCGGCCGCCGCCGGCATGCTCAGGGCCTGCGCGTGCGGCGTACCGTCGTCCGGCCAATACGTCCGGCCGTGACCGGGCAAGTCAACGGCAATACAGCGCCAGCGACCCTGCCAGCGCGCGCGCAGGTCTGCCCAACTGTCTGCGCTGCCTGTAAACCCATGCAACAGCAGCAACGGCGGAAGCGGACCCGCGGGGTCGTCTACGTACCAGCGTACCCCATCTACGACCATCCAACCGGCCACTGTACACCCTCCCCTGCCGTCATCGCCGCTTGCAGCCATTGGCGGCGGCAAGCGAGGTTGGTCTCCGGGTCTACCTCAACCTCCACCAACCACACCCCGCCTTGCGCCAGCGCCGACTCCAAGGCCTGGTGTAAGCTTGTATAATCGGTGACACAGGCGTAGCGGGCCCCGTATACCGCCGCGGCGGCGGCCAGGTCTAAGCCAGGCGGGGTTGCAAAGTAGGCAAACACGTCGTCGGCACCAGCTTGCGGCAACATACGAAATATCCCGCCGCCGCGATTGTTGATGACCACCACCAAGAGGTCGGCCCCGTATTGGACGGCTGCCCACAACCCTCCAACATCGTGCGCAAAAGAAACGTCTCCCAGCACCACCACGGTCGGAACGCAACCCCCTGTACGCAGGGAGCGGGCCGTCCCCGGGGGCTGCGGTTGACCGCTGCGGGCTGCAGCAATCCCGGCTGCCGTGGACACCACCCCGTCGATCCCGCTGGCGCCCCGGTTGCCAAACGCCTGCAGCGGCAGCCCGCGGGACGGCCAGAAACTGTCGGCATCCCGCACCGGCATGCTGTTCCCCCAGACCAGCGCGCTGCCTGCTGGCAGCCCCGCTGCCAGAGCGCGAACCACCCCTCCCTCCCACAGCGGTTGCCCTTGCTCCATCGCTGCCCATGCAGTCTGCACGCGGGCGTTGGCCGTCCGCCAAGCCGTCAGCCAGGCCTGCCGCGACGCAGGCCAAGAACTCTCTGGCCACGATGCAACCAGCGCCTGACACCACTCGGCCGGGTCAGCCATGCAGACGTGCGTGGCGGCAAACCAAGGGTCTAGCCAAGCCGGACTGTGGTCGACGAATAGATGAACTGCGTGACGCTGTTGTTCTAACCACTGCCCAAGGGCTTTCGACGTCGGCGGTTGGCCGAGGTGGACCACCACGTCCGGTTGAATGTGGGCGGCTAGCTTGGGCGAACGCAAAAGCGCGTCGTACGCGTCCACCAAGACGACGGCCTCGTCTATGGTGTTGCCCGCGCGGTCAGGCGGGCCGCCTGCCGGGTCTTCCTGCCTGCCGTCCGCGCTCGTCGCAGCACCGGCCCGCAACTGTGCCAGCGGATCGGCCAGCACGGGGGCACCCCAACGCCGTGCCAGAGCGAGAGCGGCGGCGGCCAGCTCTGGCTGGTGGTGCGGACCCACCACCAGCAATGGGCGCGCTGCCGCCTGCAGTTGGGACCGCCAGGCAACCAGGTCTGCTTCGGACAGGACGAGACGGCCGAGGGTCAACGCCTGCAGACCGCCGCCCGCCTGTTCGGCCACGGTGCCCGCATCCAGCTGCGGTGGCATAAGAGGTTCGCGCAGCGGCCAGTTCAGGTGGACTGGACCCGCCGGGTCGGCGCTTGCCACGGCTGTACAGCGCCAGGCCATCGCCGCCGCTTGCCGCTCCAGCAAGCCATCTGCCTGCGGCACAGGCATCGCCCAGAACGCCTTGACATGTGTACCGAACAACTTGAGCTGGTCGATGGTTTGGTTGCTGCCGATGCCGTGTAATTCGGGCGGCCTGTCTGCCGTCACCAGCAGCAACGGCACGCGTGACATGGCCGCCTCGACGACGGCAGGCAAGTAGTTGGCCGCCGCCGTGCCCGAGGTACACACCAGCAGCACCGGCTGGCGCCGCACCTTGGCCAGTCCTAGTGCAAAAAAACCGGCTGCGCGCTCGTCCAGCAGTGTCCATACGCGCATCTCCGGGTGACGGGCACAGGCCACCGCCAAGGGAGTTGAACGTGACCCGGGAGACAAGCAGACATCGCGGACACCGGCACGAGAGAGTTCGCCCACAAACGCCAACACTGGCCGCAAGTCAAGATTGGTTGGCATGCGCCCGCACCTCCTGGCTGCGCAACGCCGCCAACACCGTGCGCAGCTTGTACTCGGTCTCCGCCCACTCTGCCGCCGGGTCGGAGTCTGCCAACACCCCGGCACCGGCAAAGGCGTACAACGCTTCAGGGGACGCCAGCGCAGAACGGATGGCCACCACCAACTCGCCCTCGCTGCCGTCACCGCGCAACCAACCTAAAGCGCCAGCGTACCAACCGCGGTCAAACCCCTCCCGCGCCCGAATGTAGGTCAGTGCGGCAGCCTGCGGCACACCAGCCATTGCGGGGGTCGGGTGAATCTGCTGCGCTGCCGCTAGCACGCCAGAGCCCGCCCGCAGCCAGCCGCGCAAGGGCGTATACAGGTGTTGGACATCCGCTAATTTGCGCAGTACCGGCCTTTCTGGGGCCATCAGACCGGCAGCTACAGGCTGCAGTTGGGTCAGTAACCAGTCGCGTACCAACCCATGCTCTTGGCGGTTTTTCCCACTCGCCAGCAAAGCAGCGCTTAGTTGCTCGTCTTCCGCGGCCGTCCGGCCGCGTGGTGCGGTGCCAGCCAGACAGTCAACCGCCAGCTCCCCGCCCGTTACACGCAACAAGCGCTCCGGCGTTGCCCCAAAAAAACACTGGCCATGACGCCAAACAGCAAACAAGACACTGTCCGGCGCGCGATCGGCCAGGGCGAGCACGGCCGTGGCGCACGTTGCCAAGGGGGCGCGCCGGATAAAACGGGCTAGCACCACCTTCTCTGCTTCGCCAGTCCGCAACCAGGCGGCCGTCTCCTGCACCAGCTCTTGCCACGCGGCCTCGGTCCACTCTCGTGGCGTTTCCGCGACCCGTGTCAGGGCAACCTCCCCGTCCGGCAGTCCCGTGGCGGTTTCACCGCGGCGAGGCGCATCACCACCGCAAGCGGTGAACAGGGCTTGAAGTTGACGGCTGAGCGCGGCTGCGCTTGTGCCTGGTGTGGCCGCCGCCACCAGCTGCAAGCGTGCTTCCCTTGCCATCTGCCCTGCCTCGGCGGCCGTTCCAGAATTCGCAGCCACTTGGGCAGGGAAGACTTCGATCAACCCGGCAGGCAGATACACTTCCGCGTCCGGCCATCCTTGCCATGGCGCCTGCCGCGGTCCGGGTGCAAACGCCAATCCGGTCAACCAGGTTTGCTCGGCGGCCGGCAGGCCTTGGATGTACCGTTGACAGGTCTTCAATTGTTCCGCCAACCGGCCCGCCGCTGCGTAGCCCGTGGCTGTGAAGCGTGCAGCACACCCCCAGCCAAACACCAACTGCCCTTCGCTTGGACGCGCCCACAACCACCGCGGCCATTGCGGAGGCAGGGTGCACGCCCACTCCACCACAGCGGCCAAGGTGGGGGCCTGCGCCAACTTGAGTTCACCACAGGCCCAAGCGCGCCGACCACGGGCCCGGGATGTTTGGACCGCCAGCTCAGCCAGCGACTGCAGCTGCGGCTGCCAGCTCTGCCCATCCTTTATCAGGTCTGCTGCTGCAACCATGCGCGCAACGCCCTCCGCAACAGTTTGCCCGACGCGTTGCGCGGCAGCTCCGGTACGGTCAAGATCCGCTTCGGCAGCTTATAACGCGCCAACCGTCCGGCCAGGAACGACATGACCTCTTGCGTGGACCCGCTCCATCCAGGCACGGGTACCATAAACGCCACCGGGACCTGACCCCACTCCGGGTCGGGGGCCCCTACGACTGCTGCTTCCGCCACTCCCGGGTAGGCGGCCAACGCGTTCTCAATCTCCGCCGGGTAGATGTTTTCCCCGCCTGATACAATCAAATCAGCGCGGCGGTCGAGGACAAACAGATATCCCTCCGCATCCAGATAACCGAGGTCTCCCGTGTGCAGCCAGCCGTCTGACAACGCCTGCGCCGTGGCCTCAGGGCGCCGCCAATACCCTGGTGTAACGGTCGGACCGCGCACCCAGATCTCACCCACTTCTCCTGGGGCAGCCGCCCGGCCGCCCACATCAATCCGCACCTCAGTCGGTAACAAGGGTTTGCCAGAGGAACCAAGTTTGCGCAACCCGTCCTCCGGCAGCAGCGTGCATACCTGCGAAGCCGCCTCCGTCAAACCATAGCTTTGTGCCACAGGGACCCGCAGCGCTTGGCACTGTTCGAGCAGAGGCCGCGGCGCATAACTGCCGCCGAGCAGCACACAGCGCAAGGAGGCCGGATACGGGTGCTGACGCCCCGCCAGCATCCGTTGCAACATGGTCGGCACCACCGACACCAGCTGGATAGTGCCGCTGTCCAAAGCGGCATTGACCACCTCTGAGTCAAACCCTTCGTGGGCAACTGCAGCCGTACCGTAAATCAAACTGCGCAATAAGACGGACAGACCCCCCACATGAAACAACGGCAGTGGTACCAGCCATTGGTCTGTAGGCAAGACCCCTAACTGCAAAGCGGATGCCAGCGCTGACCACCAGAAATTCCCGTACGTCAGCAGGACCCCTTTCGGATGGCCAGTGGTCCCCGACGTGTACATCATGGCGAGCGGTTGCTCCAAGCGCACGTGTGTTTGTCCCAAGGGCGGTCCCGTTGGCGCGGATTCATCCAGGTTCCAAAGCGGCACCGGCTCAGGCAACTCGGCCACCACCTGCCGCGCCAAGCCGGCCAGCGGCTGGTCACAGACCAGCAAGGACACCTCAGCGTCCTGCAACTGCCAGGCAATCTCCACAGGCGTCAACCGCCAGTTCACAGGGACCAACACAGCGCCGCGCTGGCAGACGCCATGCACCGTCAAGGCCACCCAATGCGGTCGTTTGGCCAACAGCGCCACCCGATCCCCCGGGACAACCCCGAACCCTGCCAATGTTCCGGCCATCACACGCGCTTGTTCATACAGCACCCGATAAGACCAGCGCCCGGCAGGTGTGGCCAACGCGAGCGCGGCCCCACGCACCTCTGCTTGGCGCGACAACCAGTCTGGCAGTCGGATGTCCGTACCTGACGATGCCTGCATGGTCTCGCCTCCTTTGCCTCTGATCTCCTCGGCGATTGCGCCTTGACCTGCACAGCGCAAAGTACGCTAAACACAGGCAGGCCCCGCCTGACGTCAAGGCGGGGCGGTGACCGCTTGCCAGGAGCTTGTCCCCGGCAGCCAGTCCGTCACGGTAAACGCGGAAACCGGCTGAAATCCGGTTTGCGCTTCTCCAAAAACGCACGGTGCCCTTCTTTGGCTTCATCGCTCATGTAGTACAGCATCGTGGCATCCCCAGCCAGCATTTGCAACCCGGCTAGACCGTCCGTATCAGCGTTGAACGCCATTTTCAAGAAGCGGATGGCAATCGGGCTCTTCTCCAGGATTTCGCGCGCCCACTTGACCGTCTCCTCCTCCAACCGGTCAAGGGGCACTACCGCGTTGACCAGCCCCATCTCCAAGGCCTCCTGAGCTGTGTACTGCCGGCACAAAAACCAGATTTCTTTCGCCTTTTTGTGACCTACAATCCGCCCTAACAACGTGGCGCCATACCCGGCGTCAAAACTGCCTACGCGCGGCCCCGTCTGACCAAAGCGGGCGTTATCCGCTGCAATGGTCAAATCGCACACCACATGCAAGACGTGGCCACCGCCGATAGCGTACCCTGCCACCATGGCAATGACCGGTTTTGGCAGCGCGCGGATTTGCCGTTGCAAATCTAACACGTTTAGCCTCGGAATCTGGTCTTCTCCGACGTATCCACCGTGCCCGCGCACCCGTTGGTCGCCGCCGGAGCAAAACGCCTCCTTCCCTTCCCCGGTCAAAATCACTACACCCGTCTCCGCGTCATCGCGTACGTGATGAAACGCGTCAATCATCTCGGCCACTGTTTTCGGCCGAAAAGCGTTGCGCACATGCGGGCGGTTGATGGTGATTTTGGCAATCCCTTCTGCTTTTTCGTAGCGGATGTCTTCATAGGGTTTGACGATTTTCCATTCCGGAATCATGTGCAGGCCTCCTTCGCCGTCTGCCTGCAAGACTGGCACACCGGCCGCGGACGGCTTCTGCCCTCGAGTATAGCAAAGCCTGCCCAGCGCGGCCAAACTTCTCACCTTTCGGCAGAGACTGGCTCTCCGGCTGCCCCTCCATCGCTGTCCAAGCGGTTCTGCATTTGCTATCATCGCTGGTGGAGGTGAGCGCCTGTGGCAGGATCCAGCACGCTGCGCGTGGCTTGGCGGTTGCTGCGGCCGTTCACATTGGCCGCTTCGTTGGCACCCATCCTTGTCGGCACCGGTATCGCTCTGGTGCAACACCACTTCCGGTTGGCCTTGTTTCTCTGTTTTGCGGTGGCCGCGGTATTGATTCAAGCTGCCACCAATATGTTTAACGAGTACTACGACTACCGGCGCGGCCTGGATCACCCGGATATGGTAGGGATTGCGGGTGCCATTGTACGGGACGGCTACCGCCCGCAAACTGTGCTGGCTTTGGCTTGGTCGTTTGTCGGCGTAGCGGTACTGCTTGGCGTGTATATCTGCATGCATACTTCTTGGTGGGTGGCCGCGGTCGGTACCGCTTGTTTGGCTGTCGCCTACTTATACTCTGGCGGGCCTTGGCCGTTGAGCTATACCCCCTTTGGCGAACTGGCGGCAGCCGTCGCCATGGGGCCGGCCATTGTCATGCTGGTGGACTTTGTGGAAACAGGGACCATCTCGCCGGCTGCTGTGGCCGCGTCGATCCCGGTGGGATTGTTGATTGGCAATTTGTTGCTCGGCAACAACATCCGCGATATGGAGCAAGACCGCCGCGGCGGCCGTCGGACGATTGCCATCCTGGTCGGCCGGGAACGCGGACGGTTGTTGTTTGCAGCCGTCTTTGCCCTGACTTATGTCCTGGTGCTGTTGTTTATCGTGCTCGGCTACTTTTCCGCATGGACCTTGTTGGTCTTGTTGACGGTTCCGACCGCTGTGTACGTCGTGCGTCTGTTTTACCGCTACTCAGAGCCGGCACAGCTGCACCCCGCCGTCAAAGGAACGGCCGTGCTGCTTTTCCGCTTTGGCGCGTTGATGTTCGTTGGCTTGGTGGTGGCTGCCTGGGTCTCATAACGATAACAACGGTTCGGTGGCCGCCCGCCATCCCTTCCCGCACGTCTTTTCTCTGCAGCGCCAGCGTCAGCAAGTCCCGCGCTGGCGCTGCATTTTATGAGTCTCACGTTACGAACCGCTAGCTGGTGCAGGCGCTGGCAGGGCCTGCAAACTGGCGGTACTTGCAGCCAGATACCCAGTCTGGGCTTGTCCCGTTTGTTGGTTGGCTATTTGCACCACCAACCAACCGTTGTTGGTCGGAGCCGGATTGGCCGAGACCACAAAGTCTCCACTGTGCAACGTAGTCAACACCGCCGCACCGGCCACCGGCGCTGCGTACACCGGGAATGAACTCGCGCTGCCTGTCACGCGGTACACGTTGGTCAAGGCCACGTACTGCGAATCCACCCAACCAGACACCGCCCCCGCCTGGATATGGTACCAAAGGGTGACATAATCCCCCACCAACCCTTGCCGCATCTGGTCCACTGTCACGGCGGTCCCAGGTGCCAGGGTAACTGCAGGTGTCGGAAACAGGCTGCGCCATGTCTGGATGTCACAGACCCCCGTTGGGGCGAGGCCGTGCGTTTGTTGGTAGGCTTGCAAGGCCTGCTGTGTCATCGGGCCAAACGCCCCGTCCACCGATAGATGAGCGCCCGCCTGAGCGTTCAACTGGCGCTGCAAGAGCTTTACTCCATACCCACTGTCCCCGGATTGCAAAACCCCAGGGTACATCTGGTCCGCTCCTGTCCCTGGATCACTCCACACCGGCAAATTGACGTACGGGTTGGCCAACAGGGTCCCTGTCGCCCCCGGGCACCAAAACACCGGCTCGCTGGTGACCGGACTGGACGGTGCTGAGGTGGTGTTGTTGCTCTGTACATACGCACTGGCAGGCACACCCGCGGCTTGCGACAACTCAGCCATTAGCACCGAAATACCTTGTGCCCAGTTAGGGTCTGTCGCGTAGTGTTCATTCATACCATCAAGCGAAGGCCACTGGTAGAAAAACAAGCCATTCGGGTCCAAATAGTTGTTGCGCACCGCCCACGCCTCAAACTGAATGGCGTAGTCCGCGCTTGGGAACATCCCGGCCGCGTTCATCGGATCGGCATCGTACGCACCGTACCCAAAGTAGTTGTTTTTCGCTTGCGCGATTGCACTCTTGCCCCAGGCACTTTCCCACACGGCGTGTGCCGCCAGGTACGCGGCGTTCACACCGTATTGTTGCTGTGCTCGCAGAAAAGATGCGCCCAAGCCTTGCAAGGGAGAGCCGTTGGCTTGAAACCACTGGTCAAGTGTCGCTGCCGTAATCCCGGCGGGGGCTGGAAAACGCAGGTCAGCCGTACGGAAAGGGTTTTCGTAAGTGCCGACCTGTTGCCCCGAGTACGTGCCGTCGGCTGTTGTTAAGCGGTAGAACAAGACAGCGTGCGGCGAGTTACCTGGGTCAGGGTCCACCGCCACATACCGTTCTCCCGGTTGCGCAAAACTGGGCGCCGGCCCGCCCATCCAACCGCTGGAGTTGCTGACAAACTGGCCACTGCTGTTGAGATAATAATAGGTTTGTGGGAATTTAACCACTTTGTGACTCGCCAAATCGACCACGTAGCTTTGACTTGAATGGGCGGCCTGATTGGCTGCGGTGAGGTTCGCAAACACCTGGGGGGCTTGTTGCGGTGAGTTGTACACCGCATACCCGCCTTGCGTGTATACCACCTGACCGGAGCTGTCTTTGACGTACGCTCCTGGCTGATTGGCCAACGCAGACTTCGCCTGGTCAAGCGTCGCGTAAGGCCCGCCCAGAGATGCACCGTTGGCGGCATAGGTGAAAAACTGTACCTGAGCGGTCATCTCCCACTGCGAACCGTTCCAGGTGTGCTGAATCCCCAGCCGGTCCAGCAGGTTCATGAGGTACCAAATGGGCATGTACGTGGTTAAAACGCCTGAGGCCGGGTCGGCCGCCACCAGGCTGTTGACGCGTTTCACCGCAGTCCCGTTGATGGCAATGACGTCTCGGCCTGTGCCGATTTGCAGATTAGACAGGTCGGCCTTCATCCTGGAGGGCACCTGCA
>JAIMAY010000050.1 GCA_023511725.1 Alicyclobacillus sp.
CTCATCGTACAGAAGTATGGCGGGACGTCGGTGGGAAGCATCGAGCGCATTGAGGCGGTGGCGGATCGGATAGCGCGCACGGTCCGCGCGGGTCACCGCTTGGCCGTGGTGGTGTCGGCCATGGGCCACACCACCGACGAGCTGCTGGCGCTCGCCAAGGCCATCGACAGGGAACCGGATCCGCGCGAGCTGGATGCGCTGCTCTCGACGGGGGAGCAGGTGTCAGCCGCGCTGGTGGCGATGGCGCTGCACAAGCGGGGGATCCGGGCCAGGTCGTACACCGGATGGCAGGCTGGGATCGAAACGGAGAAGGTGCACGGCGCGGCGCGGCTGGTGGACATCGACGCAAAGTCGCTACTGGCCGCGATGGAGGCCGGCATTGTCCCGGTGATCACCGGATTCCAAGGGATTGCCGGTGAGGACGTGACGACGCTCGGGCGGGGTGGCTCGGACACGACGGCGGTCGCGGTGGCCGCCGCCGTTCGGGCGGATCTGTGCGAGATCTACACCGACGTCACGGGCGTGTTCACGACGGACCCGCGCATTGTGCCGCGCGCGCGGAAGCTGGCCGAGGTATCATACGACGAGATGTTGGAATTGGCCAATCTCGGCGCGCAGGTGCTGCATCCGCGGGCGGTGGAGGCGGCCAAGCAGTTCCAGGTGCCGCTGGTCGTGAGATCGAGTTTTTCAGAGGAAGAGGGGACCATCGTGGTGGAGACGACGACGCGCGGGTTGGAGCAGCGCGATGTGGTCACGGGCATCGCGCTGGAGCGCGAGGTGGCCCGCATCGCCCTGATCGGCGTGCCGCTGTCGCGGCACGGACTGGCTGCAGTCTTCGGCAATCTGGCGGGGCGCGGCGTGAATGTGGATGTGATTGTGCAGAGTGTGGTGCAAAGCGCGGAGGTCGACGTATCCTTCACGGTCAAGGAGGCCGATGCGGACCGGGCGCTGCGCATCATGCGCGAGTTACGTCAGGAGCTCGATTATCGTGACGTGCAGTTGGAGACGGGACTTGCCAAGGTCTCGATTGTGGGCGCAGGGATGATCTCCAACCCCGGCGTCGCGGCGCAGATGTTCCAGGTGCTGGCCGATGCTGACATCCCCGTGAAAATGGTGAGCACATCGGAGATCAAGGTCTCGTGTATCATCGCGGCGCAGCATCTGGAGCGGGCCGTCGGCGAACTGCACGCGGCGTTCCTGGAGCGCGAGTGAGGTGCTGGCGCCGGGCCGCCGGCACAGGGCGCACAACGTGAAGATACATGATAGGGGGCTGACCCGGGGATGGGCAGCCCCCTTTGGCGTGAGGCGGGATCAGTGGGTGTACGGGCGAGTGGATCCCGGCCTGGCGCCGTCCACCTTGTCTGCCTGCATGGCGGCGCGCAGACCGGCGAGATTCACGCCAGCGTTGGCCGAGGCGGCAGGTCCGTGTGCCCCGTGGGTGCCAAACCCCATGGGGGAGGTGCTGTGGGCCGCGAACGTTCCCGGATGGGGCGTCGCCGTGACCGTGGTGCTCATGCGGGGCGCGCTCCCGTAGCCGGCCCCCGGGGCGGTGCCGTAATGCGCCGTGCTGGCCGCGGGGGTCGGCGAGAACTGGGCTGCAACTCGCGCGGAGGTCATTTGCTGCTGCATCTGCTGCTGCGCAATCTGCTGCTCGATTCGCTGGCATAGGCTGACACACTGCTGCAGTTGCTGCGCCGCGAACGATTCGCGCTGTGCCATCGCCTGCAGCCCGGGTTGGGTCGAAAGGTGCTGCGCGTTCTGACGTTCGTTCTGCGCGAGCTGCTGGCAGATGGTGCGGATCTGCTGGAGGTCCTGGAGCACTTGGTGCATCGTCGTCACCTCCTTCGGACGTGCGTACGGATGTGAGCTGTGGCACGGTGGCCTCGCGGCGCGGCGGAGGGTGCTGGAGAAGGCGTGTGCCGCCGCTACGCCAGCACCGTGTGCTCACGGCGTTAGGATCTGCCGTGCCTCCCGTGTTCATACTTCTCTGCCGGCGCGGGGATTGTGGGTCCTTTTTCCTTGGCGCATAGCATCCTGCCACGCGGCCCATATTATGCCCAGGAACGGGAAACGGCAGGTGGTTAACGTGCACAGGTGGTTCCTTGGCCTTCTCGGGAACCGAGTGAAGCAGCAGCGCGTTCCCGGCGCCGAGCTTGACCCGCGCGAGCCCCACGTGCCGGATTACCGCCGGGCACCGCACTACAAGGGGCAGCTCCAGTGGGCGCTCGATTACTTCGCGAATTCGCTTGGTAAGAGCGATGACTACATGGTTCGCATCCTGCAGGTTGCGGGCAGATCCGCCGCCATCCTCTTCATCGACACCATCAGCGACCACAAGATCATCGAGGAAACGCTCCGCGCGATTCACCAGCATTCGTTTCCGAAACGTCCCCCGAAGAACCTGGTGTCGTATCTGACGGAGAAAGTGCTGACCGGCTCCGACGCCATCTATATGGAAAACATGTGGGAGCTGCGGGAGACCATCGCGGCGGGGAACATTGTTCTGCTCATCGACGGCGCCTCACCGGCCATCGTGCTCGGGGCGCAGTTCGTTGAAGAGCGCAAGCCGGAGCTTCCATACATCGAGACATCCGTGCGCGGGCCTCAGGTGAGCTTTGTCGAGAAGGTGGACACCAACCTCGGCCTGATCCGCCGTATGCTGAAAACGGAGACGCTGGAGGTCAAGAAGCTCAAGATAGGCTACCGCAGCCGGACGGAGGTCGCGGTGGTGTACATCCGGGACGTGGCCAACCCGGTGGCCATCGATACGGTCATAAAGCGGCTCTCCGCCATCCACGTGGACCTCATCGACCAGAGTTCAGCGGTGGAGCAGCGCATCGTCGACAACCGCTGGACCCTCTTCCCGTTGACCCGGACGACGCAGCGGATAGACAGCACGGTCTGGGAGCTCAACCAGGGCAAGATTGCCATCATCGTCGACGGAGATCCAGTGGTGTTGCTCGTCCCCGCCACCATCCAGGATTTCTTTCAGACCGCCGAGGATCACACGCACTCGTTCTGGGAAGCCAACTATATTCACTGGTTGCGGATCATCGCCTTCATCCTGGCGATGTTTCTGCCCGGGCTGTACGTGGCCTTCGTCGACTACAATCCGGAACTGCTGCCGAAGGTGTTGAACATCCAAATTGCGAAATCACGCGAGGGCATTCCGTTTCCAGCCCTCGTCGAGGTGGTGCTGATGCAGGTTGTGGTTGAGATCCTGCGCGAGGCCACTATCCGCATGCCGAAGCAGATGGGCCAGACCATCGGTATCGTCGGCGGTCTGGTGGTGGGGGAGGCGTCGGTGCAGGCCGGTCTCGTCAGCAACCTGCTGATCATCGTCGTGGCGCTCACGGCGCTCAGCGTGTTCGTCAGTCCGAGCTATGAGTTCTCCACCGTCGCGCGGCTGTGCAGTTGGCTGACCACTTTCGCCGCGGCGCTGCTTGGTTTCTACGGGATTGTGCTGTTCGCCATTCTGTTCATGTACCACCTCGCGTCGCTCAAATCGTTCGGTGTGTCGTACCTGGACCCGTTCAACGGGGAGCATGTTCGCGATCTGTTCGTGGACGGCTTGGTGCGCGTGCCGGCCTACATGATCCCGCGCCGCACCGCTCACCTCCATCCGCAGGATGAATGGGGGGAGGCGAGGTATGTCAATCCGGTGCCGCATCCGCAGTTGGAGAAAGCGCGCTTTTACAAGCGACACACGCAGACGAAGCGGCGACCGTGAGGGCGCGCGGCGGTGGCCGCGCATCCTGAGCTTGCTGTTCTGCTGCGCATGCCTGGCCTTTCTGCCGGGATGCTGGGATTACATCCGGATCAACGACCGGGCGTTTGTCATCGGTATCAGCGTTGATCCGGATCCCGACCACCCGGGACAGATGCGTTTTTCCTTTCAGGTGCCGCAGTTCGCGCGGGCCCAGCCCTCGCCGGACCAGAGCGGCGAGCAGGCAGGTGGGGCGCTTCCGGCGCGCAACTTCAGTGCGTCCGCGGAGAGTCTCAACGAAGCCATGTCCATCGCCCAGCTCCAATCGGAGAAGACGCTGTTTCTCGGGATGCTGCAGACGGTGATTCTGAGCGAGCGCCTCTCCGAGCAACAGATCCGAAGCGTCGTCTCGGAGCTGGTGCGCAATACGGAGGTGGACAAACTCGCCTTTTTGGTGACCACGCCCGGGTCGGCGGCGGATCTCTTGCAGGAGCGGGACCCGACGGGGCGGCCGGCGGCGGACGTGATAGACCAGTTGCTGGGACCCAGCGAGCGGCAGGTTGGATACGGTACGCGGAGCCGGCTGTGGGAATTTTGGCGGGACATGATCTCCCCGGGCACCGCGCCGCGGACGGTGGAGATGGTGACGGGCGAGAGAGGTATCGAGGTTTCGGGAATCACGGCGTTTTCCGGCACGAAGCCCGTGCTGACGCTGAACCGGCGGCAAGCCGTTGCGTACAACCTGCTGGCTGGACAACTGAAACAGGTGGCTGTTGTCGTGCCGACATCGAAGGGTGACGCGGTGATCCGGGTGATGCGCTCCGAGTGCACCATGTCGACCCACTACCGCAACGGGCGCTACGAACTCATTGCGGTTGCCAAACTTGAGGCGCAACTGGTGAAAGCACCGCTGGACGAAGAGATGGTGACTGGGCAGACGGACATCCATGCCTATGAGGCCGCCGCAGGACGGGCGCTGTCCACGTGGTGCACGGAATTGGTCAAGGATTTGCAGGAGAAGCAGAGCGATATCCTCGGTTTCGGCCGTCTGGCCCAGTTCTCCTACCCCGACCGCACCGATTGGATTCGCTCGCACTGGCCGGCGGCCTTTGCCGACGCAAAGCCGAGCGTCAGCGTGAGTGTGACGCTTTCCACCCAGGCCAATTTTGCGTAAGGAGGGCGCCGATGCATCAGCGGTTGACACTGTCGTGGTTTCAGGCGATTGAAATCGGCTCGGCCAGTTTCCTTCCCCTCATGTTCTGGTTCTTTCCGCGCATTGCGGTGCAGACGGCGGGCACCGATGCGTTGTGGGCGGTCGTGGCAGTGCTAATGGTTGGGGTCGCTGTGGCCCTATTGATTGGCCTGCTCAACGAGCGCTTTCCCAACATGACAGGGGCGGATGTGGCGAAGCTCGTGTGGACCCCGTGGCTCGGTGCTCCTGCGCTGGTGCTGTATTTCGCTGTCTACAGCATGTTCACCTCGATGAGCCTGTACTTCTTCGTCGCCGTGATCCGCCAGTTTCTTCCGAACACGCCGATGCTGGTACTCATGTCCTCTCTGGCGCTCGTCTCGTTCAGCGGCGCCTGGTACGGGGTGGAGGCGCTGGCGCGCGTTGCTGCTGTCGTCCATCCCATGACGTGGCTCGGCCTGGGAGCCATCTTCACCACCGCCGTGCTCCAGATCCATGAGTTCGGGATTGTGACCAAGCCCGTGAGCATCGGGCAGATCATGAACGGGACCTATCACCTGCTGCCACTGTTTCTCGGCATCAACTACATCCAGATGATTGCGCCGTTCTACAAGCACATTCGGGGTAGCTTGTGGTACCCCGTGGCGAGCAGCGCAGTGGGCTCCATTGCCGTGCTGCTCACGTTCGTCGTGACGGTCATGATCCTCGGCGACGCGGCCACGGCTCACCTGACGTTTACGCTCCCGTTCGTGCTCCGTCTCATCACCTTGCACGGTTGGCTGATTGAGCGGGTCGGCATCTTCGTGATCATCTTCGCCACCGCATTCACGACGCTGTTCATTAGCAATCACTTCTGGGCCCTGTCCAGCTTAGCCGCGCACATCGTCGGCCTCACCGAAGACGTGCACCGAGATTTTGTTCCCGCCATCGCGGTGATGATTCTGGCCGAGGCCATGTGGTTTCAGAATGAGGACATGGCCTTTCAGCTGCTGGACAAGTTCATGGTGCCGGCGAGTTGGGTGACCCTCATCATCATTCCGCTCGCCGTCTACTTGACGGCAGTCTTCCGCGGCATGCGGACGTTCCCGCTCAAGGCCTGGTCGGAACAGGCCAGGGAACACCATCCGTGAAGGCGTACCCCTCGGTTGACGCCGCGCACTCGATTGGGTATATTCGAAAAAAACGAGGTTGTATTGCGAGTCCCCGCAGGGGACGTGTCCGCAACGCGGCCATCGCATGACTGGCGGGAAGTGGGGAACCACAGGGGAGTGCGATGGAGATCAGGAAGCCGACCGCCTGGGCGCTCACGCGTGGAGTGTTCAGGCGTTTTTTCGTTGGCGACGCCGGTGGCGCAAGATGTCCGGCGAGCTTTCCGGCCGGGGTGAAGGCTGGGCATGGGACGAGATCGGCCCAAACAGACAGATGAGGGAGTGGAGAGACGTGGCGGCGTGGAAGGTGCTGGTGACCGACGACATCTCGCCGGCCGGCTTGAGCAAGCTGGAGGCCGTGCCGGGGGTGTCGGTGGAGGTGCAGCTGGGGCTGTCGGAGGACCAGTTGGTGCAGGTCATCCCCGACTACGATGCACTGCTGGTGAGGTCGCAGACGAAGGTGACCGCGCGGGTGATTGACGCGGCTCGGCGTCTGCGTGTCATTGGTCGGGCGGGTGTGGGCGTCGACAATATCGACGTGCCGGCGGCCACGCGGCGCGGGATTGTGGTGCTCAACGCGCCCGACGGCAACACCATCGCAGCGGCGGAACATACCTTCGCTATGCTGATCTCATCCTCAAGGTTCATCCCGCAGGCAGACGCGTCCATCCGCCAAGGGCGGTGGGATCGGAAGTCGTTCGTCGGTGTGGAGCTGCGCGGCAAGACGTTGGCCGTGCTGGGCATGGGGCGCATCGGCACCGAGGTGGCCAAGCGTGCGCTCGCGTTCGGTATGCGCGTACTGGGTTATGATCCGTTCCTCACCGAGGCCCGCGCGAACGAACTGGGGGTGCGCCGCGTTTCCTTGGAGGAGGCCATCGAGGCGGCGGATTTCATCACCGTCCACACGCCGCTGACCAAAGAGACGCGGCACATGCTCAGCCACGACGCCTTCGCGCGGATGAAGGAGGGCGTGCGCATCATCAATTGCGCGCGCGGGGGCATCATCGATGAGGAGGCGCTGTGTGAGGCGCTCGCGAGTGGCAAAGTGGCCAGCGCGGCGCTCGACGTCTTCGAAGAGGAACCGCTGCGTCCAGATCATCCGCTGCTGCGTTTCCCGAACGTGGTGCTCACGCCGCACCTGGGGGCGTCCACGGTGGAGGCGCAGGTCAACGTCGCCATCGACGTGGCGGAGGAGGTGGCGCGCGTGCTCCTTGGCGAGCCGTTCCGCAACGCCGTCAACATGCCGTCGCTCAGCCAGGAGCAAAAAGCTGTGCTCGAGCCGTATCTGCGGCTGGGCGAGCAGCTCGGCGTGTTTGTTGCGCAGTGGCTGAGCGGCTCCGTGCGTGACGTGGAGATCACGTACGGTGGTCAGCTCGCCGAGCAGGACGTGTCCTTCATCACCCGCACCGTGCTCAAGGGTTTGCTCGGCTACCGGCACGGTGATGAGGTGAACTATGTGAACGCGCCGCTCTTGGCCGACCAGGCGGGCCTGTCGGTGCGCGAGGTGAAGCAGCCGCGCAGCCGGGTGTTCACCAACCTGGTGTCGATCACGGTCCACTCCGACGACGGCGAACACCGCGTGGCCGGCACGCTGTACAACGGGTTCGGGCCGCGCATCGTTGAAATTGACGGTTATGCGGTGGACGCGCCGCCGGAAGGCCGCATCTTGTTCACGCGCCACCTGGACCAGCCGGGTATGATTGGGCGGATCGGTACGTGGTTGGGCGATGCGGGCATCAACATCGCAGGCATGCAGGTGGGCCGGCGCGAAACGGGTGGCGAGGCCATCATGCTGCTGAGTGTGGATAGGAAGGTTCCGGAGGACGTCATTGAACGGATTGCCGCCATGCCCGGCATCTTTGCGGTGCGCGCGATGGAGCTGTAAAGGGCGGCGGATGAAAGACGAAAGTGCATGGGCAGGCGTGACATGCCACCCTGACGATTCGAGGAGCGGAGAGAAGGAGAGATCCACGATGGGGACGCTGCTGACGGAACACCTGGCGCGCCGCGGCGCGGCGGACTGGCGGGCGGACAATTTCAACGCGGGACCGGCGGCGTTGCCGCGGGAAGTGTTGGAACGGGCGCAGCGGGAGCTGCTCAACTTCGAGGGTACCGGGATGTCGGTGATGGAGCTGAGCCACCGAAGCAAAACGTACGAGGCGGTGCAGGAGCGGGCGGAGGCGCTGCTGCGGGAACTTTTGAGCATCCCGCCGGAGTACAGGGTTCTGTTCCTTCAAGGCGGTGCGAGCCTGCAGTTCGCCATGGTGCCGATGAATTTCCTCAAGCCGGGCCAGACCGCGGCGTACGTTCGCACCGGCTCTTGGTCGGAGAAGGCGGAGAAAGAGGCGGCGGCGCTCGGACAGGTGCGCGTGGCCGCCTCGACAGAGGAGGGCGGTTACCGGCGGATTCCCGGGATGGGCGAAATCCAGGTGGCGCCGGACGATGCGTATCTGCACATCACCTCCAACAACACGATTGAGGGGACGCAGTGGCACGAGTTTGCCGACACGGGCCAGGTACCGCTGGTGGCGGACATGTCCAGCGACATCCTGTCACGGCCCATTCCCGTCGAAAAGTTCGGCCTCATCTATGCGGGCGCGCAGAAGAACCTGGGCCCTTCCGGCGTGACCGTGGTCATCCTGCGCGAGGCATGGCTGGAGCACGCTCGTCGCGACATCCCCACCATGCTGCGCTACGACATCCATGCGAAGAACCGCTCACTGTACAACACGCCGCCGACCTTCGCCATCTATCTGCTCGGCCTGGTGCTGGAGTGGGCGCGGGAGCAGGGCGGTGTCGCGGCGTTGGCGGATCGGAATGAGCGGAAGGCGCGCATCGTGTACGAGGCCATCGACCAGAGTGAGGGCTTTTACACGGGGCACGCCGAACCCCCCAGCCGATCCCGCATGAACATCACCTTCCGCTGCCCCACGCCGGATCTGGACCAGCGGTTTGCGGCGGAGGCGGAGGAAGCGGGGCTCGTGGGCCTGGCGGGCCACCGGTCGGTGGGCGGGCTGCGTGCATCGCTGTATAATGCGGTGTCGGAGGCATCGTGCACCCGCCTCGCCGAGTTCATGCAGGATTTCCGGCGCCGGTGGGGTTGAGGAGGGCGCGGGTTGGTGCGGATCGACACCATCTTGTTTGACATCGACGGTGTGATGCTGAGCGAGGAGCGCTATTTTGACGCCTCGGCGCTCACCGTGTACGAATTGTTGTATAGCCCAAACTATGTGGGACTGGATCCGGAGGCCGACGGACTGCCGCCGTTCCGGCCGGATCTGGCGGAGGAGGACATTCGCGCCATCCGCCGCGCCGTCTTCGCGGATGACGCCGTGCTGCGGATGATGAAGGCGCGCGGGGTCAACGCCAACTGGGACATGGTGTATCTACAGTTTGCCCATCAGTGGACGAAGCTGCTGTGCGCATGGTCGGCGGTGGACGGTGATGCGGTGCGGCTGCTGCGCACCTGGTGCCAACACGGCTGGACGCGCGACGTCCTGCAGCACGCGGGCCGGCGCATTCGTAGCGTGGGTGTGCCCTGGCATGCGGAGTTCGCCTCATTCGCGGCCGATCTCGCCTCCACCCGCAACAAAGCAGACCTGTTCGCGGCGCTCGAGGCCCGGCTTGCCGCTGTGGCGGACGCGGCGGGCGGGGAGCTGCCGCCGCTTGAAACGGGGCGGGCGCTGTGGAACCTGGGCCAGGAGACGTTCCAAGAGTGGTACCTGGGCGATGAATACGTGCCAGAGACTCGGCAACCTGGCAAGCGCGGGTTTTTGTCGGACGAAATTCCGATTGTGGATCCGGCCGCTTTCTCGCGGCTTTTGCACCGCCTGCGGCAGCGTGGTATCCGGCTCGGTATCGCCACGGGCCGCCCGGAGATTGAAACGCGCGTGCCGCTGGCCTCGATGGGCTGGCTGGATGCCTTCCATCCTAGCGCGGTAACGACGGCCTCGGACGTTTTGGCCGCCGAGCGCGCGCATCCGGAGGCAGGGCCCTTAGCAAAGCCGCATCCGTACAGTTATTTGCGCAGCTACCTGGGGACGAAGGGACCGGAAAGCGCTAACGACGCGCCGGCGACCGCCTCGGCGGGCGAGGGGACCGGCGCTGGGGTCTCCGGGGATGCCATCGGCCGGGATGCCGTGGCGGATACGGTATCGCCCGCACGAGTCCTCCGCCACCCGCTTCCGTTACCGCCGGAAGAGGCGGGGCGGCTGCTCATTGTGGGCGACTCGGTGGCGGACGCGCTCGCCGCGCGCGCCATCGGCTGCCGCTTCGCCGCCGTGCTGACCGGGTTGGACGGGGAGAAGGCGAGATCGCAATTCGAGTCACTGGGCGTTGACGCCATTCTGAACGACGTGCTGGAGCTGCCCGGACTCCTGGGGCTGTAAGGCCAGCGTGGGCCTAAGTTCCGGGCCGCAGCCGTCTGGTCAGCCGGCGCGTCGGACCGGGGCGCGGAAGGCCCCGGTGGCGCGAGCGGCTGGTGAGTATTGCCGCCCTCGCGTGGTCCCGGAGACGGCCAAAACCCCTTGAACAAGGCCGCCTTTCGTGATAAGATATGCGCTGTGACTCAAGGGCATCCGCCATGGCGGCGGGTGGGACCGATGCACGCACACGGGCATGGAGAGATGTCCGAGTGGTCGAAGGAGCACGACTGGAAATCGTGTAGGCGGGCCAAACCTCGCCTCGAGGGTTCGAATCCCTCTCTCTCCGCCATTTATTGCATCGGCGGCGTAGCTCAGCTGGTCAGAGCACACGGTTCATACCCGTGGCGTCGGTGGTTCGAATCCACCCGCCGCCACCA
>JAIMAY010000016.1 GCA_023511725.1 Alicyclobacillus sp.
GCTTCGACTTTATGGTGGAGCAGATTTGCTTTGCGACGCGCATTTTCTGCCATTTGCGGATGAAAGCTTTGATGTGGTCTATTCAGCGGCTGTGTTTGAGCATTTGGCCTGTCCTCTCAGAGCAGTGCAGGAAGTCAGAAGGGTCCTGAAGCCCGGCGGATTGATGCTGAGCAATGCTTCCTTCATGGAACCTTGGCACGACCACAGCTATTTCCACTTAAGTCCGCTTGGTGCCGTCGAACTTTTAACGGCCGGCGAAATGCGGCCTGTGAAAGTCTGGCCCTCCCGAAATTATAGCGGCTTTAAAGCCATGTCAGTCATGCGGAGTGGCCCGTTAAATCCTAACCGCTTTTTAGGCAAGCTAATGCACTATCTGCAGGAATCTGAAGACAGCCTGAAGGCCATTGGGCGCAAATTGTTCGGCAGGCCGCCCAAGTCAATGATCTTGGCAAAAGCGATTTCGGCTGGGGCAATTGACTGGATTGCAGTGAAGTGAACCCAACGCATTCCGACAATAAGACAACCGCCCATATCCCCATATTGGATGGCTGGCGCGCACTAAGCATATTGCTTGTGCTTGCTGGCCATTGGCTGCCCATTGGACGCCCCGAATGGCGCTTAAATGAATCGGTCGCCGCATCGGGAATGGCGCTCTTTTTCTGCTTGTCGGGATTTCTAATTACCCAGTTTCTGCTGGCCGATCACGCTGAGGAGCCTGCGCTGCTGCACACCCTTGCGGCTCGTCTGACCCCCGGCGAGGTCTGGGTCAGCTTCAACGGGCGCGCCTTCGACTGGCCGCTGCTGAAAAGCCGCATGCGCCTGCACCGCCTGCACGATGATCCCGCCCGCCCGCAGTTGGATCTGCTCCACCCGGCCCGCCGTCTGTGGCGATCACGCCTCGACCGCGTCAGCCTGCAGACGGTCGAGGCGGAGGTGCTGGGAATGCGGCGCACGGCGGACCTGCCGGGGAGCGAGGCGCCGGATCGGTACTTTCGCTTCGTGGAGGACCCGCAAGCGGAGTGTCTCGCACCGGTCTTGGACCACAACGCGAGCGACGTGCTGACACTGGTGGTGCTGGCGACGGAGGTGGCGGCACGCATGGGTGCTCCCACGGCGGACAGTGCCGCCGAATTCGCCGCCATGGGCCGCTGGTACGACGAGTGGCAGGTGTACGACCTGGCGGATGCGTGCTTCGAGCGCGCCGCCCAGCATCCGGACGCGGATTGGCAGTCGCTCTGGCTGGCCAGCCTGCACTGGAAGCGCCGCCGCGAGTGGCACCGCGCGGCCGCCATCTGGCGCGAATTGGCGCAGCGGTACCCGGGCTCCGTGGCACCGCTGGTGGAGTTGGCGAAATGGGCGGAGCATCAGCTTCGGCAGTGGGATGAGGCGGAGCGGTGGACGATGGAGGCGTTGGCGCGCGCGGAGCGCCAGGTCCGCGAGCGGCTGCGCAGCGTCGGGGCCGTCAGGTCCTCTGCCCATGCACCTGCGGACATCGGCGGACGCGCCGCTGTGGAGGCGGATCCGCTCGTTCGCGCGCTGCGTCACCGGCTTGCGCGGATCCGACGCAAACGGGCGGATCGCCAAGGGTAAACCTTGGCCTGATCCGCCCGGTCTCATGCCCATGATGGGTCTCATGCAGCCTTGGGTTCGCGATGCAACAGCTCATACACCACAGGCACCACGACGAGCGTGAGCAGCGTGGACGTCACGAGGCCGCCTATCACGACCACCGCCAAACCCTGCGAGATCAGGGCGCCCTCGGAGAATCCGAGCGCCAACGGGAACAGCGCGCAGACGGTCGCGATGGCGGTCATCAGGATCGGCCGCAGGCGCGTGGTGGCCGCCTCGAGCAGGGCATCCCGCACGGTCCTGCCGCGGGCGCGCTGGCGCTCCACACGGTCCACCAGCACAATGGCGTTCGTGACCACGATGCCCATCAGCATCAGGATGCCGATGAGTGAGGACACCGAAACCGGTTGGTGCCCTATCACCGTGCCGAAGAATGCGCCAATCAGCGCGACGGGCATCGAGAACAGGATGGAGAAGGGCGCCTTCCAATCGCCGAAGGCCATCAGCATCACCAGATAGACCAACCCGGCCGCAATGATGATGGCCTCAATCAGCTGCTGGAAGCTCTGATTCTGCTCCTGCGTCGCGCCCGAGAGCTGAACCTGGATGTCGGCGGGAAGATGCAGTTGCCGAATCTTATCCATCGCCGTACGGCTGACCTGCCCTGTGTTGTTGGTTGTGAAGTCCCCCTTGATCTCGGCGAACGGCTGCCCGTTCTGATGCGTGATGGTGACCGGGGTCTGGACGGTGTTCACTCGGGCCACGTCGCCGAGATGAACGGTTTTCCCGACCGGCGTGTCTATCTCGAGGTTCCGAATCGCATCCAGCGACCCCACGGAGGTGTCCGCGAGCGACGCCTCCACGTCGTAGCTGTCGCCGTTCAGGGTGATGGAGCCCATGTTCTGGCCGGAGATGGCCGCCGCGGCGGCGGTGGCAATCTGGTAACTGGTCAGACCGTACTGGGCCGCCTTGGCCGAATCCGGCACCACCTGCACCTCGGGCTGGGTCTGCGTCAGGTTGTTGCTGACGTTGGCGAGGCCGGGCAAATCCTGCAGCGCCTTGGTGACGCGCTGCGCCGCCTCCTGCAACTCGGCCGATGTACCGCCGGTCAACACGATGTCGAACCCTTCTCCCGAACCGCCCAGGATCATCTCCTTCACCTGAATCTGTGCCGGTCCCGCGATGCCCTGCAGTTTCTGGCGCAGGCTGGCGGTGAAGGCGGACACGTCCGTGTCCGGTTGCAGTTCGAGGAACAGGCTGGCCTGATTCTCGCCGCTGACGCTGCCGCTGTCGCTGAGTTGACCGGGATCCGATCCGACCTTGGCGTTCATCTGCGCCACGGTGTCGACGTAGGTGCGGATGATGGCTTCCACCTGCCGAGTCTTCGCATCCGTTGCCGAGAGGGGGGTGCCGACCGGCATCGTGATCGACACCGTGGCGAATTTCTCCCGCGACTCGGGGATGAACGTGCTCCCCGCGAGCGGCAGCACCGCGATGGACGCCACCAACAGCAGGCCCGCCGCGGCCATCAGCCAGCCCTTGTGGTTCAGGCACGCGGCCAGCATGCGCTGGTATCGCAGCTGCCACGGCCGCCACTGCGAGGTACCGCCTCCGCCGCCCGGCTGCTCGGTGACGGCGAGTTCCGCTGCGGCCGCGTCCACCGCCTCGCGGGTCTTGGCGCGTACCAGCAGCAGCCAGGCCAGCGCCGGCACGACGGTGAGGGCCACGAGCAGCGACGACAGGAGGGCGCAGACCACGGTCAGCGCAAACGGGTAAAAGATCTTGCCCACCAAGCCGCTGACCAGCCCGAGCGGGAGAAACACCGCCACCGTGGTGATGGTAGAGGCCGTGATGGCCTGGCCCACCTCGGCCGCGGCGTCCAGCACCAACGCCTTGCCGGCCAACTCACCCTGTTTGAATCTGCGGTGGATGTTTTCAATCACAACAATGCTGTCGTCCACCACCCGGCCGGTGGCCACCGCCATGCCGCCCAGGGTCATGATGTTCAGCGTGATGCCGAGCTGGCGCAACAGGATGGTGCTGATTAACAGCGAGAGCGGGATGGACACCACCGCGATGATGGTGTTGCGCACGCTGCGCAGGAAGAGCAGGATCACCACGGCCGCAAACAGCGCACCGAGCAATGCCTCGCGGAGCATGCCGTTGACCGACGCGGTGATCATCTGCGACGAGTCAAACAGCGGCACGATGTGGATCCCTGCCGGGAGTTGCTTGCTGAGGTCCGCCAGCTTCGCATTTACGGCGCGCGCCATGTCGACGGTGTTGGCATCCTCTGTCTTCACCACGCCGACGAACACGCTGGGCTGACCATTGGTCCGGTTGATGGAGTGATCCGCCGGAGGTGCCAGCGTCACGTCGGCGATATCGGACAGCTTGACCGTTTGCAGGGTCTCGCTGGTCTGTGTTGACGCTGCTGATCCTGCCTGTGCACGCTGCGCCACCGGCAGCTGCGCCGCGCCTGCCGCGGGCGGTGACATCGAGGTCTCGCCACCCTTGCCGGCGCTGGCCGCCAGTTGCTTCTGCAGCGCCGTCAGCTGTTGCTGGAGCTTTTGCTGCGCCTGGGTCAGCGCCTGGACCTGCGCCTGCAACTGCGCCACCGTCTGCGGATTGCGCGCAGCCTCCGGGAGTGCCTGCTGCTGCGCAAGCGCCAGTTCAGCGCCGAACAGTTGCCCCTGGACCTGCAGCATCTCGTTCAGCAACTGATTCTCGGCGGCCACCGTCGCCACGCCCTGGCCAAGTTGTCCCACGCCTTGCGCCAGTTGGCCCATGCCCTGCGACAGCGCGCCCATCCCTTGCGCCAATTGACCCACCGTGTGTCCCAGCTGCGACATCCCGGCCATGGCCTGTTTCATGCCGGCCGAGGCGTCCGCGGGCACGGGCAGGCGCAGGTTCTTCAGGTCATCCAGCGTCTTCGGCGCACCGGCCAGCTCAATCGGCTGCACCGTGCCGCCGACGCTGGCGGAACCAAGCGGCTGGGTCACATTCGCCGCCTGCAGCTCCTGCACCGCCTGCGCGAAGGTGAGGTGGTGGTCGCGAAGTTTGGCGGGATCGAACCGAATCTGCACCTGATCCGGTGCAGCCCCGCCCAGTTGTACCGAGGCCACGCCGGGTACACCCTCGAGCGCGGGCACGATGGTGTTCTGCACGGTGGTGCGCAGCTTCTGCAGGTCTCCGTTGCTGGAGGCCACCGTCAGGTACACGACCGGCGCGCTGTTAAAGGAAAACTTCTGCACCGTCGGCTTCAGCGTGCCACTCGGCAGATGAGCCTGGTTGACGATGTCCTGCACCTTCTGCTGCGCCGCATTCAGATCCGCGTTGAGGTTGAATTCGATTTCGATCTCGGCCACGTTCGCGGTCGACACGGACGTGACGTTTTTGACATCGGCGACGCCCTGAAGCGCCCGTTCCAGCGGCTCACTGACTTGGCTGGCCACCTGGTCCGGCGATGCCCCGGGATAGGGCACGACCACGGCAATCACGGGAAAGTCCACGTCGGGCATGAGCTCTTCGTGCAGCCCCAGCGCCGAAATGACGCCGCCAATCAAGACCAGGATGGAGAGGATAATGATGACCAGCGGGTTGCGCAACGAGAAGCGGGTGAGCCATCGCAAAGCAGCCATCCCCCCTGCATGTCAATGCCCTCATTCTAACCAGCGGGCAGAGGGTTGACAATACGTTTAGTGGCTAAAATAGAACTTGGAAACACATTCGGGACTGGGTGTGCGCCTGCCCGGTACCCGTCGGCGTCTGTCACGGTTGCACCCCGGCGCCGGGTTGTCTAGTCTTAGTAGTAAACGGAAGGGCTTGGGACAAGCCGTGAAGGGAGCATACAAGCGTGAGATGCACGGGGTGGAGCGACGGGGACTTCGAGGTGTGGCTGCCGCTGTACCGTTCGGCGGCCCGGACAGAGGAGGTTCATGCAGGATGAAGACGCGCGAGGAAGCACTGGCCCTGCTCAAGGAATACACGCAAAGCGAGTCACTTCTCCGCCACGCCTATGCGGTGGAGGCTGCGATGCGGGCCTACGCAGAGAAGTTTGGCGAGGACGTGGAGAAATGGGGCATCACCGGGCTGCTTCACGACTTTGACTACGAGAAGTATCCGACGCCTCAGGAGCACACCATTGTCGGCGCGCGGATCCTGCGCGAACTCGGGTACCCGGAGGATGTGATCTACGCCATTCAGGCGCATGCAGATTACAATCATCTGCCGCGCAACACCCTCATGGCGAAAGCCCTCTACGCCTGCGATGAGTTGTCCGGCTTCCTGATGGCGGTGGCGATGGTGAAGCCTTCGCGCCGAATTGCTGATGTCGAGGTCAAGAGCGTCCGCAAGAAATTGAAGGACAAGGCGTTTGCGCGCGGTGTCAACCGTGACGATGTGTATCGCGGTGCGGAGGAACTCGGGGTCGATCTCGATGAGCACATCGCCTTCCTCATCGAAGCGCTGTCTCGCGTCGCACCGGCCCTGGGACTGGACGGCCAGGCCAGCGCATAAAATCCTGACGTAACAGGTTGCCCCGGCAACGCGTGCGATGAGGTGAGCCGTGAGAGTTCACGTACTGCATACCAACGACGTGCACAGTCAGGTGGAAAACTATCTCCGCCTCGGCGCCCGCCTGCGAGCCCTGCGCGAGGATCTGCGGCGGGCGGGGGAGGCGGTGTTGACGTTCGACATCGGGGATCTGATGGACCGAGTGCGGCCAGAGACGGAGGCCACCCTCGGTCGCGTCAACGCCGCGCTGATGGCGGCGCTGGGGTACGACGGATGGGTGTTCGGCAATAACGAAGGTCTCACCATCCCCGTGAGCGAGTGGGACGACCTCGTGCGTCTGTCCGGGACGACCGTGTTCGGGACCAATCTGCGCACGCGGAGCGGTCGACCGTTCGCGTCCATGGCCGACTTCCGTGTGTTTGAGCTGGAGGGCGTCAGAATCGGCGTGTTCGGGGTGACGCCCAATTACGAAGTGGCCTACCGCGCGCTCGCGGTACGCCCGTTGCCGCCCCTGAGGATGGCGCGCGAGATGGCATGCCGTCTGCGCGCCGAGGGGTGCCAGCTCGTACTGGCCTTGTCTCACCTCGGGCTGCCGGAGGACCATCGGATGGCAGCCGAGGTGCCGGAGATTGACGTCATCCTCGGCGGGCACACACACCACTTTTTGCCCGGTGTCGAGTGGGAAGGCAGGACCGCCATCTTTCAGGCCGGGAAGCATGCGCTCGCGTTTGGACACACCGTGATAGAGCTGGATGTGGCGGCGCGCCGGGTCACGGACGTCCGTGCGGAAACGGTGCCCGTACCGCTGGATGGTCCGCCCGATGCCGCGATGGCGCAGGTGTATGAGGCGTGGCTTCCGCGCATCTCCGCTTCGCTGAGCCAGCCCATCGCGCATCTGACCACGCCTCTCCCCGTCTCGTTGGAGGAAGAATCCCTGTTCGCCAATGTGCTGGTGGAAGCGCTGATGGATGCGTATCCGGCGGACATCGGCATCATGATGGCCGGCGCGCTGGGCGCCAGCCTGCTGGCGGGAGACGTGACGCTCCGAGACGTGCTTGGCGCCTGCTCCACACCCACCCGTCCCCTGCTCTTGACGCTGACCGGTCGGGACCTCGTCGCCATCCTTGAGAAATCCCTGCAACCGGCGTACTATCGGCGACAGGGGATAGGTTTCGGCTTTCGCGGCGGCTGGATTGGCCGGCTTGCGTTGGCGGGGGCGCGCGTGGAGGTAGAAGCGGGCTGTAACGCCGACGAGCCCCGCATCCGCCAGGTGTGGATTCGCGGTGAACCCGTTCAACTGCATGCCGCATATCGCGTGGTTACCTGCGAGTACCTGTGGCTATCGCCCGTGTATCGTGAGTTCAAGGCCGGCCGCGACGTGGAGGTGAAGGCGCCGCTCGTGCGTGAGGTTCTGCTGTCGCGCCTGCGGGATGCGCGGCTGTTGGAGCGTGCCCGTGATCGCCGGTATATCTGTGTAAATCCATGCGAGGGAAGGGAGGGGCCTGCGTGATCAAGAAGCAAATGCTGTCCCGCGCGAGAACGCGAAAACTGCTGGACAAGCTGGCCGCCGCCTATCCGGACGCGCGCTGCGCGCTCAACTTCAGCAATTCGTTCGAGCTTTTGATTGCGACCATGCTGTCGGCCCAGTCCACGGATGCCAAGGTGAACCAGGTCACCGCACGTCTCTTTGCAAAATATCGAGGTCCGGAAGACTATGCCGCGCTGGATGTGGATACACTGCAAGAGGACATCAAGGAACTGGGACTGTGGCGGATGAAATCCGAGCACATCATCGAGACGTGCCGGATGCTGCTGAAGGAGTATGGTGGAGAGGTGCCGCGCACGCAGGAGGAATTGGTCAAGCTGCCTGGCGTCGGCCGGAAGACGGCCAATGTCGTGGTTTCCAACGCGTTCGGCGTGCCGGCCATCGCCGTGGACACGCACGTGCAGCGCGTCTCCAACCGGCTCGGATTGGCGAACAGCATGAATCCGGAGTTGACGGAGCGGCAGCTCTGTGAGCGCATTCCGAAGCACCTTTGGTCACAGGCGCATCACTGGCTGATTCACCACGGTCGGCGCGTGTGCACAGCGCGAAATCCCCGCTGCCACAAGTGCCCCGTTCGCGAATTCTGCCAGTTCTACGAGCAGATGCAAAAGGAACCGAAGCTGCTCGAAAAAGTCTTCGAGGAAAAACCGGACAAGAAGACGCGGGGGCGCCGCCGGCGTCCGGCGGCTCACGGCACGTACGGCTCGTAATCGCCGGTTGCCGTCCGCCGCATCGGTTGTTTGCAGTGGGCACATTGATCATGCGATCCGGTCAGACGCGTCACCTGCCCACAGCGCGGGCACTGAATGCGCCGCCCACTGCCGCTGATGGGGCCAAAGCGAAAATAGATGCCGATGCCAGCCAGTACGCCCACGGCGCCAATGCACGTCAGCACCGGGATGAGCGGTTTGTCGTACACGCCGAGGTACATGACGAAGAATCCGGCGAACAGAAACACAAGTCCAATGTTGCGCCACTTTTCCGCATTCAAGCGGCAGCCGCCTCCCTGGCCTAGGTTCCATATCCATGCTAGCCCAACGTGCGGGCGACGTCCAGTCCGCTTGACGACCGAGAGGAGGCTGCCGGGATGCTGTGGAAGCGCGCGTTCTTGGCGCTGTTGTGCTTGGATCTGCTGGTCATCACAGGGGGCCTCTTCATGCTCGGCCGCATGCCGCACCTTGGACGCGAGACACCACCGGCGGCGACGGCGACCGGAGAGCCGGCCAACGTGCAGATCAGCATCGGGGATCAGGCCATCAACGCCTACCTCGATTACACCCTATCGCAGCAGGCTGACGTAAGCAAGGTGCTGGCCAGCGCGCGGGTGTCGTTCGACAGCGACTGGCGGCTGGAACTCGGTTTGAAGATGGCGGACAGGGTCGTGCCTGTCACATTCGTCCTGACGCCGGAGGTGCAGAGCGGGGATCTGTTACTCCACGTGAAGAGTGCCGATCTCGGTGACGTACCCGTCCCGGTGGGCCTCGTGTTTCTGCTGCTGAGCCACCTGTCGTGGCCTGCGTGGATCAGCGTGGACGGCCAACAGGATACGCTGGTGCTGGCCTTCACGAAGCGGCCTGCCAACCCCTACGGCGTGCGCGCCGACGGTTATTCCCCGGACACGAAGCTGCTGACATTGACCGTCAGCATCTACCCCAAAGCGCTCTCGTCAAATCGTGGTTGACGCACCTTTCCTCCTCGCATAAGGAAGCCTTTCTCTTCGCACGCTACATCCCGGATCCCAATGCGCGGGCGAATGCGCCTGCCGCATGACAGGGGGAGTAGCGTGCTGGTTCCAACGTGGCTCCGCAAACTGTTGACCGTGGACGACGCGGTGTTGAACGAGCAGTTCACGCTGATTGATCAGCCCGGCCAACCGGGACCGGGGGATGCGCAGTCGGGCAATGCGGACGTCGGTGGTGCTAACACGCAAGGCGAGCGTGGAGACGCGCCCGGCGGTGAAGGTACGGAGGATCAGCAGCAAGCCGCAGACCGCGGCCGCGGCCGTGAAGGCGCGGGGGAAGGGCGGGATCGGCAGCAGAATGGGTTGATCACGCGCCCGTTCACCAAACCCGTCTCCATCCGCGAATTCATTGTCCAGAATGAACACCGCTACGAGTCGGAGACCGAGGCACACAGCACGCAGGAGGACCCGGTGTTTCCGGACCTGGACCGGTCGCTGCACCGCGTTCAGGAGCTGTTCCATCTCCCGGAGAACAAGGATATTGTGATCCGCGAGTTTCGCATCGGCACCGAGAGCCGCTGGCGGGCGTTCGTCGTGTTCATCGACGGCTTGACGGACCGGAATACCACCAACCTCGCCGTGCTGCAGCCGCTGATGCTCCTCTCCTCCTTGCCTGAAGTGGAGCCGGCTCGCCGCATCGAAACCGTCCTCGACGTGCTGCTTCCGGGCAACCAGGTACAGCCCGCCAAGACTTGGCCGGATGTGGTCAGCGGGATTCTGGCCGGATCGACCGCATTGTTCGTGGACGGCTCGGATACGGCGCTGCTGGTGGAGACCAAGGGTTGGGAGCACCGGACGGTCGGGTTACCTCAGGTCGAGACCGTGGTCCGCGGACCGAAGGAAGCCTTCACCGAACTGTTTCGCGCCAACACCGCGCTGGTCCGCTCTTTCCTCCGCAGCGAACACCTGGTGACGGAGATGTTCAAAGTCGGCCGGCTCGGGCAGACCGACGTGGCCGTGATGTACATCAAGGGGATTGCCAATCCACGCTTGGTGGATGAGGTAAAGCGGCGGATTGAGTCGATTGAGGTCGACTACCTGCCGGACAGCGGGTTGTTCGAGCAGTTCATTGAGGACAGCCCCAAACACATCCTGCCGCAGGTGTTCTCGACCGAGCGGCCGGATAGGATTGCGCACCTGCTGACGGAGGGGCACGTGGCCATCTTCGTGGGGAACAGCCCGTTCGCCCTCGCTGTGCCGGTGGTCTTCTGGACGCTCATGCATACGCCGGAAGACGCCTATCTGCGCTACCCGTTCGGCTCATTTTTGCGTATCATCCGCTGGATTGCGCTGCTGGTCGCGCTGCTTCTGCCGGGCTTCTATGTGGCGTTGACGAACTACCATCCGGAGATGATCCCGACGGACCTCATGCTTGCCATCGCAGGCAGTCGTGAAATGGTGCCGTTCCCGGTGATCATGGAGGTCCTGATGATGGAGTTCGCCATCGAGCTGATCCGCGAAGCGGGCATCCGCATTCCGTCCGTGATTGGACCGACGATTGGCATCGTCGGCGCGTTGATCATCGGGCAGGCCGCGGTGCAGGCCGGCATTGTCAGCCCGCTGCTGGTGATTGTGATTGCCACCACGTCGCTGGCGTCGTTCGCCATCCCCAACTACAACCTGGGCATGGGGGTGCGTATCCTGCGCTTCATCTTCCTCTTGGCGGCCGCGGTATTCGGGTTCTACGGCATGGCCTTGATGTTCTGGATTGTGCTGGCGCGCCTGTCCGTTCAGAAGAGCTTTGGCGTGCCGCTGCTGGCACCGGTGTCGCCGAGCATGGGCGCGTCTCGCGACGTCATTCTGC
This sequence comes from Alicyclobacillus sp., assembly GCA_023511725.1. GTDB lineage: Bacteria > Bacillota > Bacilli > Alicyclobacillales > Alicyclobacillaceae > JAIMAY01. The sequence goes on from JAIMAY010000016.1 coordinate 11,176, forward strand.
GCGGCCCGGCGTATGTGATGAACGAACGTCCAACATATCTGCAGCCGTTCAAGCGCTGGCGTCAGAACCCGGAGACGCGACCGTGGAGCGTGAAGACACGGCCAGTGGACAAGGATCCGAGCGGGCGACGGGGAGGGAAGCGCTGAATGCAGATGGTGCAAAACAAAGCGCGGGTCGGCGGCAAAGAGCTCACCGCCGCCATGACGCTTTTGGTGGCGAGCCACACATTCCTCATCTATCCGCAGTACGCTTCCCGTTACGGGCTGGAGGCGTCGTGGATGGCGCCCATTGAAGGCGCCATCGTCAGCCTTGTGCTGTTTCTGCTGCTCGATGCGCTGATCTTCCGCTTCTTCCCTGGGCAAGATTTGATTGAGATTGCGCAGACCGCGCTGGGGACGTTTGGCGGCGTGCTGGTGGCCCTGCTGCTCGCCTTGTACTTCTTGTTTGTTACCGCCAGCGTGCTGCGTGAGTTTGTCGAAAACGTGCTGACCACCGTGTTACCGTCCACGCCCATCCTGGTCGCGACGCTGCTGTTCATGATGGCGGTGGGATATTTCGCCTATCTGGGGCTCGAAGGCATTGTTCGCACCGCTTTTTTCACTTTGCCCATCCTGCTCGTCGGCGTGCTCGGATTGTGCCTGTTGACGATGAACTGGTGGCACCCCATTCTGCTGTTTCCCATTCTCGGCAGTGGCATTCCAGCGTTGACGCTGCTGGGGCTGCGCACCTGCTCCCTGTTCACGAATGTGCTGCTGCTGAGCATCATTTACAAGCACGCGCACGATCCGCACGAACTCCGCCGCGTGGGCATCAACAGCACCCTGCTGGCCGCGCTGGTGCTGAGCGCGTTTTTGCTCACGTATCACATGGTGTTTGCGGAGCAGTCGGCGGTGAACATCTCCTTCCCGTTCTACCAGTTGGCGCGGCTCATCTATATCGGGCGCTTTATCCAGCGCATGGAGAGTATCTTCGTATTTCTGTGGGTGGCGGCCGCCTTGATTGTCATGGCCGTGCTGATCTGGGGGGCGGCCTACGTACTCAGCGTCGGCCTGCGCTGGTCCACCTTCCGCCCGGGTGTCCCGGCGCTCACCCTGCTGTGTCTGGCCGTCGGCCTCATCCCCGCGAGCGTGACGCACGCCATCCAGTTCGACTACAGGGTGTTTCTGCCGTGGGGGTGGACCATGAACTTCGTGTTTCCCATCCTCGTCGTCCTGGTGGCGCGCATGCGCACACCGGGAAGGGCTCACCGCAGGAGGAGGGTCGCCTGATGCTGAAGTTCATCATCTCCATCCTCTTCATCCCCTTACCCGTCTTCATCTACACGCTCTCCTTCGCACGCTGGATGCACGGACGAGGGCAGCGCGTCGGCGCGTACAGCGCCGGCGTGCTCGCCGTCGTTACGGCGGTATTCGCGGTCGTGGTCCTCTATCGGCTGTCGTTCTAGTGGCACCCATCCCATGCATACAGGCGATGGCCGTCGTTTCTCCAAAACCATCGGCCGATCCAGCTTATGGCAGAGGCTGCCCGGGCCGCCGCGCGGTATAATCGAGGCGTGGAGGGATTCCCATGACGAACACCGGCGCGCGAAAGCGCGTGGACATATACACAGATGGTGCCTGCTCCGGCAACCCTGGTCCGGGCGGCTGGGCCGCGGTGCTGATCCATGGCAAACATGTCAAAGAGATCAGCGGCGGCGAACGGGACACCACCAATCAGCGGATGGAGCTGCGTGCTCTGCTGGAGGCGCTGCGCTGTTTGAAGCTGTCCTGCGATGTCACCATTTACAGCGACTCGGCCTACCTCGTCAATTGTTTTCGGCAGCGGTGGTACGAGACGTGGAGGCGAAACGGTTGGCGCAACAGCAAGGGTGACCCCGTGCAGAACCGGGACCTGTGGGAAGCGCTTCTGGCGGAGGCAGAGCGCCACCGGTTGAGGTTTGAAAAGGTGAAGGGGCACGCCGGTGTGCGTTGGAACGAGCGCTGCGACGAACTCGCACGCGCAGCCATCCCGAGGTGAGGGCGATGGCATGGGAACTGACCTTGGACGAGTTGCGTCAACTCAGCGAGGGTCTCGGCTTTGATGCCATCGGCACCACAACGGCGGACCCCTTTCCGGCGCTTCGGGAGCAGCTGAATGCGTACGCGGACAGAGGCCGCACGGGGTTTGAATGGGAGGATGTCGAGGCTCGCGTGGACCCGCGCCATTGGCTGCCGGAGGCCAAAAGCATCATCGCCGTCGCCATGGCGTACCTGACGCCGCGCGGGCGCGAGGTGGCGCGGCGTCATCCGAGATCGGCAGCGCGCGGACAGATGTCCGTTTACACCTACGGCCGGGACTATCACCACGTGATCAGCGAGCGGCTGGAGGATTTGCGAAGGCGCATCGAGGCACACCTTGGTCGCCCGGTCATCGCGCGGCCGGCGGTGGATACGTCACCGCTGGTGGACCGGGCCGTGGCGGAACGGGCCGGCATTGGCTGGGTAGGCCACAACTGCCATCTGTTCACGGACAGCCACGGGTCTTTTGTATTCCTCGGTGCGCTGCTGATCGATGTCGCCATCGAACCCGCGGCCGAGGTGCGGGAGAGCCGGTGCGGGAGCTGCCGGCTGTGTCTACAGGCGTGTCCGACGGGGGCGCTGATGGCGCCGGGCGTGATCGACGCCAAACGCTGTTTGTCGTACATCACGCAGATGAAAGGGATCATTCCGCGCGAATTCCGGCGCGCGATGGGGCGGCGCATCTGGGGCTGCGACATCTGTCAGTGGGTGTGCCCGGAGAATCGCGGCGTCGCGTCCGCGGATCACCCGGAGTACGTCCCGGACGAGGAGTTGGCCTACCCTGATCTGATCCGCGTGCTGCATATGAGCTCTCGCGAGTTTCAGCGCCGGGCGGGCGCGTCGGCTGCCGCCTGGCGCGGTGTGCGGACGTGGCAGCGCAATGCGCTGATTGCACTGGGCAACCTGCGGGATGCTCGTGCCATCGACGAGATCATCCCGTTCCTCCGCCACGCTCGTCCGGAGTTGCGGGCGAGTGCCGCGTGGGCGCTGGAGCAGATCGGCGGCGAGGCTGCTCGCGCCGCGGTGGCCGCCGCGTACGCGGTGGAGACGGATCCGGACGTCCGCGAGGAGATGCGTTGGGCCGTGAAGGAGGAGATGGAGGATGGGCGATTGGACGACGGTGGTGGAAACCGCGCTGGGCAGGCTGTCGGTGCGCGCCTCGGCGGCGGGTGTGACGGAGGTGCACTGGCTGAGCGAGGATGACGAGAACGGGCCGGCCGCAGAGGCGGTCGGGGTATCCGCGGCCGACACCGGCGCGCCGGCAGTGTCTGCGGCGGACAAGCCCGACGCGGCCGATGGTGCCGTGGAGGTGGATGATCCGGATCTCTCGCGGGCCCGCGCCATCGCGCTCTGGGCCGCCCGGGAGCTCATGGAGTACGCGCTGGGCGAGCGTACCACATTCACGGTGCCGCTCGCCCCGACGGCTGGAACACCGTTTCAGCAGCGGGTGTGGGCGGCCCTACGCGAGATTCCTTATGGCGAAACACGGACCTATGCGGAGATTGCCGCCGCGGCGGGCAACCCGCGCGCGGTGCGGGCCGTGGGCCAGGCCAACCGCGCGAACCCGGTGGCGGTGATCATCCCGTGTCACCGCGTGATCGGCGCGCGCGGCGATCTGGTCGGTTACGACGGAAAGCGCGTGCACATCAAGGCGCGGCTGCTGGCGTTGGAAGGGGCGTTGCCCGGAGAGGCCGCTGTCAGCGGCGGCGTGTGACGAGTTTCCCGAAGGATTCGAGAAACGCCTGTCGCCGTTCGGACTGGCGCTCGCAGGTGGAGAGTTCCGCCACCTGCGCGTCATCCGGCTGACCCCGGTAACGTGCGGCTGCTAACCGCCACACCCGGTGCGGGAAGGTGATCAGGGCCTCTGTCAGCACATACTCCTCCGGCGCCAGGGGGCGCACCGCATTGTAGTGGAGGAAGCACGCGTACGCCGGCTCGGCATGCCATCCGCCCGCCTGCAGCGCGCGCCGCAGCAGGTGGCCCAGGTCGAGCACGCGGGGGGCGGGGGCGGCGAGGTCTAGATCCAGCAGATGCACGCGCTTATCCGGGTCATACACGAAGTTGCTCGGTATCACATCGAGATGGCACAGGCCGGCGCGTTCTCGATCCTTGCGCAGAAACGCCCGGCAGTCCGCGGAGGCGGCGAGTTCCGCCGCGCGTTCCGCATCGGCACGCAGCTGGCGCGCCATTCGCAGCAGTGCTTTGTCGAAGGTGTCGGTCTGCGTTTTTCGCTGCGCGACGGCAATCAGCGAGCGGAGGTCTTCGCCGCGCTGCTCGAGAATGCCGGCGAGATCGTACGCCGCCGGAGGCATCCATCCGTCGCGTCGGAAGCCGCGCGTTGCCTCGTGAAACTCCGCGAGCGCGTGCGCCAACTGGCCGACCTGCGCCGACGACGCGAAGTTCAGCGGCTGGCCGGTCAGCCACTCGGTGGCGTAGAAGGTGGCGCCGTCGCGCGTGACGAAGGCGCGGCCACGGCGCGTCGGGACAATCCGGGCAATCCGGTGGAATCCATGCTGTCGCGCATGGGCGATGGCGTCGTACAGGAAAGCGACGCGCTCGGGCCCAATCCCGGTGCGTTTGAGTGCGAACGTGCCCTTGTCCGTCTCCACCTGGACCACGTTCATGACCCGGCGAGCGGAGCGGATCTTCCACCCATAAGCCTGCACCACATCGGGTGGGATGTCGGCGTGGATAAAGGCAGCGCGCCAGGCGCGGGTGCTGTCGTCGCCGCGAGGCGTCTGCGCGAGAACCGCTGCCTCCGAGGGCGTGTTTTCGCTTTGCGCGCTGGCGGTGCCCCGCGTATCGGCGAGTCTGACGCCGGTGCCTGTCCGGGGCTTCGTCGACGCAGCGCTCGCCGGGGTACGTGAGGACGCGGCCGACCGCTGCTGCGTTCGGCTCGCTCGGACCTCCGGCGAGGAACGCGCGGGGCGTATCGCCGTCGCTTCCTGGCCGGAAGGTTCCGCTGGCGCCTGCAGGACCTGCAGAAACGCCGGGGGCTTGGTGAGTTCGGCGGCCAGTTCCGCCAGCCAATCGGGGAGTGTGTGTCGCCGGGCCATGCCCGTCACCTCCCGAGACAGATCACCGCCGGCTTCAGCGAGCCGGCGGTGTCACGCTTCACGCTTACGCTATGCGAAGGTCGACTCGGGAGGCTGGGCGTCTGCCCAGCGATAGGCAGGGCGTCACACGTTGTCGCCCAGCGTGCTCCACACCTCCAGCTTGGTCTTGACGCGGCGGATGACGTCGTCCGTGAACTCGGTGGTGCTGGTGCCGCCGCCGAGGTCGGCGGTGCGGACGCCGGACATGACCGCCTCGAGCGTGGCCTCGTAGATGGCGCGCGAGGCGACCTGCGCCGGCTTCTCGTCACAGTAGGCGAGCAGGGACGCGCCCGCAAGGATCATCGCCATCGGGTTGGCAACGTTCTTGCCGTACAGATTCGGTGCGGTGCCGTGCGGTGCCTCCGCCATGATCACGCGCGGGCGCCAATCCTCGTCGAGCGCGAGCAGGATGGATTCGGAGCCCGCAATCGATCCGAACATCTGCAGCACCAGGTCGGACAGGCAATCGCCATCGCGGTTGAGCGCAGGGATGACGAGCGGCTCGCCGGCCTTGACCAGCAGCAGCGCGTACGTGGCGTCAATCAACTGCGGCTCGTACGGCACGTCCGGGTACCGCTTGCTGGCCGCGTCGAGCTCTTCTTTAAACATGCCTTCGTAGATGGGGCTGACGGTGAACTTCGGACCGCCGAACACCTTGGCGCGCAGCCGCTTGGCGTGCTGGAACGCGTATTCCGCGACGCCGCGGCAGACTTTGCGCGAGATCTTCTCCGTCCGATAGGCAATCTCGTCGCCGTCCTGCGACTCGCGCCACTCCTTGGCGCCGTACGCGTCGTCGACGGCCATGCGAACGACCGAGATGGGCGAGAACACACCGACCGGGGGTGCAATGCCCGGGATGCGCCGGCCTGTGCGCACAATCACGGTGCCGTCAATCTCTTTGCGCAGGATGGCGTTGGGGCTGCCCACATCGCCCTTGGCCTCTGGCGTGATGGTGGCGGCCTTCAGGCCGTACCGGTACTGGCGCATGGCGGCCGCCGCCTCATGCACCACCTGGTTCTGGGTGCGGCGGCGGTTCTCCAGGCTCAGGTCGAACTTCAAGAACTCGATGGGAACGCCGATGACCTCCGGGTCCAGCACGCGCAGCGCCTGCTCGAGCAGCTCCTGACCCGTCTGGTCACCCTCCATCACGACAATCGTCAGTTTGTCCACGGTGGTCACCTCTTCCGACAAAATCCGCCCGGCGCAAACAGGAAATAGTTTAGCATACGAACGAAGCCGCGTCACGGCAGAAGGGCGCTTACGGCCAATAGACGGAGTATGAGGAAAATTGCTGATGACGTCCGCTGCCTGTGCGGCCAAGTTCCCGGATCAGCGATAGCGTCCCACAAGCGCACGCCCGCATACCCCGCGCGCATAGGCTGTTGTGAACGAGACGAACGCCGGTCACCGGCCGGCGTCCGGAGAGGCGGGACGGGCCGTGGATACACTGCTGCAGACCGTGAGATCATTCTTTGATGCGAGGAACGAGGCGTGGGTGACGGGCGAGATCGACAGCCTGCGCGGCTTTGCCACGGATGAAGGCGTCCACCGTATCCGGCACGATCTCGCCCTTCGCCAACGCGCTCTCGCCGCCTATGGCACCCACGTCGTCCGCGCGCACACCCGTCTGACGGTGCTGGAGACGCGGTCGACGGATGCGGGCGACACCGAGGTGTTGGCGCGGGAGAAGGTTTGGTGGGTGCATCGCGAGGACGGCGGTGAATGGGTGGAAGGCCGCGTGATTCAGCACTGGCAACGGTGGCGCCCTCTTCGTGGCGGCTGGCGGCTGACGGCGCACCGGGCGACGGATGAAGGCACGCCGAGTCCCGACCCTGCTGCGGGAAGGGGTGGTGGCAACCGCCGAGAGTCCGAGTCGCACCCGGTGCGCCTCGCGTCACCGGAGCCCGTGTGGGCCGGGCCGCGAGCCATCTGCACAGGGTATGATAGGGTTCGCGCGATGCGTTACGCCGAGCTGTGGTGGGACGGCTTCAACCCGGCGTTCGAGCGGTTTGAAGACGACGACTGCACCAATTTTGTGTCTCAGTGCCTCCTTGCCGGGGGCATGCGGATGACGGGCGGCCAGCGCCGCGACACCGGCTGGTGGTATCGGTTTGCGAGCGGTGCCCGGCCGGCCTCCTGGAGCTTCAGTTGGAGCGTGTCGCACGCGCTGTACCAGTACCTCACGCAGCATGCCGGAGCCCAGCGGGTGCAGACCGCGCGTGCGCTGCGCATTGGAGACCTGATCTTTTACGACTGGGACGGTCAGGGGCGTTACGATCACACCACGGTCGTGGTGGACTTTGACCCGAACGGCGATCCACTCGTCAACGCCCACACCGACCCGAGCTATCACCGGCCGTACCGGTATCTCGACAGCCGGGCGTGGACCCCGCGCACGCGCTACGCCTTCGTTCACCTCCCGGAAGCCTGGTGCTGATTGTGATACACTAGCTTCCAGGAAGGAGCGACCAGGCGTGCACATCGTGTTGGTGGAACCGGAGATCCCGGCGAACACGGGGAACATTGCGCGCACCTGCGCGTGTACCGGCTGCAGCCTGCACCTGGTGCGACCGCTCGGCTTCTCCACGGACGACAAGTATCTCAAACGCGCCGGGCTCGACTACTGGCACCTGCTCGACATCCACTACTACGACTCCGTCCAAGAATTGTGGGACAGGCATCCCGGCGCCCGCTTCATCTACACCTCGACGCGAGGACGTCGCCGCTACACGGATGTGGAGTACCGAATGGACGATTTCATCGTGTTCGGCAAAGAGACGCAGGGACTGCCGCAGTGGCTGATCGACCGCTTCCCGGAGGACGTGGTGCGGATCCCCATCCGGGCGGAGGCGAGATCGCTCAACCTGTCGAATTCCGTCGCCATCGTGGTCTTTGAGGCGTTGCGCCAGAACGGTTTCCCGGGCCTGGTCTGACGCGGCCTCACGCACAAGTGCACAGGACACCGGCGCAGGAGGGAGGCCATGCCATGCAACTCACCGCATTGTTGTTCGACCTGGACGGGACACTGCTGCCCATGGACCTGGACGAGTTCATGAAGGGCTACTTCAAGGAACTCATCCCCCACATCGCCCATGTGGTGGACAGGGAGAAGATTGTGAAGCAGATCTGGGATGCCACGATGGACATGATTCAGAACGAGGACCCGAACACGCTGAACATTGACGTGTTCAAGAAGTCGTTCTTCGCTGCCACCGGCCTGTCGGAGGAGCAGATCTGGCCGTTGTTCGACGAGTTCTACGAGAACGTCTTCGGCATTCTGCGGCATCTGACACAGCCCACCGATATTTCTCGGGAAATATGTCGAACGGCCGTGGATAAGGGGTACGATCTCGTGATCGCCACCAACCCCATCTTTCCCGAGCGCGCCATTCGCCACCGCATGGCGTGGGCCGGCATTGACGACATCCCGTTCCGGCTGGTGACCACGATGGAGAACAGCCACTTCTGCAAACCCAACCCCAAGTACTACGTCGAGATCCTGGACAAGCTGGGGAAATCGCCGTTCGAGTGCATCATGTTTGGCAACGATGTGCAGGAGGATGGCATCGCCGGCAAGGTGGGGATGCAGACGTTCCTCGTCAAGGATTGTCTCATCGACCATGGGGATAGCCGCATCGACTTCACGCATGAGGGCTCGCTGGAGGATGTGCTCCGCTTCGTGCAGGACCTCCCGGTGCTGACGCCCGCGCGGCGCTGATCCTCGCCCGAGCCCCGAAACAAAAACCCCGCCGAGTTCCCGGCGGGGCTTTTGCATAGACACGCATCCGAGCACGCCCAGCGCAGAACTGCGCCGTGTGCGTCAGCGGCTGACGATGTGGATGGGCGAGCCGAGGGCCACGTCCGCAGCTTCCATCACCATCTCGCCGAGCGTGGGGTGCGCATGGATGGTGAGGGAGATGTCCTCCAGCGTGGCGCCCATCTCGATGGCGAGTCCAAGCTCGGCAATCAAGTTCGACGCCTCGGCGCCGATGACCTGCGCACCGACCAGGACACCGCTCTGCTTGTCGGCGATCAGCTTGACGAAGCCATCGGTGGCGCCCAGCGCCGTGGCGCGGCCGTTCGCGGCGTACGGGAAGCGCCCCACCGCGATCTCGCCGTATTGCGCCTTGGCGTCGGATTCCGACAGACCGACCGTGCCGATCTCGGGATCCGAGAACACCACCGCCGGGATGCAGCGGTAGTCTACGGCGCTCGGATGGCCGGCAATGGCCTCGGCCGCGACTTTGCCCTCGTACGACGCCTTGTGCGCCAACGCGGCGCCCGGCACGATGTCGCCGATGGCGAAGATGTTGGGCACGCTGGTGCGCCCTTGCTTGTCGACCTCAATCAGCCCCTTCTCGCCGATCTTGACGCCAATCTGCTCGAGGCCGAGATCGTCCGTGTTGGGTCGGCGGCCCACGGTCACCAGCACATACTCGGCCGTGACCTTCTGTTCTTTTCCGTCGACGGTGAAGGTCAGGGTGATGCCGTTCCCCGTCTCCTCGACACCCTGCGCCATCGCATTCGTGTAGATCTCCACGCCGTATTTCTTCAGGTTGCGGATGACCAGACGCGACAGCTGTTCGTCGAAGGTGGGCAGGATGGACGGCGTGCCTTCGACGATGGTCACCTTCGAGCCGAACTTGGCGTACGTCTGACCGAGCTCGATGCCGATGTAGCCGCCGCCGATGACAATCAGGCTCTCCGGCACGTGATCCAGCGTCAGCGCCTCCGTCGACGACAGGACGCGGCCGCCGAAGGGGATGCTCTTCAGCTCAATCGGGCGCGATCCGGTCGCGATGATGGCATGGTTGAAGCGCAGCGTCTTGCCCTCGTGCTCAGACATGACGCGCACTTCGTTGGGCTTGGAGAAGAACGCCTCGCCCTGGATGACGTTGACCTTGTTGCCCTTCAGCAGCGTCTTGACGCCGCCCGTCATCTTGTCAACCACCGACTGCTTCCAAGCCTGGACCTTCGCGAAGTCCAGTTCCACGTTGGGCGTGGAGATGCCGGGGAAGGGCTGCGTCTTCGCCGCCTCGTAGTGATGTGCGGCGGTGATCAGCGCCTTGGATGGGATGCAGCCTCGATTCAGACACACGCCGCCCAGTTCCGCCTTCTCCACCACGGTCACCTGTTTGCCGAGCTGCGCAGCGCGAATCGCCGCCACATAGCCGCCCGGGCCGGCGCCGATAACGACAACATCCACTTCTTCGGTGAATTCTCCTACGACCACAGGTCACACCTCCATCAGTAACAGACGCGGGTTCTCGAGCAGCTTCTTGATCTCGTTGAGGAAGCGCTGCGCGAGCGCTCCATCGACGATGCGATGGTCGAAGCTGAGAGACAGCGCCATCATCTGCGCGCCCACCACCTGGCCATTCTGCATGATGGGCCGCTCGGTGATGCGGCCGACGCCGAGAATGGCGACCTCCGGGTAATTGATGATGGGCGTGAAGAACATGCCGCCCACCGCACCGATATTCGTGATCGAGATGGTGCTTCCCTTCATCTCGGCCGGGCCCAGCTTGTTGTTGCGGGCTCTTGTCGCGAGATCGTCAATTTCCTGCGCGATGGTCCACATGTTCTTCTTATCCGCGTTCCGCACCACGGGCACAATCAGGCCCCTATCCGTATCGGTCGCAATCCCGATGTGGTAGTAGTGCTTGAGCACGAGTTCCTGGCGGTCATCGTCGAGCGAGGCATTGAGCGTTGGATACTGCTTGACCGCCGCCACGAGCGCCTTGACGATGAACGGCAGGTAGGTGATCTTGATGCCGCGCTCGGCGGCCAGCGGCTTGATCTCCTGCCGCAGCTGAACGAGTTCGGTGACGTTGGCCTCGTCCATGATGGTGACATGCGGCGCGGTGTACTTCGACTTGGCCATCGCGGCCGCGATGATCTTGCGGATGTTCGGCAGCGGCACGCGTTCCTCCGGCTCGGCGTCCGTTCCCGCCGCCACCGGCGCGGTCGCCGCCGGCTTGTCCGCCGTCGCTGCCGGCGCGGCCTGCGCCGCCGTCGACTGAGCGCCCTGCAGATACGCGTCGATGTCGGCCTTCGTCACCTTGCCGTTGGGCCCCGTGCCGGTCACCAGGTGGATGTCGACACCTTTCTCCCGCGCATACTTGCGTACACCGGGCGTCGCCAGGACCTCGCGCGCCGGCTCGGCGGGTGCTGTTGGAGCCGGTGCGGTGGGCGCTGCCGCTGCCGGTGCCGCGGTTGCGGCGGGCTCGGGTGCCTTCGGTGTCGGTGCCTGCGCCTGTGCGGGCGCCTCCGCCTGCGGCTGCGCCGATGCGGGAACTTCGCCTTCCACCTCCAGCGTGATCAGCACGTCGCCGACCACCGCGGTGGTGCCTTCCGGTGCCTTGATCTCCAGCACCTTGCCGGACACCGGACTCGGCAACTCCACCATCGCTTTATCGTTCTCAACCTCTGCCAGTGCGTCGTCTTCCTGGACCACATCGCCCGGCTTCACCAGCCACCGGGCGATCCGGCCCTCATGCAAACCTTCTCCCAACTCGGGGAGCCGGAACTCAAATACGGCCACGCCGTTTCACCTCCGCGCCTTGGCTCACAGACTCAGGGCTTTCTCAAACCCGCGCAACACCCGTTCCGGCGTGGGCAGCCACTCGTCTTCAATCAGAGCGAACGGATACACCGTGTCAGGCGGCGTGATGCGCAGCACGGGGCCTTCCAGGTAGTAGATGGCGTTCTCGTTGATCTGCGCAATCACCTCGGCCGCCACCCCGGAGGACCGCTGCGCCTCCTGCACAATGACCGCCCGGTGTGTCTTCTTGATGGACTCGACGATGGTCTCGATGTCGATGGGATTGATGGTGCGCAGGTCAATCACCTCGGCCTGCACGCCGCGCGTCTTGGCCCACTCCTCAGCCGCCTGCAGCGCAGTGCGCACCATCGCGCCGTAGGCAATCACGGTCAAGTCCTTACCCTCGCGCGCCACGGCGGCCTTGCCGATGGGCACCGTGTACGGTTCCTCGGGCACCTCCTGACGGAAGGAGCGGTACAGCTTCATGTGCTCAAGGAAGATGACCGGATCATCGTCGCGGATGGCCGAGATCAGCAGCCCCTTGGCGTCATACGGGTTGGATGGAATCACCACCTTGACACCCGGTGTCTGCACGAACAGACCTTCCAGGCTGTCTGCGTGGAGCTCCGGCGTTTTCACGCCGCCGCCGAACGGCGAGCGATAGACGATGGGGCAGTGGTAGCGGCCGCCCGAACGATAGCGCATGCGCGCCGCCTGGCTGGCGATCTCGTCCATTGCCTCAAACACGAAACCAAAGAACTGGATCTCCGCCACGGGCCGGAAGCCCTGCACCGCGAGCCCGGTGGCGAGACCGCAGATGCCCGACTCCGCGAGCGGTGTATCGAACACCCGGTTGGGTCCGTACTTCTTCTGCAAACCCTCGGTGGCGCGAAACACGCCGCCGTTGTGTCCAACGTCCTCACCGAACACAAGCACCCGCTCGTCGCGGGCCAACTCCAGGTCCAGGGCGTTGGTGATGGCTTGGATCATCGTCATCTGCGCCATCGTGCATCAACCCTCCTCCGCAAATTCCGCACGCTGCCGCACGAGGTGGGCCGGCAGGTCCTTGAACATCACGTCAATCAGTTCCGGAATTGTCATCTTCGGCGCCGCATCCGCCTGCTTGAGCGCTTCATTGACCGCTTCCTTGGCCTCTTCAATGGTCCGTTCCTCATCCCCCTGCGACCACAGGCCCTTTCTCTCCAGGAACGTGCGGAAGCGAATGAGCGGGTCCTTGCGCTCCCATTCGTTCTCCACTTCTTTGCTGCGGTAGCGGGTCGGATCATCGCCGCTCATGGTGTGCGGACCGTAGCGGAAGGTGACGCACTCAATCAGCGTCGGGCCACCGCCTTCGCGCGCGCGCTCCACGGCTTCCTTCATCACGCTATACACGGCCAGCACGTCCATACCGTCCACCTGGATGCCGGGGATACCGGCGGCGACAGCCTTCTGTGCCAGCGTCTTCGCGGCGGTCTGGAGTTCCACCGGGACGGAGATGGCAAATTGGTTGTTCTGCACCACAAACACAGCCGGCGCATGGAATGCACCCGCGAAGTTGAGACCTTCGTAGAAGTCACCCTGCGATGTGCCTCCGTCGCCCGTATAGGCGATGGCAACGCGCTTTTCGCCCTTCAGTTTGAAGGCCAGCGCGACACCGGCGCATTGCACAATCTGCGCACCGATGATGATCTGCGGCATCAGGATGTTGACATCCTCAGGAATGCGGCCGCCCTCAATATGACCGCGCGAATAAAGGAAAGCTTTGTAGAGCGGCCACCCGTGCCACACCAGTTGCGGCATGTCGCGATAACCGGGAAGGATGAAGTCCTCCTTGCGCGTGGCGAACTCACTGCCAATCATGGACGCCTCCTGGCCGGAGACGGGCGCATAGAAGCCGAGGCGGCCCTGGCGCGTGAGGCGCACGGCGCGCTGGTCCCAGATGCGCGTGAACACCATCCGATACATCAGTGTCCGGAGCTCTTCATCCGAGAGCTTCGGCATCCGGTCGCTGTCCACGACATTGCCCTGCTCGTCGAGCACCTGCACGTACGGCACGACCGGCTTGGTCTGGACATCCGTCGTCATGGTCCGAGTCACCTCATTGTTCACCCTGGCGGTGCGAGGGCGCCGGGTGGAATGGTCTTCCTCTCGGAGGCATTGATACAGGTTCAAAGGACATTATAATACACTTGAGGTTGAACGGCGATATCGTATCATAAAATAGCGCATTCGCTTGTTATATAATAAGTCGTTCATGGTTATATAACAGATGCTCGTCTGACGGGATCATCCACAGAAAGCGGGGACCTCTCCATGGCGCAGGCACACTACACAAAGCGTGTCATTGAAGGTCATGAATTATTCAGCAGCCATCTTCTGGAGGAGCGGACACTCAAAGTGTACCTGCCTCCCGAGTACCGCGAGGATGTGCTGTACCCCGTGTTGTACTGCCACGATGGCGGCGAGTTTTTCACGCACGGCCGGATCGCCACCATCGCCAATCAATTGATAATGGAAGGCAAACTTCGGCCGCTGGTGATTGTCGGCATCGCGGTGCAGAAGGTCACCCGCACCGACGACTACGCGATGAGCGGACGGCGTCACGAGGCTTATCTGCGCTTCGTCGCCGATGAGTGCGTGCCCTTCGTGGAGGATCACTACAGTGTCCACCGCGATGGCGCGCATCGTTTCATGGCGGGCATCTCCCTCGGCGCGGTGGCCTCGCTGTCGCTGTATCTGCACGATCCCGACATGTTCCCGCAACTCCTCCTGTTCTCGGGGGCCTATTTCGAAGACGTACGCGCGGCGCTGCGTGAGCGGGCTTCGTATACTGATCTGCGCGCATGGATGTTGGTCGGCAGGCAAGAGACGGAAGTCGACACCTCGGTGCTGGGGAAGTATGACTTCTACCATGCGAATCACGCTGTGCGGGATCTCCTGACCGTGCGAGGCGCAGACGTCGAGTATCACGAGGATGACGGGACGCATATCTGGGGCTTCTGGCAGCGTCATATGCCGTCGGCGCTGGCGTGGGTCCAAAAGCGGATAACCCAGCAGGACCACTGAGCAGAGCGGCAACTCAAGGCATAGAGACGCACTGTACGATGCGCCGCCCCGCCGGAAGAAAGGGACATTCCGGAGGGGCGGCGCATATGCTGTGGATACCCCGACGCAGAGCGGCCACGCGGCAGGCCGTCGTCACTGCAGGAGGGACAGCCAAGGGGCGGGGTGGGACGGTTCCAAACTGGTGATTGGGTCAAGTTGGTACGGAATATCATCAGATAAGCACGGGAACTCCCATCCGTGTCCAGCTGGGACGGAAAGCCACAGGTCGCGGCGCTATCACCAGGGACATCGGACTTTCAGGGCAGCATCGCCCTAGTCAGAAGGGGGATGTCGCAATGGGCTTCCTCGAGCGTCTCAATGCCTATCGGGCGGAAGAAGAAGCGCTGCGCTGGGAAGGTACCTTCTTGGACTATATAGAAATTGTTCGCAAGAATCCGAAAGTGGCACGGACAGCCCATGCGCGGATCTACGACATGATTGCGGCGGCAGGGATTGAGGAGGACGACGAAGGACGCAAGCACTACCGATTCTTCGAAAACGAGATCTTCGGCCTGGATGACACATTGGAGCGGCTGGTGGAGGAATACTTCCACGCCGCGGCGCGGCGCCTCGATGTGCGCAAGCGAATCCTGCTTCTGATGGGGCCGGTGAGCGGAGGTAAGTCGACCATCGTGACCATGCTCAAGCGGGGTCTGGAACGATACAGCCGCACGGAGGACGGTGCGCTGTACGCCATCAAAGGTTGCCCGATGCACGAGGAACCCCTCCATCTCATTCCGGACGAACTCCGGCCGGACTTCGAGGCGGAGTTTGGCGTGAAGATTGAGGGCAGCCTTTGCCCCGTGTGCCGGCTCAAGCTGGAAACAGATTATGCGGGCGATATCGAAAGGGTGCCGGTGGAACGGATCATCCTCTCCGAAGACCAGCGGATTGGCATCGGTACCTTCAGTCCCAGTGATCCAAAGTCGCAGGACATCGCGGATCTGACGGGTAGCATCGACTTTTCGACCATCACGGAGTATGGCTCGGAGTCGGACCCCCGCGCGTACCGGTTCGACGGCGAGCTCAACAAGGCGAATCGCGGCCTGATGGAATTCCAAGAGATGCTGAAATGCGACGAGAAGTTTCTGTGGCACCTGCTCAGCCTGACTCAGGAGGGGAATTTCAAAGCCGGTCGCTTCGCCCTCATCAGCGCGGATGAGATGATCATCGCACACACCAACGAAGCGGAGTACCGGGCGTTCATCTCCAACAAGAAGAATGAGGCGCTGCAGTCACGCATGATTGTGATGCCCATCCCGTACAACCTGCGCGTGGATGATGAGGTGAAGATCTACGAAAAACTGATCCGCCAGAGCGACCTGCGCGACGTCCACATCGCGCCGCACACGCTCCGCACCGCGGCCATCTTCTCCGTTCTGACGCGGCTGAAGGAGTCGAAGAAGCAGGGTGTGGACCTGATGAAGAAGCTGTGGGTGTACAATGGCGAGATCGTCGACGGATTGAAGGAGTCCGACGTGAAGGAACTGAAGCAGGAGTTCCCCGACGAGGGGATGTCCGGGCTGGATCCGCGGTACGTCATCAACCGCATCTCCACCGCGCTGATCCGCCGCGACACCACGTGCATCAACGCGCTCGACGTGCTGCGCGCGCTCAAAGACGGATTGGATCAACACCCGTCCATCACCAAGGAGGACCGTGAGCGCCTGCTCAACTTCATCTCGATGGCGCGCAAGGAGTACGACGAGATGGCGAAGACGGAGGTCCAGAAGGCGTTCGTTTACTCGTTCGAGGAGTCGGCGAAGACCTTGCTGGAGAACTACCTGGACAACGTCGAAGCCTACTGCAACTGGCAGAAGATCAAGGATCCGTTGACAGGTGAGGAGATGGATCCGGATGAGAAGCTGATGCGCAGCATCGAGGAGCAGATTGGCATCTCCGAGAACGCGAAGCGAGCTTTCCGCGAGGAGATCCTGATCCGCATCTCCACCTACGCGAGGCGGGGCAAAAAGTTCGAGTACAACTCGCACGAACGGCTGCGCGAGGCGATTGAGAAGAAACTGTTCGCGGATCTCAAGGATGTTGTCAAGATCACGACGTCCACGAAGACCCCGGATGAGCAGCAGCTCAAGAAACTCAATGAGGTGACGGCAAGGCTGATTGACGAACACGGATACTGCCCGGTTTGCGCCAACGAACTGCTGCGTTACACAGGCAGCCTGCTCAATCGATGAACGCGGGACGCTGGGGACCAGGCCGGGCGCTGGTCCCCTTGCGTTCAGCCGTGCCGCAGGGAGGGATATCCGATGACGAAGCTGGAGTTCAGTCTGCAGAAGGAAGACTGGTCCCTGCACCGGAAGGGTCAGCAGGACCAGGAGCGGCACCGGGAGAAGGTCAAGCAGGCCATCAAGGAGAATCTGGCGGATCTGATCAGTGAAGAGAGCATCATCATGAGCGATGGGCGGCAGATCATCAAGATCCCCATCCGCTCGCTCGAGGAGTATCGCATCCGCTACAACTTCAACAAGAGCCGCCAGGTGGGCAGCGGCGACGGGGACACGCGGGTTGGGGACGTGATCGCCCAAGGTCGTCCCGATGGCCAGGGTCCCGGCCAGGGTGCCGGTGGGGCCGGCGACGCTGCCGGCGTGGACTACACGGAGGCCGGCGTGACGCTCGAGGATATCGAGGCGGCGCTGTTCGAGGAACTCGAGCTGCCGAATCTGCAGAACAAGGAGCCCGAGCAGGTGGTGGCCACCGACGTCGAGTTCCGCGACGTGCGCAAGGTGGGTATCAGCAGCAACATCGATAAGAAGCGGACGCTGCTCGAGTCCATCCGCCGCACGCAGCGCACCGGTGCCGACGAACTCCGCATCACGCCGGAGGATCTGCGCTACAAAACGTGGGAGGACATTGAGAAGCCGGAGTCGAGCGCCGTCGTGATCGCGATGATGGATACCAGCGGGTCCATGGGACTGTTCGAGAAGTACTGCGCCAGGACCTTCTTCTTCTGGATGACACGCTTTCTGCGCACCAAGTACGAGACGGTGCAGATCCGGTACATCGCGCATCATACGGAGGCGCACGAGGTGACGGAGGAGCAGTTTTTCACGAAGGGGGAGAGTGGCGGCACCATCTGCTCGTCAGCGTACGAATACGCGTTGCACCTGATTGAAAAGGAGTATCCACCGTCACGGTACAACCTGTATCCGGTGCACTTCTCGGATGGTGACAACCTGACCTCGGACAACGAGAAGTGCGTGAAACTGGTGACGCAGCTCTGCGAGATCTCACAGATGTTTGGCTATGCCGAGGTGAACCAGTACAATCGCTCCTCGACGCTGATGACGGCGTATGGCAAGCTCAAGCATCCGCACTTTCGCACGGTGCTGATCCGTGAGAAGGCCGACATCTACCATGCGCTGCGGACCATCTTCTCGGCCCGCCAGAGCGAGGTGAAGCCGGCATGACTCCAACGGAAATGCAGGAACTCGAGTGGAGCATCGAGCAGATGATGCGCATCGCGCGGGACTTCGGACTCGACTTCTATCCGATGCGGTTTGAGGTGTGCCCGCCGGACATCATCTACACCTTTGGCGCGTACGGCATGCCGACGCGGTTCAGCCATTGGAGCTTCGGCAAGGCGTTTCACCGAATGAAGCTGGAGTATGATCTCGGCCTCAGCCGCATCTACGAACTGGTGATCAACTCGGACCCGTGCTACGCATTTCTGCTCGATAGCAACACGCTGCTGCAAAACAAGACGGTGTGCGCGCACGTACTGGGCCACTGCGACTTCTTCAAGAACAACGCCTGGTTCGGCCGCACCTCGCGGGACATGGTGGAGCGGATGGCGGCCAATGCGGAACGAATCCGCGCCTATGAGCTGGAGCACGGCCGGGACAGGGTCGAGAAGTTGCTGGATGCGGGCATGGCCTACATGGAGCACGTGGATCCCAGCTTGCATGGCGAGATCGGCCGCAGAAGGTTGGAAGAGCGCCGGCGTCTGAAGCAGCGGGAGCAGGCGGAGAGCGTGCGCCGGCGGCAACGGCTCCCTTACGAAGACCTGTGGGCGCTCGACGAGCCCTCCACCGCACGCGCACCCCAGCCGGACGAGGAACCAAAACGCCCGCAGAAGGTACCGCCGGTGCCCCAGAAGGACGTCATGCTGTTCCTCATTGAGCACAGCCCGGTGCTGGAGGAGTGGGAACGCGACATCCTCTCCATTCTGCGCGAGGAGATGCTGTACTTCTGGCCACAGCTGGAAACGAAGATCATGAATGAAGGCTGGGCGACCTACTGGCATCTGCGCATCATGCGGGAGCTGGATCTGGACGACGCGGAGGCCATCGAGTTTGCGAAGATGCACGCGGGCGTGGTTCTTCCCTCCCGCACATCGATTAACCCATATCATCTCGGGCTCGCCATCTGGGAGGACATCGAAAAACGGTGGGATAACCCCACCAAGGAGGAGCGTGAACGCTTCGGGCGCCAGCCGGGTCAGGGCCGAGCAAAGATGTTCGAGGTGCGTGAGACGGAAACCGATATCTCGTTCCTGCGCAACTATCTGACCAAGGACCTGGTGGAGAAGCTGGACCTGTATGTCTACCAGAAAGTCGGTAATGAGTGGCGTGTGGTGGAGACCGATTGGGAGAGGGTGAGAGATCAGATTTGCGCTTCCCGGGTCAACGGCGGCATCCCGGTGCTCTATGTGGAGGATGGTGACTACAACCGCAATGGCGAACTCTACCTGCGCCATGCCTATGAGGGGGTGGAACTGGACCTCAAGCATCTTGACAAGTCCCTTCAACACCTCTACCGGCTGTGGGGGAGGGCATGTCACCTGCAGACGGTAGTGGAGGGGCGAGACGTGCTCTTCACCTGCGATGGTAAGCGGGTGCAAAGGAAATTTCTATAAAGTTGGGTCGTTCCATTGACCTCCCGGCTATGCTACAACTGGAAGCAGAGATATCGATAGAAAACGTTGGTGGGGGTGGGGGCCATGCGGCTTTCGGCACGGCGAAACGTGTGCGGCCGCGGCATGGCCTCCACTCCATCTGTGTCGCCAAGGCTTGCGCACCGGGGCCGGGTGGCAGCCATCGTGGCGCTTACTCTCTCGTGGCTGACGCTCGGGCTATTTTCGTCGGGAGGGCCAGTGTTCGGGGCGCACCGGCGTGGGCCGGTTCGGATTCACCACCTGGCTCGCCACGGTGATCCATACGCTCATGGTACAGTCGACCAAGAAGGTGTGGCCGACGTGCCCCACAGTGTTCCCCTCGCACTGGCCACAGATGCCGTCCCTGTGCTCATGTATCACGACATCCGCCCCGACGCGCATGGCCTGTGGACCTTAACGCCTGAGCAGTTCATGGCAGAGATGGCCTTTCTGCATCACTGCGGCTTCCACACGCTCACCCCACAGGAACTGGAGGCCGCGATGTCGGGCGACGCCGCGCTGCCGCCGCGCCCCATCCTCCTCACCTTTGATGACGGGTACGAGAGTTTTTATCAGGACGCGTATCCGGTGCTGCGGCGCTACGGCATGCACGCCACCGTATTCGTCATCACTGGTTTCGTCGGACGTCCAGGCTACCTTACGAGGGCTCAACTGCAGACCCTCGCCTCTGCGGGTTGGGTGACGCTCGAGTCTCATACGGTGGATCATCCGCGTCTGGCGCACCTGTCTCCAGAGCGAGTGAACTGGGAAGTCCGGCAGTCGCGCTCGGACCTGGACCTGTGGTCGAACCAACCAGTGATGGCCTTCGCTTATCCGTACGGAGACTACAACCGGTTCACCGTGCAGGCCGTTGCTGCCGCCGGGTATCAGCTAGCCTTCACAACCCATCCCGGGTACGCTCCTCTGAACGGTGATCCTCTGCAACTGCCGCGCCTGGAGGTGTCGGGTGGCATCACCATGCGACAATTTGAGGAAATGCTCGCGCCGTCATGGGCCGGTTCCAGCGGGTGATGCGTTATCCTTCCTTGACTCCGATATACCCTATGGGGTATCATGGCGTCAGCGATGATTGTCGGTTGTGGTGTGCTATCCTACAAGTGGCAACGGTTTTGACGTGAGGAGGGAATCCCATGCTGCTGACGCAGAGCCAGGTGGATGCCATCCGCCAGCGATTGGCTGGGCTTGAACGGACCGTGGTGATCAAGTTCTTCGAGGCATCCCTCGGGTGCCCGACCTGCCCCGAGATTCGCCGGCTGCTGGAGCAGGTGGCGGCGTTGTCGGATCAGATCAAACTCGAGGTGCATAACCTGTACACGGACGAGGCGGAGGCGCAGCGTTACGGCGTGATGCGCGTGCCGACCATCGTCCTCACCGACGAGTCGCGCGCCGATTATGGGATTCGCTTCTACGGCGCGCCGTCCGGGTATGAGTTCGCCACGTTCCTGGACGATATTCGGATGATGGCCGCCGCTGATTCAGGCTTGTCCGCGGAGACGAAAGCGCGGCTTGCCACGCTGACGCAGCCTCTGGACCTCAAGGTGTTCGTGACACCGACATGCCCATACTGCCCGGCAGCCGTACGGCTGGCGCATCAGTTTGCGCTCGAATCGCCGCAGATCACCGCCAGCATGATTGAGGCCACCGAGTTCCCCGACTGGGCCACGCGCTTCAACGTCTACGGCGTCCCGAAAACGGTGATCAACGATAGTGAAGCGTACGCGCTGGAAGGCGCGGTTCCCGAGGATGTGCTGTTGGAACAGGTGATGGCGGCGGCAGGGGCTGCATCCGCAGGCTGAGCGGTGAGGATTCCTCTTCATCGCTCGTCCCCGCACGCTTGAAGCGCATCTTCGGTGACCCAGATGTCTCTGCGAGGCTCGAGTCTCACCCTGTATGTCCAGCCGAACCGCCACGTGTTCTTGACCTCCACCACATAGCCCCGCTCACCCCTGTGATGTCCGCGGAGCACAGATACACGTTGCCCAACCTGATACCGAGGCACATGCTCCATCTCCCTTCCACGTGTCAGTGCGCCGCCTGCAAGGCCGCAGCCTCCCGATGCAGTTGCCACAGCCGGGCGTAGCGTTCCTCCCTCGCCAACAGCTCTTCATGCCGTCCCGCCTCCACCACAGCACCATCATGCAGGACCAGGACCCAGTCCATCCGGTCCACATGCGTCAGGCGGTGCGTCACCCAGAGCACCGTCTTGTCACGCGCAGCTGCAAAGAACGCTTCGATGAACGCCCGCTCCATTTCCGCGTCGAGCCCGGCGGTCGGTTCATCGCACAGGATCACAGGTGATCCATGCAGGATCACCCTCGCCAAGGCCACCCGTTGTCGCTGTCCGCCCGAGAGCCGCATGCCTTGCTCCCCGACGACGGTGTCCAGACCCTCAGGCAGCCCTCGCACGAAGTCGTCCAATTGGGCGACGCGCAGCGCCTCCCACAGTTCCTCTTCCGTCGCCTCTGGCCGAGCCAACCGCAGATTCTGGCGAAGCGTGTGGTGAAACAGGTAAGCCTGCTGCGGCACCAGGCTGACCAGCGTCCGAAGGTCGCTCTCTGGCCACTCGCGCACGTCCTGGTTCAGCCACCGCACCTGACCCCGCGCCGCCGGGAGGAAGCCGAGCAGCACCTGCAGGAGGGTGGATTTGCCCGAGCCCGTTTCGCCGACAATGGCCACCTTCTGTCCTGGCCGTACGTCGAGGCTGATATCCCGAAGAATCCATGGCTCGTCCGGAGCATACCGGGCGTACAGGTGTCGGATGGACAGCAGGGTAGTATCTGCGGCAGAAGCCCGGGGCTCCGTACCCCGCGACAGCCCTGTTTCGACCGAGGGTGCCGCAGCAGGGATGAAGCGCGACGACATACCCGTGAACGCTTCGGCCTCTGCCTGGAGGCCGGGCGCCGCGTCTATCTGCGTGGGCGTGCAGGCCATCACGCGCTGCGCGGACGTGTACATCTCCTGCCATCCTGCGAAGGCTGGCCCGATGGCCGACCAGCCTTCGAGCGAAGCCATCGTGGCGAGCGCGATGGCGGCCAGCATCACACCTGGCAACCGTCCGTGCGCGTGGGCGGAGACGGCCGCCAACAGGACGCCTGTCACCGTAGCGAGGCTGATCACGGTGTTCAAGCCCTCGGCCGCCCCGCGCACCGCGCCGAGGCGCCCGGCGAGCCGCCGTTCCCGCTGACACACCTCGCGGAAGCGCTCCCGTCGTCCTGGCGCCATCCCGTACGCCAAGGTCTCCTCCAGGCCGCGCAACGCATCGTCGGCGAGGGCCGTGCGCTCCTCGCGCAGCGCCCGCCATTCTTCCTGGGCGCGGCGCGTGAGGGCATGGGTTGCCATGGGCAACGCTGCACCGGCCAGCACCACGCCCACCATATAGATGAACGCGGCCACGGCGGACACCTGCGCGAGCCAAGCCCCCATGCCCAGGCTGACGAGGGCGGACGCGGTGGCCGGCAACAGGATCCGGATCAGCATGTCCTGCAACTGCTCCATGTCGGAGAGGATGGCATCGAGCAGATGGGACGTCCGCATGCCGATGAGCCAGCTCGGATGTCGTTCGATCCCGCGGTACACCCACCCGCGCAGCCGCGCGGCTAGACGCAGTGCCACATCGTGGGACATCCACCGCTCCAGGTAGCGCGCGACGGCACGGCTGATACCGAAAAAGCGCACGCCAACGATGGGCACCCACAGGAGTAGGATGGTGGCGGGCTGCAAAGCGGCTGAGGAGATGAGGTCACCCGCCGTGCCCATCATGGCGATGGCCGCGCACAGGGTGGCGGCTGCCAGCGTCACCGCGACGGCGACGCGCAGCCGGTGCCCGCCCAGCCAGTGCAGGAGCCAGCGGACCACGGACGTCATACCCGGACCACCTCGTCCCCATGATAGTTGCGATACAGAGACGCAAAGCGGCCGCCTGCCTCCAGCAGCGTCTTGGGTGAGCCTATTTCTCTCACGAGCCCGTCCTCCAGCACCAGCACTTGGTCCGCCCGCATGGCAAGCCCGAGGCGGTGTACCACCAGCAGCGCTGTCCTCGAGCGTAGCCAAGGGAGGAGCGTTTCTTCCAGCGCGGCCTCCGTTTCCAGATCCAGGGCGCGCGTGGGTTCGTCGAGCAGGACCACGGGTGGATTGTGCAGGATCAGGCGGGCCAGGGCGAGGCGCTGTTGCTCGCCACCGCTCAGGCGAATCCGTTCACCGTCCAAAACCGTGTCGAGCCCAGCCGGCAGGCGCGCTAGCGCCGGGTCGAAGCGAGCCAGGCGCAGTGCGGCGGCCACCTGCTCATCGAGGGCCACCGCGTCGAGGGACACATTGTCGCGCAACGTGCCGTGGAACCATGTGGGCTGCTGCGGAAGGTAGCCCAGCTGGTCGCGCCACCAGGCGAGGGATAGCTCGTGCAAGGGTATACCGTCGATGAGCACCTCGCCCTGTACCGGGCGAAGAAAGCCCAGCAGGATGGCAAGCAGGGTGCTCTTGCCGGTGCCGCTCGGGCCGAGGATGGCGAGGGTTTGGCCGCGATTGACCCGAAAGCATACGTCCTGCAGCACCGGTGTGGAGGTCCCTGGATACACGGCGGTGACGTGACGGAACTCAATGGTGTAACCGCGGCGGCTTGGCGGCAGCGTGCGCCCTCCCGATGGCTCGGCCAGGCCAGGCGGCTCCGTCTGCATCACAGCCTCCCATCGCTGCAGCATGGCCACGCCGTCGCGCGCGGCGTGAAATTGAGATCCGGCCATGCGGATGGGCTGATAGAACTCGGGCGCGAGGAGGAGTAGCACAAAGGCGCGCGCGAATTCCATGTGGCCGCTCACCAGGCGCAGGCCGAGCGAGACGGCGACCAGGCCGATGCTGATCATGGAGAACAACTCCATCACGAGCGACGAGAGGAAAGCCAAGGTGAGTACCTTCATGGTGGCAGCGCGATACCGCTCCGCCATCTGCTCGACGGTCGTCGCCTGCACATGGCTGCGGCCAAAGCTGCGCAGGGTCTGCAGACCGCGCACCACATCCAGAAAGTGTCCACTCAGCCGCTCCAGCGCCTGCCACTGCTTGTTCGTGGCCGCCTGTGCCGACATGCCCACCAGCACCATCAGCAGCGCGAGCAGCGGCACCGTGATGGCCAGCACAAGGGCTGTCCAGCCGTCCTCCGCAGCTGCGAAGGCGAAGATGGCCAGCGGGGTCAGGACCGCGCTGACGGACTGGGGGAGGTAGTTGGCGAGGTATGCCTCCATCCGGTCGATCCCGTCCCCCAGCCACGCCAGCCACTCGCCGCTGGGCCGGGATCGGACCGTGACGGGGCCGAGCGCCAGCAGTTGTTCGAACAGGTCGGAGCGGAGGCGCGCCTGCACCCGCCCGGCGAACTCCGCGGCGGCCCATCGCGCGAAGGCCACCAGACCGCCGCGCAGCAGATAGATGCCGGCCAGCACAGTCACGCTCTCGGACACCTGCGCCACGCTGGCATGCGCCAGGAAGGCGCGGTCCACCACGCGCGTCAGCCACCATGCCTGTGGCAGGACGAGGATGGAGCCCAGGGCGGCACCGAGGCTCGCCAGTGCCAGCCAGACCTGCTCGTGCCGGGTGAGCTTCGGCCATCGCGACGCCATGCCTCATCATCCTCGCGTTCAGTACTCGAGTCGGTGCTCGGCCGAGATGCGTTTTCGAAAGACCCAATAGCTCCAGCCTTGGTACAGCAGCACGAGGGGCAGCACGGTCAGCGCGATGATGGTCATCACCTTGAGCGAGTAAGGATTGGAGGCCGCATTGTAAATGGTGAGACTCCACGCCGGATTCAGCGAACTGACCATCACGCGCGGGTACAGGTCCATGAACACGGTGATGGTCGACAGAATGATGGTCAGACCCGTCATGAAAAACGCCCAGCCGTCGCGTTTGGCTCGGATGAAAAATTGCACGGAGAACAGGGATAAGCCGGCGAGAATGGGCACAGCGCCAGGATCCACGCCGTGCCGCGTGAACATGTCCGTCTCCAGGTAGCTGAGGACGACGAACAGGAAGGTGATGACCGTCGCCCAGGCGCCGACGCCCATGGCGGCGGACCGTGCTCTGCGTTGTAGCACGCCGTCCGTGCGCAGGGAGATGAATAGCGCTCCGTGCAGAGTGAACAGCAGCGCCACACTGACGCCACCGGCGATGGAGTACAGGCTGATCAGGTTCCAGAAGCTGCCGACAAAGTTCATGTGCGCGTCGATGGGCACGCCGCGCATCATGTTGGCGAGGGCCACGCCCCACAGCAGCGGGGGCAACAGGCTGCCCACGAAGATGACACTGTCCCAGAACCTGCGCCATCTCACATGTTCCACTTTGCTTCGGAACTCGAATGCCACGCCGCGGCCAATCAGCGCAATCAACAGCAGGAACAGAGCAATGTAGAAGCCGCTGAACAAGGTCGCATACCAGTTGGGGAAAGCGGCAAACATCGCGCCACCGGCGGTGATGAACCACACCTCGTTGGCGTCCCAGAAAGGACCGATGGTGTTGATGACGACGCGACGTTCGTCGTCGGTTCTGGCGATGAACGGCAGCAGAATGCCGACGCCGTAGTCGAATCCTTCGAGGAAGAAAAAGCCGATGAACAGCAGGGCTATCAGCATGAACCAGAGGGTGTTCAGCGTCATGACGGGCACCTCCGGGCGAGATGATCCGTACCACGCGACGGCGATCCGCAGGCACCGCGCACGGGCCAGTGAAGCGGGCCTTGAGCCGGATCACGCGGCGACAACATCACAGGGGCGCGACGTTCAGGTCTGGGACCTCGCTGTCCTCGCCGTCGGGTTCTGGGCCCTGGCGAACGGCCCGCACGAACAGGTAGGCGTCGACGATGGCGAGCAGTCCGTACAGCACGCTGAAGGAGATGAGGGTGAGCAGCACCTCGCCAGCGGGAACCGTGGGCGACACGCCATCCCTAGTGAGCTCCAGGCCGTACACGACCCACGGCTGCCTGCCCATTTCCGTCATCAGCCAGCCGGCGGTGTTGGCGATGAACGGTAGCGGCATCGCGAACAGCATCCAGCGCAGATAGCGGCGGCTTTGCAGCAGTTTGTCGCGCACCATCTGCCATGCGCCGTACAGCGCAGACAGGATCATCAGTACGCCCGCTGCGACCATCACGCGGAAGCTCCAGAAGGTCACGCCAACTGGCGGGATGTAGCTGCCCGGGCCGTACTTCTGCTGCATCTGCTGCTGGAGCTCCAGCATCCCCGGTACGCTCCCGTGCGGCTGGTTGTACGCCAGGATGCTGAGGGCGTACGGGATCTGCAGCTCGAAGGTGTTGCGCTGCTGCGCGGGGTCAATGGCGGCAATGACCGTCCACGGGGCGGGATCGGCACTGGTATGCCAGAGCGCCTCGGACGCCGCCATTTTCATCGGTTGCGAGACCATCAGATACTGGGCTTGATCGTGGCCGACGATGGCGACCAGGATGCTGCTGACCACGCCGACGATGATGCTGATGACAAACGACGGGTGGAACACCTCGAGCCAGCGCTTGCGCAGCAGTTGGTACGCGCTGACGCCCGCCACGAAGAAGGCGCCAGTGGCGAGCGCGCCCAGCCACACGTGCGGGAACTCCCACCACAACTGCTCGTTTCCAATCAGTGCGCCGAAGCTGGCCATCTCCGCGTGGCCGCCCTGGATCACGTAGCCAACGGGATGCTGCATGAACGCGTTGGCCGTGAGGATCCAGAACGCGGACAGGGTGGTGCCAAGCGCAACCAGCCAGATGGAGGCCAGGTGTACGTGTTTGGGGAGCTTGTCCCAGCCGAACATCCACACGCCGAGGAAGGTGGATTCCAGGAAGAAAGCGGCGAGGGACTCGATGGCGAGCGGTGCGCCGAACACATCCCCCACGAACCGTGAATAATTGGACCAGTTCATGCCAAACTGGAACTCCTGCAGAATGCCCGTGACCACGCCAACGGCGAAGTTGATGAGGAACAGCTTGCCCCAGAACTTGGCCATGCGCTTGTAGTTCTCATTCTTCTTGGTGACGTACAGCGTCTCCATGATGGCAATCAGAAACACGAGACCGATGGTGAGGGGCACAAAGAAGAAGTGATACACGGTGGTGACGCCGAACTGCCATCGGGCGAGGAGGAGGTTGTCCATGCGGCATCTCCTTTCCCGCGAGTGTGGGACGGTCCAATCCTTACCTGCAACAATCGTTTGGCACGATTATACCCCTTCGCGTATGGCTGGAACCTGACACATTTGGCGCATCTGTGGACGTTCTGGGGCGAGGTCATGAACGCTTGGTGACGTCGCCGTGCCATGGCGTTGTGTGTGACCCTGCGCACACCTTCGGGCCGGAGCGTGGAGGATAATCCGCAGTGTGAAGGAGGGGTTTCGGATGCAGGAGGTCGCAGATGGGCGCGCCGTGGGGGCCGGTTCCGGCGTGAACACCAGCCAGTCGCCGCCCATTCATGTTCCGCTTCGCTACATGCTGATGGGCCTCATTTGTTTTGGTCTGTTTGCGGTCGATCTCGCCCTTCAAGCGCGCCCCTTCGCCCTATTCGACGCCGGATTGCCGGCCATCGTCGGGCTGACGCATCTGCTCACGCTCGGGGCACTCTTGTCCTTCGTCATGGGAGCCGTCTACCAACTCTCGACGGTGGCGTTCCTGATGCCGCTCGCCAGCGAGCGTGTGGCACGCTGGAATTTCTGGCTGTACGCCGTCGGTATCGCCGGCCTGATTCCCAGCATGATGGCATGGTGGCGATGGGGATTGGCGGTGTTTGGCGCCGTCACGGTACTCGCCGTCGCCGTGTACGCCGCGCTCATGGTGGTGTCGCTGGCGCGCACGCATGTCCGGGGGCCGATGCACGATTTTGTGCTGTCTGCACACATCCATCTGCTGCTGGCGATCACGGCCGCCGCCTTGCTGCTCCTCATCGACGGCGGCGCGTTGCCCAGCCTGTCCGCGTGGTTCGCGCCGCTGCTCGCGACCCACATCCTGCTGGCGGCGGGCGGCTACTTCCTCTTCCTGATCCTCGGGTTCAGCTACAAGCTGCTGCCGATGTTCACGCTCTCGCACGGCTTCGCCACCGGTGGCCAGGTCTGGGCACTGCGGTTGGCGCACGCATCGCTTTGGCTGCTGATGGTCGCCGCGTGGAGTGGGGTATGGTTCCTGTGGGTCTTGGGCGGTGTGGCCGCCGCGGCACTGGCCGGCGTGCAAGGATGGAACATCGCGCAGATCATCAAGAAACGCATGCGTAAGAAAGTCGAAGCTCCCATCCAAGGGGTGTTGGCGGCGGCGGTGACGTATGGTCTGTGGGCACTGCTGTTGCTGCTGCAGACGGTGTGGCCACCCGCGGGGACGGGATGGAAACCCGTGGTGCAGCTCGAACTGATGGGCGTCGTGGCGCTCACCGTGATGGGCTTTGCGTACAAAATTGTGCCGTTTCTGGTCTGGACCCAGCGGTATAGCAAACCCCGCCCGGGCGCGAAGCGCGTGCTGATTGCGGACCTCATTCAAGTGGAGCGCGCCCGCCCGGTGCTGGCGGCGTTCGTACTCGGTGCATGGGGCATGGCCGCAGCGGCCTGGGCGCAGTCCCCTGTCGTGGCGTGGTTTGGCACCGCGCTGATCTGGTTGGCGCTGTGGGTCTTCTGCGGGCAGATGCTGCGCGTGATGGATCTGCGCAAAACGGTGAAGGAGTGGACGGGCCGTGATTGATCTGAATGAAGTACGTGAGAAATTGAAGGAAGTGTATGACCCGGAGATTGGCATCAACGTGGTGGACCTGGGGCTGATCTACAAGATTGAGGAGCTGGACGAAGGTACACTGCACATCGAGATGACCATGACCACGCCTGGGTGCCCAGCGCACGACAGCCTGAGCGAGGCGGTGGAATGGGCGGCGGCGCAGGTGTTTGGCGTGGCGATGGTGCACGTGGACGTGGTCTGGGACCCGCCGTGGTCGCCGGAGATGATGTCGGAGGAGGCGCAGCGGCTGCTCGGATTCCGCTGAGGTGGGCGTTCGTCGGCCAATCCTGGGCCGCCCCGGGCATACGATGCTCCCACAGGGTGCGGATGCACCGGAAGGGAGCGTCTTCCATGTCTGGGCCAGTTCAGGAGAAAAAGGCAGGTGGGGTACGCGGTCTGAAGCGCAGCCTCTCCGCGCGGCAGATGCAGATGCTGGCGGTGGGCGGCGTCATTGGTGTGGGACTGTTTTACGGCGCAAGCGTGTCCGTGTCCGTCGCGGGCCCGTCGGTGCTCATCGACTTTATCGTGTGTGGCCTGCTGGTGGCCATCGTCATGCGGGCCCTGGCCGAGATGGTCGTGGAGAGACCGGTTTCCGGCTCATTCGGCCAATACGCGGCGCACTGGCTGGGTCGCCGGATTGGCTTCGTGACGGCGGGCATGTGGTGGTTCTTCTGGGTCGCCACCGTGATGTCGGAACTCGCGGCCATCGGCAAGCTGCTGCAGTTCTGGTGGCCCCAGCTGCCCGTATGGCTGCCCGGCGCAGTGGCGCTGGTGCTGTTCACCATCACGAATCTGCTGGCGGTTCGGGTGTTCGGCGAAATTGAGTACTGGTTCGCGGTGCTGAAGGTGCTGACGGTGCTCGTGTTCATCGTCTTCGGCGCCCTGATAGCCGCCGGTGCGCTGGTGCCCGGGTATGCGCCGGGTCTGCGCAATCTGTACGCTGCCGGGGGATTCATGCCCGGCGGCTGGCTGGGGCTGGCGATGGCCATCTCGCTCGTCGTCCAAGCGTACAGCGGGGTGGAGACCCTGGCCGTGGAGTCGGGCGAATCGGCGGATCCCGAGCGCAACGTGCGGCGGGCGTTCCGGACCGTGACGTGGCGGATCGCCATCCTCTACATCGGCTCGATGCTGATCCTGCTCTGCGCCTACCCCTGGACACAACTGATCCACCAGAGCGGCAGCCCGTACGTGCAGGTCTTCCGAGCCGCGGGCGTACCGTTTGCCGCAGGTCTTGTGAACCTTGTGATTGTGCTGTCCGGGCTGTCCTCCTGTAACACCGGTCTGTACGGTGGCAGCCGGATGCTCTACGGCATGGCGGAGGAGGCGCAACGGGCGGGCTGGCTGCGGCGCGTGAACCGGCGGCACGTACCGCACCTCGCGGTCTGGACCACGGCCATCGCCATCGCCGTCGGTGTGGTGCTGACGTACCTGGCGCCGAATCAGGTGTACGTCTGGATCACCAGCGCATCCGCCTTCGCGGACCTGTGGGTGTGGGGCGTGATCCTGGCGTGCGAGATCAGCGTCCGTCGGCAGGCACGGCGGACGGGCCAATCGCTGCGCTACCCGGTTCCGCTATGGCCGGCGTGGCCCATCGCCGGGCTCGTGCTGGTGGTGCTGTGCTTCGCTGCCATCGTGGCTTCGCCGCTGACCCGCGTCTCCGTGTTCTCCGGCGTGCTGTTTCTGGTGCTGCTGTGGCTGTATGACGTCGTGGCGGCGCGGCGACGGGCGTAGGCAAGCCGCGTGCGCTAAGACATCGCTGGCGCGGTCGCGGATGACATGGCCGCGCCGGCGTCACCACAGCCATCGTTCGGCGATCCGCACTCCCACCCACATGGCGGCACCCGCCCCGACGTTGATCCATCCCATCACGCGCGACCATCGCTCCTCTCTGAACATGCCCTGTTTACGGAACAGGCGTGTGTCGACTGCGAGCATGAGTCCGCCGCTGGCGGCGAACAGGAGTGCGACCAGCGACGGGTACACCTGTGTCAGATCAAACACCATTGGGCCACACCGCCTTCCCAGCCTGTGACGGATGATGCCAGTCTTCCCGCCGATAGCGTGTCACACCGCCTTCATGCCCACACGATGCGTCCGTACGGTGATCACGAAGTCAATTTTCACATCGGGATATAGCGCTTCCCACCGCTCCTTCGTCTGCACGTACCGATCCCAGTAACCTGGCTGCCGCGCTCGCACAAATTCGCCAAACCCCACTGGCTCCGTGTGCAGCGCCTTGGTCAGGGTGATGAAAGCGTCCAGGTTGCTGCGCAGCTTCTGCCCCACGGCGTCGTCGATGGCGGCGAGTACGCGCGGATCATCGAGGTTCACGCCTTCGCTCGACTTCTCCGTGATGTTGCCGTCGAGGTGAACGCGCACGGTGAAGTGCGGCCTGCCGTTCTCGATACGAACGGTGATCCGACGTTTGCGTAGATATGCCTGCCACATGACGGTCTCCCGGTGACCCGGAATCTGCACCATCATGGTGTAACCGCCAGGCTGCACGCCGCTGAGCAGCATGTACGTGGCGATATCGAACGGCCGTGCGGTCGTGCCTGCCATCCTGTAGCGTCGGAACATCACCAATCCGGAGATATTCACGTTGTCCTTCTGCATCACCTCGACGTAGGGCAAGATGGGTTCCCGTCCGCGCATGGCCACCTTGCTCACGAACATCCCGAAAAAGTCGTTGGGCAGCTTACCCAGTTGTTTGGCGTGATCGAGCGTGGACATCAGGTACACCGTCGGCACTCGCTCCAACGGCGGTGCGGTCTGCATCAGGTCCGAGGCACTGCCTTTGCTCACCACCACCCACACGGTGCGCCGGACCTCGGGGTGGCGGACGAGAAAGTCGCTCAACGCTTCCATCCCCTGTTGGCGCGCGAAGTCTTCTGATACGACGATGATCCGGAGGTGGCCGAGAAACAGTTTGTCCGCCACCTGCTGCTGCAGCTGCTGCAGCGCGTCATTCATCGTCAGTCCGTCCGCGTGCAGCACCCAAACCGATTGTCCCGGTTCGGCTCCGGCGCCGCATCACCAGGTACAGGTGCACCACATCCGTCGGCAGCATCGCCATCAGCATGATGTAGGGCAACAGGAACAGCGCGAACGGCCGGTGATCCTCCATGCGAAAGAGATCCCGGGCGGCTCGCAGCGTCAGGTTGTAGGTGGAGTAGAGGGTGGTAAACACCGCGGTTACCCACACCACGAGAAAGGCGGCATCCAGCCGCTCCAGCACCTCGCCGGGCAGCAGAGTCATGCGCGCCAACTCCAAGGTTGGCCACAGGAACTCGCGCGTCGCCTCTGCACCGAACACGGCCACGGTCGCCAGCACAATCAGGAGGTACAGGCCGCCGGCCACCCCGATTCCCCAGAGCACGCTCCGCATCGCCTTCTCCGGTTGGCGCATGGCTGGGATCACAAACGCCATGATGAACGCACCCTGGAACAACGCGGAAATGGCGAGTGCCCCGACAACGAATGATCCCACCTGCGGCGCGTTACCTATCAACGGCAACAGGTTTAGGTAGTCGCCGTTCTTGGTGCTGAGCACGACAATCAGCAGACCTGGCATCACGAACGGAAGGTAGAACAGATGAGCATACGCGAACGATGTCATGTTGGCCCGGCTCGACAGCGCGGTCAGCAGCAGCATGGTCAACGTCGTCACCTCGACCGGAGTCCGGGTGAGGACGGAGGTGACCACCACCTCCGCAAACTCGCGCGCGGTGAGCGCCGTCAGCGCAGCGAAGAACAGCACCATCACGCCGGAAATCACCGCCGCGCACCACGGGCCAATCAGGCGTGTGCTGTACCCCACGATGGACTCGCGCGGGAAGCGCGTCCCGAGTTTCGTCAGGATCCGCAGGCCGCCGGTGGAGACGAGCACGCCGAGCAGGGTGACGAGCGGCGCCCCGGACCCGCCTGCCTCGGCGGCCAGCCGCGACAGCGCGAGCACGCCCACGCCGATGATGGTGCTGATGAGGATGGCACTGGCTTCGAGGACCGTGATCGTCTAAAACCGCGGGTTCTCCACGGTTCACCTCCCCTTCCGCGGATGCACGGGGTCCAGCGGATGGCTTGGCCGCTGCATCACGTCGCGAAGCGTGCCGTCGCCGACGCGCCGTCGGTTGGCGGGTTGCAGGTGCGCCGGGCGTTTCGGCATCCACCACAGCGGTGCGCGGATCCACGTGTCCTTGGTGCCCTGCCAGTCGCCCGGGACGATGGGGCTGAGGTAGGGGACCCCGAAGGACCTGAGGGAGAGCATGTGATGCGTGATCAGGATGAGCCCTATCATCACCCCGTAGAGACCGAACACGCCCGCAAGACAGGTCAGCAAAAAGCGCAGGATGCGCAGTGCCACCGCCGCGTTGTAGGCCGGCGTGGCGAATGATCCGATGGTGGTCAGCGCGACCACGACGACGGTGATGGGGCTGGC
The DNA here is from genome assembly GCA_023511725.1 of Alicyclobacillus sp. Taxonomy (GTDB): domain Bacteria; phylum Bacillota; class Bacilli; order Alicyclobacillales; family Alicyclobacillaceae; genus JAIMAY01. The sequence continues at coordinate 45,048 of JAIMAY010000016.1, forward strand.
AAAACCGGCGGAGACGGCGGCCTGGCCAATCACCAGCACTCCGACAATCGACAGCGCACCGCCGACCTGCTGCGGGACGCGGAGGGTGGCTTCGCGAAGCACCTCCATCGTGACCTCCATGAGCAGCACCTCGACCACGGCGGGGAAGGGTACGCCCGCCCTTCCGCCGGCCACCGCCACGGCGAACTTCGTGGGGATCAGCTCTGGGTTGAAGGCTATCACCGACACGTACAGCGACGGAAAGACCAGCGAGAACGTCAGCGCAACGATGCGGACCAGGCGGATCAGGCTGGCCATCACCGGCCGTTCGCTGTAATCATCCGGGGTTTGGTAAAACTGCGCGAACACCGCGGGTACGATGAGCGCGAATGGCGTTCCGTCGGTGAGGATCACGACCCGCCCCTCAAGCAGGCTGACCGCGCATTTGTCGGGACGCTCAGTGTTCTGGACCTGGGGAAATGGACTCCAGTGATTATCCTCGATGAACTGCTCCAGGGTGCCTGCATCAAAGATGCCGTCGACATCCACAGCCTTGAGCCGGTCTTCGACCTCTTTCAGCAGCGCCGGTTGGACAATGCCCTCCACATAGCACACGGCGATCTTGGTCTTGGTCATGCGCCCGATGGTGACCATTTTCACGCGCAGGTTCGGCGTTTGCAGCCGGTAACGAAGCAGCGTGATGTTGGTCGAGAGAAGCTCGGTGAAACCGTCCCGACCGCCGCGGATCACCTGTTCGGTCTGCGGCTCCTCGACGGATCGCTGCGCGACGTTGCGTGTGGCGAGCAGGATCCCCACGCTGGCCCCTGCCACCAGCAGCAGCGGCTCCCCACGGTACAGCGCTTCGACCATCTTCACGTACTCACGCTCGGTGTGGACCTCGCCGTAGTAGATGGCCTCTTCCATCACGCGTTGGGTCAGTTCGGCATCGTGCGGGCGTGTGCGCCCCCTGTCGTTCTCGCTCGACGGTTGGGATTGCATCAGCGGCCACAGGATCTGCTCGTTGATCACCTCGCGGTTGACGAGGTTCGAGAAGTAGACGAGAACGGCGGGATGCTGGCCAAACACGCGAAAGCTGCGGATGACCAGGTCATCGTTGACGCCGAGCAGGTCCTCCAACAGGTTCACGGCGTGATCCAGATGGCCGTCATACGCCAGGTGCTGATGCTCCTCCAGCCATTGTTCCGGAGCAACGGCGCCGGACAAGCGTTGTCCCCCGCGCCGGAACAGGCGTTGCCAGACGGTCATGCTGTCACCTCCGCCCGTTCAACCGAAACGCTGCAGTCGCAGATGCACGAATTCCTGCCATTCCAGCGCCAGAAACAGGATGACCACCAACACCACGAGTGCAATGGCAAAACGAGTCCACCGAGACTGTCTGCGTTGACTGTGCAATGGCAATGCCTCCGTTTCTCGGTTATCCGCGGATAGTGTGCCCGGTTTCTCCGTTTCCTACGCTCGGTTACAATCGATGGTAGTGCCGTCGCCGTGACGGAGATCTCGGAAACGTCAGGCAAGCCTGTGTGGAAGGAGGGTGCCGATATGCCGAGAAGCAAAGAGGGGGCGTTCAACGAAATTGTCCGCCGAGTTCGTCAGGAGTGTTTCGGCAAGGGTCCAGAACGGATCAAGACGTACTTCGTCGACAACATGGCCATCACCATTCTCCATGGGAATCTCACGCCCACCGAGAAGTTCATCAGTCAGACGCCGGAAGGGGCGGAGATGGTGAGATCGGCCAGGACCAAGATGATCCAAGAGCGGTATGCGCGGCAGGTGCCCGAAGGGATGGAGGCACTGGTAGGGTCTCGGCTGCTCTATCTGTTTTCCGATTTCAAGGTGCAGGAGGACATGGGAGTGTCGGTGTTTATCTTCGAGAAGCCCATTCAAACCGACGCCACGGCAACTCGAGGGACAAGCGTGTCGAATCATTCTGAGCATCGCGAAATTCCCTCTTCCCATTTCTAGTACGTTAGGACTATAATGGTGGCGACGCTGTGGTTTGGCGCATGGGGGGTGGTCCGTGTGCCGACTACGTTCGACAACGGTCCGGCGGCTGGTTCGCCCGCAGGCAGCCTGTGGGCGTGCGAAGCGGCACGGGGGAGAGGCTTTACTTTCCCTGTGCCGCTTCTTAAGGTTTGGACCCGTCGGGGCACACCACAAATGGAGAAAGATTACGCCAGAGAGAAGGAGCGTGAAGTCGAGTGAGCAACTTCCTGACACCGGCTGAGATTGCCGCCGCAGCGGTGAAGTCGGGCGAGGAGAAGGCCCGCATGTCCATCGGCAAACTCTTGGTCCTCGGCTTTTTGGCAGGTGCCTTCATCGCGCTGGGCGCACTGTTTGACATCCGCGTCACGGCCGGGATGCCGGACAGCGCCGGCACGTTGAAAGCGCTTGTAGGGGGTGCGGTGTTTCCCATCGGCCTGATGTTCGTCGTCATCTGCGGCGGCGAACTGTTGACGGGCAACATGATGACCGTACCCATCGCGGTGCACGCCAAGCGCGCCACCCTGGGCGGCCTGGTGTACAACTGGTTCTGGGTCCTTATCGGCAATCTCATCGGTTCGCTGTTCGTCGCGTGGGTCCTTGGCGTCTGGGGCCACATGCTCACCACCGCGCCCTACAACAAGGCGGCCATCAGCATCGCCGTGTCGAAGGCGACGCTGCCGCTGTGGCCGACCATCTGTTCCGCAATTGGCTGTAACTGGCTGGTGTGTCTGGCAGTGTGGATGGCACTTGGCGCGAAGGATATCATCGGCAAGATCTTCGGCATCTGGTTCCCCATCATGGCATTCGTGGCCATCGGCTTCCAGCACGTGGTGGCCAACATGTTTTTCCTGCCCGCGGGCTATTTTGTCGGGGCGCCCATCACCTGGGGCCAGATCATCGTTGAATGGATAGGGGCCTTCATCGGCAACGCCATCGGCGGCTGGCTGTTCGTGGCCACCGTGTACTGGTACGCGTATCTGCGCGGCAAGACCGCGCCGAGCGAAGCGACACACGAGGCGCCGTCGCACATGATCAGTAAAGACGTCTATTCGCAAAGCTGAGGGCGGACCACCCCCACAGAGACTTCCCCATGCGCCAATGGACCAGGGCCGGGGCGTTCCCGGTCCTGGTTCCGCGCGCCACTCTACCCATGCTCTCTGCCTTGGCACGAGCATCGGTAGACTGTGAGAGGCTTTGACTCCATAGGACAGGAGGGACAAAGCATGGCGCTGGAATTGGAACCTAGGTCGGTAACCTCTGAAGTGCGCCAGGTGACGGTGTATGTGGACGGGGATCCCGTGCAAGTCCCCGAGGGCACCCTGCTACTCAGTGTGATCACCGAACGGCAGGCGAATTTTCCGCACATCTGCTATCACCCGGCGCTGGGTCCCATCGAAACGTGCGACACATGCATCGTTGAGGTGGGCGGCGAATTGGTTCGCGCGTGTAGCACACCTGTGCAGGACGGTATGATGGTGCGCACCAAGTCTGTCGCAGCGCGCTGGGCGCGGAAGGAGGCGATGGACCGCATCCTTCGCAACCACGAGCTGTATTGCACGGTGTGCGACAACAACAATGGCAACTGCGTGGTCCACAATACCGCCATGACCATGCAGATTGAGCATCAGACGTACCCGTTCGAGCCGAAACCCTACGAGGTCGACGACTCCAATCCGTTCTATCGGTATGATCCCGACCAGTGTATCCTCTGCGGCCGGTGCGTCGAGGCGTGCCAGAACCTGCAGGTGAGCGAGGTGCTCTCCATCGATTGGAGCCGCGAGCGTCCGCGCGTCATCTGGGATAACGACGTGCCCATCAACGAGTCGTCGTGCGTGTCCTGCGGCCATTGCGTCACCGTCTGCCCATGCAACGCCTTGATGGAGAAATCGATGCTGGGCGAGGCCGGGTACATGACCGGCATAGAGCGCGACACGCTGCGCGGCATGATTGAACTGACGAAGCAGGTGGAGCCGGGGTACAAGGAGATCTTCGCCATTTCCGAGGTGGAGGCGAAACTGCGCGAGTCGCGGATCCAGAAGACGAAGACGGTCTGCACCTACTGCGGCGTCGGCTGCAGTTTCGACATCTGGACCAAGGGCCGCAAGATCCTCAAAGTGGAGCCTCGGATGGAGGCGCCCGTCAACCAGATCTCCACGTGCGTGAAGGGCAAGTTCGGATGGGATTTTGTGAACAGCCCTGACAGGCTCACGACGCCGCTGATCCGCCGCGGGGATGCCTTTTATCCCGCGACGTGGGATGAGGCGCTGGATCTCATCGCCAAGCGGCTGACGGAGATCCGCCGAGAGCACGGGGACGACAGCATTGCGCTGATTGCCTCCTCCAAGTGCACCAACGAGGAAAACTACCTGATGCAGAAGCTGGCCCGCGCGGTGTTGCACACCAACAACATCGACAACTGCTCGCGCTACTGCCAGGCGCCGGCGACGGAGGCGATGCGGCGGACGTTGGGTTACGGCGGCGACTCGGGATCCATCTCCGACATCGCGCAGGCGGACCTGGTCATCGTCATCGGTGCCAACCCGGCGGAGTCGCATCCGGTGCTGGCGACGCGCATCCGGCGCGCGCACAAGAAGTTCGGGCAGAAGCTGATTGTCGCGGATCTGCGCAAGAACGATCTCGCCAAGCGCGCCGACATCCACCTGCACGCCAAGCCGGGCACGGATCTGATCTGGCTGTCCGCCGTGACCAAGTACCTCATCGACACCGGGCGTTATGACAAGAAGTTTGTCGCGGAGCGCGTCAACGGTTTCGAGGAATACGTGAAATCCCTCGACAAATTCACGCTCGCCTATGCGGAGGAGATGACGGGGATTCCGCAGGCGCAACTGGTGGCGGTCGCCGACATGATTGCCGAGGCCAAGGCGATGTGCATCTGCTGGGCCATGGGTGTGACGCAGCACAAGGGCGGCACCGACACCAGCACGGCCATTTGCAATCTGCTGCTGATCACCGGCCATGTGGGTCGACCGGGAACGGGCGCGTATCCGCTGCGCGGACACAACAACGTCCAGGGTGCGGGCGACTTCGGCTGTGCGCCCGCCTTCATGCCCGGTTATGAGCGGATCGACAACCCGGCGGTGCGGGCCAAGTGGGAACAGGCATGGGGTGTGGAACTGCCGACGAACCCCGGCTTGGATAACCACCAGATGGTGGACGCCATTCACGCTGGCAAGGTGCGGGCCATGTACCTGGTGGGCGAGGATATGGCCATCGTGGATTCGAACGCCAACTACGTCCAGCAGGCGTTCGAGAAGCTGGAGTTCTTTGTTGTGCAGGACGTGTTCTTCAGCAAGACGGCTCAGTTTGCGGATGTGATCCTCCCGGCGGCACCCAGCCTGGAGAAGGAGGGCACGTTCACCAACACCGAACGCCGCATCCAGCGTCTGTACCAAGTGCTGGAGCCGCTCGGTGACTCGCGTCCTGACTGGCAGATCATCCAGGACATCGCCAACCGGCTGGGTGCCCATTGGCAGTATACGTCGCCGCGAGAGATCTTCGAGGAGGCGTGCAGCATCACCGAACTGATGAAAGGTGCGCGCTATGACCTGCTCGAAGGTTATCGGAGCCTGCAATGGCCCGTGCGCGCGGACGGGACCGATACGCCGCTGCTGTACACGGACGGGTTCCCGACGCCGGACGGTAAAGCCAACCTGCGGCCTGTGGACTGGACGCCGCCGGTATCCACGCCCGAGGAGTATGACTTGCATCTCAACAACGGCCGTATGCTGGAGCATTTCCATGAGGGTCATCTCACCTACCGCGTTCCCGGCATCCGCCAGAAGGTGCCCTCCAGCTATGTGGAGATCTCGCCGGAGTTGGCGAAGGAGCGGGGAATTCAGGACGGTATGCTGGTCCGCGTGGTGTCGCCGTACGGCGCGGTGAAGCTCCGCGCGGTGGTGACGGACAGGGTGTCCGGCAAGGAACTGTACATTCCCATGAACTCCGCTGCCGACGAGGAAGCGGTCAACCTCCTCACAAGCAGCGAATCCGACACGGCCACGCACACGCCGGCATACAAGGAGATGAACGTGCGGCTGGAGGTCATCGACTTCAAGCCATGCCCGTCGCCCATCGTCAAGGGGAACCCGCGCCTCGGTCAGCCCAATCCTCGACCCGGTGTCGAGGTGGAGCAGAAGTGGGCTCGGGAAGACTATCGTCCGCTCGTCGGCCCCGTGCCGAGCGGTGTGCAGCAGTGAGGAGGGTGCACGATGGCGAAACCGATCCAAACGGTCGTGCAGTTCACCCCGGACCCGCAGGCGGCGTCGGAAAAGGCACTGTTGCGCCTGCTGCAGGCGGTGGCGGAGGAAGCCGACGCCGTGGAGGAAGCGCTGCGCGTGGTGCGGGGGCTGCATGAGCGCGGTCTGCTTGAACTCACCGCCGCGGCGCTGGAGCAAGGGGATGATGTTCTCCGGATCGTCGTGGAACAGTTGAATCAGCCCGGCGCCGTGCGAGCGCTGCAGAACCTTGTCCGGTTGGTGCAGCAGCTGGAGGCGTTGAACCTGGAGAAGATGGGGACCCTGCTGGAAGGAGCAGCAAATGGTTTGGAAGAGGCGTTGGCGCAGCCCGCAGACCGACCCCTGGGGGTGTTCGGCCTGATGCGCGCCTTGGCCGATCCCGACATCAGCACCGCCCTGAATGCGCTCCTGGGGGCGCTCCGGGGCATGGGCCGCGCGCTTCGGACAACCGGAAAAGAGGGATGATCCATCATGTCCATCACGGCAGGTATGCGGGACGAGGCGGCCTTCTGGCTACCTGTCCGCCGCGGCCGGCGCATCTGGAGCTACCACGGTGGAAGCTTTGAGCAGGTGGAGGACGTGGTGGCCACCGAATACGCGCTGACCATCTACGTCAATGACCAGGAGATGGCCACCGTCGTCTGCACACCCGAGTACCTGGAGGACCTCGTCGTGGGTTTCCTGGCGTCGGAGGGCGTGATCCGGCGGTTGGAGCAACTGACGGATCTGCAGGTGGCGCACAGCCTCGGAATTGCCCGTGTGCGAACCACGACGTCGGTCACCTTCAACCAGGCGTTTTACAACAAGCGCTACATCGGTTCCTGCTGCGGCAAGGGCCGACAGATGTTCTATTACTACAATGACGCTCAGCTGGCTCGGCGCGTGGAGGATGACGTGCAGGTGACGCCGGAGCAGGTGCTCGCGCGCATGCGGGAGATGGAAGCGCAGGCCGACCTCTGGCGCGAAACCGGCGGCGTGCATATGGCGGGGCTCTGCACGCCCGACGGGCTTGTCCTGTCGCGAACCGACATCGGGCGGCACAACGCACTGGATAAGCTGTACGGCCATACGCTGCGCCATGGTCAGGACGTGCGCGGCCACCTGATCACGTTCAGCGGCCGCCTGTCGTCGGAGGTGCTGCTGAAAGTGGCGAAGATTGGGGTGGGGCTGGTGATTGCCAAGTCTGCCCCGACCGCGCTCGCGCTCGACATGGCGGAGGAACTGGGGATCACCGCCATCGGCTTCGCGCGCGGCGACAGGTTCCATGTGTACACGCACCCGTGGCGGGTGGTCGGGCTTTCAGCGCCGGCGAAGACACCGGCGCAAGAGGGTTGAGGAAATCTCGCAGCTGCCGCGATGAGCGGCAGCTTTTTTTGTGGCGTCCCAGCACATGACGGCTCTGCATCGTGTGTCTGGCAAGCCTGGAGAGGCGTCCAACGCGGAGGCCTCATCGCCGTGCCCCTGGCACGCGCTCCGCAGCGGCCTGGATCTCTCGTTGCCGTTGCCAACAGTAGCGGACGATGCGAGTCCGGTCGGCGTCACGCAGACCGGTGAATTCCACGCCGATGATCCACCCGTCGTCCGTGACTTCCGTGCGGCGGACGACGGCGGTAAAAGAGATATTGGCCTGGCCGCGGACATCCGGCAGGTCGATGGTGCCGAGCACCACGTCGCCCGGCAGCAGTTCGCGCCGCGGGAGCTGGAAGGCCAGTCCGCCCGCACTGATATTGATGACCTGCACGGATCTGCGCTGACCGCTGATCAGCATGTCGGCCGGCAACGTGACACTCACACGATAATAGGCGCGGCGCTGGATCTTCTGAATCTCTTCCTCTTTCGGCCGCTCCCATCGATAAAGCAGCAGGTTCCCTGGGCGAAAGGCGAGCAGTGTGGTTTCGAAGTGATACAGGCTCTCCTTGTGCGCAAACACGACCTGCACGCGTGTGCCCACCGGCCAACGTACGGCGTGGCCGCCCGCGTCGAACGGCACCTCCGTCTCAAAGCTGGTGTCATCGAGATCCGCGATGCGGACGCGATAAGACGGGTGTTGACCATGGGCGAGAGACACGTGGACGGTGTCCAAGACATTGGGAAATGGCATGGATGAGTCCCCTTTGGTGTCGCCCGGCGGGCCAGCGTTTTCGCCGCCGGCGAGGATGGGATGATAGTGTTCTCTTACGATTCAATCTCTTCCATTTTACAGTAGGGGACCAAGCCGTGCCAAGAGAGAGGAACACGCGTTTCATCGTGTGTCATGGGGGGCCGGACCTGATACGTGTATGTCGATCAACTCAACAATGACCTTGCGCTTGGCGTACATGAACCACCGAAATTCCTGTCAAAAATGATGCGCGCCCGAAAAACGGGCGCGAAATGTGGATTCGGACACGTAATCGCGTCAATTTACGGACAACATGGGGTAGGAATAACCACACTGTGACACTGGGTCCTAAGGCAGGGGAGGTGCATCTTCTAATGAAAGGCCCCGCCAAGCCCGGCGAGGCCCCTTCCGAGTTGGCAGTAACTCGTTGTCTTTATGGATTGACAGTGATGTTGCCTGCCATGTACCCGTCGTGGCTCATGGCCCAGCCGTTTCCGTCACACTGGATGGTGCACAGCCAGTGGAAGGTGCCAGCTTTCTCGGGCGTAAAGGTGAAGGTGGTCGTGGTCGGCACCCCGTCCTTTTTCGCCCCCTGAATCACCTGGTTCAGGTTCAAATCCGGAGCGGTGATGGAGTGCTGGCCGGTGTCGAAGTTCTCCACCGTCACCTGCACCGGAATTCCCTGTTGGACCGTCCAGTTGGCTGGCGAGAAGGAATCGTGCAGTTTCCCATCTGCCGAAGCGTACTGCAACCCATCCTTGATGGTAAGATACACGTACTGTTTGTCGGCGAATGGAACGACGTGGATGGTGCCCTGCATGTACCCTTCATGCGTCATAGCCCAATCCTGGTTGTCGCCATCGCAGGGATCCATGCACTGCCACTTGAAATCCCCAGCCTTTGTCGGTGTGAAGGTCACCGTCGTGACAGCCGGGACGCCTTTCTTGGTGGATCCTTTCGCCTGGAGGTTCAATCCGAGGTCCGAGTTGGTCAGCGTGTGGCTGCCGCCGTCGTAGTTATACACCGTCAGCGTCACGGGCACTCCCTGAACCACCGTGAAATCCGGATCCGTGTAGGTATCGTGCATCTTGCCATCCGGACCGAGGCGTCCGCCGGGTAGAATCGTCAACGACACCGTCTGCGACTTCAAGGCCGGACTTTCCGGTTGAGAGGATTGACTCGTGTTGGAAGTCCCGTTGCTGACCGCTTGTGTCGGACTCGTGGATGGGTTCACCTGGTTTTCGGAGTTCGGCTGCGCTGTGTTTGCACCACACCCCGCCAGGATCGCTGCCGTCAATGCGACTCCGGCCCAAACCATCTTCTTCATGGTTTCGCCCCCCTCTGCATGAGCCAAGGAAGCAAGTCGGCACTGGATGGTTTGCGTTCCGTGCGTTGATCACCGGCGCTCCCTTAGACACATTCAGTTTAGGGGCTTACGTTTTGTAACATCAGGCCGATCCGAATCATTCTGTATGGAAAACGGACTAGTACGGACGGTCCATTTGAGGAGATGGTCGTTCACGAATGTGGTCAGCGGAGATACTGGGTACCCGAATACGGTGTCTTATTGGCTTATCACATGGTGAGCAAGTTGCAACAGGTCATCTGTGACGTAGTCCAGTTGCACTACCAATTCTTCATGTGTCTGCCGCTGCCGATTCGCCCAGGCCACCGTGAACCCAAACGACTTCGCACCAGCAACATCCCAGCCGTTGGACGAGACAAACAAAATCTCTTCCTTCGGAAGATGGAGCGTGCGAATCGCCAGCTCATAAACCCTCGGGTCCGGTTTGTACGTCTTCACCAAATCGACATTCAGCACATGCGCAAACAGGGATTGTAGACCCGCATGGTGCACCACCGCCAGCAACATTGGAGTCTTTGCTCTCCGTATATTTGCACCTCACTCCTTTTCCAGAAGTACCGGCCGCATTGCGGGCGTTTCACCCTCGGCCGCTTGCCATTCTGTCGAACGGGACTTCGACGTTCATTCGGTAGTGGCGGCCTGTGAGGCCGCTTTTCCGGAATACGGCACACAGATCAGTCAAATTAAACTCGGCCAGCGTCTGCTTTAGGTCATCGACTGTAGCACAAATGCACACAGCATGCGGTCCACACTGGCGTCTGGCAAAGGGATGTGTTCTGCGGGAGCCTGGATGGACTCGACATTGCATACCCCTGCCTCTGCGGCACGCCTAGCCAGGAGGTCGAGCATCTCCGCCGACACGTCCACACCGTACACCGCACGACTCATCTGGGCGAGGGGAAGACTAAAATACCCCGGCCCGCACCCGATATCTGCGACCACATGCGACGGTTCGACGCCCAGTCGCTCCAGAATCATCTCCGGCGGTAACAGCTTTTGACGCTCTTCATTCAGCAGCCTTTCCACATGCTTCGGATTAAATCGGTGTCCCATCTATACCACCACACTTTCTCCACCCATCGACCGCATAACCCGTACCCGCACCGTTGAACGTTGACGTCCTTTCACACCCATTCTATGTACCGAATGGAGCCAGAAGAGCACCTCCTGGCTCCCGGTGACAACCTCATCCGGCCATTCAGCCTGCCGCCTCGTCCACCGCCTCTTTCAACGCCGCTTCCACCCGCTGTGCCGTCTCCATGAGGCCTTCATCCCCGATCACGCCCATGAGCACCGTCGGCTTCGGCAGACCGATGACCGTTTTCCCCTCATGCTCGTACACCACGACCTTACACGGGAGGAAGTACCCCACCATCGGGTTTTGGGTCAGGACCTGCTTGGCCTCATGCGGATTGCACACCTCAAGCACCCGGTACGGCTTGTCGAAGTCGACGCCCTTCTCCTTCAGCTTCGACGGGATGTCCATCTGCCACAGAACGCCGAACTTGCGGTCCTTCAGCGCCGCCTCGAGCGCCGCAACCGCCTCGTCCAGGCTCTTTTCCGTGGTGGCACTGTAGTGAAACTCCTGCGCCATATTCCCCACGCTCCTTTGAATCGGATTTACAGCACGTCCGCCAGTTGACTCACCAGTGTCCCTTTCGGCATGTATCCCACGAGCTGCTTCACCGGCCGGCCGCCCCGGAACAGGATCATCGTCGGGATGCTCATGATCCCGTACGCGCCCGCCGTCCTCGGGTTCTCATCAACATTCAATTTGGCCACCACCAGCCTGTCGCCTGCCTCTTCCGACAACTCCTCCAACACGGGCGCCATCATCCGGCACGGTCCACACCACGCCGCCCAAAAATCGACCAGCACCGGCTTATCCCCTTGGATGACGCTCGCAAAGTTCTGATCCGTCACCTGTACCGTGGCCATCATTTCATCCCCCTTATCGGCTTTTCATCAACAACTCAATCGCTTCCCGAATCACCTTGTCGGCACTCCCGCCGCCGGCGACTTCCTCCCGGATGCACTGTTCCATGTTCTCTCCGACGACATACATGATCACCCGGTCCACCGCCGCCCGGATGGCCGACAACTGCGTCACAACCTCTTTGCACGACTTGCCCTGCTCCATCATCTGCAGCACGCCCCGCACCTGGCCTTCAATCCGGCGGAGGCGGTGCTTCATCGGATCGGTGTACTCCATCGAAATTCTCCCCCTGTCCGCCCGTATTATACCCCCCTCCGTACAAATCGAGCCAGCCGTCGGT
>JAIMAY010000017.1 GCA_023511725.1 Alicyclobacillus sp.
GGGATTTGCTGCTCATTGCGCTACAATGTTTCATGTACACGGTGCCTCAGTCTTTGCCGGTTGACCCGCGGAAAATCATGGTCATCGCCGGACTCGACATAGACACGGAAAGGGACCTGTATGCTCTACATCGACAATCACAACATCCTCGACGCTACCCTCAACCTGGCGCTCGAGGAGTACGCCCTGACGCATCTCGATATTGACCAGACGTATCTCATCTTCTACTCCATGACGCCGACGGTGATTGTGGGACGCAATCAGAATACCTTCGAGGAGATCAATGAAGATTTCATCCGGCAACACGGTGTCGTCGTGACGCGGCGCCTCTCCGGTGGCGGCGCGGTGTACAACGACGAAGGTGATCTCAGCTTCAGCTTCATCACCAAGCATGACGCCAACAGCTTCCGAAACTATGCGCGGTTCACGGAGCCGGTGATTCGTGCCCTGCGTGATCTCGGCGTTCCTGCTGAACTCTCCGGCCGCAACGACATCCTGGTGGACGGCAAGAAGGTTTCCGGCAACGCCCAGTTTGCGACGCGCGGCCGGATGTTCAGTCATGGTACGCTCATGTTTGATGTGAACCTGGACAACGTGGAGCGGGCGCTGAAGCCGCGCCGGGAGAAGCTGGAGTCCAAAGGCGTGAAGTCCGTCCGCAGTCGCGTCACCAACATCCGCCCCTATCTGAGGCGGGACATGGACATCCACGAGTTTCGGCAGGTGCTCCTCGAGCGCATCTTCGATGGATTGCCCGAGATCCCTCAATATCACCTGACGGATAAGGATTGGCGCAACATCGAGCGCCTGGCGAAGGACCGCTACCGCAACTGGGAGTGGGTGTACGGCCAATCGCCGCCGTTCAATCTACAGCGCACCCGGTACATCGAAGGCGTCGGCCTGATAGACGTGCGGTTGTACGTGGAGCATGGCCGGATTGAGCAGTGCCGCATCTATGGGGACTTCTTTGGGGAGCGGGACGTTCGTGAAGTGGAACAACGGCTCACGGGCCTGCGTTATGACCGGGACGATCTCGCCCGCGCCCTCTCGGATCTGGACCTTCGTGCGTACTTCGGACCCCTGACGGGGGATGTCATGTTGGACCTGTTGGTCCCTTGACATCCGTCTGCGGCACTTCTACCATAATGACGTACAGATGAAACAAAATCTTCAGTCAAATATTCGCGACGTCCTCGCACCATTCGCTCCAGGGGTCGAGCTGGGTATACCGGCATGTCGCTGTTCGATTCTCCGGTGGTTGCTATGACCCGTCCCCCCGCCCATTCGACGGGGGGGGTACCTTCAGCGAGAGTTTGTGGATCCAATATCCCAGACGGGAGCAATGATCTATGGAACCTATCAAGATCCGTCCGGCACGCGAGCAGGTGGCTGACGCCCTCAGACGGGCCATCTTTACTGGGGAAATCCAGCGCGGTGAGGAACTGACGCAAGAGGCCGTGGCCGCGCAGCTCGGGGTTTCCCGTATGCCCGTACGCGAGGCGTTCCTCATGCTGGAGCGGGACGGGCTGCTCATGCTCAACAGCCATCGCAAGGCGGTGGTGCGTGGGCTGACAGAGGAAGATATTGTGGATCACTACGACATTCGCGCGTTGTTGGAAGGGGAGGCGGCGGCGCGCGCGAGTGTGTCGGAGGAAGTGGCCGACATTCGTGCCGCGTATGAGGATGCGCGCAGTGCAGGACTGCGTGGAGATGCCGCCGCCTTCGTGGAGGCCAACCAGCAGTTTCACCGTGCGGTCTGGGAGGCGGCAGACAATCCGTATCTGATGCGCTTCCTGGATCAGTTGTGGCGTGGACTGCCACCCCACCTGCCCGAACTGGTGCCGGTGCAGATGCGGCAATCCTTGGCCGATCACGATCAAATCATGTCCGCCCTCGAGGCGAAGGACCCGGAGGCGGCGCGCCGGGCGATGCGCCACCACATCCAGCGCAGCCTGCAGCAATTCCTGAACGCGTGGCGATCCGGCAGCGACTCGTGAGGTGGGTTTGGCGGCGGGGTGAGGCGTGATCGGCAGACAGGAGGCGAGGCGCATGCAGGAGAACGACCTAGCCCAGGCGGACGAAGGGATGCTGCCGCTGGAAGGTATCACGGTCATCGCGCTGGAGCAGGCAGTGGCGGCGCCACTGGCGACAAGGCACCTGGCGGACCTGGGGGCGCGCGTGATCAAGGTGGAGCGCCCTGGCATTGGAGACTTTGCCCGCGGCTACGACCGAACGGTTCACGGGCAGTCGAGCCATTTCGTCTGGCTCAACCGCTCCAAACAGTCGCTGGGGCTGGACCTCAAGACGGAGGCAGGCCTAACCATCCTTCGGCGCCTCGTTGCCGGGGCGGACGTGTTTGTACATAACTTGGCGCCGGGCGCGGTGGATAGGCTGCGGCGCTGTATACCCGCGAGAAGACGGGACAAGGCACGTACATCGAGGTGTCGATGCTGGAGGCACTAGGGGAGTGGATGGGCTATCCCTACTACTTCACCGTTTACGGCGGTGAGGCGCCTCCGCGCACCGGAAGCGCGCACGCGACCATTTATCCCTACGGTGCCTTCGAGACGGCGGATGGCCGTCAGGTCTTCATCGCGCTGCAGAACGACAGGGAGTGGGCGGCATTCTGTCAGGTCGTCCTCGATGATCCGGTGTTGGCGGAGGATGATCGCTATCGAACGAACGCGGACAGGTTCCGTCACCGCGACCACCTGGATGCCGTCATCCGGCCGGCTTTGCGGCGACTGACAGCGGACGAGCTGCTGCAGCGTCTGGACCACGCGCGCATTGCCAATGCACCGCTCAACGATCTGCACGCCTTCGCGTCGCACCCACAGTTGCAGGCGCGCCGGCGCTGGCGGGATGTGGAGACCCCGGGCGGGCCGGTGCGAGCGCTGCTACCGCCGACCGTGGCGCGCGGATGGCGCGCCCGCATGGACCCGGTCCCGGCCGTTGGTGAGCACACCGACGCCATCCTCGGCGAGCTGGGCTACACGCCCGCGGAGCGGGAGGCGCTGCGGGAGGCGGGTGTCATTGGCTGAAAATGAAACAAGGAAGGGAGACGACGCGGATGCCAGTGAAGCAGGGTTGGAACGGACGCTTCTACGAGGACTTTGAGGTGGGCGACATCTATCCGCATCCGCTCGGGCGGACGGTGACGCAGACGGACAACATCTGGTTCACGCTCCTCACGCAAAACACGAATCCTATCCACTTCGACGAAGTCTACTCCTCGCAGACGGAGTTCGGGCGGCCGCTGGTGGACTCGACGTTCACACTGGCGCTCGTGACCGGGCAGTCGGTGACGGACATCTCGCAGAACGTGATGGCCAACCTGGGCTGGGATGAGATACGGTTGCCAAACCCGGTGTTCGAGGGGGACACCATCTATTCGTACAGCGAAGTGCTGGAGAAGCGTGAGTCCAAGTCGCGGCCCAACGTCGGGATCGTGAAGGTACGCACGGTGGGCTACAACCAGCGCGGCCAGGTGGTGATCTCGTTTATCCGCACGTTCATGGTGTACAAACGCGGGATGGGTCCCAAGCTGCCCGGCATGCGGGAGGAGCACGAGCTGCCGCGGCCGTGACGCCCGTGGGGTGGCGCCTGCGGCCAAAGGAGGTGGTATGCGTGCACGCATGGCTGTTTGTCCCGGGAAATCAGCCGCATCGGATGGCCAAAGCCCTCGCCAGCGGCGCGGATGTGGTCATCATCGATTGGGAAGACGCAGTGGCCCCAGATGCGAAGGTGCAGGCGAGGGCCATCACGCTGGACTTCCTCCGATCACGCCCCGTCCCGCCAGCTTCCGCCCCTGTGTACATACGGGTGCATGCGGCGGGATCGGCCGAGTGGGACGCGGACCTGGCGACGCTTGCCGAGGCATCAAGCCCACGGAAGCTGGCGGGCGTGGTGCTGGCCAAGGCGAGCCGCCCCGAGGACGTGCGCGACACGGCAGCGCGGCTGAGCGAGGCATTGAGCATCGTGCCGATCATCGAGACGGCGGCCGGCGTGGAGCGGGTGGCGGAGATTGCTGCGGCGCATCCCGCCGTGGCGCGGCTGGCATGGGGCGCGCTGGATCTTGCGCTTGATCTTGGCCTTCTCACGTTGCCGCAGGAGTTGGTCACTCATGTGCGCTGCCGGATGGTGATGGCTTCACGAGCGGCTGGGTTGGCGCCGCCGCTGGACGCGGTCTTCCCCGACGTACGCGATGAAGCCCGGCTTGCGGCGGAGGCCGGTGCGGCACGCCGGATGGGCCTGGGCGGCAAGCTGGCGATTCATCCACGGCAGGTGCCGGTGATTCGCAGTGCGTTCGCGCCCACGGAAGAGGAGCGGCAGTGGGCGTCTCGCGTCTGCACAGCGTACGAAGCGGCGCTGCGCGAAGGGAAGGGCGCGGTGCAGGTGGACGGGCGCATGGTCGACAGGCCGGTGTACGAGATGGCGCGGCGGCTGCTCCGTGAGGATTGAATGGCGTGAATCAACATGAAACGGGGCATCCAACCAGGTTGGACCACCGGCTGGCGGCCGCCGCGGGCAAGTTGCTTGGGCTGACCCCGGATGCGCTGGTGCACGCGCTGGGGACGGCGGGGACGCAGGCGGCGGGGTTGTGGGAGTTTATCGAGAACGGATCGATGAGCAAGCACCTTCACGCGGGTAAGGCGGCATGGAACGGCGTGTTTGCGGCGCTGACGGGGGCGGAGACCATCCTGGAAGGCCGGCGCGGCTTCCTTGAGGCGATGGCACGTGAGTACGACGTGCACAAGATCACCGACCGGCTGGGAGAGTGGCACAAGATCCGCGAGAACTGCTTTAAAATCCACGCCAGTTGTCGCCACACCCATCATGCCATTGATCTGGTGCTGCAGTTGGTGCGCGATCACGCCCTCACCCCCGCGGACATCACCCGGCTGCGCGTCGGAACGTACCCGGTGGCGCTCGACATCACGGACAATCCGGCGCCGGACAGCATCTACGCGGCCAAGTTCAGCCTGCAGTTCTGCACTGCGCTGGCAGCGGTGCGGCAGCGCGCAGGCCTAGCCGATTTCACCGAGGAGACCTTGCACGATCCGGTGGTCCGCGACGTCCTCTCCCGCGTCGAGGTGTACGTGGATGAGGAGTGCGCTGGCAAGTACCCGGACCGGTGGGCGGCGAAGGTGGAGATGGTGACGCGCTCAGGGGAGACCTTCACCGCGCAGACGGACTACCCGCGTGGTGACTTCGAGAACCCGGTGAGCGCAGGGGAGCTCCGCGCGAAGTTCGAGCAGCTGACAGCAAACGGTCTGCCGGACCATGTCCGGCAGCGTCTGGAGGCTCGGGTGCTCGCGCTGGAATCCTGGCCGTCGGTGGCGACGTTGTTTGAAGGACTGTGGTGAGGGGGGATCGAAGGTGGCGGATCCGGCGTTGGTGGAAGAGTTGCGAAACGGGGTGCGCAAGATCTGCAGCCGCTTTCCGGGCAGCTACTGGCGGGACCTGGATGCCCGCCGCGCGTATCCGGAAGAGTTTGTAGACGAGCTGACGAAGGCGGGCTACCTGGCGGCGCTCATCCCGGAGGAGTACGGCGGTGCGGGGCTGGGCGTCACGGAGGCATCCGTCATCCTGGAGGAGATCAACCGGTCCGGCGGCAACGCGGGCGCCTGCCACGCCCAGATGTACACCATGGGCGTGATCCTGCGGCATGGCTCTGAAGAGCAGAAGCGGCGCTATCTGCCGGAGATTGCAGCGGGCCGGCTGCGATTGCAGGCGTTCGGCGTCACCGAACCCACCACGGGGAGTGACACGACGCAGCTGAAGACGACGGCGGTGCGCAAGGGAGATAGGTACATCGTCAACGGGCAGAAGGTGTTCATCTCCCGCACCGAGCATTCGGACCTGATGGTGCTCCTCGTGCGGACCACGCCGTTGTCGGAGGTCAAGAAGCGCACGGAGGGGCTCTCTGTCCTGCTGGTGGATTTGCGCGAAGCGGTTGGCAAAGGCCTCACCATCCGTCCCATCCGCACCATGATGAACCACTCCACCACCGAGCTGTTCTTCGAGGACCTGGAGGTGCCGGCCGAGAATCTCATCGGCGAGGAAGGCAAGGGCTTTCGATACATCCTCGACGGTATGAACGCCGAGCGGATCCTGATTGCCGCCGAATGCATCGGCGACGGCCGCTGGTTCATCGACAAGGCGGTGCGTTACGCCAAGGAGCGCGTGGTGTTCGGCCGACCCATCGGGCAGAACCAAGGCGTTCAGTTCCCCATCGCTCGCGCACACGTGCAGGTGGAGGCGGCGGATTTGATGCGCTTTCGTGCGGCCGAGTTGTACGACGCCGGCCTGCCCTGCGGGGCCGAGGCGAACATGGCCAAGCTGCTCGCTGCGGACGCCTCCTGGGAAGCCGCCAACGTGGCGCTGCAGACACACGGCGGCTTCGGTTTCGCGGAGGAGTTCGACGTTGAACGAAAGTTCCGCGAGACGCGCCTGTACCAGGTGGCGCCCATCTCGACGAACCTGATCCTGTCGTACGTTGCAGAGCATGTGTTGGGGCTGCCGAGATCGTACTGATCTGCAAAACAGTTCGCGCATGCGGGGCAAGGGCCAAGCTTCACCCGCCAATACCGCTACGACTCTCTAGGTGTCCTCGGCCTTGCGCACGCTCCCACCCGTGCGCAACAATAGCGATGTCCAGCATGTGGAAAGAGGGTGATCTCGCATGAGAGCGGTGGTTCTGGATCCTTCCGGTCAACTCAGGGATACCGAACTGGTAAAGCCCTCACCATCCGGCCGTGATCTGCTCGTTCGCGTCGAGGCCGTGGCTGTCAATCCGGTGGATACCAAGCAGCGGGCAACGGATACGCCGCGCGTGCTCGGCTTCGATGTCGCGGGTGTGGTAGAGGAGACGGGCCCCGAATGTGAGTGGTTCAGGCCGGGAGATGCGGTCTTCTATGCCGGCGACATCACGCGTCCGGGCGGGTTCAGCGAGTACCATCTGGTGGACGAGCGGATTGTTGGGCGCAAGCCCAGCACCTTGACCTTCGCCGAGGCAGCGGCGCTACCCCTCACGACGCTCACCGCGTGGGAAGGGCTGTTTGATCGGCTGGGGCTGCCGGAGCAGGGCGCGCATGGCACGCCGGTGCTGCTGGTTGGGGCGGCGGGCGGTGTGGGTTCCATCGCCGTCCAGCTGGCCAAACTGGCGGGATTGCGCGTCATAGGCACCGCCTCTCGGGAGGCGTCGGCCGCGTGGGTGCGGGCGCTGGGGGCGGAAGGCGTGATCGACCATACGAAACCGTTCCGGCCGCAGTTGGAGGCGCTGGGTCTGCGCGAGGTGCCGTATGTGTTCTGCCTGAACCTGGTGGATCCCAACTGGGACCCGATGGTGGACGTGCTGGCGCCGCAAGGCAAGTTGTGCACCATCCTGCCGCCGATGGGCCAGGTGAACTTCCGGCCGCTGTTCGACAAGAGCGCCGCATGGTGCACCGAGTACATGTTCACCCGGGCCATGTTCCAGACGGCGGACATGGTGCGTCAGCATGAGATCCTGACGCGTGTCGCGGACCTGGTGGACGAAGGGCGCATCTGCACGACGATGCGTAGCAAGCTGGCCCCCATCTGTGCGGCGACGCTCAGCGACGCCTTCGCCCAGCTGCGCAGCGGCCGCACCATCGGCAAGATCTGCCTGGAAGGATGGGGTTGAGCAGCCGGGAGCTGGGCCGTCCAGGGGCACCTTCGCTACGCGTGCGCCCCACTGGGCCCATCTCCGGAAAGCTTCCGTACAACCGCCTCTGTCTCCGCCGCCAGCTGCTGAATGATGTCGGCCGCTGAACCCGTCCGCACCATCTGCACCCCCTGTCCTGCCCACAGCGACATGTATTCGGCGTTGCCCTCGCGCGCGGCCCAGTTGCGGATGGGGCGGGTCAGGGCGTTCTGAATGGGGTAGGGCGGAATGCGTACAGGTGCAGCTGCCGGCGTCCGTCCGGTGGTGCTTTCCAATGTGTCGATGAAGGTATTGCGCAGCCCCCGCGCGGGTTTGCCGGAGAACGCGCGCGTCAGCACGGTGGGGCGGGCGCTGCTGCCAGCATGGCTCTCCGCCAGCAGGGCCTGCCTGTAGGCGGGATGCGCGCCGCTCTCTGTCGCCGCCAGAAAGGCCGTGCCGAGCTGGACTCCGGCCGCGCCCAAGGCCAGGCACGCCGCGATCCCGCGCCCATCCATGATGGCACCGGCTGCGATGACGGGGAGCTGCACGGCATCCACGACCTGCGGGACGAGCGCCACCAGCCCCAGCAGCGATGATTCGCCGGTCTTCAGGAAGGCGCCGCGGTGTCCGCCCGCCTCATACCCTTGGGCGATGATGGCATCCACCCCGGCTCGCTCGAGAAAGAGGGCCTCCTCCACCGAGCACGCCGTGCCCACGATGGTCATGCCCGCCTTCCTGCAGGTCTGCAGGGTCTCCGCGGATGGGCATCCAAACGTGAAGCTGAAGACGGGTACGCGCTCCTCCAGCAACACCTGAAGTTGTGCGTCGAATTCGCTGTTCCGCGCAGCCTCGTCATCCATGTGGCGGATCTCGTCGGCAACGTGCTCATCCCAAGGACCCGCTGTCGCGAGATAATCCTTCATTTCCGCCACCGCCGAGCGCGTCGCTTCATCGTCCGGCACGGACTCCGGGACGAACAAATTGACGGCGAACGGTTTGTCGGTGAGCTCCCGGATCCGGCGCACCGCGGCGCGGATGGCATCCGGGCTCATGTAGCCGGCGCCAAGGCTGCCAAGGGCGCCGGCGTTGGATACGGCTGCGACCAATTCCGGTGTGGTAGGTCCTCCAGCCATTGGCGCTTGGATGATGGGAAGAGAAATGCCGAGCAGTCGAGTCAGCGGGGTTTCCAACCCCATGGTGGTTACCTCCTTGAATGGAAGACGCGCGGCATCCGTCAGCGCACGAGACGAATCGGTTCCGCCAGGATCTGCTTGCCCTGCGCTTCGGAGATGTAACCGGCGTCCACCATATTGTCGATCACGGCCGCCTGCCGCTGCCTGGCCAACTCGTAGTTTCGCAGGGGATCGTAGACGCTTGGCGCGTTGGGCAAACCCGCCAGCATCGTCAACTCGCCCGCGTTGAGGGCAGCAGGGCTGCGGCCGAAGTAGACGTGTGCCGCCGCGGCCAGTCCGTAGGCGCCGTGTCCGTAGTAAATGTCGTTGACGTAGAGCGCAAACGTGTCCGCTTTGCTCATCGTGTCGTAGAGGCCGATGGCGTCGAGGGTTTCGTGGATCTTCCAGGCGATGGTTTTCGGTTGACCAGCAAGCAGGGTGTTGTGGACAAGCTGCTGAGTGATGGTCGATCCGCCTTGCAGCGGCCGCCTAGCCAGCGCGTCCACCAGCAGTGCGCGGGCCACCCCGCGCCAGTCGACGCCGACGTTGGAGTCAAAGCTCCTATCCTCCGTCGCGATGACAGCCTGTCGGAATACTACAGGGATCTGATCATAGGGGACGAAGGGTGAGCCTTCGGCGGCCAATTGACGGTACACATCCTGCCGCACCGTTTCTGCGATACGGTGCACGGATGTGTAGTAGAACTTGATACCGTACCATGCGCCGGCCGCCAGCAGGAGGAGCGCCACGCCTAGGCGAATCAGACGCCGCAGAGCGCGCATGCCGGATCACCTCACCCGGATTGTAGCGTAAAACCGCGCTGGGCGCGCGAAACCCAAGGCATTCAGGTCACCGCAAACTGCGTCTCGTACAGGGTGTGGTAAAGCGGGCTGGTCTCGAGCAACTCCGCATGGGTGCCGCTGGCCACGATTCGACCGTGATCCAGCACGATGATCTGATCGGCCCGCAGCACCGTGGACAATCGGTGGGCGATCACGATGGCCGTCCTCCCCTCGAGCAACACCTCGAGGGCGTGCTGGATTTCGCGTTCGACCACGCTGTCGAGCGCGCTGGTGGCCTCATCCAGGAGGACGATGCGCGCACCGCGCAGCAGTACCCGGGCGATGGCCAGGCGCTGTCGCTCCCCGCCGGACAGCCGGTAGCCGCGTTCACCCACCACCGTGTGATACCCTTCGGGGAGCGCGGCGATGGTGTCGTGGATCTGTGCGGCTCGGCAGGCTTGCTCCATCTCTTCGAGCGTGGCGTCCGGTTTGGCCACGCGCAGATTGTTGAACACCGTATCGTGGAAGAAGAACGGATCCTGCGGGACGAGCCCCATCTGTGACCGCAGTGACGCCAGCGTGTAGCTGCGGATGTCCACACCGTCCAACAGCACCTGGCCGCGGGTGGGGTCGGTGAGGCGTGGGATCAGCTGGAGCAGGGTGGATTTGCCGGCCCCACTCGGCCCCACCAGCGCCACCGTCTGGCCCGGTTCGACCGTAAGGCGAACGTCTTGCAGCGCCCAGCGCCGTTCGTGTATAGCTGCATGGCCTTCGCGCTGGGCGCTGTGCGGATACGCGAACCATACCTGCCTCAGTTCGATCCGGCCGCGTAGCCGCTCGGGCACAAGCACGAGCGGTCCGTCGGTGATTTCCGGCGGCTGGTCGAGTAGGGCAAAGATGCGCCGGAAGAGGGCGATGGACGCGAGGATGTTGACGTGCAGCTGAGCAAGCTGACTGAGCGGTCCGTAGAGACGGGAGAGGAGAGCGGTGAACGCCACAATCACGCCCAGGCCGATGCGGTGCTGGATGACCAACCACCCCCCGTACCCCCACAGGATGGCCGGACCGATAGAGGAGAACATGCCCAGCCACATGAACAGCCAGCGCCCGACGAGCGCCTGCCGTACCTGCAATCGCCGCAAGGTGTCGTTGGCCTCGGCGAACGCCGCCTCCTGCACAGGTTCATGGCCGAACATGCGCACGAGCAGGGCACCACTTACGCCCAGCGTCTCACCGAGCTGGACGGTCATTCGCGACAACCACTGTTGGATCTGGGCTTGAAGGGCTTGCCTGCGTTTACCCACTTGCTGTGTGGGTAATACGAAGGCGGGCACAATCAGAATGGCCAGCACGGTCAGTTGCCAGTTGAGCTCGAGCATCAGAACGAGCGTGGTGGCGATGGTCAGCAAATTGCTGACCAGGCCAACGAGGGTGCTGGTGATGACTGTTTGGATGGCCGTCACGTCGTTCATGATGCGCGAGACGAGATCCCCCGTCTGGCGGGAAGCAAAGTACAGCACCGACTGCTGCTGAAGATGGCGGAACAGCGCCATCCGGTAGTCGGCCATCACGCTCTGCGCGATGGTGCTGGTCAACCAGTTCTGCAGCACGCCGAGTAGGCCGGTGATCAGTGCTGTCCCAATCAAGACGCCGGTCCACAGCAGGACGCGGTGTATGTCGCCACGCGAGATGCCGTCGTCGATGATGCGTTGGGTCAACCACGCAGGCACCGCACCGCCGGCCGATGTCAGCAGGATGACCACGGAAACCAGTAGCGCACGCCGGAGATAGGGTCGAAACGCACGGAGCATACGCCGGACAACAGGCCAGTCCCAGTGCTCCTGCTTGGCCAACTCACGCATCTGCCAGCGTCCGCCGCGACCGCCCGCCGCATCGGCGCCGCCGAATCCCCAACCCATGCCGTGTCCGTGCACCCTCATCCCGCCTCTCTGTCAAGACAATCCCATCATACGCCGCCATGGCCGCGCGGCGCCAGCCTCACGCCGGTTCGTCCTTGGCCTGGACCGCGTGAGCAACGCAGTTCGTCAGTTAGGCTCACCAAACTGACAAACTTTGACCACAAAAACATGACTCTATCAGTCGACTTTTGATGTATAATTCGAAGCGGAAACAGGAGTTCCAGACAGCGTTGAGGCTTCGCACCGGTGGCGAGGCGCGAGGGGAGAGTGCACCGATGCATGCGAAATGCAGCGATTGCAGCGTGCGGGCAGTGTGCTGCTTGGCGGACCTCCAGGTGAATACAGCAGCTCGGGTGGCGAGCGTCGAGGGTCACCCGGCATTTCGTCAGCGCATGCTGGCCTTGGGCATCACGCCGGGATCGCCGGTGACCGTCCTTCGCGCCATGCCGCTGGGCGGGCCGATGGAGATAGAGGTTCGGGGAACACGGCTGGCCATCCGCAGGGATGATGCGGCAGGGATTCGCGTCGCGACCCCTTGAGGTGTGGGTGAGCGAGGTGCGCAGGGCTGACGCGGATACAGTGGACGGGCAAGTTGCAGCGTAGAACGGAGGACAGCCCGTGAGGATCGCACTCGTCGGAAATCCAAACGTCGGGAAGACCACCCTTTTCAACGCGCTGACCGGTGCGCACCAGGAGGTCGCGAACTGGCCTGGGACCACGGTGGAGTACGTGGTCGGCCGTGTGCGCGCGGGCGGAGACGGCGCCGACGTAGAGTTGGTGGATCTGCCCGGCACCTACGCGTTGTCGGCCTACGCGCGGGATGAAAAGGTCACGCGCGATTTCCTTCTCTACGAGAACTATGATGGCGTCATCGTCGTCGTGAATGCTGCCAGTTTGGAGCGCAACCTGTTCCTGGTGCTCGAAGTGCTGGAGCTCACACCGCGGGTGGTGGTGGCGCTCAACATGGTGGATGCGGCCGAAGCCAACGGCATCCACGTGGATGCGGAGGCACTGTCTCATCGGCTCGGCGTGCCCGTGGTGCCCACGGTGGCCGCGAAGCGCAAGGGGCTGCAGGAGTTGCTCCAGATGGTGCGCAGGGTGGCGGAAGGATCGCTCGTACCGCTGCGGTCATGGCCTGTTCCGTATCCGGAGGAACTGCGCGAGATGCTGCAGCCCATCGCGGCCGAGGTGGCGTCCACCCCTGTCGGCCAGCGGTTGCGCCCGGAATGGGTTGCACTTCGTCTGCTGCAGGGCGACGAGGACGTGATCCGTCATGCGCAGGTGGTGCCGCAGGGCAGACAGGCGGTGAATCTGGCCCTCTCATGCTGCGCACAGCAGGCCGGTCTTGAAGTGGAGCTCGGCGGGCAGGCTGTCGCGCTGGATCCAGCCCTGCACAGGCATCTGCGCAGCCAGCAGAGTGAGTTTGAACTGGCGATTGCCGATGCGAAGTATGCGCATATTGCCGAGATGGTGGTGTCCTGTGTCCGCCGCGCGCGGGTGAAGCGGACGCGCACCGAGGTGCTGGATCAAGTATTCCTCCATCGCTTTTGGGGCTATCCGCTGCTGGCCGTAATCTTTTTCGTGGCCTTCTGGCTATCCTTCATCGCTAGCGCGCCGCTGTCTGATGACGTGGGCAACCTGATGGCGTGGCTCGGCCGTCAGGCGGCCGTCGCCCTGGGGCATGCCGGGGCCGCGCAATGGCTGCAGAGCTTGGTGGTGGACGGCCTGTTCGCCGGTATCGGAGCGGTGCTGTCGTTCGTTCCCTACATGGCCATCTTCTTCGCCATATACCAGATCCTTCAGGACAGCGGGTACATGGCGCGTGCCTCGGTGCTCGTAGACCGGTTGATGCAGATGATGGGGTTGCACGGCAAGGGCTTCTTTGCCCTCGTCTCGGCGTACGGCTGCAACGTGCCGGCGCTTGCGGCAACACGCGTCATGGAGAATCATCGCGATAGGCTGCTGACCAATCTGGTGATTCCGTTCATCCCGTGCAATGCCCGGCTCGGTGTGATGGCGGTGATGACGGCAGCGTTCTTCCCGGGTACGCTCGGCGCTTTCGTGATGCTGGCGCTGATCCTCATCAGTCTGGGTGTCGTCGCAGGAGCCGCGATGGTGTATCGGCGGACGGTGTTGCCGACGGAGCCGGCGCCGCTGCTCATTGAACTGCCGGATTATCACATCCCGTCACTGCGGAACGTGCTGATCCCAACCTGGCACCGGGTGTGGATGTTTGTGAGCCGGATTTGGACGTGGCTTCTCTGGGCCACCATCGCCACCTGGGCGTTGACCTATTTCCCGGTCGGCCAGCCGGTGGACCAGTCGCTGGCCGCCCGCCTCGGCCATCTGATGGCGCCGGTGGGCCAATGGTACGGATTCGACTGGCGGCTGATGATTGCCATCCTGTTCGGTTTCGTCGCCAAGGAAACGACGCTGTCGACGCTGGGGGTGTTGTATGGGGCGGGATCGGACGGTGCGTTGGCGCATCTGTTGACGCAATCGATGACGCCGCTTGTCGCGTTCACCTACCTGGTGGTGTACATGCTGTACGTGCCTTGCCTGTCGACGGTGATCCAGATGCGCCGCGAGAGTGGCAGTTGGGCGTGGACCGCTGTGGGCATTGGGGTCAACGTGACGGTGGCGTTCGGACTTGGCTGGGTGTTGGAACGGCTCCTGATGCTGCTCACAGGCGCGGGTGGATGACCGTCAGATAGACGAGGAGGCGGCCAGAGATGCTGCGGAAGATTGAGGAGGCGTTCGCGCACAAGAAGGTTTGGACGATGCAGGAGTTGGCCGCGTTTGTCGGCGTGTCACCGCAGATGGTGCAGGCCGGGGTGGAACAGCTCAAGCGCATGGGCCGCCTCAGCGAGGACACGGCCGGTCGAATCGAGCACTGCGTGAATCCAACACACCATTGCAATAGTTGTCCCTTCCAAGGGCTGTGCCTGGACGATACCACATCCGCAAGACGCGTGACGCACATGCTGCGGCCCGGTTCCCCGAGCTGACCGGCGCCGCAGCCCTCGGTTTTTCTCCATCCGCGCAATTCCTTGAATTTTGGAGTGATTCTCGCGGCTAAACCTGATACATTGGTGCTAACAGACATGCGCGAGGTGGATGCGAACATGGCCCAGGTGTTACAGGCGGTTTGTCCGGCGACCGGTCGGTTGATCAGCGAGGTGCCGTGCACACCGCTGGAGCGGGTGCCGCAGGTGATGCAGGTGGCGCGCCGGGGGCAGGGCGAGTGGAGCGCGCTGCCGGTGGCGACGAGGCTGGGCTACATCCGACGGATGCGGCTGGCGATGGTGGAGCGCGCGGACGAGATAGCGAGCGGCGTCAGTGAGGATGCGGGCAAGGTGCCGGTGGAGGCGGTGGCGAGCGACCTGCTGCCCGTGCTGGAGGCGTGCCGATTCCTGGAGGAACACGCGGAGAAGCTGCTGCGGCCCACGCGGGTTCCGACGCCGCTGCTGCTGGTGGGCCGCAAGTCGTGGGTGGAGTGGCGACCGCGCGGGGTGGTGCTGATCATCAGCCCGTGGAACTTTCCCCTGCAACTCAGCCTGGTACCGGCGCTCTACGCGCTGGCCGCGGGCAATGCCGTGGTGGTCAAGCCCTCGGAACTGACACCGATGACTGGGGTGTGGATAGAGCGAATGGCGCAGGCGGCGGGGTTGCCCGAGGGCGTTCTGCAGGTGGTGCAGGGCGCGGGCGATCTCGGTGCCGCCCTCGTCCGCGCACGCCCCGATTTCGTGTTCTTCACCGGATCCACGCGCACGGGCCGGCGGATCCAGATGGAGGCGGCGGAGCAGCTGATTCCCACCGTGCTGGAGTTGGGCGGAAAGGACCCCATGCTGGTGTTCGCAGATGCGCCGCTTGAGCGGGCGGTGGAGGGCGCGGTGTGGGGCGGCCTCTTCAACAGCGGTCAGGTGTGCGTATCCGTGGAGCGCGTATATGTGCAGCGGAGCATCTACGACGCGTTCGTGGACAGGCTCGTTCAGGTCGTGGGTACGCTGCGGCAGGGCTATGACGCAGACGCGGACCTGGGCGCCATGACGTCACCCGCGCAGGTGGATATCGTGCGCGATCACGTCCTCGACGCCCTCGCCCGCGGCGCCCGCCTGCGCTACGGCCCGCATCCGGACGCCTGGCCGTCCGGTCCGGGCCGCTTCATCCCGCCGCTGGTCCTCACCGACGTCGACCACAGCATGCGCATCATGCGCGAGGAGACGTTCGGTCCGGTGCTGCCTATCATGCCGTTCGATACGGAGGAGGACGCCGTCGCGCTGGCCAACGACTGCGTGTACGGATTGGCGGCAAGTGTGTGGACACGGGACAAGGCTCGGGCGGAGCGCGTGGCGCGGCGTCTCGAGTGCGGGAGCGTGGTGATAGGCGACGCCATCGTCAGCATCCTCAACCACCACCTACCGTACGGCGGCGAAAAGGACAGCGGCCTCGGACGCTACCACGGTCCCGGCGGACTGCGCCTGTTCTGCAGGGAGACCGCGGTGATGGAGCAACGGTTGCCGGCGACGCGCGAGGTGCACTGGTTCCCTTACCAAGGGAAGTACGGCCCCCTGCTGGACCTGGTGCGTGCCGCGTACGGTCCCAGACGGCGATGGGGCGCGTTTGCGGGCGCATACTTCCGGTTGTTGCGCGCTTCCCGCGCGCCACAGCCAACGCCGAAGGAGCCAGGGCCACGCTTGCCAACCTGAAGCGTGCCTAACATCATCCAAGGGAGTGTGAGCGCGGGTGCGAACCATCCCGGATCGGCCTTGGACGGCCGAGGAGATTCTGCAACAGCTGGAGACCTATCGACAAGACGACATGCGTGCGGAAGGCGGCCGCGTGTGGGCGTACCTCTACGACAGCGGGTTGCATCACGCCGAGGCCGTCGCCCGCGAGGCGTTTATGCGCTTCCAAGCGCTGAACGCACTCGACTTTACCGTGTTTCCGAGTTTGCTGCGGCTGGAAAATGAGACGGTGCAGATGACGGCCGCACGCTTCCATCCAGGTCCGGACACCGTCGGTACCTTCACGTCCGGCGGTACGGAGAGTATCATGCTCGCGGTGAAGGCGGCTCGGGACTGGTTTCGCGACAAAAGGCCCGGCGTGGCTCAGCCGGAAATGGTGATCCCCGTCACCGCCCACGCCGCGTTTCACAAAGCCGCACACTGGCTGGGGCTGCGGCTTCGCATCCTCCCGGTCGATCCCGTCACCTTCACGGTGGACCCCGCCGCGGTCGAGGCAGCCATCACGCCAGAGACATGCCTTATCGTAGCGTCCGCGGTGAATTACTCGCACGGCGTGATGGATCCGATAGAGGAACTGGGCCGGATAGCCGAACGCCATGGGGTATGGCTGCACGTGGATGCGTGCATCGGGGGGTTCCTCCTGCACGACCTGGCGCGGCTCGGTGAAACGGTGCCGGCGTTTGATTTTCAGGTGCCGGGCGTCACGTCCCTCTCGGTGGACCTGCACAAATACGCCTACGCTCCGAAAGGCGCCTCGGTGGTGCTCTTTCGCACTCGAGATTTCAGAAAATATCAATACTTTGCGTGCACTCGCTGGAGTGGCTACCCCGTCCTGAACACCACACTGCAGTCCACCAAGTCGGGTGGGCCCTTGGCCGGTGCATGGGCCGTGCTGCACGCCATCGGCGATGAGGGGTACCTCCAGCTGGCGAAACGGGTCCTCGAGATCCGGAAGCGGTTGGAGCGTGATCTCCCGCAACGGGCCGATGTGCGCGTACTGGGCAGGCCGCAGGCTGGCCTGTTGGCCCTCGCGTCCGACACCATCCACCTGTTCGTGCTGGCCGATGAGATGCGTCGGCGCGGTTGGTACGTGCAGGTGCAACCGGGTCGCCCCGAGTACGGACTGGATCCCAGCCTGCACCTGACTGTGACACCTGTGCGTGATCAGCACCTGGATGAATTTCTCGCCGACTTCGCGGAGGCAGCGCGTCGCACGGCATCAAGCCAGGGTGTGGATGTGAATGCTGTTCTGTCCCGGATGGAATTCGCGCAGGCGGACGTTGATGCGGTTCTCACGGCGGCGGGTGTGGGTCCGGAGGGATTGCCGCAGGACATGGCAGCGGTGAACACGCTGCTGCGCGTGCTGCCGCCGGAGTTAACGGAGCAATTGTTCATTCATCTGGCCAACACGTGGTTTCGGTGAAGCATCTCTACGTAAAGGAGATGGGCGTGTGAACCGATGGGTGGCTCTGCTGGGGTTCGCCCTCCTGATCTGTGGTTCGCAGATGACGTGGCTCACGTTCTCGCCGGTCACAACAGACGTAGCCCAGGCCATGCACGTATCGGTCGGTCTGGTCGGTGATTTATCAGCGCTGTTTCCCCTGGTGTACATCCTCATGGGGCTGCCGGCGGGAAGATGGGTGGACGTTCGGTTTCGGGCGGCGCTGGTGGCCGCCGCCCTGCTCATTGGCGTGCCGGCGGTTCTCCGCGTGCTATGGCCGGCATCCTACCCTTGGCAATTCGCGATGCAAGTTTTGCTAGCTATCGGTCAGCCCTTCGTACTCAACGCCATCCCGGCCTTTGCCATGCGCTGGTTCCCAGAGCAACGCCGGCCGGTGGCCATCGCGCTTTGCAGCGTGGCCATGTTCCTCGGCATTGTCGTCGTGATGCTCATTTCACCGTTCCTCTGGCCGCACGGAGGGCTTGCGGCGGTGGAGTGGGGAAGTGCTTTCGTCCCGGTGCTGGGGATGCTCGGTACGTTGCTGGCCGCGTACAAACCGGCCGATCCCGATGCGAATGCGGCGCCGCAGGTGCCCGCCACGTCGCTGCGCACCGCCATCGTTCCGCTGCTCAGGGATGGGACGTTCTGGTTGCTGACGGGTCTGCTTGCCATCGGCGTTGGCCTGTTCGATGCGCTCAACACTTGGCTACAGCCCATCCTCGCCGTGTACGGACTGGGTTCGGTGGCCGGCAATCTTCTGGCCTGGATGACCGTGGTAGGGATTATCGGATCAGCGGTGCTGCCCCCATGGGCTGCGGCGCGTAACCGTCGACGCGGACTGTTGCGTCTCGCGGTGGGCATCACCACGCTGATGTTCGTCGCCATGCTGGTGTCGCATGCCATCTGGTGGCTCGTGGTGTGGATGACGCTCGATGGCCTGGTCCTGCTCACCGGTTATCCCGTGATCATGGACTGGGTGGAGCGATATGTGGGCACTGCAAGGCAGGGCGTCGCCGTGGGTTTCATGATGCTCACAAGTCACATCATGGGCAATGCCCTTATCTTCATCGTGCAGGCCGTGCTGTCCCATCCGGCGGTGGCCATCGCCGTGATGGGCGCGGCTGCCCTGTGCGGCAGCGTTCTTGCATGGCGGTTGCCCGGAACCATCGTGGCCATGGAGCGGCAGCCGCTCCCTCCGGCGGGGGGCGGCGACGGTGTGAACATCCAGACGTGACCGTCTCGTTTTGCGGTAGTCCGTGATTGACGCGCAGCGGTGCCCAGAGCGTGAAGACGCAGGGCACCGGTTCACTGCGCTGGTCACAGATACGCGCTGGCCGGCGTGTTGGGCAGTTCCTCATCCAATCGTCGGATAATCCGGTTCTTCTCGTCGAGGATGGCTATCCGAGGACGGAGCCCTCGGGCTTCGCTCTCCGCGACCCACGCGTAACTCATGATGATCACCTTGTCACCCGGTTGAACCAACCTCGCGGCGGCCCCATTGAGGCAGACTTCACCGCTTCCAGGCTCGCCGGCAATCACGTACGTTTCCAGGCGTGCCCCATTGTTGTTGTTCACGACGTGCACTTGTTCGCCCGGTAGAATATCGAGGGCGTGCAGCAGGTCGGTATCGATGGTGATGCTGCCCACATAGTTCAGGTTCGCCCCGGTCACGGTGGCGCCGTGGATCTTGGCCCTCAGCATGGCGCGATACATGAGGATACTCCTTTCCATATGGCGATGCGCCGTCGGTGGCCTGACCAGCTCACCGCGGTTATTCCATGTTTTCGTTATACCCCGCGGACGCGCGGCGGTCCAGCAGGAGCATGAGGAGAGCCAGATTGTGGCACGGGCCGCCATGGCGTACAATCCATGACAGCAAGCGACGGAGGAGGCGGCGTGCATGGACAAGGGTGACAGGGCGTGGAAGTTGGTGGTGATTGGGGGCGGATCGTCGTATACCCCGGAGTTGGTCGACGGACTTGTTCGCTATCACGAGTCGTTGCCCGTGCGCGAGCTTTGGCTGGTCGATATTGAGGCGGGGCGCGAAAAGCTGGAAATTGTCGCGGACTTGGCACGACGGATGGTGACCAAGGCTGGCGTACCCATGGATATCCGGACCACGCTGGACCGCCGCGAGGCGCTGCCTGGCGCGGACGCGGTGATCACGCAGCTCCGGGTGGGCCTGCTCGAAGCGCGGGCGAAGGACGAGCGAATCGCACTGCGGCACGGCTGCATCGGTCAGGAGACCACCGGTGCGGGGGGATTCGCGAAGGCGCTGCGGACCGTTCCGGTCATCCTCGAGATCTGCCGTGACATGCGCGAGTTGGCGCCGGACGCCTGGCTGGTCAACTTCACCAATCCGGCTGGGCTGGTGACAGAGGCGGTGCTGCGGTATGGCGGCGGTGTGCCGTGTGTGGGGGTTTGCAACCTGCCGATCACGACCCGCATGTTCATCGCCCGCCTGCTCAACGTGGACCCGGACGCCGTCGAGATTGAGGTGGTCGGGATCAATCACCTGCACTGGGTCACGCGCGTGTGGGTGGAGGGACAGGACATTCTCCCGGACCTGCTCAGCCGCTACGCGGACCCTCAGCAGCGTGGCGGTATCCCGGCCAATATTCCAGAGTTTCACTGGGATCCGGACCTTTTGCGCAGCCTGAGGGCCATCCCGTGCAGCTATCTCCGTTATTATTACGCGGCGGATGAGGTGCTGGAGGAGCAGCGCCGCGCCCTGAGCGCCGAAGGTACGCGGGCCGAGGTCGTGATGCGCGTCGAGAAAGAGCTGTTCGAACTCTATCGCCGGCCAGACCTGCGCGAGAAACCGCCGCAGTTGTCCGCGCGAGGCGGTGCGTACTATTCCGAGGTGGCGTTGCAACTGCTCGAAGCAATGCGCAACCATCGTCTCAACATCCAGACCCTCAATGTCAGAAACGGCGGCATCCTCCCCTTTCTTCCGGCCGATGCCTGCATCGAGGTCAACTGTGTGGTTGGTCGCATGGGGCCACGTCCCATCCCGGTGACAACGGAGGTCTCCCCGGCCATCCGCGGCCTTTTGCAGACCGTGAAAGCGTACGAGGAGCTCACCATTGAGGCGGCCGTTCACGGGGACTGGCAGAGCGCGTGGATGGCGCTGACGCTGCATCCGCTGGTGCCGTCCGCCGCGGTGGCCAAGCGCCTTCTCGACGATATCCTGCGTGAGCACGCCCCGTATCTGCCGCAGTTTCGCTGAACCCGGGACGGGGGGCTGACGCAGGAAGACGAATGCGGCGAAGCGAAGGATGACAACGAAGATGCCAGTTCACCACCAACTCGGGAGGGACGCGGCGTGTGGTGCCTGGGTGTCGATGGCGGAAACAGCAAAACGGTGGCGGTCGTGATCGACGGAGACGGCAGGGTCCAAGGTTTGGGTCAGGCAGGAGGGAGTAACTACCAAACCGCCGGTCTACGATCCGCGTCGCGCGAACTGCAGCGCGCCACGGAGATGGCGCTGGCCGAGGCGGGCATTGCGAAGGAGGAGCTGGCGTCGGCCGTGTTCGCCTTGGCGGGGGCGGACAGGCCGGTGGATGTGGAGCGGATCGAAGGGATGTTGGCGCAGCTAGGTACGCCGCACTGGTCGTTGGTCTGCGACACCCATGCCGGCCTGCGGCTGGGTGGGCCGGCGCAGGTGGGGGTGGTGCTGATTTGCGGCGCGGGTACAAATGCCTTCGGCCGAAGCCCCGCCGGTGCGGCGGTGCAAACCGGCGGGTTCGGCTGGCTGTTCGGCGATGGTGCGGGCGGGGACCACTTGGCGAGGCTCGCCTTCCGTGCGGCCATTCGGGCGTGGGAGCACCGTGATCCGCCGACGCTGCTGATGACCCAGGTCCCTGCACACCTGGGTTTTGCTGACGTACCCGCGATGGTGGAACACTTTCTTGAGCAGCCGTGGCCGCAGATCCCGCTGGAGTTGGCCGAGGTGGTGCATGACGCGGCACGGGCGGGCGATGCCACCGCCTGCGCGCTGTTGGAAGAGCTGGGCAGGGAGTTGGCACTGGCCGCCCATTCGGTGCTGATACGCCTCGGCTGGCCTGCGGCGCAGGAGGCGTCCATCGTGTTGATTGGGAGCATCCTGCAAAAGGGCCGGGACCCGCGGGTGCTCAGCCAGCTCTCTCGCGTTCTGGAGGAACGCGGCTGGCGGCATCGCCTGGTGATCCCGGAGGCGCCGCCCGTGTGGGGAGCGGCGCTGCTGGCGCTGGACAGCGCGGGCGTGCGGCTGGCGCGGGAGCGGGAGGTCCACCTCGGGCGCGCGCTGTGGGCACGTCTCAGCAGTTCGGCGTGACAGGAGCGCGTCCATCCTTGGACGCCGGCCCGGATTCGCCCGGTGCGCCCCGCTCAGGCCGTCTCATCCGCCACGGCGGTTCCGTGGCGCGGCCCGCGCACGAAGATCACCACCGCAGCCGCCGTCGCGAACGATAGCCCCGCCAGGGTGAACAGCCAGCGATAGCCGGTCGCCGCATCCGGCGCAGCCACCAGCACCCAACCGCCCACGGCCGGGGCAATCACGGTGGGCAGGATGGAAGCGACACCCCAGATGCCGAGATCGCGCGTGATGCGCTGCGGATCCGGCAGGGAATCGAGCGTGAGCGCCCAGCCCGTGGCGCTGAAGCCGCCGTAACCCAGGCCGAACGCCAGCGCGTACAGGCTGATCCAGCGCATGTCAGGCCGCAGGGCGAAGCCGGCGGCGGCGAACGCCATCGGCAGGCAGGCCACGGCGGTGAGCAGCGGGCGCCGTCCGCGGTCCGACAGACGACCGAGCACAAGGCTGCTCACCACAGCGCCTGCGAGCGAAGCGGCTGCGACCCAGGCCGTCTGCTGCCGCGGCGCCGACACGTGCATCACGTCGCGGAAGAAGTAGAGCACGAACGTCATCAGCAGCGTCATGCCGAGCGACACCACCGCCTGTGCTGCGAACACGAGAAGAAAGTCCCGCCTGTCGCGAAAGGCCGGCCGACGCGGCACGCCTTGGCCCGGCGAGGACAAGGCGTCAGGCATCGCCTGCGTGCTCAGATACCCAGCCAGGATGGCTCCAAACATCGGCCACAGCGCCCACCTGTCCGGCAGAAGCGCCGCCATAAGCAGTCCCACAATGGTGCCGAGCAGCGTCGCGGCGCCATTGGATCCCGAGAGGGCCCCCCGCCGCTCGGGCGGCACCGCATCGTTCCACAGCGATTGATAGGCGACGGTGGTCACGCTGTGCCCGGCCATCGTGACCAGGCAAAACACGAAAAACGAAAGGCGGGTGTACGCCCAGTAGATGCCCGCCAAACCGATCAGGTTGAGCGCGGCGCCGCACGCGATGGCAAGGCGGCGGCTGCGGCGGCTGGCTCTGGATCCGTCCACCCACGCGCCCACCGCCACGGGCAGCACCATCCCTGCGAAGGCGCCGGCGGTGGAGAGTTCGGCGAGCGCCTGCGTGTGGCCGGTGGGATCGAGATCGGCCAGCAGGGCGGGCACGGTGATGGTCAGCAGCGCGGAGGATTGAAAGTTGAGTCCGAAAGCGTAGAGATTGGCCACCACATGTTGCGACCACGCCGAAGCAGCCATGGATGTCTCAACGCTCCTCTCTCCCTCTATTGTAAGCGAACTTTCCCATTTCTCTTCGATCTCGCTTGAAATCATATAGGATCTGTTATACGCTGTAGCCATGGAGAAGCGTCTGAACAAACAGGCAGTTGCTTACGAATGGTTGAAGGCGAGGATCCTGGACGGGACGTTTGGTCCCGGCTACAGGATCGTGATCGACCGCGTGGCGCGGGAGATGGGCGTCAGCCCCATCCCCGTTCGCGAAGCCATCCGCCGACTCGAAGCGGAAGGTTTTGTGGAGGTGGAACGCTTCACCGGTGCGAAGGTCACGCGCATCGACGGGTCCACATACGTGCAGACCCTGGCCGTGCTCGCGGTGTTGGAGGGCTACGCCACGGCACAGGCGTACCGACACCTCACGACGGAGGACTACGCGCGTTTGCGCGACACCAACGCCGCGATGGAGCGGGCGCGTGAGGACTTCGACCTGACCGCCTACAGCCGGCTCAACGAGCGGTTCCATGCCATCATCCTCGCACGCTGCCCGAATCCGTACCTGGCTGGACAGGTGCAGGCGGTGCAACAGCGGATGGATGCGGTGCGTGTGTCCGTGTTCAACCTGATTCCTCACCGCGCCGGCGACTCCATCGCCGAGCACACGGAGTTGATCCGATTGATGGAGGAGGACGCCGGCGAGGACGTGGTGGAACAATTCGCGCGAAGGCACAAACTGGCGACGCTGGAGGCATTTCGCCGTTGGCAGGCGGTGCACGATGGGTCGCGGATAGACAGGGAGGCAACGGTCGATGCGCTGGGTTCGCTTTCTGCACGCGGGACGGATTCATGAGGGTCGCGTCACGGAGGAGGGCGTGCTTCTGGACGAGGGCGGCCACCGAGTGCCGGAGGCGGAGGTCACGTGGTTACCGCCAGTGGAGGCAGGCACGGTCATCGGCCTCGCCTTGAACTACGCAGATCACGCCC
This sequence comes from Alicyclobacillus sp., assembly GCA_023511725.1. Taxonomy (GTDB): domain Bacteria; phylum Bacillota; class Bacilli; order Alicyclobacillales; family Alicyclobacillaceae; genus JAIMAY01. Next base: position 24,266 of record JAIMAY010000017.1, read on the forward strand.
GTGAACTGGGCCTTGATCTGCCCCGTGAGCCGGTCCTCTTCATCAAGCCGCCGACAGCCTTGACGGGGCATCGCAGTCCTATCATCTACCCGAGCGGGGCGCAGTACATGCATTACGAGGCGGAGTTGGCGGTCGTCATCGGCCGGACGGGCCGGCGCATCCGTCGGGAGGAGGCGATGGAGTACGTGCGCGGATACACCATCGCCAATGACGTGACGGTGCGGGACTTCGTGGGCAACATGTATCGCCCGCCCATTCGGGCCAAGGGATTTGACACGTTTGGTCCGATGGGGCCGTACCTGGTGGACAGGGACGATATTGCGGATCCGCACAGTCTCGCGGTGCGCACCTACGTCAACGGCGTGTTACGTCAGTCGGGGAACACGCGCGACCTCATCTTCCAGATTGAAACGCTGATTGAGTTCATCAGCTCGTTCATGACGCTTCGGCCGGGTGACGTGCTGTGGACCGGTACACCGCGCGGGATCTCGCCGGTGAAGCCGGGAGACGTGATTGCCATCGAGATTGAGGGACTGGGGCGCTTGGAGAATCCGGTGATTGCCGAGGAGGGAGGACGGTGATGGCATTGCCACCGAACGCGGCGGATGCGGCGCGCGTGCTGGCTGAGGTGTCACCCGCACGCCACTTCATCGACGGTCAGTTCACAGAAGGCGTCCTTGGAAAGCGGTTTCAGACCGTGAACCCGGCGACCAACGAGGTGCTTGCGGAGGTGGCGGAGGGGACCGCCGAGGACGTCGACCGGGCGGTTCGCGCCGCTTACCGCGCATTTCAAGAGGGACCGTGGGGTCGGATGTCGGGCAAGGAGAGGGCGCGCCTGCTGAACGCCATCGCGGACGGCCTGGAGCGCCACGGTGAGGAACTTGCCCTGCTGGAGGTGCTGGACACGGGTCTTCCGATTGCTCAGGCCCGCGGGCAGGCGGCGCGGGCGGCAGAGAACTTCCGCTTCTTCGCTGAGATGGCCACGCGCATGACCGGCGAGACGTATCCAGTGGGGGACACCTTCCTGAATTACACGGTGCGGGCGCCGGTGGGGGTGGCGGGGCTCATCACCCCCTGGAACACGCCGCTCATGTTGGCGACGTGGAAGATTGCCCCCTGCTTGGCGGCGGGCAATACGTGTGTGCTCAAACCTGCCGAGTGGTCGCCGCTCACCGCGACGAGACTCGCCGCCATCATCCGCGACGCGGGGATTCCCGATGGCGTTTTCAACGTGGTGCACGGCTTTGGCGAGACCGCAGGTGATGCCCTGGTTCGCCATCCGCTGGTGCCGCTGATCTCGTTCACCGGCGAAACGCTCACGGGTCAGACCATCATGCGCAACGGTGCGTCGCAGCTCAAGCGCTTCTCGATGGAGCTCGGGGGCAAGTCACCGGTCATCGTGTTCGCCGACGCAGACCTGGAGCGCGCGCTGGACGCTGTGGTGTTTGGCGTGTATTCGCTGAACGGTGAGCGGTGCACGGCCGGGTCGCGCCTGCTCATCGAGCGCAGCATCCAGGAGGAGTTCGAGGCACGCCTGGCGGAGCGTGTGGCGCGCATCCGGCTCGGAGACCCGCTGGATCCGGCGACAGAGGTTGGCCCGCTCATCCACGCGGAGCACCGCCGCCGTGTGGAGGGCTACCTGGACGCGGGCGTCGCGGAAGGCGCCGTGATGCGTATCGGAGGGCCGGTACCAGAGCACCTGGCGAGAGGCAACTACGTGCGGCCGACGCTGTTCACCGGCGTACGCAGCGACATGCGGATCGCCCAGGAGGAGATCTTCGGCCCGGTGCTCGTGTCCATTCCGTTCGCGGACGAGGAGGAGGCCGTCCGCATCGCCAACGATGTTCGTTATGGCCTCGCGGCCTACGTGTGGACGCGGGATCTGACGCGCGCCCACCGCGTGTCCGCGCGGCTCCAGTCGGGCATGGTGTGGGTCAACTCGCAGAACGTGCGAGATCTGCGTACACCGTTCGGAGGCGCCAAGCAGAGTGGCATCGGCCGGGAGGGCGGGCACTACAGCTTCGAGTTTTACACAGAGTTGAAGACGGTACACGTCGCGCTGGGGCAGCATCCCATCCCGCGCTTTGGCGCGTGATCACGAACGTAGAGGGGTGACGGTGCGTGGGTGCAAAGACGGGGGCGGAATACATCGGACGCTTGGATAGTCAGCCGCGCGAGGTGTGGATTCACGGTGAGCGCGTGGAGGGGCAGATCTCGGAGCATCCGGCATTTCGCGGCGTGATCCGCAGCATGGCGCGTCTGTACGACATGCAGCATGACCCTGCGCTCCGAGATGAGATGACCTACGAGGAGAACGGCCAGCGCTACGGCCTGTCCTGGATGATACCGCGCACGCGGGAGGATCTGGAGCGGCGGGGGCGGATGATGCGGCGCTGGGCGAAGGCGTCCTTTGGCATGATGGGGCGCACGTCGGATTACTTAAACGTCGCCATCATGGCTATGGCGCAGGCGAGTGCTTATTTCGCAGGCAATGACCCGCGCTATGCGGAGAACATCCGCAACTATTATGAGTACGCGCGAGAGCAGGATCTGACGCTGACGCACACGCTCATCTCGCCGCAGGTCAATCGCGCGGTCAGCGCCAGCCAACAGAAGGATCCGTACATCGTGGCGCGGGTGGTGGATAAGAATGCGCGTGGCGTGGTGATCCGCGGGGCGCGCCTCTTGGCGACGCAGGGCCCCATCGCTGATGAAATCCTGGTGTTCCCGTCGACCGTGCTGCGCGGTGGCCCGGAAGATGCGCCGTATTCGTTCGCGTTCGCCATCCCCAGCAGCACACCTGGCCTGCGCTACATCTGCCGGGAGTCGTTCGACTACGGCAGGTCTCACTTTGACCATCCGCTCGCCTCCCGGTTCGAGGAGATGGATGCGGTAGTGGTATTCGATGATGTGTTGGTGCCGTGGGATCGGGTGTTTCTGCTGGAGGATGCGGAACGCTGCAACAATCTGCACGCAGCCACGCATGCTGTGGTGCACATGGCCTATCAGGTTTTGCACAAGAACATCGCCAAGGCGGAGTTTTTGCTCGGTCTCGCCGAGAGCATCGTCGATGCTATCGGTATCGGCCAGTTCCAGCACGTGCAGGAGAAGGTCGCGGAGATCATCCTTGCCCTGGAGACCATGAAAGCGTTTTTACGGGCATCCGAAGCGGACGCGGAACTGGACGAGTACGGCGTGATGACGCCCGCGTGGGCACCGCTGAATGCCGCTCGCAACCTGTTCCCGAAGACCTACCCACGGCTGGTCGAGATCATCCAGCAACTCGGCGCCAGCGGCCTCATGGCGATTCCGACCGAAGCGGACGTTCAGTCGCCCATCCGCGGGGACATCGAGAAGTACCTGCAGGGCCGCAATATCGGCGCCATCGAGCGGCTGAAGCTGTTCCGCTTGGCCTGGGACACGGCGCTCAGCAGCTTCGGCAACCGTCAGGTTCTGTACGAGCGCTTCTTCTTCGGGGATCCGGTCCGCATGTACGGAGCGCTCTATCAGTCCTATGACAAGTCGAGGGCGGTCGCACGCGTGCGCGAGTTTCTCGCGCAGGAGGAGTGATCCGCGATGGGCGCAGCCATCGATCATCCCTTTCACATCCTGCGGGCCGGCCACGCGGAGCTGTGGGTGACGGACCTGGCCGCGGCACGCCGGTTCTACGTGGATATCCTCGGCTTCATTGTCACGGAGGAGTCCGAGACGCAGCTGTTTCTCCGCGGCGTGGAGGAGCGCGTTCATCACAGTCTGGTGCTGACGAAGGCGCCGTACCCGGCGGTGGCGCACCTCGCGTTCCGTGTGGCCGAGCGCGAGGACCTGGATCGACTGGCGCGGTTTTACGAGTCCATCGGTTGCTCCGCCATGTGGTTGGACGCAGGCGCCGAGCCCGGTCAGGGGGAGGCGCTGCGGGTGCAGGATCCGTTCGGCTTCCCGCTCGAGTTCTACGCCGAGATGGCACCGGCCGAGTCGTATCTGCAGAAGTATCATCTGCACCGCGGCGCGGGTGTGCGCAGGATGGACCACTTCAACTGCTTCGTCCCTACGCTTGAAAGCTGCCAGGCGCTGTGGCGGGAGCACCTGGGTTTCGGGCTGACCGAGTATGTCGAGACGGATGATCCGCCACGTAGGCTCAAGGCCGTTTGGCTGCAGCGCAAGGGCAATGTGCATGACCTCGCGCTGATGGAAGGGGCTGGGCCGCGTCTGCACCATCTCGGTTTCTGGATGGATGACATGCCCAGCATCATTCGCACCTGCGATATCCTCGGTGGTGCCGAAATGCACACGCACATCGAGCGGGGGCCGGGCCGGCACGGGATCTCCAACGCGTTCTTCCTGTACCTGCGGGATCCCGATGGGCATCGCATCGAACTCTATACGTCCGACTACCTGACGGTCGATCCCGATCTCGCCCCCATCCGCTGGAGCGCCACGGACCCGCGCCGGCAGACGCTATGGGGGCACCCCACGCCGGAGAGTTGGTGGCGGGAGGGGTCGGCCGTGATCGACTGGGGAGCGGGATCCACCGTGCCTGTGCGCGGAGTGACGGACGAGGGGGCCGCCAGGTGGATCAAATGAGCCGGCGACGAGCCGGGGGCGCTGCCCTGCTGGTTGGCGCGAAGACTGTTGAAGCTCGGGAGGAGGTATCGCGCATGGCTGTGCGCGGCGATGTCACGGAGCGGCTGCGCGGCTCCATCGTTCCGATGGTGACCCCGTTTACCGACGATGGGGCGTTTGACGAAAAGACGTATCGCGAGTTGATTGAGTGGCAGATTGACAGCGGGACGCATGCCATCTCCTGCGCGGGCACCACCGGGGAGCCGAGTTCCCTGACGGTGGAGGAGCGCGAGTATCTGTTCGAGGTCACCGTCGATGCGGTCCGTGGGCGGGTGCCGGTGGTGCTAGGGACCGGATCCACCAACCAAGCCGAGACCTTACGGCTGACCAAGACCGCGGAGCGGCTGGGCGCAGATGCGGCACTGGTGATTGTGCCGTACTACAATCGCCCGTCTCAAGAGGGGCTGTACCGTCACTTCCGAACAGTGGCTGAATCGGTGGACATCCCCATCATCCTGTACAACATCCCGGGCCGCACGGCGGTCAACCTGGAGCCGGCCACCATGGCACGGCTGCGCCGGGACTGTTCCAATATCATCGGCGTCAAGGAATCGAACAAGGACTTTGAGCAGGTGAGCAAGGTCCTGCATCAGTGTGGCCGAGACTTTCTGCTCTATTCCGGGATTGAGCTGTTGTGCTACCCGATGTTGGCACTGGGCGGCGCGGGTCATATCAGCGCCACGGCGAATCTGTTGCCGCGGGAGGTGGCCGATCTCTATAACCTGGTGGCCGCCGGTCGCTGGAAGGAAGCGATGGACCTGCACTTTTACCTGCTGGAGATCAACGAGGCGCTGTTCTGGGAGACCAATCCCGGTCCGCTCAAGGCATGCATGGCCATGCTGGGGAAGATTCGCCCGGTCATTCGGCCCCCGCTGGCGTTGCCTTCGGAAGAGATGCAGCAGCGCCTGCGCGGCGTCTTGCAGAAGTATGGACTCCTGTGAGCGACAAACGAAGGGCCCCGGTCTGCGCCGGGGCTTTTCGCATGGTATGCTGAGTCTTGGCGAATGCTGCACACCGGGAGATGAATCCTATGCTGAGCCTCAGCGTGTTGGACCAATCGCCGATTCCACTCGGCAAGCGGGCATCGGAAGCTCTGCAGTTCACTGTGCGCCTCGCGCAGGAGACCGAGCGGCTAGGTTACCGCCGTTTCTGGGTGTCGGAGCATCACGCGGCGCCGAACCTGGCGGGATCCAGCCCGGAGGTGCTGATCAGCTACCTGGCGGCCAAGACGCAGCGGATACGCCTGGGTTCCGGCGGAGTGATGCTTCCGCACTACAGCGCGTACAAGGTCGCGGAGAATTTCAAGGTGTTGGAAGGGCTGGCGCCTGGGCGGATCGATCTCGGCATCGGCCGCGCCCCAGGCGGCATGCCGCAGGCGACGTGGGCGTTGCAGGAGGGCAAAAAGATCAACTTTGACCAATATCCGCAGCAGGTGGATGATCTCATCGGCTATCTGTACGATGACCTGCCGCCCGGTCACCGCTTCGCGGGGCTGCGTGCGACGCCCGCCATCGACACGGTGCCGGAACTGTGGATGCTCGGTTCCAGCGATGAGAGCGCGTTGTTGGCGGCGGATAGAGGTGCTGCTTTCGCTTTCGCGCAGTTTATCAACGGCGACATGGAGACCGGCGTGGCCGCGATGCACGCGTACCGGCGGCGATTTCAGCCGTCGAGGCTCCACGACGCCCCCAAGGGCTTGGTGGCGGTGTTCGTCGTCTGCGCCCCGACGGATGAGGAAGCCGAGCGGCGCGCCGCGAGCCTCGATTTGGCGCTGTTGCGCCTGGCGAAGGGTCGCCCGGCGCAGGGCGTGGAGCCGGTGGAGCAGGCGCTCGCCTATCCCCTCGACGAATACGACCGCTACATTATCCGGGAAAACCGGCGGCGGATGGTGGTGGGATCGCCCGAACGTGTGCGCGCGAGACTGACCGACCTTGCCGACGCGTACGGCGTGGATGAGATCATGGCGGTCACCACCACATACGCTTTCGAACACCGGCTGGAATCCTACCGCCTGCTGGCGGAGGCGTTCGCGATGAGGCCCACGGACTAGCGCCGGCGTTCAACTCCGGCTGCCGGCCGCGGGACTCTCCATCTGCCGCAGAAAGCGCGACAGGTCGTGCGCTACCTCGCCCCTCGGCAAACCCGTGATGCGCAGCTCACCGCGCAGCCGGGTATCAACCATCGCGGCAATCACGAGGTCCTCGATGCGCACGGTGTCTTTGCACAGGCACGCGGCCACCTGGTCAGCCAGCCGCGCCTGCGTCTCGAGGGTGATCTGCACCTCGGGTTCGTACGCCCGGTGCGTGGCTTTGCTGACGACGCGGGCGGAACCCCGCCATTCAAAACGGTTGCCGGTGCGAACAAACGGACCGCCGGTCTGGTGCAGTGCACGCTCCACAATCGCGCGCTGAACGTCAAGCCGAATCATGAGGAAATCAAGCCTCCCGAAGCTTCGTGTCGGATGAGGAGTGGTCTCCCCGCTTCATGAGGCTGAGCGGGCGGACCTTCGTCCTGCCAGCCAGCGAACCAGCAGCGGGCCGAGAAAGATGATGGAGAACAATCGCACGGTCTGGAGCGAGACGACGAGGGCGATATTCGCCCCACCGCCCATGGCCGTGAGCGTGACCGAATCGAGCCCGCCGGGGCTGGTGGCGAGCAGTGAGGTCAGCAGCCCGTCGCCCGTGACCGCGTTCAGGACCCATCCGAGCGCTGCGCAGATGCCGATGAGCACCAGGGTGGATCCCAGGATGAACGGCAGAAGTATCCCGGCATGCCGCAACGACTCCGCGTCGAACATCAGACCCACGTACAGGCCCATCACGATATAGGCAGCTGCCGAGAGCAGGGACGGGACGTGAACGGGCCACCCCGTCACGGCGCTGATCACGGTTGGCAGCGCGATGGACCCCAGCAGCGCACCCGTCGGGACCCGCAGACGGATGGCCATCACGGCCCCCACCACGCCGGCCACCAGGCTCCACAGAAACGCCCACGCGGCGACGTGGACGTCGCCGGACACCGGTGACGGATGCGCCTGCACGGACGGTGCGAGGGACTTGGTGATGGCCGCGGCGGACAACACCACGAGGATCAGCCGGATATACTGCATGACGGCGACCATCTTGGGGTCCGCATCCAGCTCACGGCTCATCGCCACCATGCCGGATGCACCGCCGGGCAGAGCTCCCAGCACGGCCGTCATCGGATCCATGTGCGCAATCCGGGATAGGATCCGCCCCACCACCAGGCTGAACAGCAGGGTCCCGCCGCCGACCACGACCACGGCATACCAATGGTGCGCCAGCACCGGCAGGTCCGACACGCGGAACATGCTGGCAATCAGCACGCCGATGATGGTCTGCGCCGCCGCGAACACGCGCCGCGGCATGCGCAACCTGGGTTTTGCGGCTGGCCAGGGGACCACGCTGAATAGGATGGCCATCACCATCGGGCCTAGCATCCACGCGGCGGGTAGCCGCAGCTGGTTGCACACCAAGCCGGCGCCAAGGCTGAGCAACAGGAGGCTCCCCCATGAGATGACCCGTCGGTGTTCCATCTTCATGACCCGGGCCTCCTCTCCCTTGCCAGTTCCGAACTCTCGACGGGATCACCGCCGAAAGTCACGCTTACAGTGTTACCGCGGGCGGCCAGGGTGTGTCAAGTTTCGTGGATCGAAATAATGAGGTACACGGAACTGTGAGGGGGCTGACGTATGGGGGTGAACCTGGGAATCTCAAGCTTGCGTCGGCTGTCCGGCCACGGGTGGGATGTGGCAGCGGTTGCCGCCCGCCAATTTGGCTCGGTACATGGCCTTATCCGCCGTTTGGATCAGGTCTGTGAGCGTTGTGCCATGCACGGGATAGATGGCTCCGCCGATGCTCACGCTGGGCGTGATGCACAGGCCGTTCGACGACCAGGGCGTCCGAAGCCGCTCGAGCAGGCGCTCTGCGATGGCTTCACCCTCCTGGGCCGATTCAATCAGGGCAGCCACGAGGAACTCATCGCCCCCGATGCGCGTGACCAGATCTCCGGTACGGATGGCCGTGCGCAGGCGTTGCGCCAATTCGCGAAGGTACTTGTCGCCAATGGCGTGCCCGTGGGTATCGTTGATGGTTTTAAGGTTGTCGGAATCGAGCATGAGGATGACCATGCACAACCCGCGGTCTTTCGCCTCGTTGCGCAGTTGGCGAAGTCTATCGCGCCCGGCCTGACGGTTGAGCAGACCCGTCAGGCTGTCGTAGTACGCGAGCCGCTCCAGCCGCTGTTCGCGGCGGTACTGGTCCGTCACGTCGCGCACGATGCCGATCACGTGCGTCACCCGGCCCTCCCGGTCGAGCACGGGACATAGGACCGATTCGCCAATGCTGCCGAAAGCGCGGACGGTGAAGCGCACCGGCTGGCGGAGGACGGCACAGCGCCGGGTTTGCTGGACAAAATAGTCGGCCAGGTCCTGCGCCGGCAGCTCCGCAGACGGCGCGGCCCCATCGGTCGTCGCTTGCAGATCCTGGTGCCGGGTTGCTTCGGCGTCGGAGCCCGAGCATCCTTCGCGCAGGCGCGCCGCTGCCCGAGCCGCCACCGGGTTGTGGTACACGAGTTCAAACTCGTCGTCCGCGGCGGAGCGCAGGATGAACAGCGCGTCCGGCAACTGCTCCAAGACGTGCGAAGGATGCAGCCCGGTCAGATGGGTGAAGTCTTGATCCGTCAACTGCTTCGTCATCAGCCGTCTTCCTTTCAGCGGCTTTTCTTGCCTCCCGGAAAGACCAGACGAACGTGATCCAGGCCGTGCTTTCGGAACTCCTGATCATACTGTTCCTTGCGTCGCCAGAGTTTCATTTCCAGTTCCTTCGTCATCTCTTTGTCCGGCCCGGCCGTCATCATGATGTCCCGATAGGCCAGGTGGTGGGACAGCACATCCCAAAACGTTTCTTCATCGTATTCATCGACCAGCGGCACAAGCTGCTCTTCCATCCGCTCATTCGCGTGATACGCTCCGCACTCATGGCAGTATTCCACCCAGTCCTGAGCGCCGAACTCGCCGGCGTACGCGTAGATATGGTCGGCGGTGTCGTGCAGGAGCTTGAGATAATCATCGGCCGGATTGGCCCCGTTTACAATCCACTCACCGAGGAAGATCAGAGCCAGGAGTGCTCTGTACTGTTCTTGCGTCAGTTCGATGGTCTTGGTCATGGTTCATCACCCGTCGTCCGCCGCATGCTGCGGAGAAGTGCATAAGTTCACATTCAACTATTGTACAGGCGCGTGCAGGCAGGGGACAAGGCGGGTGGAAGGGACTTGTATCCATTCCAATATATCATTCTGGGTGCCTTCGTGAAGTGCAGGGTGCAGGAGTTGTGTGAGCAATTGTCGAATTCAGTGTGGTCAAACGGGTGGGGAGGCTGAACGGTGACCGCGGACAATCTGCTGTTCCTGTGCGCGGTGTTGGCGGGTACCATTCTGATCAGCGATTGGTCGGCTCGCAGCCGTCCCGACCCGGATAGATTCTACGCGGCGTCTCGCGGTCTCACCGGTACGCAGAACGGACTCGCCATCGCGGGCGATTTCATCAGCGCGGCGTCGTTCCTTGGCGTCAGCGGCGCCGTGGCGCGGACGGGCTTCGCAGGGCTGCTGTACGGCGCCTCGTTTCTGCTTTCCTATCCCCTCCTCTGGCTTGTGGCGGAGGCGGTGCACCGGCTTGGGCGTTACACCTTGGCCGATGCGCTCGACTCTGTATTTGGGCGTCCTTGGTTGCGCCTTGCCGTCGCTGTGAACACGCTGGTCATCACCATCGCCTATCTGGTGCCGCAGTTGATGGCGGCCGGCGAACTGGCCCAGGCGTTGCTCGGCTGGCCGCGCGTCGCAGCCATCCTCTGCATGGGCGCCTGGATGACGCTGTACGTGGTCCTCGGGGGCATGCTCTCGACGTCGTGGATTCAGATTGTCAAGACGGTTCTGCTGCTATCCGGGGCCGGGCTGACGGTTCTGATTGTGGCAGGCCGATCTGGATGGCACCCCTGGGCCGTATGGCAGGCGGCGCGCGGCGTGTGGGCGGGCACGCAGGGTGCCGGCACCGGCAATGCCTGGGCGACCTTGTCCACGCACCTGCCCATTGTCCTCGGCACGATGGGCATGCCGCACATCTTGATACGGTTCCTCACGGTGAGGTCCGAACCGGCGGTGCGGCGTTCTCTGGCCACGGCCACCACGGCTTTGGCTGCCTTTTATCTGCTTGTGCTGGTGCTCGGGACGGCGGCCGCCGCCTGGGGCGCCGCGGGTCCCGCGGCTGGCAGCGACGGGAGCCTGGCCGTCGTGGTGCTGGCGCGCGGACTCGGCGGCCCGCTCTGGGCCGCGTACATCAGCGCGGTGGCGTTTGCGACCGTGATCGCCGTCGTGACCGGCCTGTTGCTCACGGCGACGGGCGCGCTTGCGCATGACATCCTGCACCAGGGGTTTGGCCGCGGTGCGGGCAGCGCTTCGCGGCAACTGCGACTGGCGCGGCTGTGCGCCGCGGGCCTCGGCCTTTTGGCGACGGTCATCGCCAGCACGGCGCACGGCCTCAGCGTCACATCCCTGGTCACGTGGGTGTTCGTGTGGGCGGCCGCCACCCACTCCCCGATGCTCCTCTGCACCATCTATTGGCGACGGTTTCGGCCGCTCGGCGCGATGTGCGGGATGGTGGCCGGTGCGCTGGTGATGAGCGGTTGGGTCATCGCGCATCTGCAGCGTGGGGGTCCGGTGGCGGGGGCCGCACCACCCGGCGTGTGGGCCATCCTCGCAGGGCTTGCGGGGTGTATCCTGGGCACCTTCGCCGCCGACGCTTGGGATGCCTGGCCGCGGGGTGCACGGCGCGAAACCGAGGATGCGGCGGGTGGAGAGGCGGGTTCGCCATGGCGGCGTTGACCTTTCTGCTGCTCGAACGCTGTGCGCTGCTCTTGGTGGGCGCGTTTGCGCTGACGCGCGTACGCGCCTTCCGACACCTCCTGCGGGGGGCTGCGCGCCGGCGCTGGTTGTGGCTCGAGGCCGGGCTGTTCGCACTGTTCGCGGCGCTCGGCAGCGAGTTGGGCGTGGATGTCCCGCTGGGCAGCCAGCCCGTCGGTGCGTGGTCGTGGCGGCCTGGCGCCGATGTGCTGCGCGTGGGGCCGGATGCGGTGGCGACCGTGATCGGCGGGCTGCTTGGCGGACCCTGGATTGGCGGTGTGGCCGGGGCGCTGGCAGGGATCTGGCGGATCTACATGGGCGGCGCGGAGGCCGGGGCGGCAGCGGTGGCCGCCGTGCTGACGGGCGTGCTGGCGGGATGGACTGCGCGCTTCTTCGCGCAGGAGGGTATTCTGCCACCGCCGAAGGCCGTGTTTGTCGGTCTGTTCGCGCCGGTGCTATACCTCGGGCTGGTGCTGGCCTTCGCACCGGCGGCAGCGGCTAACGCTGTCGTGGCCGCCGTGAATCGGATGGGATTGCCGTTGGTCATCGCCGACAGCTTGGCTGTCGGGGTGTTCAGCGCCATCGTGGGTGTGGCACGCCTGGAGGAGGAGCAAACGGAGGCGCGCGCGATGCAGCGGGCGCTGGCCATCGCCGACAAGGCCCTGCCGCTGCTGCGCTGGGCGCTCGATGCAGACGCCGCGGCGCGCCTCGCGGGACTTCTTCGGTTGGAAGCCCGGGTGGCGGCGGTGGCGGTATGCGACGGCCATCATGTGCTTGCCCACGACGGAGAGGGGTGCCCGGCGCACCAGCCGGGCACAACCCCGGCGGGCGATCTCGCGGAAGGTCTGGCCCAGGGCGTCCTCACCGTGGTCCGGGATCCGGCGCGTCTCGGTTGCGCTGATCCAGACTGTCCGCTCACGGCCGCGGTGCTTGTGCCACTCCGCGACGGCGACGAGCGCGTGGGGGCGGTGATCTTGTACTGGAGCCGCGGGCGCGTCCCGAGTTCCGCGGATATCGAGCTGGCACGCGGCTTGGCACGTCTGCTCTCGCGCGAGATCCGGGTCGCGCGTGCGGAGATGCTCCGCGGGATGATCCAGGAGATGCGCCTGCGCCATCTGCAGGCGCAGGTCCATCCACACTTCTTGTTCAACACGCTCCATCTCATCTCCGGTCTGATCCGGATGGACCCGGACCTGGCGCGTCACCTGGTGGTGCGTCTTGCGCAGTTCCTGCGTCTCAGCCTGCAGACCACATCACACCGCCTCGTGCCGCTGGCGCAGGACCTCGATATGGCGCGGGCGTATGCCGACATCGTGGCCGCGCGCTTTGGTGCGCGCATTCGTATCACTTGGCACGTGGACGAGGCGGCGCTGGACGCCGTGGTGCCGCCGGGGACACTCCAGCCTCTGGTGGAGAACAGCGTGAAGCACGGCCTCGCGGCCCGGGAGGATGGGGGCCGGATCGATGTGATGATTCGCCTCCTGGACGAGCGGGTTCGCATTGAGGTGAGGGATGATGGAGTCGGGTTTCCCGAAGCCGTGTTGAGCGGCGAGACGCCGGGGATAGGTTTGAGCAATGTGCGCCAGCGGCTGGAAGCCTTGCTTGGTGCGGATTGTACGCTGCACCTCGAGAATCTGGCCGAGGGCGGCGCGCGCGTGTGGTGTGAGGTTCCGCTGCATACCGGCGAGGAGGTGACGGTATGAGACCCATTCGCGCCTTGGTGGCGGAGGACGAGTGGGTGGCCCGCGAGGAACTGGTCTACTTGCTCCGCCGCGCGCCCGACATCGAGCTCTGTCCGCCTGCGACGACCGGCTCGGAGGCGCTTGAGGGGATCTGGCGGTGGCACCCGCATGTGGTGTTTCTCGACATCCACATGCCGGGACCGTCGGGCATGGAGATCGCCCAAGAGGTCATGAGGCAGCGTACAGGAGACCTGCCCCTCGTCGTGTTCATCACGGCCTACGACACCTATGCGGTCGATGCGTTCGCGGTGGAAGCCGTGGATTACCTGCTCAAGCCGTATGACGAGGAGCGGCTCCGGCAGACGCTGGAGCGTATTCGCCGGCACCCTGCACTGGCAGATGCGCACACCGGGGAGGCCCCGTCCGCTGCCTACGGGATGCCTCCGCAGTCCAGTGGCATCCGGCTGTGGCTGCATCAGAGCGAGGGTTGGGTCGTTTTGCCACCCGCGCAGATCTGCTTTGCGGAGCGCACGGACAGGTACGTCGAGGTGCATACGATGAGCGAGGTCGTGCGGGTGCGGACCACACTTCATGAACTGGAGGAACGTCTTGCGAGCCCCGTCTTCTTCCGCTGCCACAAGAGCTTCCTCGTCAATCTGGAGCAGGTGCGGGAGGTGCAGCCGTGGGTGAACGGGGCCTACACCCTGATCATGGCGGACCCGGCGCGTACCACAGTACCGGTCAGCCGCACGTTTGCAAAGGAACTTCGGCAGCGACTGCGGCAGCTTGCGCGCTGAAACCGACATCTTACGCCAGAGCGCGCCACGCACCGCGGCTTTCATGTATGATGATAGTGGGACAGTGATGAAAGATTTTGTATTTGGAGGTGGCGGCATGGCCGCTGGTGAGCGGGAGCCATCGCGGGTCACGCAAGAAAGCGCTTGCGCTGCCCGCGAGCGGAGGGACAGCGTTCTCCCGGTCCGCCGGTGGATCCCGCCCCTGCTCGCGGCGGTCTACCTGGGTGTCATCACGGCTGTGTCCGCCAATCATGCGCACCTTGCCCCGAGTTGGGCATGGGCCACGGTGCTCCTGTTGTTCCCGTTGAGTGCCATCACCGCGTGGTGGAGTGCCGCCGGCGGTGTGGAGATTCGGAGGAAGGAGAGAGACGAAGATGGCTGATGCGCAGAATCTTGACACGTTGTTGAAGGAGTCGCGCAGGTTCGAGCCGTCGGAAGAGTTTCGGGCGAACGCCAACTACAGGGATCCCGCCATCTACGAACGCGCCGCGGCGGATCCGGAAGGTTACTGGGCCGAGGAAGCGCGCAACCTGGATTGGTTCGAGCCGTTCCATACGGTCCTCGAATGGAATCCGCCGCACGCCAAGTGGTTCCTCGGTGGCAAGCTGAACGCGGCGTACAACGCCGTGGATCGGCACCGGAAGAGCTACCGTAAGAACAAGGTGGCGTTTTTCTGGGAGGGCGAACCCGGTGACACGCGCGTGCTCACCTATGACGAACTCGGCCGTGAGGTCGACAAAGCAGCGCACGTGCTCAGCAAACTCGGCGTGAAAAAGGGTGACCGTGTCACCATCTACCTGCCGATGATCCCAGAGTTGCCCATCGCCATGCTGGCGTGCGCCAAGATAGGCGCCATTCATTCGGTCGTGTTCGGCGGCTTCTCGGCGAATGCGCTGCGCGACCGCATTTTGGATGCCGACTCGCGACTGCTCATCACCGCCGATGGTGGGTGGCGGCGTGGCGGGATCGTCCCGCTGAAGCAGAACGCCGACCAGGCTGTGGAAGGTACGGCGATTGAAAAGGTCCTGGTGGTGCGGCGTATCGGCGAGCAGAGCGGTGCGGCCTGGGTGGAGGGCCGTGACATCTCCTGGGAGGCCGAGATGGCGGCGGCACCGTCGACGCCCTACCCGGCGGAGCCCATGGACAGCGAGGATATCCTGTTCCTGCTGTACACCTCCGGCACCACCGGCAAGCCGAAGGGCATCGTGCACACCACCGGTGGCTACCTCACGGGTTGCAATACCTCGATGCGCAGCGTGTTTGACCTGAAGGACGAGGATGTGTACTTCTGCACGGCGGATATTGGCTGGATCACCGGTCACACGTATGTGGTCTACGGACCGCTGAGCGCAGGGGCGACCATCGTGATGTACGAGGGTGCGCCGGATTGGCCGGATCGGGACCGGTTCTGGCAACTCATTGAGAAGTACCGGGCGACCATCTTCTATTCGGCGCCGACACTGATTCGATCGTTCATGAAGTGGGGGACAGAGTATCCCAAGCGTCACGACCTGTCGAGCCTGCGGTTGCTCGGCACGGTGGGTGAGCCCATCAATCCAGAGGCGTGGATGTGGTTCCACGAGCATGTCGGCGGTGGCCGCTGCCCCATCGTGGACACGTGGTGGCAGACCGAGACAGGCTGCGCGATGATTGCGCCGCTGCCGGGTCTGGTGGCGACCAAGCCAGGTTCTGCGACGCGCCCCGTTCCCGGCATCGTGGCGGACGTCGTCGACGAGGAGGGGCGGTCGCTGCCCCCGGATCAGGGCGGTTATCTGGTGCTCAAGCGCCCGTGGCCGTCCATGCTGCGCACCATCTGGGGCGACGACGAGCGCTTCCGCAACACCTATTTCGGGAAGTTTGAGGGCATCTACCTGCCGGGTGACGGTGCGCACGTCGACGAGGATGGATATTTCTGGATCCTGGGCCGCATCGACGATGTCATCAACGTCTCAGGGCATCGCATCGGCACCATGGAGGTCGAAAGCGCGCTGGTGTCGCACCCGGCGGTGGCGGAAGCCGCGGTCATCGGCCGGCACCATGAGGTCAAGGGTCAGGCCATCACGGCCTTCGTGGTGGTGCGCGAAGGCATCACACCGAGCGATGAGTTGGTCAACGAGTTGAAGCAGCATGTGGTGCAGCAGATTGGCGCGCTCGCACGGCCGGAAGAGATCCTGTTCACCGCGGAGTTGCCGAAGACCCGCAGCGCCAAGATCATGCGGCGCCTGCTGCGCGACATTGCCGAGGGCCGGGTGCTCGGTGACACCACGACGCTGGCGGACCCGTCGGTGATTGAGGAACTGAAGCAAAAGTACGCGCATCGTGAGTAGGCGTACGGCGTGAGGGGGGCGGACGCCGTCCGCACCGGAAGGCGACCGTCTCCCTCCTATCCATCATCCTTCCACAGAGCTTGAAAGGGGGTGCGAGCCGGCAGCGCGAGATGAGTGCTCCGAGTCGTACGGCGGAGGCTGAAACGGCCGTGGGCCGGTTTGGCCAGGGAAGGCGTATGCTCTTTGTGGGTGGAAGATTCTATATATTCTGGTTATGAGGAGGCGATCCTCTATGTCGGACAGCGTGCGGATTGCGGATCCGGGCCCACTTGGGCTGGCGGGATTCGGTATCACCACCTGCATCCTGAGCCTGATCAACGCGGGCGTCACAAGCGCGGAGGCACTGGGTGTGGTACTGGGATTGGCGCTGTGCTACGGTGGCGGCGCCCAGCTGCTCGCGGGGATGTGGGAATTTCGGAAGGGCAACACGTTCGGCGCCACGGCGTTCACATCGTACGGTGCGTTCTGGCTGGCCTTCTACTTCATCATCAAGGCGAACCCGGGCGCAGGTATGGGCGTGTTCCTTCTGTTCTTCGGCATTCTCACGTTCTACCTGTGGTTCGGCACCTTCTATCTCAACAAGGCTTTGTTCTTCGTCTTTCTGACGTTGTGGGTGGCGTTCCTGCTGCTGGCGTTGCACGGATTTGGTGTGATGGGGTCGCAGGCGGGAGGTTGGATTGGCTTCATCTGCGGTCTGCTCGCCCTGTATACCTCGGCCGCCACGGTTCTCAATGCCACCGCGGGGCGCGAGGTGTTGCCGCTCGGCAAGCCGCTGCGTCAAGCCGGCGCGTGATGGCGTGGTGGCGAAGCCGCGGAAGGGCGGCGTCAGTGGGCGCCGCCTTCGCCGGTGGCTTCACGCACGACGCGTGAGGGACGGGTGCGAGGTCGGTGCACCCAGTAGACCCAGAGCGCGTTGAGCAGCAGAAGCAGGCTTGTGGAGAAGAACACCGAACGGATCCCGAAGTATGCGGCCATCTGCCCACCCATCACGGATCCGCCGATGTTGCCCAGGTACTGGGCGGATTGATTGTAGCCGAAGACGCGTCCGGACACGGAGCCGGGCGCGTTTTTGCGCACGATGGCGTTGATGCTGGGGAGTTGACCGGCCATCGCCAGACCCATCAGGAAGCGCAGACCCATGAGTTGCCAGGGGGTGTGCACGAACGCCTGCGGGATGAACAGAATGCCGGTGATGATCAGACAGACCAAGAGTACCCTGTGCGGTCCGACCCTGTCTGACAGCCGACCGAGCCACGGTGCTGCCAGCACATTCGCAATCCCCGCAGTTGCCACGACGGTGCCGGCGATGAGCGCGATGTGCGGGTGATTGCCGCCGAGCAGTATCTTGACGTACACGGTCACGATGGGCTGGATGGACATGTTGGCGAGTTGCAGGATGAACGTGGTGATCATCATGGCCCAGATCAGACGTGGGTTGGGGAGCAGCTTCCATACTTCGCGCCGGGGCAGTTGCGCGCGCGGGTTTGGGGTGAACTGCTCGCGAACGAACAGCAGCGTGATGATGAATGCGATGAACATCATCAGGCCGGTGAAGTAAAAGACGTTGCGGAGGCCAATCACGTCCGCCAGGTAACCGCCCAGCAATGGCCCGACCAGAGAGCCGCCCACCGTACCCGTGTTCAGCGTGCCCAGGGCCCAGCCGGACTGCTCACGCGGGGTTTGGGTTGCCACCAGTGTGATGGCGGCGGCGATGTAACCGGACACGGCCCCCATCAGGAAGCGAAGTGCCGCCAGCTGCCACACATGCTGGACAAAACCCATCGCCGTGCAGATGATGGCCATGCCGAGGCTCGCCCGCAGCAGCATCAGCTTGCGGCCCTTCAGGTCCGCCAGCTTCCCCCACAGCGGTGAGACGATGGCCGACATGAGGAAGGTGGCACCGAAGGTGATGCCGGCCCACTGTTCCACTGCCGCTGTGTCGCGGATACCGAGTTGCTCGATGTACAGCGGCAGGAATGGCATGATCAGGCTCATACCCGATGTCGTTGCAAAGCAGCCGAACCACACGATGAACAGGTTCCGTTTCCAGAGCGGCACGCGTATCCCTTCGATCATAGAAAGTTTTCTTTCACGAATGATTGTAGTCCCGCGCCCTGTCCCAGGGCAAGACGGCTTCCGTCCCGGTACGCATAGCCTTTCACCTCACGAGAGCGTCCCACAGGTTGCCTCGCCGAACCGGGCGCCCGTGGGCGGGGCACACCCAATCGAAGCTCAGACGCCCCACCTCGCGCAGCGATTGACGCAGCGCTGCCGGATCCGTCGTCAGAATGCCCGGAGAGGGTAGGAGGCGGCCGCCGCGGGTGGTGACGAGATCGCCCGCAAACAGCACGTCGCCTCGCAGAAACGAGACATGCCCCGGTGTGTGGCCGGGGGTCGGGATGACTTCAATATTGCCGATCCGGGTCCCCGGCGCATACACCTGATCCACCCGCGGCGCAGGCGGCCGGTAGAACAGGCCGATGGCGCGCCGCACACCGGGTCGGCGGCGTTCTCCACGGATGTAAGGGAGATCCGCTGCGGGAGCCCACACGGTGGCGCTGGTGGCTTCCTGCAGTGCCTTGGCGTTTCCGATGTGGTCCACGTCATGGTGGCTGATCAGGATGTGAGCCAGATCCCTCGGCTGAAGGCCGATGCGGGCGAGTTCCTCCAGGATCTTGTCTGCCCGGCCAGGCATGCCGGTGTCGATGAGGACGGGCTCGTCTCCCAGCACCAGATAGCAGAAGGATCCTCGCGTCGATTCGAGCAGGTGCACGCCAGGTGTCAGTTCCATCGTCATCCTCCTCGGGGTGTACCGCTTGGCCTATCCCGCATTCTCCCCCAGTGTACCGCACCCGCTGCTCGGGATGCCTTGTGAAAAGTGGCTCGACGAGCGAAAGCCCCGGCCGTGGGGCCGGGGCTTGAGCGCCGATGATCTGACGGTTTGCCCTATATCAACACGAACAAGAGGCACGCGAGAGGGATGAAGCACCACAGAAAGCGGCGTTCGCGGCGATGGTAAGACTCGGTGGCCTCCTCAATCACGTTCAGCACAGCGAGGTCCCGCTCGGACAGGGGCTTGCCGTGCAGCAGCGCCTCGGAAGGCTTCGTCACGCGCACAGCTGTGAAGCGGAATTCTTCCAGCGAATCGTTCATGCCGGTGCCTCCTTTTACTGCCGGCCTTCACCCGATCATGCAACTCAGTCTATTCACATTATAGACACAAAGTACACAGAAATGCCACGGGTTTGTCACAAAAATGTTGGACGCGGCTTCCGGTTGACGGGGTGTAGAGCAGTTCTTCATAATGAACGGAGAATTCAGTCACTCTATCGGGCGGTCGTGAAAGGGCCGGCTGGAAGGAGGGCACGGGCGTGAAATTCGGCATCTTCTACGAGCACCAGTTGCCGCGGCCGTGGGCGGAGGATGATGAGCATCGGTTGCTGAAGGAAGCCCTGGAACAGGTCGAACTGGCGGACAGGCTGGGATTTGATTATGTGTGGGAAGTTGAGCACCACTTTCTCGAGGAATACAGCCACTCCTCGGCTCCGGAGGTCTTTCTCGCCGCATGCTCGCAGCGAACGCGGCGCATCCGGCTCGGGCACGGGATTGTCCAATTGCCGCCCGCGTTCAACCACACGGCGCGCGTGGCGGAACGCATTGCCACGTTGGACCTGATCTCGGATGGGCGGGTGGAGTTCGGTACGGGGGAATCGTCGTCCAACATGGAGCTCGGCGGCTTTCATATTCCGCGTTCGGAAAAGCGGGCGCAATGGGAGGAAGCGTTGGACGCCGTGACGCGGATGATGGTGGAGACACCGTTCGCGGGGTACGACGGGCGTTACCTCAAGATGCCGGTACGCAACGTGGTCCCTAAGCCGCTGCAGAAGCCGCACCCGCCGCTGTGGGTTGCGTGCAGCCGCCGTGAAACCATTCACCTCGCCGCAACCAAAGGACTGGGCGCACTGTCGTTCTCGTTCGTGGAGCCCGAGCAAGCGAAGGTGTGGGTGGATGACTACTACCGCACCCTGGCGTCGGAAGCGTGTGTTCCGGCCGGCTTCTCGGTCAATCCGAATGTCGCGGTGACCATCCCCTTCATGTGCCATCCCGACGAAGCGGAGGCCATTGAGCGTGGGCTGGATGGCGCCCACTTCTTCGGCTACTCGTTGGCCTACTATTACGTGTTTGGCACCCATCGCCCGGGCCGGACGAACCTGTGGGAGGAGTTTCAGCGCAACCGGTCGAACTTTGGATTTGATCGGCGTATCGCAGCGCAGACCGGGCAAACGCTTGCGGCGCAGATGTTGGAACAGGGCATCGGATCCCTGCGCGGTGCCATCGGGACGCCGGATCAGATCCGTGAACTGCTGCGGCGGTACGAGGCGGCCGGCGTGGATCAGGTGATCTTCGTGAGCCAGGCGGGTCGTAACCGCCATGAACACATCTGCGAATCCATGGAGTGGTTTGCGCGCGAGGTCATGCCGGAATTCAAGGAACGGGACGAGCGGCGTCAGCGCGAGAAGCAGGAGCGGCTGGCCGAGGCGGTGGAAAGTGCGCTGGCCCGGCGTCAGCCTCCGCGCACGGCACCGCCCGACTACACCGTTCCAGCCGCACCGGAGGTGTTCTGATGACCGTCAATCGACGGATTTTGCTGGTTCGCCGGCCGCACGGGATGCCGATGGCAGACGATTTTGCCATCGTGGAGGGTCCGGTTCCGGAACCGGCGGAAGGCGAGATGCTGATCCGCACCCTCTATCTCTCCGTCGATCCGTACATGCGCGGCCGCATGAACGATGCTCGGTCGTACGTGCCGCCGTTTGCGCTGAATGAGGTGGTGGAGGGGGGCGTGATTGGCCAGGTGGTGGCGTCACGCCACACGGCGTATCGCGCTGGCGATATCGTGGTGGGCACCCTGGGCTGGGCCGACTACAACCTGTCGGACGGGCGCGGGCTGCGCCGGTTGGATCCGAGCGCTGCGCCCATCACCGCAGCGCTGGGCGTGCTGGGAATGCCAGGCTTGACTGCGTACGTCGGTACCCTCGACATCGGCCGCGTCCAGACAGGCGAAACGTTCGTGGTGTCCGCTGCGGCGGGCGCGGTGGGTTCTGTGGCTGGGCAGATTGCGAAGATTCACGGGTGCCGCGTGGTGGGCATCGCAGGTTCCGACGAGAAATGCCGTTGGGTCACGGAGGAACTGGGCTTTGATGCGGCGGTGAACTACCGTGCCGCGGGCTCGCTGGTCGCAGCGCTGCGCGAAGCCTGTCCCAACGGCGTGGACGTGTACTTTGACAACGTCGGCGGCGACGTGACAGATGCGGTGCTACCGCTCCTCAACGACTTTGCCCGAATTGCGCTATGCGGGCAGATAGCCCTGTACAACCTCGAGAAACCCGACATGGGTCCACGCAACTGGAGTTATCTGCTCATCCACCGCGCGACCTTGCAGGGCTTCATCGTGCGAGATCACGCCCATCGCGCCGGGCAGGCTTATGCCGACCTCGCGCGCTGGATCCAGGAGGGGCGCATTCGTTGGCGGGAGCACATCGTGGAGGGGCTCGAGAACACCATCGATGCCTTCCTCGGCCTGTTCCGCGGTGACAATATCGGCAAGCAGTTGGTCAAAGTCGCTGATCCGGCGTGAGACGGAGGCACCGGCATGCTGTCCTTGGATGTGGAGCAACTGCGCTGGCAGGATTGTTACAAGCTGCTGATTGGCGCCATCGTGCCGCGGCCCATCGCGTTTGTTTCGACGCAGTCGGCGGCGGGGGTGCGGAATCTGGCGGCCTTCAGTTTCTTCAATGCGATTTGTCCCAAGCCGATGCTGGTATCGTTTGCGCCCATGCGGCGCCCCGACGGGAGCAAGAAGGACACGCTCGTCAACATCGAACAGACGGGTGAATTCGTGATCAACGTGGTGAGTGAGGATATTGTGCATCACATGAACGAGACGGCGCCCGATTTCCCGTTCGACGTGGATGAATGGGACTACGCGGGGCTCACTCCGGTGCCATCGCTGAAGGTCAGGCCGGCGCGCATCGCGGAGAGTCCGCTGCAGATGGAGTGTCGGCTGCATCAGGTGCTGCATCTCAGCGAGGAACCGGGCGGGGGGAGTTTGGTGATCGGCCGCGTGGTGCACGTGCACGTGCGGCCTGATGCCTATGATCGCGGCCGTATCCTGCCCAACGTGCTGCGCGCCGTGGGGCGCATGGGTGGTGACGTGTACGCGCGCACCACGGACCGATTTGAGCTGCCACGGCCACCGCTGCCGGAGGCGTTTCGCACTTCCCCCGGCGATTCGTAAAACCGGCGCCGCCCTGAGGTGAGGGGCGGCGCCGTCGCATGCTGAGTGTGTCCGTCAATCGTCGGCGCAGGCGGCTTCGGCGAGGGCGAGATCGCGCACCGCGTCTTGAGGTGTGATGAGGCCGGCGCGGTTGGGGTCCTGGCACATGGCACATAGGTCGTACCACCGCGCGCGCACCAGCGCCGCGTACCATCCCTGCCGATCCGGCAGATTCACGGTCCCCGCATACGGCTGCAACTCCCCCGTCTCGGCGGCTGTGCGCAGCCGCTCCCCGGCGGTACGGACGTGCATCACCGCGTCCACATCGGGATGGCGCGGAACAGCGGCGAGCAGGGTATCGAGCGCGGGCACTCCGGACGCGGGGACATGGCCTTCGATGCGCAGGGTCTGTGGGACCCAGCCCTCCATCACGATGCGACCACGTTCACAGATGATCTCCCAGCGCGTGATCTCCTCCACCTGAGGCAAGCGGGTGAACCCATGGTAATACGTGACGGGGACGGTCGCGCCATGCTCGTCGCGGTGCAGCGCTGTGGCGAACACCCTGTCATGCGAACCGTCGTCACCCGCCAGGCGGCCGCCGGCGATGGTCTCCGCTTCGCCGAACCAGTGACGCGCGACCTCGAAAAAGTGCACGCCATGCTCGATGAAGATACCGCCGCTGCGGCGCTCGTCCCAGAACCAATGGCCGTGCGCCATGACGCGGTGTGCGGCGTTGACCAGGCTGGCCTGTTCCGTGCGCCCGAGCCAGCCGCCGCGCAGCACCTGGGCGACGGCTTCCACGAGGGGACTGTGCCGCATCACCAGATCGACCACCAACGCCTTTTGGCGTGCGGCCGCCAGGTGCACATTGGCGGCCAGCGCCTCGGCGGACAGGGCTCCCGGCTTCTCCAGAAACACGTGCCGTCCGCGCTCCAGGGCGCGACGCGTCAACTCCGCCTGTGTGTCGGGCGGCGTGGCGATGATGACCACGTCCACCTCTGCGCGGTCCACCAACTCTTCCGCCGTCGAGTATTCCTCGGGCGGCTGTGCACCTTGGCGCTGCGTCAGCCATGCGTCTACCACCGCGCGCCGTTTGGCGGGAGTGCGGGCCGCCACGGCGCTGAGCGTGAACTCGGGTAGGGGTGCCAGAGACTCGGTGAGGAAGGCGGCGAATGCGCCGGCACCGGCAATGCCGACGCGGTACACCGGATGCAGCGGCATCGGTTTCTCCTCCTTCCGCAGTCCATGAAAAATAGGCTCAGACACACCACGCGTCTGAGCCCATTGTAGCACGAGCGTGTCAGCCGGCCGTGCGCTGCCGTGCCAGCCTGCGCGGCCGCCAGACCCGCAGATACTCCGCGGTGAAGTAACTGCCGAGGACGAACAGCGCTGCCAACACCTGCGCCGCGATACCCTCTCGATTGGGGAACAGGGCGAACCATACGCCCATCCAGTCCGGAATGGAGAAGCCCAGGTCCGTCGTCGGAAGCCATCCGGCCTGCTGCATCTCCTGCACTTCCTCCCCCACCATGACAACCAGGACCAATCCGAGAAGGATCCCGGTGAACACCAGCATCTTTTTGTATGGCAGCCTGTTGTGGGCGGCGAACGTCAGGACGGCCACCAGCGCGGTCAGCGCCAGGCCGGCCAGCGTTCCGAGCAGGACTGTCTGCGATCCGACCTGATACCGCAGGTTTTGCAGGAATAGGACCACTTCGAAGCCTTCGCGGTAAATGGCCGAGAACCCCAACAACACGAGGCCGCGCCAGGCCAGGGATACGCCGGTCTGCGCCTCTTGCATCAGTTCCTGTTTGCGCCGGTTGTGGTGTGCAATCCAGCCGGTCCAATAGATGCGGTGGAAGAACCAATTCATCACGAGCAGCAGCACCAACACGGCGAGCAGACCCGTCGCTGCCTGGATGTCCAGCTCCGGCGCCTGGACACTGGACAAGAGGCCCACCACCGCAAACCACGTCACGATGGTGACGCCGAACGCAAGGCCGGAACCGGCGGCGATAGGTTTCCAGAAGCTGTTGCCGGTGCGAACCAATCCTGCGATGATGGCGGACAACACGAGGATGGCCTCCAGCCCCTCGCGGAACACCAAGATACCCGTGTCGAGGATGGCGGCGGATCGAGAAAGGTGGGATTCGGCAGGGTCCGGCGCCCCTGAGGCGGTGAGTCCCTGCCACACCAACACCGCGACCACCACGGCGGCCGCAGACCACAGCACAACGGAGCGCACGCGCCGAATGCGATTCTGCAAGCGGATGACCTCCCTGGTTATGTAGAGTTATTCGATGCTGGGGCATCGTGAAGCGGATCCACCGTGGCCACGGTCGGACAAAACATGACTTGTGAAATCAACTTTCACGCCACGAATTATAGAGTTCGTAACGTAAAAGATCAAGTATTAGTCACGACTAATTGTTCTTCAGTTCCGTCATCCGTTGAGGATGGCACACGGAGCCAGGGGAAGAGCAGGCGGACGCCCGTTCCTCGTCCGCCCATCGAGGTTTCAGGGGGCGAGTTGTTTTAACCCAATGCCGATGAGGAGCGTACCGGCGACGATCACGCCCCACTCCCCCAGCCAGCGCGCCAGCACACGCCGGCTGAGGCGGTTGCCCGCCCAGATGAGGAGATAGCCCCAGACGGCGATGGAGAAGATGATGCGCCAGGTTGCACCGTGATTGGCCAGTGCGGCCCCTGCGCTGCTTGCGAGGTTGGTGAAGGACAGCGCGAGACCGAGAAGGATCCCGTCTTGGAGTTTCAGCGGACCCGCCACCTGTGACGTGGACACCGGCCGAAATCCGCGACTGAGCAGCATCCAAGTCCCCACGGCGCAGAGAATGGCGCACGCGACGAACTGAGCCGTGCTCGGCGACACCAACTGCTCCACCCGGTCCGCTGCGTACGCGCCCAACGCCGCTGCGCCCAGCCCGATGGCGTTGACCACCAGATTCACGCGGTGGGGAAAGCGCACACCGGCGGCACCATACGCGACACCCACGCCGGTGTTGTCGAGGTTCGACGCTATCCCCACCAGGTTCACCAGGAGCCACGAGGGTTGGAGGAGGTTTGTCGCGTCCATCGGTGATGCACCCCGCTTTCTTCAAGGTGATCCATTTCATGGCGATGGCGGCTCGAATGAACTGGACAAGTGCCGCGTGTCCGGCGGGCACTGGGCGCGTACCCCGTTGCGGGCATCCTGTGCGCGGTGTATAATCGTTCACAATACGAAGACATCTGTTTACCTGTTGTGTACACGGTGGGGTTCTGCGGAAAACCGCGCCGCGGTGAGGAGGGATCAGGGTGTCCGACGACCCGTATTACCTGATTCGCCGCTCGCATCTGCCGGAGGTGATCCGCAAAACGGTAGAGGTGACGGAGTTGCTGCAGCAACATCCGGAACTCAGTGTGATGGAGGCCGTCCGGCAGGTGGGGATCTCGCGCAGCGCGTACTACAAGTATAAGGACGTGGCCCGACCATTTTTCTCGGCGGTGGCCGGGCATATCGTCACTTTCGCGCTGACGTTGCGCCATCTGCCAGGTGTGCTGTCGGAGGTGCTGAACCTGTTCGCGCGCTGCCGAGGGAACATCCTGACCATCAACCAGTCGCTTCCGCTGCAGGGGATGGCGACCGTCATCGTCTCGGTGGAAACACGGGACATGACGGCGTCCGTGGAGGAGGTCTTGGACCAGCTGAGGGACCTCGACGGTGTCACCCAGGCCGTGGTGGTGGGCGAGAGCCTGAGCGGCTGAAGAGGTTGAGGCGTCGGTCCGGCTGGGGCGTGTGACCGTATGCGAGAGCCCGGGTTGCGCAAGCAAGACGCGTAGACAAACAGAGGGAGAGAGGGAAATCAGAATGGACGTATGCATCGGTCTGCTGGGATGCGGCACCGTGGGCGCAGGTGTCGTGGAGTTGGTTCGGAGACGCACCGACAAGATTGAGGCACTCACCGGCAGCCGGCCGGTGATTCGGCGCATCCTCGTCCGCAACCCGGATAAACCTCGGGCGGTTCCCCTCGACAAATCGCTTCTGACCACGCGCGCGGAGGATATCCTCACGGATCCGGAGGTCCGTGTGGTGGTCGAGACCATGGGCGGGATCGAGCCGGCCCGACAATATGTACTCGCCGCGCTGCGTGCGGGAAAGCATGTGGTGACGGCCAACAAGGACCTGATGGCCCTGCACGGGACAGAGCTTCTGGAGACCGCCGCGGAAGCCGGCGTGGACCTGATGTACGAGGCGGCGGTGGGCGGTGCCATTCCCGTCATCCGCCCGCTGCAGGAGTGCCTGACGGCCAATGAGATCAGCGAGATCAAGGGCATCGTCAACGGCACGACCAATTACATCCTGTCCAAGATGACGGAGACCGGCGCGGATTTGGGTGAAGTGCTCCGGGAAGCGCAGGCGCTCGGTTACGCCGAGGCGGACCCGTCCAGCGACGTGGACGGCCTGGATGCCGCCCGCAAGCTCGTGATCCTGGCCACGCTCGCGTTCCACGCCCCGGTGCGGCTTGACCAGGTCACGGTGCAGGGCATTCGGTCCATCACCGCCGCTGACGTGGCCTACGCGCGCGAGTTGGGTTACGTGATCAAACTGCTCGCCTCCGGTTCCTGCCACCAGGATAAGGTCGTGCTGCAGGTCCAGCCCACGCTGGTGCCGAAGCATCACCCGCTCGCGCATGTGGATGACGCCTACAACGCGCTGTTTGTGCGCGGCGATGCGGCGGGCAACCTGATGTTCTACGGCCGCGGCGCCGGATCCCTGCCGACTGCCAGTGCAGTGATGGGCGATGTGATTGAGGTGCTGCGCGGCATTGGCCTGCCCCAGGTTGGTGTGCGCGGCCCGGCGTGTCTGAGGCGGGTGGAGGTTCGCCCAGATCTGGTGCCGCCTCGCCGCTACTACATCCGGATGACTGTCGCCGACAGGCCCGGCGTGTTTGCCCGCATCGCGGGTGTGTTCGGAGACGCCGAGGTCAGCATGGAGACGGTGGTGCAGCGGCGTGGCGGAAGGGCGTCGGCGGAGGTCGTGATCGTCACCCATGATGTACCGCTGCACCAACTCCAACGGGCCGTGGATCAGGTGGCCTTGCTGGAGAGTGTGGAGGCCGTCCACAACGTGCTGCCGCTGGAGACGGATGACGAGGTGAGCGACCGCTGACCACGCCGTCCTAGGAAGATGGGGATTGCGGCATCCAGGCGTGCAGCACCTGTCCGTCGGTGCGAATCAGCAGCCAGCCATGCGGCGCGTGACGGCGCAGAACGGCTTCAGCCCCCTCGGCGCCGAGCAGGATGCAGCACTTCGCCAGCACTTCCAAGGCCACCAGGTCCGGGCCAATCACGGTGCAGGAACTGACGTCCGTACGCGCCGGGCGGCCGGTGCGCGGGTCGACGATGTGGTGCGCGTCGCCGGTTTCGGTGGGCCACCGGCGGCGGTAGATGCCGCTGGTGGCGACGGCGAGGGACCGGACTTCAAGCACCGCCACATCCTGGTCCGGATGGGCGGGGTCCGTCACGCCGATCCGCCACGGCCCCGCTTCAGCCTCGCCGGCGCACACCATGTCGCCGCCGGCGTCTACGATGAAGTGCTGAAAACCCAGTCGACGCAGACAGCGCGCGGCACATTCCACAATCCAGCCCTTGCCAATTCCACCGAGGTCCAGCGCGTATCCCGGGACCACGCGGAGGTACCTGTCGTCGTCACTGACCTCCACGCCGGCCTGTATCGCGGGCTCGTATCGCCGTTCGCTGGTGGATGCGGCTGCTGCGTCCTGTGCCTTCAGCTCGCGCCAGGAACGGTCGTAGCCCGCCTCGGCCAGGTGACGTCCCAAGGCGGGATGGAAGAGTCCGCCCGTATCCCGCCAAGCCTGTAGTGCACGGCGGACGATGGCAGCCGTTTGTGGCGAGACCTCGACCCATTCCCCGGCGCGGGCGTTGGCGCGGCTGATCTCACTGTCGGCGCGAAAGCGCGACCAGCGCTGTTCCCATGTGGCCACGAGGTGGCGAACATGATGGGCTGCGGATTGGAGAACGGCTTGATCCACAGCGTCCTCGCTGCGGATCACCATCCGCACGCGCGTGCCGAGTGCTTCGAAGCTATCCTCAAAGCGCATCAGGACGCTCCCGTACGACCGTCGACGGGACCGCCGCCGAATCCGCCGAAGCCTGCGCCGGTGCCGGACCCGAAGCTCGAGGAGCCGGATCCGAAGTCCGATGCGCCGGACCCGAAGCCCGAGGAACCCGCGTCGCTGCCGCCACCGCCCGCGTAGGATCCGGCACCATCCCAGCCGTAGCTTCCACCCTGATCCCAGCCGCCGTCAGCCTCCGCGGCTCCGCTGGCATCGCTTCCGGACGCCGCGCTGCCCACCGCGGCTGTCCCGGTGGATCCCGTTTGGGCCGTGGTACCGCCTGACAGATGCAGGGCGAAGGCGGCAAACGCCGCGAACGCACCGGTCGCCGAGATCCAGGCGAGACGGCTGATCCATGACGCGCGCGAGCGGCGCTGCCTTGTATCCCGTTCCGTCGCTGACGGACGCTGACGTTGTTCGTTCGCGCCGTGAACACGATGCTCTTCCATCTCAATCAACCTCCTGCGGGTGCCCCGTCCCAGGCACCAACTGAAGCATAGCCGGGCGTGCTTGAAATGGGATTGAATCGGTGCGAGGATAGGGCATACTGTGGATCAGTGGGTACGCATTTTTCGTAGATTCACTAGCGGCGTGTGAGACTCGGCCGCATCGTCACGGGGGGAGCGCCGTGGACAATGTGACGCATGCACTCTGGGGATTGGGGATCTACGGCGGATGGGCCGCGCTGTCCCACGCGAACCTGCATACGGCACTGGCCGCCGGCGTGTGCACAGCCGCTGTGCTCGGATCCGAGGCGCCGGACGCCGACGTCGTAATCCAGGTCGTGGCCGGTCCGATTGCCTATCTGCGGCAGCATCGCGCCATCTCGCACAGCATCCCCATGTGGTTTGTCTGGCCACTAGTGATTGCGGCTCTCCTGAGCCTGTGGCAACCGGGACACTTTGGGTTGTTCTTTTTTGTCGCCTTGGTCGGCGTCCTGATCCACGTAGGGCTGGACGTTCTGACCACGTACGGGACGCAGGCCCTGTGGCCCCTCTCCGGGCGGCGCTGGGCGTACGACGCGTTGTTCATCGTCGACATCGTGTACCTGATCTGCGGGGCGCTCGGCATCATCCTGGCGCTGTGGCGGTGGACCGTACCGCAGGCGGCGATGGTGTTCGGCGGGATCGCCGTGGTGTATACGTTGGTGCGGCTTTTGCAGTCGCGAGTGCTGTGGCACAGGGTGCGCAGGCAATTTCCTGAGCCTTGGCGGCTGAGCGTCATCCCGGGCCCGCTGCCGTGGTGGTGGAGCTACGTGGCGCAGCGTCCGGAAGCCATCTCGGCAGGACGGGTCAGGCCAGACGGCACAGCAGAAGCCCAGATCCAGTGGGTGAAGCCGCAGGCGGACTCGGAAGCTGTGCGATTTGCGCTGTCGTCGACGCGCGTGGGGAAGGTGTTTCGCTGGTTTGCGCGCCATCTACTCGTGCGGGAGAAGGTGGAGGGAGACACCGTCCGCGTGGTGATGGCGGACGTGACCTACCGGTACAACCGGTTGTTGCCATTCACGGCGAGCGTGACCCTCAAGCGTCACGGTGACCGCTTTGAAACGGTGGCCGAATCGGTTCGTGCGCAGGATGTGGATATGGGCGCCCTGCTTGAGGATGCGGTCAATCCCGATGACGGTCCGCATCCGTCGGCGGAGTTGGTCGATCCCGGTCGCTGACCGCCCCCGGCTCG
Source organism: Alicyclobacillus sp. (assembly GCA_023511725.1). Lineage (GTDB taxonomy): Bacteria > Bacillota > Bacilli > Alicyclobacillales > Alicyclobacillaceae > JAIMAY01. The sequence continues at coordinate 54,698 of JAIMAY010000017.1, forward strand.
TACTGCGCCCGCTGGTCCCGGATGAATTGCGCGATGAGTTGCAGGAGCGAAGACGGGTCTTCCTCGGGCACCGCCTCCGCCAACTGCTTGGCGAAGGTGACGTAAGGGCGGGATTGTTCCGAAGCGATAAACTGGAAGGTCTCTGGATCATACAGCGCTGCCACGCGCGCCCATGGGTTCCCGCCATCCGGCTCCGGCCTGACCTCGCGCAGGGATGGGTCTTCTGCCATCTCCGGCTTGGATTGTTCGGAAAAGTACGACAGGGAGACGCCGAACGCTGCGGATAGGCGGTCGATGCACTGGAACGACGGGCTCTGCCGGCGGCCCTTCTCGATGGCGTTGAGGTGGCTTACCGAGATGCCGGATCGTTCGGATAACTCCTTGAGCGTCCACCCGCGCTCTGCGCGCAGGCGTGCCACCTTCTCCGCGAGCGACGCCATCCCCCTCACCTCCGTCGCCCCCATTATAAAAGAAAAACCACCGCAAGTGTACACAATTGTAGACGACGGCCGGGCTTAGGGATGCGGGGGTGCGGCGAGTTCAGTGTCGTGAGAGACCGCGTAGACCCAGACCGCCTCCCCGGTTTCCCAAGCTCGCCGATCCGCAAAGCGCTGCAACCAGGCAGGCGGCGACGCCACCTCCGCCTGGATACGCTCCCCTTTGGCCGGCGTTGCGAAGGCGCGCTGGTGAGGCCAACCGAGACGCTCGAATGCCCGGCGCGCCCGTTCATTGCGGGCGGGGATGGTGAACAGCGCGTGCGCCGCGGGCCAGCGCCGCCATACGTACCGCAACCACACCCTCTTGACCAGAGGATTCCAGCCGTGTCCCCGGGCCTCGGGGAAGAGGTACGTGCCGCACTCCACAGCGCCGCCGGGGGAGGGACACAGGTCGACGGGCACGCGGGTCACTGTGACAAACCCGAGCAGGACACCGTCCTCCGTCCAGGTGCTGCGGATGGCACCCTCATCGACGATTTCACTCGCCCACAGCCGCTCCACCAAGCGGGTCCACGCGTCCCTGCTGGGATCGGTCAAGGGCCACGCGGGGTCGTGCACGGCGACATCCCAGATATGATCTACCGTACGTTGGCCAAGCCGCCGCAGGCGCACGCCGCGCGGCGGAAGAGGGGAGAGCGTCATGGGGAACCTCCTCTCGCAGGGTCACGGCTTTGATTATACACATCCACGATTGGAGAAATTTCCTCCGCCAGAACCTCGGACTTCCGATATAATTTATACAATCGGGGAAATCGGAAGCGGGGTGTCGGTGGTTGGACTCTCTGGGTGAACGGGTGAAGTACTATCGCCAGTTGCGCAACCTTTCCGTACGTGAGCTGGCCAAGCGGGCCGGTGTGTCCGTGAGTTATATCTACGCGATTGAGGCGGGATCGCGAGGACACAACATTGTCAAGCTGGAGCAGATTGCGAAGGCACTGGGTGTGTCCCTCTCGGATCTGTGGCGGGGACAGGGCGAATGAACGGCGTGCCGTGGCAGTGGATGACTGAAAGGCGCCGTGCGCTGGGGATGTCCCAGCGCGAACTGGCCGAGGGGCTCATGTCGCCCGCTCTGCTGTGCCAGATTGAGCGAGGATGGCGGATACCGAGTACGGCGGCGCTGGAGCGGATTGCTCCGAGGCTTCAGGTGAGCGTGTCGGATCTGGTGGAGGCGTGGGCACCCTGGCGGAACCAGGCCGCACGGCGGCAGACGTTGTGGGAAGCAGCCAATGACGACCACACCCCGGTACTGCTCGGCGTTGACGTGCCGGATCCGGTGCTCACTCCGTTCGAAAGCCATGTGTACCGGGCGCTGGGTGAGGCGCTCTCGGGGAACGTGGCGCTGGCGGATGACCTGCTGACGCGTGCCTGGCGCGGCACGGTGAGGCATGAACTGCTGGTCCGTCGCGGCCCCCAGGATGCGCTCTTGTTGGAGGTTCTGCAGGGCGCGCACAGCGGCGCACGGAGCCGTACGGACAGACGCCGCGCGCTCGCCGTCGAAGCCAAGGCGCGGTGCTACATCCAACGGCTGATCCAAAGGCATGCGGCCGCAAGCTACTGGTGGGACAGGGCCCACGCATTTTCTGACTGAGTGAGTGGTGAATTTCAAGGATCCACGGGGATGCCGGGGGGACAGAGGCGAACCGCGCGAGAGAGGCAAAAAATACATTTTTGGCTGGAAATCGACAGGAACAGGGTTGACAAATGTAGAAAGCCTCCATGGGGACCCAAACCCAAGGAGGCGATGCCACTGTGAACCGACAGTGGGT
>JAIMAY010000051.1 GCA_023511725.1 Alicyclobacillus sp.
CACAGGGGCGGCGTGCCAAGCCACCGCCATGCGTTGCCATGGTCCGGCCGCGCATACGGGCTGCCCTTCGTTCAGTACGGTTGTTTCCCGCCTGGGAGGATTTTCGAGTCTTGTCGCGAATAGGCACCCGACAAAGGAGGAACGACCTTTCATGTACATTTTCATCGCTGTCATCCTCGCTATCGGGATCGGGATGGCTGTCCTCTTACGCTCGCCGAAGTTCTTGGGGTTCGCAGGTGAGACGGTGATTCGACGTCACCTCTCCTCACTGCCGGACAAGCACTACCGGGTCCTCAACGACCTGCTCATCCCACGTTCAGATGGTAAAATGACGCAGATCGATCACGTTGTCGTCTCCACCTTTGGCCTCTTCGTGATTGAGACGAAGAATTACCAGGGGCTGATCCTTGGGCGTGATCGGGATAAGGAATGGACACAGATCCTCAACAAGCGCACCAGGCATCGCTTCCTCAGCCCTGTCATCCAAAACCGAATCCATGTCCGCGCCCTTCGCGAGATGCTTCCCGATATAGATGCGGACTGCTTCCACTCCATCGTCGTTTTCAGCAACGGCGCCAAACTGCGCACGGAGGTCACCGACACGCACGTCGTCAACGTGCGAGACCTTCTGCGCACGATTCGCTCCTATACCACGCCAAAACTTACAGAAGAGCAGATTACGCAGGTCATCGAACGAATCGCCGCCGTGGATAACAAAGACAGAGGCAGTCGGCGTGAGCACGTTGCGCGCATCCGTGATTTGAAACAGGGCATCGAAAAAGGGGTCTGCCCACGGTGCGGAGGACAACTCGTCCTGCGCCAAGGCAAGCGGGGGGAATTCTGGGGCTGCAGCAATTTCCCGCGTTGCAGATTCGTGAGAAAGGCGTGAGCGCCGGCGCACCCCCTCGACTCACGTATCGCGCCTGTCATGCGGCCCCGCCAGTCAGTAGGGTACGGATCTGTCGCCCTATGCTATCATGAAAGGGAGCCTGTGGATCCCAGGGAGCAGATCTCGTTTCAAAAACCGGTAGAGCGGGGAGGGCTCCGTGTATGGCTTTTACCTCAGCCCCCATGACGAACGCGTCCCCGTCCGCGGGTCGGAATGGTTCATCCGTTGTGAAGGCGGCCATCTTCGTCATCGTCACCTGTGCCCTGCTCTACTACGTCAAGTGGAATCCGTATTATCACAAGGCGTGGACAGCGCTGCTCAAACATACGCTCGGTGCATCCATCGTCACCGGTGCGGCAGCGACGGCGCCGGAACCGTCCTGGCACACCGCCCTCAGTTACGCCATCACGTACTTCAAGGCGGTGTGGCAGGCGCTGGTGGCGGGCATCGTGATTGGCGCGATGGTACAGACACTGATTCCGCAGGACTGGCTCATCCGCCACCTGGGCACGCGCGGGTACCGGAGTGTGGTGCTGGCCGGGCTGTGCTCGCTGCCCACCATGATGTGCACCTGCTGCGCAGCGCCCATTGTCGTCAGCCTGCGGCGCCAACGCGCCAGCGTGGCTGCAGCGGCTGCATTTTGGATCGGCAACACGGTGCTGAATCCGGCAGTTTTGGTCTTCATGACCTTCGTCCTCTCCTGGAAATACACCGTACTGCGCGCGGCGTTCGGTCTTCTCCTGGTGTTTGTGGTAACGCCGCTTGTCGCGCGCTGGGCGATGCGAGGCGCCCCAACTGCACAAGAGGCGCCGATAGGAGACCACGTTGCGGCTGCATCACCCATGCGACCATCCCGCTTCCTCAGGAACTGGCTGCTACAGGCCCTGCGCCTCGCCATCACGCTCATCCCTGTCTATGTGGTGACCGTGCTCGTCCTGGGGGCTGTCCGCGCCTGGCTGTTCCCGGTACTCCCCGCAGGGCTCGCAAACAGCCTGTGGGCGGTGATTTTGTTCGCCATCGCCGGCACCGTGTTCGTGATCCCTACGGCGGCGGAGATCCCGGTGATCCAAACCCTCACCGCCTTCGGACTCGGCGCTGGCCCCGCCGCGGCACTGCTGCTCACACTGCCTAGCCTCAGCCTGCCCTCTGCTCTCATGGTTGGACGCAGCCTCGGCTGGCGTATGGTCGCCGGACTTCTCGGGGCGGTGGCCGTGCTTGGAGTGATGGCCGGGTGCGTCGGCTGGGCGTGGCTAGGGTGAGGGGACAAGAATGAGCTTCATGAAATCGCCATGCGAAGACCGTGATGCTGGATGAGCGGCCCGTGCGGCGGTACGGCACCCGCCGTGACGCGGGCCGTTCGTTTCACGTCGGACTGGCGGTACTGCCAGCGCCAGAGGTTCCGGTTTGGCCACCCGTCTTCCCGGGCTGATGCTCCACCCAGCGCGTCAGCTGCGTCTGCAGACGTTTGAGCATCTGCTGCTCGCGCGCCTGGGTCAACTTTCCAGACGAAACCTTCTGATCCAGACGGACCTTCTCCTTCGCCATCAGCTTCGACACCAGCGCGTTCACGGAGATGCCCTTGCTCTGCGCCACTTGGGCAATGCTCTCGCCCTGCTTCAGGTCCTGCAGCAAAGTGGCTCGATTGATCCCTATCACCTGCGCGGCGTCATTCAGCCACACCCGCCGATCCGCCCTCATCCCTGCCGCCGGCAGCCGCCCCTCGACCAAACTTTGGACGTGAGCATCAAACCGCTTCATGAGCGACTGCTCCTGGGCCGTCGTCAGTTTGCCGTTGCTGACGGCCTGATCCAGCAGGTGCTGGACGTCCGAGCTGAGATCGGCAATCAAGGTTTGCTCAGAGATCCCTTTGGACTGGGCAATCTGCGCCAGCGTCTCTCCGGACTTCAGATCCGACACGAGCGTCTTCACCGAGATCCCGAGCTGCTTCGTCAGATCCTGACGGAGCGCGCGCAGGACCACCGCTTTGTCCTTCCCCAAGGCGTGCGTAGCAGGCTGGCCAGATCCCTGCGTGGCAGCCCACGCGGTTGTGCCGCCGATGGCGACAGCGGACGCGGCCACGGCAGCCAGTACCCATCTTCGGCGAGCTTGCATGCACATCCGGCCTCCTTTCCAGGCTCGAGTGGGGATGCAGGCTCTCTGTGTCTCGCTCAGGATCGAACCTAACCCGCGAAGCTTGAAATGGGATTGAAACCGCGCCCACGATGCCGCTCGCCTTAACGTTGATACCCCCGTCGGCATGGGGTATGATGCACCTGTACTCGTCCGGAAGGGGTGGCGCAGGTGTCCCTTCGAAGATGGTCTGTTCACCTCAGTGCCAGCCTGCCCCCGCTGTCTATCCGGGAGAAATCCGGTTACCCGTGGTGGGTTGTCGGCTGCGTGTGCGTCGGCGCATTCATGGCCGCGCTCGACGCCAGCATCACCAACGTCGCGCTACCTGTTCTGCGGCGCGTGTTTGATGTGCGCATGCACGTCGTTGAATGGGTCAACTTGGTGTACCTCCTCACACTGGCGGGCCTGCTTTTGCCGCTCGCGCGCCTCGCAGACATGACTGGCCGCCGTTGGATGTACACGCTGGGATTCACGGTGTTCATTCTCGGCTCCGCCCTCTGCGGCCTTGCCCCCAGCCTCACCATCCTGCTCATTGCCCGCGTCATCCAAGCCATCGGCGCCGCCATGCTGCAAGCCAACAGCGTGGCCATCGTCACCGCCGCAGCGCCGTCCCATCAGCGCGGGCGCGCTATCGGGATCCAGGCCAGCGCGCAGGGAATTGGATTGTCGGTGGGACCCGTGATCGGCGGGGCGTTGCTCACGTATCTCGGTTGGAAATCCATATTCTGGATCAACGTCCCGGTCGGTATCCTCGGCACGCTGCTGGGCGTCCTGCTGTTGCCCCCTGATCCACCGCACGAAACTCGCCAACGCTTCGACTTTCTCGGCGGCATGCTGCTGGCGCCGAGCCTCATCGCGCTGATCTACGCGCTCAATATGGGCCAGCGTCTGGGCTGGGGATCACCCGTGATGGTCGGCAGCTATGCCGTGTTCGTACTGGCCGGTGCCGGTTTCGTCATGGCGGAGCGAACCTCGGATCACCCGCTGCTCGATCTCGGCCTGCTCCGCAATCCGAGCGTTCTCAATGGCTTCGTGACCGGCACTCTCGCGTTCACGGTGATGTACGCCGTGCTGCTGCTCACCCCGTTCTACTTAGACAACGTGCAGGCCATGAGCAGCGTCCAGTCGGGTTTGTATCTCACCCTCGTACCCGTCGGGATGACTCTGCTGACGCCTGTCTCCGGTATCATGGCGGACAAGCTCGGTAGCCGCTTACCCACCCTGCTCGGGATGGCTGCCGCGGGACTGGGCGCGCTCTGCCTCTCGCTGGTGAGCGTACACCCGCGTCCAGTGGTCGTCCTCCTCGGACTGTGGCTGGTCGGCATGGGGATTGGCCTATTCACCCCCGCCAATAATGCCAGCGTGATGAGCCAGTCGCCGCCCGACAGGCTCGGGGTGGCCGGCGGCCTCCTGAACATGGCGAGGTCCATCGGAATGAGCCTCGGCGTAGCCGTCGGCGGCATGTGTTACCAGCTGCTGCTGAGTGTACAAGGCGTGCATAGCGAAAAGACGGCGCCGGCCGCGGCGATGGTCCGTGCGTTCCACGGGGCCTTCCTTATCTGCGCAGCCATGGCCGCAGCAGCGTGGGTGCTGTCCGCTGTGAGGCGGGACGCAACGAAAGCGGCGGGATGAGCCGAAGGCATCAGCCACTACAACTCCCTAACCCCGCAAAGACCATGACCGAATTCGGCCGGGCGCCCTACATCACCGCGGCCGAATTCGAAGCGTGAAGTTACAACGCCGTCATCTTCCCCGTCACAGCTCTGCGCGCCGCCGCCTTCGCCGAGCGAGAAGTCCACGGCGCGCCAGACGACCCACGCCCGCACTGATGGCGACGCCTGCCCACAGTGCGAGCCATGGCTCTATAGGGGCTCGCATTCGATCCCACGCTGGAAAAATGAAAAACAGTCCTACGTAGTAGGCGAACATCCACCACAAGACGAGAGGTCGCGTGTCCTTGGTGCGCCACATGTATGCTGCTTCCCAGATAACGCCGACCAACGCCAGCACGACGACAATTCTGTAGGTCCATAGGCTCACAACGTACGCTTTGTGGGCAAACGTGGGTGAGACTGCTGGATAGCTGTGCCCCACGGACCAAAACAGCGCATTGTCGACGCCTCGGAAGAGGTTTTCCCACTTCACGATCCCCAGAGCGACGGTCCGCCTCGGATGTTCGACGATGTACTGGATGGCCATGTGCTCCGCTTCACGGTTCTCGTTGACCTCGTCGTGGATGTAGTTCAGAAAAGGGTTTTTCCGAGGGTCCGTCGGCCAGAAATAGGCCCCGTTGGCGTTCGGATTATTGCCCTGCCACAGGTTCACACCGCCGTTGGTGGACACAGGGATAAAGGCGTGAAGCCCTACCCAGTTGCGCAAGGTGAGCGGCGCGATGGTCAGACACATGGTCAGCGTGGCTGTCAACGCCCAAGCCGTGGCACGGCGCCAGCCGGCCCGCGCGCATAGCAGGTAGAGCCAAAGGGCGCAAGGCAGGAGTAACGCCACCGGTCGAGTGATGCTGGCGAGCCCCGTGGCCACGCCTGACACCGCAGCAAGCTGCCATCCCCATGTCCTTGGCGCGCGCAGGGACCATAACCACGCGATGGCTGTGAATAACAGGGTAAACAGCATTTCACTGCACAGGACACTAGACCAAGCAATGTGCGGAGGATAGATTGCGAACACCAGCCCCGCAATCACACCCGTGCGCAGCCCGTGCAACTGCTCTCCAATGCGGCACACCAGCCCCGCGGTCAGCGTATTCAGCAGCACATTGGCGAGTACGCCACTCCACCAGTGCACGCCGGCAATCTTGTAGACACCGGCGAGAAACAGGGGGTAGCCGATGGGGAAATAGGCAGTGGGATGTCCATCGACGCGATACCCCTGGCCATCCATGATGCTCACGGCCTGCCTCTGATACCAGGCAAAATCGCTGGCCGGCATGGGATGAACCCAGTGAAGCCACAGCAGCCTGGCTACGAGAGCCACCAGCATGACGCCGAAGCAGGCAGAGAGGGTGCGCCGGGTAGGCAGGCTGGAGGCAGGATCAGCGGGGCACTGGTCTGGTTTCGGCATCAGCTTGTCCGTGCGGACCGCAAGCAAATACGCCAAAGGGGTCCTCCCCCCCCATGCAGCGTCTCGGGCTGCGACGTCTGACTAAACTCGAATGATGATACATAAATACGGCGGACAAATCCAGGTCCTTATTACCCTGACGCTATTGACCAACGCAGGCAAGAATGAAGACGAGTTTCTCGCGGCGAAAAGGATTCGACCACGACGTGGACTGTAACCAGGCCGAATACCGCGACAAGCCGGTTTCGCACGTCGTTCTTTGAGTTGGTTTTGAGGTTCACATGGCACGATGAGATTCGACGTGCAGACCACACCAAGCGGAGGTGCCGTCCATGCACATCCCTGCGGAAGCAAAACAGAGGACGCGACAGAGGCGCGAACGGTGGATCCGCCGGTGGTTGACATCACTCTCGTGGACCTTACCCGCGGTGGCTTACGGCGGCTTCTGGTCCCTCTGGCACAGCGCCCTCGCGGCCGGACACCCGGCTGTGCAGACGACGGCTGGTACGAGCCCGGCGATGTCCGCATCCACCAGCGCACCAAGCCCGTCTTCTGCCCATACACCCGAAACCATTTGGAAGATGGGCGACAGCGGCTGGCAGGTGCAGGCCATCCAGCGGATGCTCGGGGCGTTGGGCTACTTTGGCGGTCCGGATACAGGATACTTCGGAGCACAGACGCGGGTCGCCGTGGAGCACTTTCAGGCTGCCCACGGTCTGCCGATCACCGGCACGGTGGACAGGGCGACCCTCGACGCGTTGAACCTCGCGCTGAGGAATGAGCAGCGACGACGGTTGACGCAGGGGCTCGGAAAGTCCGCCCCCGCCACACCCCCAGCATCTCCTAGACCTTCCACCGTGGCGCCACCGGTGCACGGCAGCCAGGAGACAGCGCCGCATACGACGACGTCCGCGTCGCGGTGGTAGCATGAAGCTGTACCGGACAAGCTTCCGCGCGCTGGGCACGCAGGTGGAACTCGCGGCGCGTACGGAGGCAGGTCGTCCCCCATCGTTCACGGAGTCCGCTTTTGCCCTGGCCCGATCCGAGATCGAGCGCTTGGAACAGCTGCTGTCCCGCTTTCGCAACGACAGCGAGGTCCAGCGGATCAACCGTGCCACAGGGCAATGGGTGCAAGTCTCGCCGGAGACGTGGAAGGTGCTGCAGATGGCTTGTAGCTACTTCGAGGAAACTCAGGGGTTCTTCAACCCATTTCTGGGGTATCGCCTTGCCGCACTGGGTTACGACATGTCCTTTGAGAAGGTGGCGACACGCCCATACCAAGGCTTCGTCGGACGCTGTACGCCGGGCGAATCGGTGGCGGAAGACCATGATGGCATGACCATGAGCCTACGGAACGAAGCGGCCTGCGAACCGTACATGGCGCCTGCCACGTGTCCGCTCCACCTGGATCCAGCGACATCGTCCGCCCGGCTGGATGCCGGGTATCAACTGGATTTGGGCGGCATCGCCAAAGGATGGATTGTCGAGCAAGCGGCGGCGTTGTTGGAAGGCTGCGGCATCCGCCACTTTCTGTGCAATGCGGGAGGTGACCTGGTGTGCAGGTCCGCCGATGAGGCGCCGTGGGTGGTGGCTGTCGCCCATCCCTTCCGGCCGAACGAGTCCTTATTGCACCTGGAGGTGACGAACGGGGCGGTGGCGACGAGCGGTACGTATGCAAGGTCATGGCGAATCGGACAGCAGCAGGCGCACCATCTTCTGGACCCGTTTACGGGTGAACCTGCCGCCACCGACGTCGTTTCCTGCACCGTGCTGCATCGCTCGTTGACGCACGCTGAAGTTGTGGCGAAAGTTGCTCTCCTGTTGGGGTTCACAGAGGGCGGCAGGTGGCTGGCCACCCAGCCCGTTCGAGGCTGGGTCATGGTCTCACAATCCGGGGAGGTTCTCCAGTCATGCAACTGATGCATGAACACCAACACACGCCGTTTGCTGTTAGCTGTGCGCTGGCCGTCGTGATTGGCGGCAGCGTGTGGCTGCTCACCCATTTCGCAGGTCTGGATACGGCGAGCGCCAACGCGGTGTACTGGCGCCTGGAACGGGCGGCAGGCGTCACGAGTTACGGGCTGCTGTTCCTAACGACCTGCCTCGGCCTCACCAGCGCTTCGGCGCTGTGGGACCGGTGGAATCTACGCAAGGTCATGACCGTCACGCACCAGTATGCGGCTTTGCTCGTGTTGCCGTTTCTGCTGCTGCACCTGTGGGGTCTGTATATGGACAACACCATCCCGTTCACGGTGGATAAACTCCTGATTCCGCTCCGCTCTTCATACCGGCCCGTCCCTACAGCCCTGGGCGCGTTGGCCCTGTATCTGTGGGTTTCACTGATTGCCACATCCTATTTTCGGGAACGGCTTGGCACGCGGACTTGGCGCACCCTCCACGGGTTGTATCTACCGCTGTTCTTGCTTGTCACCCTGCATGGACTGTTGACCGGTACAGACACGCACACACTGTGGGCCAAGTTCATGTACGTGACCGCAGCGGTCGTCTTCGCCGTGCTCGTTTTGGTGCGACGCCGTAAACGGCGGGCACTTTCCGCACGCCCCCATCTGCCCCCGGCGTGAGTCGCGGAGCCTACGCGTTAAACCGCACGGGGAGGGGAGGATAGCGATGTACATTTTGGTGGTGGAAGACGATGCCCGGATGGCCGCCGTCCTGGCGCGCCTGTTTCAGCAGGCGGGATGGCGCTCCGACATCGTGGCCACAGCCTATGAGGGCATCGATTGCGCCCTCTCCCACGCATACGACTGCGCCGTCGTGGATGTCGAGTTGCCGGATGGCAGCGGGATCGACATGGTGTGCGAATTGCGCCGTCTCGGCGTGCATGTGCCAATCCTGATCCTCACGGTCCATGACGGCCTCTCCGACCGCGTCGCCGGGCTCACGGCAGGTGCGGACGATTATCTGGGAAAGCCGTTCGCGCCGGAGGAGCTGATGGCACGTATCCAGGCGTTGGTGCGGCGGGGCGCCTATGATCGATTCCGGCAAGACACCGTGCAACACGGCGCCGTCCGGCTGGATAAGGCGCCGCGCACGCTCCAATACCGGGGCCGGCAGCTGAGCTTGTCGGAGAAAGAGTTCGCCCTGTTGGAAATGCTCTTCCACCGGCCGGACCAGGTGATCACCCGAGATCAATTGATGGCCCGCCTGTGGGGCCCGGACTCGGAAGTCGCGGACAACGCCCTGGACACCTACGTGTATTTCCTTCGCAAGAAATGCGCGAGGTTAGGACTGAAAAACCTGATTCAAACCGTGCGAGGTCTGGGCTACCGACTTGGCCCACCTCCAGCACCGTAGGCGGTGAACATGCAGTTGTGGCCATACCCGCGTGCATTCGGACGCATGTATCTTCGGCTGGCAACCCTGGTCGGTGTCGGCGTGGTGATGATAGGTCTGTGCCTGTTGATGGCGTACTGGGTCCTCAAGACCCAATGGGAGCAATATGCCGTCTCGCAGCTCGAGGGTGAACGCGGAGAAGTCCAGGTCTTGCTTCAGCATGCCGTCGCCACCGGGAATTACAGGCCGGAGGACCTCATCGACGACTCGGGCGAGCATATGTCATTCGCCGTGTTTCAAGGCAAACGCACGGTGCTAGAGTCCGCCTCGCATCCGCTGCCCGCAAATGTCTTGTTGCCGATTCTGAGGGGCCCCTCCGTCGCAGAAATGAAGTATGCCGATGCCCCGTACCGCCTCTATCACGACAGATTCCAACTCTCCGGTCAGGCGTATGATGTCGTCCTGTACCAGATGACTGGCCGCGAACACACCATGCTGGAGCGAGCGCGCGACGCTCTCCTGGTCTCGGGCGTCATTGGCGCTGCGGCATCCACACTCATCAGCCTCCGTCTGGCTTGGACCGCGATGAGCCCGCTACGCCGCAGTTGGGCCATGCAGCGCGAGTGGTTGCTGGAGCTGTCGCATGAACTTCAGACGCCCCTGGCAGTCGCCCGGGCGAGCATTGCGACGCCCGACGCCCAGGCTGCACCATCCGTCGCCCTGCAGGCCATCGACGACGCATCGGCATTGGTGCGCGACATCGTCTACCTAAGCCAACTGAGCACATTACCGGATAGCTCCACACCGGAGCCCGTGCCGGTCTCGGAAGTCACCGAGGAGACGGTCGCGAAACTGCAGCCGTGGGCACAACACCGTGCCATGCAGGTCACAGGCCACGTCCAGCCTGGCCTCTTTATCTCCACCACCACAGAACGTTGGGCTCGGTTGATATCCCTGTTGGTGAAGAACGCCATAGATCACAGTCCCCCTGGCTCGACGGTCTCATGGCAGCTCACGGCGGAAAAAGGACGCGTCGTCTTCACAGTTCGCAACTCTGTCGCC
>JAIMAY010000018.1 GCA_023511725.1 Alicyclobacillus sp.
ACGATGACATACACGCGACCATCCGCCTGAGCATCCTTCGCTATCAACTTGGCATCTGCAGGAAACGGTTGCGCCGGGTACATCGGGGCCTCTGCCGTTCCCAGGGTCTGCACCAATCCATGGGCCCCGATGGCGGTATTTACCGTCTGCGGTCCATGGTGGAGCGAGGCCAGGGAGCTCGGCGATGCCATGTGGTGGAGCCACACCTCGGCCCCGACAGCCACAACCATCAGAGCCACAGCGCCGGCCGCCGCCGCTTCCACAGTTTCGCGTCTCCCGGTCCAACGGCGCACGCGTCCGCCACTCTTCGAACGCCCACCCTCAGCCGGCCCCGGTCTCCCATCGCCAGCCGCCATGACTCGGGGTGCGACAGTGCCGTCCTTCCACGGCATCTCGGCCACCAGGCTCCGCTCAATCCCTTCCCACAGCTCAAGCTTTTCTCTTTCCGACAAAGTCGGCCGATGGTTGCGGATCTCCCTCAACACACGGTCCATCATCATCCCTCCTGCCGATCCGGCGCAGCCTCGTACTCACCAGCGCCGCGACTCGGCCAGCCGAGTTCCTTCGCCAGAGCGCGGCGCGCACGCATCAGCGTGACGCGCACGCTGGTCGCTGATCGTCCCAGCGCATATGCCATTTCCGCGGTGCTGAGTCCTTCCACCGCGTGCAGGTATAGGACCTGCTGCTGCATTTCCGTAAGCCTGCGAATGGCATCCCACAACTCAACGCACGAGTCCATCCCGCTCTCCGTCTGTGGCCCAAACCACATGGCGTGGCGTGCTGCCGTGCGCCGACGGCGCAGTTCGTCGTATACCACGTTGCGGGCGATGCGGTACAGCCATGCCCGCGCCCACTCCGGTCTTTGCAGGCCGTGCATGGCTTGGAACGCCCGCACGAAGACATCTTGCACCACATCCCTCGGGTCCACGTCCGCCGGTGCGATGAAACGCACATAGCGGCACAGTTCATCGGCGTACTGTTCAAACCATTTTCTGAGCACCTCTCCGCGGTCCCCGAGGTCCATCATGCCGGCCGGCTCTCTCCTTTCTACTGGACTTGACGAACATCCCACGGCAAGCGTTACGCCCGATGTCCGTTTTTCCTGACAAAAAAAGCTGGCCCTGTGGCACAGGAGTCCAGCATGCATGGCTTCATGCAAAAACCAGGTGCTATAGAAGATCAAAGGGTGAACGGTAACCGGCCCAATACATGGGCAACACGAGGAGATGCCCAGGGGTAGAGCGACGGGCTCAACCATTCCTGAAACGTAGCCAGGCTCAACCCCTCATGAACACTCATGCGGCGCAACGTCAGTCGTCCGTTCCACTTTGTAGATGCGTATCCAAAATTAGATGTAACCGCCAATTTGTAACCAGCCTGTTGGACGATGGCCACCACCTGCTTGTTGTAACTACCGTAGGGATAGCAGAAGAACTCCACAGGTCTGCCAAGCAGTTGCTGCAATTCCTGTTTCGACGCGGTGACCTCATATTTCACCTTGTCTGGGGGTAACTTGGCCAAATACGGATGGTGAACCGTGTGGCAGCCAATCGTAAAAACCCCGCTGTTCTGCATCTCAAGAAGCTGCTGCCGGCTGAGAAAACCAGGGCGATTGATGGCCCCCGTTACGACAAACTCCGTCGCAACGAAATGATATTTCTTAAGGATTGGGAGAGCCATCGTATAGTTGCTGACATGCCCGTCGTCAAACGTGATCACCACAGGTCGTGACGGTAACGGGGTGTGATAGCGCATGGCGTCGTACAGTTGATCCAGCGTTACCGTGTGAAAATGGTGCGCGTACAGCCAAGCCATCTCCTGCTGAAATTGGCCTGGCTCCAACGCCCATGGCCAGTTCGGACGATACGCTGTATCGTGATACTCCAAGATGGGGACCCATTCCGGCACCTGGGTGTTGCCGGCGGTCTCCAGCTTCGTCGGGGAATGGCTTGTCACGACCAAGCGAACCCGTGGCATCGAGACAAGCGCCAAGACCAAGATGATGATACAGACCGTTAGCGACATCCAGAGCGGCCATCGACGACGAAACCACCGAGCACGCTTTGTCCAGTCCATCTGCGACTATCCCCCATCCATTTCCGATGCAGCCGTCAACGTGCACACAGCGTGACAGACTACAAAAGCATATCCGCAGCTGGATCATGCTTGATTGCCTATGCCACGTCAAGCCCCTGCGGACGACCTCGGACGAGGGCTGGACCCGTTCCGCATCCCAGCATCGTACTGCAGGCACCTGCTTACCGCAGGAATGTGTCGATGAACCGCTTGGCGGCAAGGCCGTCCCGGTCGTCGAAAAAGCGTGTAGCGAACGCGTTCACCTTGCTCAGATCCCATCGTTGTTCCACGATGTGCTCCACGAGTTCCTCTGTTGTGCGTGAGATGGGACCGGGTACGAAGGATTCATACTCGTAGTAGAACCCACGTTCGGCCAAATAACTATCCAAGTCGTACGCATAGAACAACATCGGTCGCCCCAACACACTGTAGTCAAAAATGACCGATGAGTAGTCCGTCACCAGGATATCGGAGAGCACCATAAGTTCGTGGATATCGGCGCAATCCGACAAGTTCAACACAAAGTCATCGAGGCCCTTCGGCATCCCTGTGACTTGCCGTACGGCGGGATGCAGCTTTAACAGCACAACGTAGTCCCGGCCCAGTACGGCCTTCATATACTGCAGGTCGATGTCAAGTTTAAAGCGACGACGCTGCGCCGGGCGACCCCGAAAGGTGGGAGCATACAAAATACGTTTCTTACCCAGCAGCATAGGAAATTGCGAACCATAACGTTCGTGAACGGTGACTGCAAATTCACGGTTCCATAGGATATCGGTCTGTGGCACGCCGAGGGGCAACACATCCTTCGGGTCCATGTTGAACGCCTCAGCATAGTGAGGTACGACTTCGCGCGAACTCACGATCACCTTCGTATACGAGCGATGCGCCTTCAACTCAAAATCTAACGAGTTGGCATCCCCTGATCCGACCGCACTGATGCCGAATTTCTTGAAGGCACCTGCCGCATGCCAAACCTGCACGACCTCTCCGTCTCGACGTCCACGCAATCCGTACAACGGAGGATAGTAGTCATCGACCACCACAACGGAGGCTGTCCCCAGATGAAAGAATTGTACACATTTCTGCCATAGATTCCGATCCCGCTTCAACAAGGTGCAAATCTTCCAATCCGGACGGTCGCGACGTACAGCATCAGCAATGACTGCCAGGTTCCCCTCGAGATTCGAAGACTTGTTGGACGCAAGCACGACTTTCTTGCGATGAACCGGCAACAGCTTGGCCATGGCAAACACCACGTGTTTGGTGAGCCCCAGCTCGAGTTTCGTCCGATATCCACGAATCCGGGTTCGGCACTTCTGCTTCCAAAGCGTCTGTGCTCT
Source organism: Alicyclobacillus sp. (assembly GCA_023511725.1). Classification (GTDB taxonomy): domain Bacteria; phylum Bacillota; class Bacilli; order Alicyclobacillales; family Alicyclobacillaceae; genus JAIMAY01. The sequence continues at coordinate 3,420 of JAIMAY010000018.1, forward strand.
CTTCTTTACGCGACGCCATAACGTGGTCATCACCCAGATCAGCGCATTATGCTGTGCCCTGACAAGTGTCTCACGGTACAATCGCCACAGCGCCAGCAAAGCCTTGCCTCGCAGGTTCCGGCCCCTAGCGAGCGGGCCAATCAAGATCAAGTACAACACATAGGGTGTTGCGTTCAACAAGTCGGATGGTAGCGTCGCGACCCATGCACGCATTCGCTGGAGTGCTTGAGATTGAACGTCAGCATCCCGCGTGCGGAGAGCGGCAACACAGCGCGGCCAAATGTCGCATCGCATGACACGTTCGAGATAATAACTTCGAAGTTCCGGATGATCGCGTAGTTGCTCATCGTTCAAACGCAGCATCTCAAACAGGTCCGCGAGGGAGTCAATGGGCGCCTGCAGAGCCGACTGGGTTAAGGACGCCCCTTCCTCCCGCACGCGATAAAAGTATACAGGCGAAGAGACGGTGTAAATTTTCCTTGCGCGCAAATAGGCCCGCAGCACGAAAGGCTGATCCTCGCCAAGGCGAAGGTGTTCGGGAAACCAGTTATCTTCCACCACATGGCGCCGATAGAGTTTTGCACACGGTCCCAGGGCGTACAGCACACCCGGATGGGTGTACAAGGTTTTGGGTCCCGGTGTGTTCACACCCTTGCACTGTTGGATTTGAATGAACCACTGGCGCGTGCCCTGAAAACGGACCATCGGCCCCATGGTGATATCAGCCTCGTGTTCAACGGCCGCCCGATGCAGGACCTCCAAGGCGTCAGGCGACAAGACGTCATCGGAATCCAAAAAGAACACGTAATCCCCCTGTGCCACCCGCAGCCCATGATTTCTTGCGGCCGCCGGGCCTCGGTTGGGTTGCCGCACCAGGTGGATGATGTCCGGATACCGCTCGACGTAGGAAGCAATAATTTCTGCGGTATCATCCGTGGAACCGTCGTCGACGAACACCACTTCCATGTTCGGATAGGTTTGCTTCAGGAGTGACTCTATGGTCTCGCGGATATACGCGGATACATTGTACACAGGCACAATGACCGTAATTTTGTCCAAGGGCTCGGCACACGTTTCATGCGCATCGACTTGGTCTGTACGAAGTTCCTTGACGTTGATCGACACCGACGTGCAACCCCTTCCGACCTGTCGCGGTCCAGGCCTCTATGCTTTACATTGACATCTGGCTACGATGGACCGAACTACGTATGATATCATGAAGCGGGCGGCGCGAAGTGTCAACCAATAACCAGAATTCTCTTGTTCGACATCTTCCTGTTGGGCGCCGGACGGTGAGACTGTGCCACGGAGGGAACGGGCAAATGATATATGCACTGATCCTAGCGGCAGGCAAGGGTACCCGCATGGGCAATGTGGATTTGCCGAAGCAGTTCATGCAACTCGGATCACGGCCCATCGTGATCCACACCGTGGAGAAATTTATGCTCCATGATGCATTGGACCGAATCATCGTCGTTGCTCCGCAGGATTGGTTGCAGTACACCACAGACATTTTGAATCGCTACATCGGTCATGACCCGCGTCTCATGGTCACTGCAGGCGGGCCTGACCGCAACGAGTCCATTATGAATGCTCTTCGCTATGTGGACAAGCAGTTCGGTATTCAAGCGGATGACATCGTGATCACGCACGATTCCGTCCGACCCTTTGTCACGCGGCGTATCATCGAGGAAAACATTCAGTACGCGCTGGAAACAGGCGCGGTGGACACCGTGATCCCCGCCATCGACACGATTGTCAAGAGCACCAGCGGGCAGTACATCGACGAGATCCCTTATCGGACCGAGATGTACCAGGGTCAAACACCGCAGAGTTTCAACGCACGAAAACTCATGCACCTTTACGGGGAGTTGTCGGCCGAGGAGCGGAGCACGCTGACGGACGCCTGCAAGATCTTTACATTGCGTCAACAACCCGTGCGCCTCGTCCGTGGAGAGGTATTCAACATTAAGATCACCACGCCGTATGACCTCAAGGTGGCGGAGGCTTTGCTGGAAGGAGGCACGCACCATTGATCAATCAGGTGTACCGCCTCGTTGCACCCCGCAGATTTGAGATCGCGTATACGGAGTGCAGCTTGCAATCCTCCGGCGTGATCGTGCGCCCTCAGTACTTGTCCATCTGTGCGGCGGATCAACGGTACTACACGGGATCCCGGGCCAAGGAAGTGTTGCAGCAGAAGCTCCCCATGGCCCTCATTCACGAGGCGATGGGCATTGTTGTCCATGATCCGCAGGGTCACTGGGCTCACGGCACCAGGGTGGTTCTTATTCCAAACCACCCGACAGAAAGCGATGATGTTGTCGCGGAGAATTATCTTCGATCCAGCAAGTTTTGCTCGAGCTCGCGTGACGGGTTCATGCAGGATTATGTGGTGGTGGCCCGGGATCGACTGGTCGAGGTCCCCTCCTGCGTATCGCCGACGGTCGCAGCATTCACAGAACTCGTCAGCGTTAGCACGCATGCCATTGACCGCTTTGCCGTGCGGGCCCATGAGCGACGTGATGTGCTCGGGGTGTGGGGGGACGGAAACCTCGGTTTCATTGTGGCGCTGTTGCTAAAAAAGCAGTATCCGCGAAGCCAGGTGTATGTATTTGGCAAGACCGAGCATAAGCTTGCCCATTTTTCGTTCGCCGACGGTACCTACCTGATCGATGCGATTCCTAGAGACCTCACCGTACACCACGCATTTGAGTGCACCGGCGGGATGGGCAGCCAAGTTGCCATCGCTCAAATCATTGATCGCATCGAACCTGAAGGCACGATTTCTCTGCTGGGCGTCTCCGAATTGCCAGTGGAAGTCAATACGCGCATGGTTCTCGAAAAAGGACTCACCTTGTTCGGCAGCAGCCGGAGCGGACGGGCTGATTTCCTGCGAGCGGTAGAAATCCTTCAAACCCAGGCTGACGTGCCCCAGTATCTTCAGACGTTGGTGGGCACCGTCTGTGACGTCCATTCCATCCAAGATATGGTGAACGCCTTTGAAACGGATCTCACAACATCTTGGGGCAAAACGGTCATGGCGTGGAACGTATGATGCAGCGTACGTACAGACGATGGTCAACAAAATTCGCTAAATTTGTGGTTCGCCTGGGGTTTGCCTGCGGAAAGTGTCTCCCTGTGCGCCGAGCACGATGGACGTTTGCGTCCATGCGAACCCCGTCTCCAAAGGGGAATCTGGCAGCCGTTGTTGGCGCCTTGGAACGGGCCGGCTGGCACGGCGAACGCGTTTTTCTATTTCATCGCTACAGCAAGACCGTGATTGGGCAGTGTTCCACTGCATGGTACTTCCTCCGTGCCGGTTATCATCTCGCCAGATCACGTTACTTTGTGATTGACGACTACTTTTTTCCGGCTTACGTGATCCAACCACGAGCAGGGACGGACATCGTCCAACTGTGGCACGCCGCCGGGGCGTTCAAGAAGTTTGGATACAGCGCCATCGGCACAGAATTCGGTCCAAGCCAGCGCTACCTCCAAGAGGTACCTGTGCACGCCAACTATTCGTGGGTCTTTGTCAGCGCGCGAGAGGTCGTACCGTTTTATGCGGAGGCATTCAACATGCCTGAGGAGCGCGTGTTGCCCCTGGGCGTGCCCCGCACGGATGTCTTTTTTGATGATCACGCAAGGCAAGCCGCTCGGCAGCACCTCATTCGGTCACATCCCGAGTTGGCCCATCGCAAAATTGTTCTCTACGCGCCCACGTATCGCGGGCGCAGCTACACGCCCGACGAGTTCGTCCTGCCACTGCAAGCACGGCAGATGGCAGAGCGACTGGGTGATGCATACGCCCTGGTGGTTCACCTTCACCCCTATGTTCGTCGTTGGCGGTGGCCGGAAGGGGAAGAGGCGCCTCGTTTTGCCTATGTGGTGGACGACATGAGCATGGAGGAACTCATGTTTGTAGCCGACGTGCTGGTGACCGATTATTCGTCAGTCATCTTTGACTTCAGCCTATTGGACCGGCCGATGGCGTTCCTGGCGCCTGATCTTGAAGATTACCTGCGCGAACGGAATTTTTATTACAACTACATGGACCTTGTGCCGGGCCCAATTTTCCGCGACACCGCATCTTTGTCCGAGTGGATCCAGCGCAGAGAATTCGACATGGCTCAGATCAAACGGTTCAGAGACCGATTCTTCGACCACCAGGACGGTCATTCGTCCGATAGGATTGTACGCTACCTACTGGAGCGCGCCTAACGTTTGCATTACCCGGCCCTCCGTGTCCGTACCTGCGACTAGGCTTGCGGGAGGGGAACCCCCCCTCCCTGCGCATTTGTCTCGGCCGCGCTGATCAACCAGCCCTGCCCTCAGGCTTTGGCTGAAAGCAGCTTACGCGCTTCGTCGAGGACGTGGTCCACCGTAAATCCGTACTCGCGCACCACCACATTCCCCGGGGCCGAGGCACCGAACCGGTCGATGCCGAGAACCACACCATCCAACCCGACGTACTTGTACCACGACATGGGATGCGCCATCTCCACCGCCAGGCGTTTGCGCAGCCCCGCCGGGAGGACCTGTTCGCGATATGCGGCATCCTGCTCGTCGAACACATCGAGGCTCGGGCAGTTGATGACGCGGACGGCCACCCCTTCCGAGGCCAGCCGCTTGCCCGCCTCCAGCGCCAACTGCAGTTCCGACCCGCTCGCCAGAAGCGCCAGTGCCATCCCGTCGCCGTGTTGGAAGGCGATGTAGGCACCGCGATCGAAATCGGCCTCATGCCCCTGCAATTCGGCGAGGACGGGCAGTTTCTGACGCGTCAGGATGAGCGCCACCGGCTGATCCCGGTGTGTCAACGCAAACCGGACCGCCCACGCGGTCTCGTTGGCGTCCGCCGGGCGCAGCACGCGAAGACCGGGGATGGCGCGCAGCGACGTAAGGTGCTCGACCGGCTCATGGGTGGGTCCATCCTCCCCGACGGCGATGCTGTCGTGCGTGAACACGTGAAGGACGGGTTGCTTCATCAAGGCTGAGAGGCGCAGCGCCGGCCGCAGATAGTCGCTGAACACGAGGAACGTCCCCGCGAACGGAATGACGCCGCCGTGCAGCGCGAGGCCATTGAGGATGGCGCCCATCGCATGCTCGCGCACACCGTAAAAGAAGTTGCGCCCATGATAACTGCCCTTCTGGAACTGATCCTCGTTCTGCAGGATGGTCTTGTTGGAACCGGAAAGGTCGGCGGATCCACCCAGCAGCGTCGGCACATGCGGCGCCACCGCGTTGATGGCCTTGCCAAACGCATCGCGTGTCGCGACCGAGCCCTCGAACGTGGGCAGCACGTTGGACCAATCCACCGACACGCGGCCGGCCAAGGCGTCGTGAAGCTCACGGGCGAGATCGGCAAAGGCTTCCTGATAGGCGGCAAACCGCGTCTGCCACGCACGATACGCTGCTCGACCCGCATCCGCAAATTCCCGGAAGCGCTGACGCACGTCGTCAGGAACCTCGAACGGCGGATAGGTCCAGCCGTAGAATTGTTTCGCTTTCTCTGCTTCCTCCGCCCCCAACGGCTCGCCATGCGCGTTCTTGGTGCCCTGCTTCGTGGGTGCGCCGTACCCGATGATGGTCTTGACCTCTATTAGGGTCGGGCGTTCCTGCTCCTGACGCGCCTTGGCAATCGCCGCCTCAATGGAGGCCAGATCATTGCCGTCCTCGACACGCAACACATTCCAACCGTACGCGCGGAATCGGTCGCTCACCGACTCGGTGAACGACCAGCTGGTGGGGCCGTCCAGTGACACATCGTTGGAGTCATACAGGACAATCAGCCGATTCAATCCCAGGTGTCCCGCCAGCGATGCTGCTTCGGCGGCCACACCTTCCATCATGTCGCCGTCGCCCGCCAGCACGTATGTATAGTGATCGAACAGGTCATAGCCCGGCCGATTGTATCGCGCAGCGAGGAACCGCTCGGCCATGGCCATGCCCACGGCCATCGCAACGCCTTGACCGAGCGGGCCCGTGGTGGCATCCACACCGGGTGTATGTCCGTACTCGGGATGGCCGGGGGTCTTGGATCCCCACTGGCGAAACGCCTTCAGGTCGTCCGTGCTCACGTCGAATCCGAACAGGTGCAGCAAGCTGTACAACAGGGCTGACCCGTGACCGGCCGAGAGGATGAACCGATCCCGATTCACCCATCCGGGCTGATCCGGGTTCACCCGCATGAACCGGCTCCACAACACGTAGGCCATCGGTGCAGCACCCATCGGAAGTCCGGGATGACCTGAATTGGCCTTCTCGACCATATCGATGGACAGTGCGCGGATGGCCTGGACTGCTCGCTGATCCACTTGATCAAACGCCATGCTCTCCACCCCTTCGTCAACCTGGCCTTATGATAGCATTCCACGGACCAGGATACATACGCGGGGCGGCGTGGCGCATGACCCCGTCCAGTCACTGTGCCCCATGGGGCCGTCAGTACGTTCCCTGCCGACTGCGCAGCTCCGCGCGTACCTTTCGAAGTTCTGCGGCCAATCGCCGCTCCTTCGCCACCAACGGGTCCACCTTGACGCGCCGGACGGTGCGTTTGCGCTTTTTCTTCGGCACCTTGACGCCAAGCACCTTGCCCATGCCGGCCAAAACCGCCAGCGCCAGGAGAATACCGAAGGCGTCGTTCATGGCGGGATCGCCTCCCAAAGACTGTGGTGCGAGAAGAGTCCATCAAACTACCACGTTGGTCATAGCATATCCCGCAAGTCTCGCAGTTATACCAGTCTCCCCGCAATCCCGTGACAGAATCATAGACGCGGGCGAGCGTCGACCCTACCAGGCGTCGACGCCAAGTCCACACCCTCATCACATGCCCGTCCACACGCGGACGCGAGAGATGATCAGCCAGATCCCGAGAACAATTGGGACGGCCACCAACAGCACCATCCACCAACTCTGCCATCGTTCACGCACGTCCCGCATGACCCCACCTCCTCTCCCCGTCATGCCACCTGTGGTTGCGATACTCCGACATTCTCGCTGAGCATATCGTGTCCAGCGGAGCCCGAGTCATGCCTGCGTCGTCCCCCACCGGGGCATACTATCGCAAAGCTGACAGGAAGGGATGACGCTCATGCTCGTTCCGCCGCGCCTTCTGCTCACCCTGCTGAGCCCGTGGATCACGCCTGTGCCTGCGGCCGTGCCGCAGACGCCAGCGGCCGTGGTGGCATCCTACGACGTTGCCGATGGGTCGCATGCCGCGATTGCGCAAGCCAACTCGAAACCCGCACCGTCCAATCCTTACGCCAAACCGGAACCGGCGTATGCCCCGTGGGGGAGGCTCGCAGTGCAACTGGTGCAAAAGCGCTACCCCGCAGCCGCGCTGGTGGATTACCTGCATGTGGGGCGCACGCACCCAGCTCAGGGGCAGTCGGCGGAAACCTTCAAACTGTGGTTGCGGCAGGGCACACGAGAGTTTGGCGTGTTCGTCACCATCACGTTTGACGATAACACCCAGCGCGTGCAGTCGGTGACCTACCGCGAAACCTCCCGATGAATGCGCTCACATTGGCGCCACAGCCACGATTGAACCTTGTATTCCGATGTGTTCAGTTATACAATGACGGCATCGGGGTTTTCCCAGAGATCAAGGAGGTGCAAGCATGGCCACACCGGAGGCGCGCATTGTCGACCTGGAATCGCGCCTGTCGCTGACCCGCCCGGAAGGGGATACGGCACAGCGCATCTGGGTGCTGATTTCTCTCGCGCTGTTTGTCATAGGCTTCATTTACATTGATCAGGCCATCTCTGCGACTCACGCCTTGTTGTTCCTCGTCGCGGGCGTGCTCGGCATGGCGCTGTATCACGCGCACTTTGGCTTTACAAGCTCATTCCGTAACTTCCTTGTAAGTGGGCGCGGCGTCGGCCTGCGCGCGCAAATGATCATGTTTGCTTTGGTCAACCTGTTATTCCTACCCGTGCTGGTGCACTCACAAGTCTTCGGCCACGCGGTCAAGGGCAACGTCTTCCCCGTCGGTCTATCGGTGTTGGTGGGCTCCATCCTGTTTGGTATCGGCATGCAACTGGGCGACGGGTGCGCATCCGGGACGCTGTACCACACCGGCGGCGGTGACGTGCGCGGTATTCTGACGCTGATTGGATTCGTGATTGGCTCTCTCATCGGCTCCGCCCATTACTCGTGGTGGATGCAGACGCCGAACGTCGGAGCGGTCTCGCTCATCCAGACGCTCGGCCCCGCCGGCGGGTTGGTGGTCAATCTGCTGATCATGGCGGGCATCTTCGCCATCGCCTGGGCAGTGGAACGGCGACGGAATGGCTCTGTTGAACCACTCTGGGGCGGACGTCCATGGCAGTGGCGGCGCCTGATGAAGGGCCCATGGTCTTGGCTCGGAGGCGCTGTGGTTCTGGCGCTGGGGAACCTGGTGATGCTCGTGGTGTCCGGTAAGCCGTGGGGTATCACGTCCGCCTTCGCGCTCTGGGGTGCCAAGTTGGGTCAGGCCGTCGGTATCCCCGTGACATCGTGGGGCTACTGGCAGAGCGCGCAGAACGCCGCGGCACTGCACCAAAGCGTGCTCCAGAACCTGGAGACGACCGACGACATCGCCATCATGCTGGGCGCCCTGCTGGCAGCGGCGCTTGCAGGCAAGCTGCCGCAGCGCTACTTCCGCAGCATCCCGTGGCAGATGTGGGTGGGCGTGCTCATCGGCGGCATCCTCATGGGCTACGGTGCCCGCATTGCGTTCGGCTGCAACATCGGCGCCTACTTCTCCGGCGTTGCGTCGTTCAGCCTGCATGGCTGGGAGTGGTTCATCGGAGCACTCATAGGCAGCGCCATCGGCGTGCGGCTGCGGCCTGTGTGCCAGCTGCAGAACCGCTGAAGTGCCCACGCGCCTGGAACGCGTCAAAGGCGGATCGGTCCAACGAGCCGATCCGCCTTTTGTCATTCACCACGCCACCAGCGTGCTCCACAGTTGCCGCTCCTCGGCGTGCGGATCCTCCTCCACATGGCTCTGCGCGTCGAACACCATCGTCGCCCGCCGGTTCGGCTCATACTGTGGCCATGCCGGCAGCCCCGCAGCTGCGGGCACACCTTGGTGCATGAAGCGAGTCCACGCCTCGTGCATCACCGCTGCGACGCGCGGATGATCCGGCCCTTCGCCAATCAGCGCTCTGGCGCTCGCATCGTGGATGGTGTTGAACACAAACGGGATCTCCAGCGCGTGCGCCGCACCAAGCACACCGCCGCGGGCGGTGCTGGCGAAATCGAACCGGTACATGTACACCGGCGCATGCGCGCTCTGCAGTTCGGCGGCACGCATCGTCGGGTACTCAAAGCGGCTCATGGTGCCCAGCCGCACCAATCCGCGGATGAGGTCGGTTCCGGATCGGCCTTCGAGGTAGTAGGCGCGCGCCTGATCCGGCAGGGGCCCCCACTGCGCGGCGAACGATTGGAGAATCTCCTCATCCGAGGCTTTGCGCCAGCGCGGGTTGCGGCCCGCCCACAGCATGAGCTCGTCCTGGTTGGTGCCGAGCAGGGTCGGGATGCCTGCGGCACTGCCGCTTTGAATGGCGTTCCAGAAGGTCTCCGCAAACACCACGCCGTCCAGCACAGGGCGCAGCGCCATCCCACCGCCCGGCGGCAGCTTTTGCGCAGCCGCCAACAGGTCTCGTGCGGGCACCTCCAGCAAGCGCTGCCACTGCCCGGGCCCGAGACCGAGTGCGGCAAGGATGTGGCGCGTCGTCTGCCCCGCCTGCTCCTTGGAGAGGAAGGAAATCGGGATGCCGCTCTGCAGGATGGCCTTGTGAAACAGACCGCGCGCCTGCGGCATCGCCATCAGGGCGCCCACACTCCACGCCCCCGCGGATTCGCCGGCGACGGTGACGTTGTCGGGATCACCCCCGAACGCCGCGATATTCTCCTTCACCCAGCGCAGCGCCGCCACCTGGTCCAGCAGCGCACAATTGCCCGACGCTGCGTATGGCTCGCCGGCCACATCCCCCAGATAGAGAAATCCGAACGGACCGAGCCGGTAGTTGATGGTGACCACCACCACGTCCCCGCTGCGCGCGAACGACGTGCCGTCATACCACGGCGACTGGCCGCTGCCAAACACGTACGCGCCGCCGTGGATCCAGACCATGACCGGCCGTTTCGCTCCGTCGGCCGCCGGCGACCAGATGTTGAGGCTCAGACAATCCTCGCTCTGCTCCTTTTGCTCCCACGGATTGAGCGGGTTCTCCACCTGCACGCAGACTGGCCCAAAGCGCGTGGCATCGCGGACACCCGCCCATGGCTCCGGCGCCTCCGGCGGCCGAAAGCGCCTCTCGCCCACCGGTGCCTTCGCATACGGCACGCTGCGCCAAACGCATACGCCGTTCTCCTGTGAGCCCTGAACTCTCCCATAGGCTGTCTCGACCATCACCGTCATCCCGTCGCCCCCCTGCGTCCATGTTCGGGATCGCGCCCGTCCCTTTCATGGTACACCGGTCTGAATCTTTTGCATAGGAGCCCGCGGTATCGAGGGCGCGCATGAGCCACAGGGAGGCAGCAAACGCAGGCGGTCAATCGCCCCGGTGCGTCTCCCGGGTGAGTTCCCCCGCCAGCAGCGCTTGCGCCACCTGCTCCACGTCGCGGCTGTACGATCTTTCCCGCGCATGCGGCGCCACCCGCCGCCGGATCCACGACAGCACGCGCGCACCGGCAGGCGACAGAAGGTCTGCACCGCGCACCTCCAGCGCAGCCGCAGCACAGATGAGCTCGATGGCCACCACGCGCGCCGCATTCTCCACCATCTGCCACGCCTGTCTTGCCGCGGTGGTGCCCATGCTCACGTGGTCCTCCTGATTGCCGCTGGAGGGGATGGAATCGACGCTGGCCGGATGCGCCAGCACCTTGTTCTCCGACACCAGCGACGCCGCGGTGTACTGCAGGATCATCAGGCCCGAGGCCAGCCCTGGCCGATCCGCCAAAAACGGCGGCAGTCCCTCGTTCAGGTGCGGGTTGACCAGCCGTTCCGTCCTGCGCTCGGAGATGTTCGCCAACTCCGCCACCGCCAGCTTCATGCTGTCCATCGCCAGCGCCACGGGCTCACCGTGGAAGTTGCCGCCGGAGAGCACCCGGTCCTCGTCCGGGAAGAGCAGCGGGTTGTCCGTGACCGCGTTCACTTCGATGGCCAACGTCTCCTCCGTCTGGCGCAGGATGCGCCGGCACGCCCCGTGGACCTGCGGCACGCAGCGCAGGGCGTACGCGTCCTGCACCTTGCCGCGCTGTGCCGCCGCGGGGCCCGTCTGCGTCAAGCGGCTGCCATGCAGGAGCCGCCGGATGCGCTGCGCCGCCTCCGCCTGCTCCGGGTAGCCTCGGACCTGGTGCAGTGGATGTTCGAACGCGTCCTCGATACCGCCGAGCGCCTGAAGGGTGAGGGCGGCGGCGTGATCGGCCGCATCCGCCAGGTATTGCGCCTGGCGAAGCGCCGTGAGCCCCACCGCCGTCATCGCCTGCGTCCCGTTGATCAGCGCCAGCCCCTCCTTCGGCGCCAAGGTCAGCGGCTGGATGCCCGCCGCGGCCAGGGCATCCCCGCCCGACATGCGCTGGCCGCGGTACCACGCCTCTCCCTCGCCCACGAGCACGAGCGCCAGGTGCGCCAGCGGAGCCAAATCTCCACTGGCCCCCAAGGACCCCTGCTGCGGCACCACCGGGTGCACCCCCGCATTGAGGCACGCTGCCAAGGTGTCGATCACGGCCGGCCGCACGCCGGAATACCCCTTCGCCAGGGAAACGAGACGCAGCATCATCATGGCGCGGACGATGCTCTCGGGGAAGGGTTGGCCCACTGCGCACGCGTGGCTGCGCAGCAGGTTGAGCTGCAGCTGCGCCAGCTCCCCCGGCGGCAGCACGACCGTGCTGAGCTTCCCGAACCCGGTGTTGACGCCATAGACCACATCGCCCCGCCGCAGGATCTGCGCCAGATAACGCGCGCATCGCTCGACCTTCGCTCGCGCCGCGAGTCCCAGCCGAACCGGCTCGCGCGCTTCCACCACGCGCCATACGTCGTCCATGGCCACAGGCTGGTCGTCAATCCATACGCCGTTGCCCATCAAGCTCACCCTCTCTGCGTCCTTTCACCTTGGTAGAGAAACAAAGGGCCGAACAGCCGTGTGGCCGTTCAGCCCTTCCGTCGCGCTTGGATTCGATTGGAAACTGCATGCACGGCCTGGGTCCGCGCCTCATGACCCGCCGCCTCCTGCGTTGCCCGCTCCGGCCTGGTCCCGCCTGCGCAGCGCAAGCCCGGTGAGGAACGATAGGATGAGGAAGGCCGCTGTGCGGCTGGTCAGGTCGCGGACGTCCTGCGCCGGGTCCGCGCACACCACGTCCAATGCCAGTATGCGCCCCTGGCAACTGATCCACTCCAGCGCCTCCATGCACTCTGGGAGCGTGAGGCCGCCCGGTGCGGGGGCGGGGACGCCGGGGGCGAAGGCGGGATCGAGCGCGTCCAGGTCGAACGAGACGTAGATGGCGTCCACGCGGTTCAACAAATTAGCGTGCGCCGCCTGCACCAACGGGAGGAGCCCCTCCCGCCGCACGCGCCGCGCGCTGATCACCGTGACGCCGTGCCGCAGCGCGAACGCGTGGTGAGCGGGTGCGTTGACGAAATCGCGCAGCCCCAGTTGCACGATGTCCTCGCCGCGTACCCATCCTGCCTCGACAATGGTGCGAAACGGCGTGCCGTTGTGCCGCCCGCCATCCGCCGTGTTGCGGAGATCGTGATGCGCGTCAAAGTGAAGGATGCCCATCCGCCCCCGCCCCGCCCGCACGAATCCGGCAACGGCGCAGGCGGTGAGGGAGTGATCCCCGCCCATCACGATGAGCGGCGCCGCATGCTGCGCGGCGTAGCCGGCGACGGCTTCCTCGATGCGGCGGTGGCACAGTGCCAGGTCGGTGAGGTGCATCTCCACGTCGCCGATGTCCAGCACATTCAGGTGCTCGCGCAGGTCGAGGGCATGCTCAACGCTGTACGGCGTCATCGCCGTGAACGCCGCGCGCACGGCCGCCGGCAACCGGAATGCCGCCGAGTGGCTGATGCTCGTTTTGCTGAGCGGTACACCCAGCAGCGCCGCATCCAGCGATGCCTCCGGGGTGTACGGACGGATCCAGTCCGCCACCTTCACGTCCTCGTGGTCACGAAACTGCCACCCCGGCCGCACGGTGTGCGGGATCATGCGCTCGCCTCCTCCAACACCTGGCCGTTCGCGACGACCAAGACGCCCCTTTTGTACACCTGATCCACATGATTGACGCCGAAGTGATACGGGATATAGGCCAGGCTGTCCGTCTGCCAGAGGATGACGTCCGCCTGCTTGCCCGCCTCCAGCGTGCCGATGCGGTGCCCCCGCCCCACAGCATACGCCGCGTTGCGGGTCACCGCCGTCAGGATTTCCTCCGGCGTCATCCGGTACAGATTCGCCGCAAACGCCATGATGAGCTGCAGCGACTCGGTCGGGCAGCTGCCCGGATTGTAATCGGTGGCCAGCGCCACCGCGCCGCCTAGATCATCGAGGATGAAACGGGCGCGGGCGGGTGCCGCGCCCAGGTTCCACGAGGTGCCCGGCAACAGCACCAGAATGACCCCCGCTTCGACGCAGGCGCGCAGGCCGTTGTCCGACGCGGCGATCACGTGATCGGCCGTCACCGCCCCCAATTCCGCGGCCAGCTCGGCCCCGCCCAGCGGCTCCACTTCATCCGCGTGGATCTTGAGCTGGAACCCCAACTCCCTGCAGCGCGCCAGGTAGCGCCGGCTCTGCTCGACCGAGAACACGCCCGCCTCGCAGAAGATGTCGGCAAACTCGGCCAGCCCCTCGCGCCGCACCTGTGCCGCCACGGCCAGCATCTGATCCAGGAAGGCCCCCGCGTCACCGCCCGCCTCCGGCGGCAAGGCGTGCGGACCGAGGAACGTGGACACCAGCTCCACGGGCTGGCTGCTGCAGAGCTGCTGCGCCACCCGGAGCTGCTTGAGCTCCGTGGCTTCATCCAGGCCGTAGCCGCTTTTCGCCTCCACGGTGGTGACACCCTGCGCCAACATCCGGCGCAGCGAAGTCCGCGCCTGCGCCATCAGGGCTGGCTCGTCGGCCGCGCGGGTGGCGCGCACGGTGGAGAGGATACCGCCGCCTTGGCGCAGGATCTCCAGATACGGCACGCCGTCCAGCTTGAGCGCCAGCTCGTTTTCGCGAGAGCCGGCGTGGACCAGGTGCGTGTGCGGATCGACCAAGCCCGGCGTCACCAACCGGCCCCCCGCGTCCACCACCGCGTCTGCCTCCAGGCCGTGCCGCGCCACGTCCGCCATCGGCCCGACGAAGCGGATCACCCCATCCTTCCAGCCGACGGCCCCCGGCGTCACCCAGCCGACATCGCGCATCGCCCGCCCCCGCCGCGGTCCGCTGCCGCCGGCCAGCGTCGCCACACGCGCGTTGGTGATCAGCACGTCGAGCTTCATGCGCGCCCCTCCATCGGGATCACGATGCCGTGGCGATGCGCTACCTCGCGCGCCTTCTCGTAGCCGGCATCCGCATGGCGCAGGATGCCCATCCCCGGGTCCGTGGTCAGCACGCGGCTGAGCTTGCGCTCCGCCCTGTCCGATCCGTCCGCCACCACCACCATCCCCGCATGGATGGCGTAGCCGATCCCGACACCACCCCCGTGGTGCACCGACACCCAGCTGCCGCCCGCGGCGGTGTTGATGAGCGCGTTGAGGATGGGCCAATCAGCGATGGCATCGCTGCCGTCGAGCATGCCCTCCGTCTCCCGGTTCGGGCTCGCGACGGATCCGCAATCCAGATGGTCCCGGCCAATCACGATAGGCGCCGAAATCTCCCCCCTGCGCACGAGATCGTTCAGCGCCAACCCAAACTGGGCGCGCTCACCGTAGCCGAGCCAGCAGATGCGCGCCGGCAGCCCCTGGAATTTCACCTTCTGCTGCGCCATCGTGATCCAACGGCGCAGATGGTCATTCTCCGGGAAAAGCCTCAGCACCAACTCGTCCGTTTTGCGGATGTCCTCGGGATCTCCCGACAGCGCCGCCCAGCGGAACGGGCCCTTGCCTTCGCAGAAGAGATCACGGATGTAGGCCGGCACAAAGCCGGGGATCTGGAAGGCATCGGTGACGCCCATCTCATATGCGAACTGGCGGATGTTGTTGCCGTAGTCGAACACGGTGCTGCCCATCCGCTTCAGGTCCAGCATCGCCGACACATGCACCGCCATGCTTTCCTTCGCTCGCTGGATGTAGGTGGCGGAATCCGCCTGCCGCAACTCCGCGGCGGCCTCCAGCGTCAGACCGGCGGGGATGTAGCCGTTTAGCGGGTCATGCGCCGATGTCTGGTCCGTCACAAAGTCGGGAACCACGCCGCGCCGGACCAGCTCAGGCAGGACCTCCGCCGCGTTGGCGCAGAGGCCGATGGACCGTGCCTCTCCCGCCTTCCGGTACGCCTCGGCTCGCGCCAGCGCCTCGTCCAGCGATTCCGCCTGCTCGTCCAGGTAACCGGTTTCAAGTCGGCGCCGGATGCGCTGCGGATCCACCTCGATGATCAGCGCCACACCCTCGTTCATCGTCACCGCAAGCGGCTGCGCACCACCCATGCCGCCGAGCCCCGCACTGACCGTCAGCGTCCCGCGCAGGCTGGCCAGCCCCTTCTTGCGCGCCGCAGCCGCAAACGTCTCGTACGTGCCCTGCAGAATCCCCTGCGATCCGATATAGATCCACGAACCCGCGGTCATCTGCCCGAACATGATCAGCCCGCGCCGCTCCAGCTCACGGAAGTGGTCCCACGTGGCCCACGCCGGCACCAGCAGCGAGTTGGCAATCAGCACCCGCGGCGCATCCTCGTGCGTCCTGAATTTCCCCACCGGTTTTCCCGATTGGATGAGCAGCGTCTCGTCGTTCTCCAACTCGCGCAGACACTCCACAATCGCGTCGAAACATGCCCAGTTGCGCGCCGCCTTTCCGCTGCCCCCGTACACCACCAGGTCCTGCGGTCGTTCGGCCACCTCTGGGTCCAGGTTGTTCATCAGCATGCGCAGCGCCGCCTCCTGCTCCCAGCCCTTGCACTGCCGCTGGGTGCCACGCGGCGCGCGGATCACGCGCTGCATACCGGGATCCACTCCTTTCCGCGTCGTGCGTTGTGTTCCGCTTCAAAGGTATGGCTTCATGCGTTGGATCACCATGGGCACGGTTGCGGATGAAGGGGAGAATTTTGCTCATTACCAGGCAGGCCACGGCCAGGTGGCGAACGTCACGGAACAAGGGACCTCCTGAACTCGCTGGGAGACATCCCGTAAGCGGATCGAAAAGCTTTGCTGAAATAGTTCGGATCACTGAAACCAGCCCGATAGCCCGCCTCTGCAATGGATATCGCCCGGTCTGCGAGCAGCTGCTTCGCCACTTCCAGTCGTGCACGTTTGATGTAAGCCGTCAGCGTGGTGTCCATCTCCTTGCGAAATAGATGACTCAAATGGTAGGGGCTCACCGCACAATGCCGAGCGATGCTGGAGAGGGACAACTCTTCGGCAAGATGGGCGTGAATGAATTCGATGGCCGTCTGCACGATGGGAGACCGGGACGCGGGACCTAGGCTACCTTGGTCCACGCTCTGCAGACGCACGTCCACCCCCGGACGCTCCGGCCGTTGCACTTGGACGACTTGGCCAGCCGCGTCCACGAGCAGCGCCAAGCCATCGTCCATATCCTCTGCGTGCAACAGCGGTTGTCCGAAAAAGGCTGCTTGCAGTGCGGCTTCACGTGCCTGCGCCAGCGATGACGACAGGCCTGTGCAACCATCCCCTGCGGCAGCCAGCCCCATGGCGATCCTGGCCCCAAGTTGCAGGCGGGCATGCGCGATGGCGTCGAAGCGCTGCGCGAGTTGTTGCGGAGCACCTTCCGAGCCTGTGAGCACCAGACACTGCAGCGCTTCGTTCCACAGGGACAGCCGGCGCGGACAACACAGGTCCAAGAGGCGGTTGACCTCCTGCCGCCACACGGATCGAACCCCGTCACCCATCCATGCGTTGGCGGACGGACTTGGAATCACGCGCACCACGAGCGCCGTGTCCGGGTTTCGGGTCCAACCCAACGCCCGCAAGCAGCGCGACAACAGCACCGGATCGACCCACTCGCCGATGCCAAGGGAGTGAAGTAACCATGTTTCCACGAATGTACCGGCATCCAACAGGTGATGTATGGCCGCATGGACCGAGCTTTCGTTGCGAACGTCAACCATGGGAATCACTCCGCCGCAGCCACACATCGGGTGATGAAGCTAAGGACCGCGCTCGTTCCTTTGCACCTGGCTCACCCGCATCGGCGTAGCGCAGGATGCCCAGTTCCAACTCAGCATGGAGCGCCTGCTGCGCTAAGACCTGTCGGGTCGCGTCTCCGTCCAGCACCACGACGGTACCGGTATGCATCGAATAGCCGATGCCCACGCCCCCGCCCTGCTGAATGGACACGAGGGTCGCGCCCATGCTGGCAAGCAACAAACCGTTCAAAACTGGCCAATCCGCGATGGCATCGGATCCGTCCGGCAGAGCTTCCGTCTCCCGGTGGGGGGAGGCCATGGTCGCACCCGCAAAGTGATCTCGAGTCACCGCGACGGGCGCGGTCAAAGTACCTCGGCGCACCCATTCGCTGAGCACCTCCACCAGACTCGTCCGCTGTTCGGCCGTTAACCAAGCCGAGCGCGCAGGGAGGCCTTGGAAGTGAACTCTCTCTCGGGCCCATCGCAGCCAGGTCATCAGTCGATCATCATGGGGGAACTCGTTGGCGAGCCAGTCGTCGACGGTAAAAATGTCTTCAGGATCTGCAGACAGCGCTATCCAGCGCAGAGGCGTGGCACCTTGCGCAAGACGTTCACGCGCAAATAAGGTGATGAACGACGGAATGTGCTCCGCCTCCGCCACGCCTGCCTGGACCGCTTGCGCTCGCAGGTGATTTCCGTATTCGAAGACCACCGCACCCATGGACTGGAAGTCCAGCATGGCCCGCACATGCCGAACCAGCGTGGCCTCTGCACGCCTGGTGTATTCCACCGGATCTGCAACACGCAACTGGCGAGCTTCGTCGACCGTCATGCCCGCAGGCAGGTAACCGTTGAGCAGATCATGGGCGGAGGTCTGATCCGTCACGATATCCGGACACAAACCCTTGGCAGCCAGTTGTGGATACACCTCTCCTGCGTTGCCGATCAGCGCCACGGTTCGAGACAAACGCAGCTTCACGGCCTCGCGAACCATGCGGCACGCTTCGTCCACATCATCCGTGGCCACTTGCACGTGGCGCGTTTGCAGCCGTTTCATGACCTTCTCGGCATCTGGCTCCACCACGAGCGCCACACCACCGTTCATTTCAACGGCAAGCGGCTGAGCGCATCCCATGCCTCCCAGCCCGCTGGTCAGCACCAGCCGCCCTTGCAAACTTCCCTCAAACCACCTGGAGGCGGCGTCCCACAGTGTCTCAAACGTGTTTTGTAAGATTCCCTGTGCGCCGATGTAAGACCACGATGCTGCGGTGGACTGTCCGTACATGGTGAGTCCCTTCTGTTCCAATGCGCGAAACGTGCCCCAATCGGACCATTGAGGGACCATCATCGCCGTCGACATGAGCACGCGCGGAGCGAGTGGATGCGTGCGAAACACGGCAACCGGCTTCCCCGATTGAACCAGGACGGTCTCATCGTCTCGCAGGTCACGCAGAATCTTCAGCAACATGTCCAATGCAATACGGTCGCGAACAGCTCGCCCGCCGCCGTACACAATGAACTCATCGGGATCCTCCGCCACTTCCGGGGAAAGCACGTTGCACAGGAGGCGGTAGATCCCCTCCTGCTGCCATCCTCGGCATGTCCGCTCGCCGGAGATCGTCGCAAGATATTCCACCTGTCCCACCTCTGCCAGGTACGGTGTCACGCCTGTCCACCCGCGTCGGAAACACAAGAATATACGATGAAAACGCAATCGCGACCAGGGACGCGCGGGGTGCATGACCCTATAATGCCTTTCAACCACACTTGTTGAAGTCTTCCGTGGTCTCGAACACTTTGGTGAACAGGAGGGTGAACATGCAGGTTGAGCAACGCACCATCGATTATATTCCAGAGAACGAACGGCACGGGAGTGTGAGAAACCTGTTTGCCATCTGGTTCTCGGCGAACGCCCAGATCACAACCATCGTCACGGGAGCCTTGGCCATCGTTCTCGGCCTCAATCTGTGGTGGTCCATGATCGCCATCATTCTCGGGAACGCCATTGGTGGGATCTTCATGGCGTACCACTCGGCGCAGGGACCCAAGCTGGGTATTCCTCAAATGATCCAAAGTCGAGCTCAGTTTGGTGTGATGGGTGCCACGCTGCCCCTCATTCTGGTCATCATCATGTATCTGGGGTTTTTCTCCACGAGTGGCGTCCTGGGTGCGCAGGCACTGACGTCGGCGTTCCACCTACCGCAAAATCTTAGCCTGATCATCGTCAATGCCATCACCTGCCTGCTTGTGATCATCGGCTATGACCTCATCCATCGGTACGAGCGTGTCGTGGCCGTGCTCTTCCTGTTGCTGTTTGTGTACATCACCATACGTCTCTCATCCCAACCCCTTGCGACCCAGCCGTCACAGCCGCATTTTGCCTGGGGCCCCTTCCTGCTGGTGTTGTCCATCATGGCATCCTGGCAGCTGACATATGCGCCGTACGTCGCCGATTATTCGCGTTATCTGCCCAAGCACACGTCCATCCGCTCGACCTTCTGGTACACCTATCTGGGCTCTGTCATTGGTAGTAGTTGGATGATGATCCTCGGCGCGTGGATTGCTGTTGTCGCACCCAAGCAATCCGACGACATGGTGGCGTACATCGGCCTTCTGGCCGGTCACGGATTGGGACTCATCACATACCTGCTGATGATGTGCGGTGTGCTGGCCATCAACACGCTCAATGTCTACGGCGGATTTATGTCCGTTGTGACCACCATCACGGCGTTCCACCCCTGGAAGCCGTCCGCACGCACCCGCATTCTGGGCACCATCATCTTCGCGCTGGCGGGCACCGCGATATCCATCTGGGGCCAAGGCAATTTCTTGGAGAACTACTCCAAATTCCTCACGCTGTTGCTGTACTTCTTGACACCGTGGACAGCCATTAACCTCGTCGACTTTTACCTGCTGCGCCATGGGGATTATCAGATTGAAGCTATCTTCGATCCCAACGGACAGTATGGCCGGGTGAATTGGGTCGCCATCCTTGCTTATGTGGTCTCGATTGTGGTTCAGTTCCCATTTATGAATACCGAACTGTACGTTGGCTTTTTGGCCCACCATATGGGAGGAGCCGACATTGCGTGGATGGTTGGGCTTGTGGTGGCAGCAGCCCTGTACTATTTCCCAATGAAATCACGCCTCACGTCGTCTTCCGGCGCACACCTGACCGCTTGAGGTGTAGCGTACGGAAAAGAGCGGGAGGCCGTTCCTCCCGCTCTTCACTTATGTTTTGGTGAATTAAGCGCGTCCTGTCACCGCCGCCCGAATCCGACGGTGCACCTCCCATGCGGCGTCCACGAGCCCCAGGCCACACTGGAGGATGATGCCCCCCACCTCGTACACATGGCCATGCCGGACGGCCGGAATTTCATCCGCCTGAGGGCGACTTGTGACGTCCTCGGGTTCAAACGGCTTGCCGCACCAGGACGCCAGGATGACGTCGGGTTTCTCGGCCACCACCTCGTCCCACGTCACCACCCTGTCCGCGGCCTTCCGTCCCGCCAGCGCCTTCTCACGGAAGATGTCCTGCCCCCCGGCCAGCTCTATGACGTCGCTCACCCAGCCGGTGGCGCTGATCAGCGGCTCCATCCATTCCTCGAAGTATACGCGCGGGCACCGCGGCAGTTGGCGCGCTGCCGCGGCGACGGTATCGAGATCCGCCTGCAGCTTGGCGCACAACGCTTCCGCTTGGTCGCGCGCACCGACGAGGCCGCCGAGCAGGCGAATGGTGTCGAACACGTCCGTGAGCCGGTGCGGATGCAGGTGCACAACGGTCACGCCGGCTTCGCCGAGGCGCACGGCGAGGTCCCTCTGCACATCCGAGGTGAGGATGGCGAGCTGCGGCCGCACCGACAGGATCCGCTCCACACTGCCGTGCTGAAAGCCGCTCACCTTGGGGATGCGCAGCGCCTCCGCGGGCCGGGTGGTGTAGGCGGAGATGCCCACCACGCGGTCGAGTGCGCCAAGCGCGTGCAGGATCTCCGGGATTTCCGCGGCCAGGCAGACCATCCGCTCCGGATACAATGCTGTCGCCTCCCCTTCCGACCGGGTCAGAGCGTCACCCGACTCCTACGTCTTACCACGCCACGCCGTCACACGCCGCGCAGCACGACGAGCAAGGTGGCGAGGACAAGCGGCAACCCGATGGCATAGGCAACATCCCATGGCCGCACCGGCGCCGGCCAGTAATACGTGCGTGCGGTCGCCTGTTCCGCGGCGCGCCCGATCAGTCCGCGCGCCTCCATCGCCACTGCCACGCGTTCGCTCATCCGGATGGCCTGCGCCAGCAGCGGCAGTGCATAGACCACGGGTTGTGCCCACCAGGCCACCGCCTTCCCGCGCATCGCGCGGGCTTGCCGCAGCTTCGTCCACTCCTCACGGAACAAGGGCACAAACCGCAACCCCGCCAACACACCGTAGGCGAACTTCGGTGGGCAGCGGAAGTTCTGGCAGAGCGCCTCGATGAAACGGGAGATGTCCACACTGGAGACGAGCACCAAGCCCAGGGCAACGCCGCCGAGCATGCGCCCCGCCAGCACCAACCCGTTGTAAAGCCCGAGCCAGGACAGGCGGAACCAGAGCACGTGGTACACCTTGGTACCCGGCGGCACCGCGGAGAAGGCGGCAAACGACCACACGTACAAGATGTAAAAGATCAGAAACGCGGCGAGCCTGCGGATGGTGCGGATGGGGCCAATCCCGGACGCCAACGCGGCCAGCAGCACCGGCACCAGCAGCGTCGCCGCCGATTGCGCCAGGTTGCGCGCGAACATCGCCACCCCCACGGCCAGCAGCGTCGCCACCAGCTGCATCGCCGGATTGATACGCCGCAGCGGCGCGGGCCAGCGGCGTCGGACAGGGGTCGCTCTCAGCCACCCGTCGCTGCTCACTTCTTCACGAACCGCGCCATGTCCTGCCTGCGGCTCGTGGTTCCCGTCGCCTCCAGCGAGGGTCCGGCTGTATTCCCGCCCCGACGGCGGATTCACGCCCGCCTCCGCCACGTCGGCGGCCCACGCCGTATCGTCCAAAAGATGCGCCTGCTGCATCACGTCCGGCCTCGTCCACAACGCCTCCGGCGTGCCTTCGAACAGGATGCCGCCGTCCGCCAGCACCACCACCTGCGTGGCAAACCGGCGCACCAGATCCATGTCGTGCGTGGAGATGACCACCGTCTTGCCCGCTCGATGGAGTGTTGCCAGCCGCTCCATCAGCGCTTCCTGCGTTCGTGCATCCTGCCCGAACGTGGGCTCGTCGAACAGATACAGGTCATGTTCTTCGCGCGTGATGACGGCCACGCTCAACCGCCGCTTCTGGCCTTGGCTGAGGGCGAACGGACTCTGCTCCGCCGTGCCGGCGAGGCCGTGATCGGCCAGCGCCTGATGCACTTCAGCGGGAATCGAGTCCCCCAGCAGCCGACCTGCCCATTCGTCCGCCACCCGTTCAAACACAAATTGGTGCTCCGGGTTCTGAAAGCACAGCACTACCTTCTCCCTCAACGCGCGCGCAGGCCAGTCCCGCACGGGCCGTCCGAACAGCGCCACGCGGCCGGCGGTCAGCGGGCGCAGCCCCGCCATCACCAGGAGCAGCGTCGACTTGCCTGCGCCGTTGGGGCCGACGATGGCCGTGAAGGACCCACGCGGGATGGTGAGGTTGAGCCCCTGCCACACAGGTTGATCCCCATACGCCAGCGTCGCCTCGTCCAGCTCCACCGCAGCGGGCATCGGGACGGGGGAACTGGCGTCCCGCAGCTTCCTGTCTCCCGCATCCACCGCCTGCGAGGCAGGCGCAGACCTGTCCTGGCCCGCCGTCCGCGCGGCGGTGCGTGCGTGCCAGTGTTTCCACGCGGGCAGCACGCCAACCTCCGCCAACCAATCGGCGTACTTCTCCACCGTTTCGCGGCACGGACCGGAGGCCACCACGCGGCCGTCCGCATCGAATAAGACCACGCGCTCCACCCACGGCAAGAGCGGCTCAAACTTGTGCTCAATGATCACCATCGTCTGTCCGGCCGCATGCAAGCGGCGCAACTGCCGGAAGACCTGAGCGGTTGCTTGGGGGTCCAGGTTGGCCGTGGGTTCGTCGGCCATCAACAGGCGCGGATGCATGGCCAGCGCACACGCGAGGGCGAGTTTCTGCTTCATCCCGCCTGAAAACGAAGCGTGCCTGGCAAGCGGCGCAACACACAGTCCAGCCTCGCGCAACGCGTGCTCAATGCGCGACACCATGTCAGCCCGAGGTCGCGCCGCGTTCTCCAGCCCGAATGCAATCTCCTCGCCGACACGAAGCATGCACAGCTGCGCTTCGGGGTCCTGGAATATGTAGCCGATGGCACCGGGACGCTGTAGATCCGGGTGCCGCCAGACCTCGCCCGTCACCGTCGCTGCCACCGCATCGGGAATCAGCCCTGCGCAGAGCATCGCGAGCGTGCTTTTGCCGCAGCCGCTCGGTCCGAGCAGCAGCACCGCCTCACCGTCGCGGACCTCGAAGTCGACGTCCTTCAACACAGGCTGATCCGCCCATTCATACGCCAGGTGCACACCGTGCAGACGAAGCAGCGGATGCCCGACGGTGGATGCGGCGTGCGTGGACCCATCGGACGCGGGCCGCCGTGACGCGGTAGCGGCCACAGGTCCCGTCCCCGACTGTGTCACGACCGCTCCCTCGCTTGCCGGCCAATCTCAAAGTTCCGCACCACACCAGCCCGGCGCAGCGCGTCGCCAATCAGCTTCGGGATGAGCCCCGCAATCACCGCACCGCTCATGCAGGTGGTGACCAGATAACCCACGACGATGCCTGCGCTGTACTTGTCTCCGCCATATTGGAAATACCACTGCAGCGTGTTGCCGATCCCGCCCACAGCACCGGACAGCATCATCCACGGCAGGCTCCACCGCCGCCAGCCGCCGAGCAGCAGCCCCACCTCCGCGCCGCCGCCCTGCACCAGGCCGGAGATGATGGCCCCCGTGCCGTACGGGCTCCCGAGCAGAAACTCCACCACCGCGCTGACGAGTCCGCCAAGAAACGCGGCGAACGGACGCCGGACGATGTAGGCCACCAGACCAGCGGCAATCCACCACACGCCGTTGACCAGGCCCTGCACAGCGGGACTGACGGTGCTGCTAAACAGCGGCATCGTCAAATTGTCCCACCCGAGGTAGATCACGCCGCAGACCACCGACAGAATCGCCGCCACAATGATCTCTCGCAACTTCCACATGACGCCTCGCTCCCTCCTGGCCGTCACGGACGCCCCGGCCGGCTGGCCCGAAGGCAATTAAAAAACCTCCTTCTCACGCACCTTGGCGCGAGAAAGAGGTTCACCCCTTCTTCGCTCAACATCCGGCACTTCCTCACGCTGGTATTACCCAGATCGAGTCCGAAAGGGTTAGCGGCCAAGCCGCTTCTCAGCCTCATCGGCACCCCTAGCGCCGTGCGTTCCGTTTCGGTATGTAGTTTGAATGCTCAGCAGCCCGCCGCCTCCTGACGCGGCGGACCACTGAGGGATGATGCCTTTGCCTGGAAGTCTACCACGGTCGTGTGGCGATGTAAAGAGATGAATCCCGGCTGTCTCATCAAACGTTGCCAGCCGTGGCAGCACCCTCACGGTACACCCGGATGAACGACGCCATCCCCAATGCAATCAGCCGCCCCTCCGCATCGGTGACCTGCGCCTGCACCGACACCACCTGCCGGCCGTGCCGAACCACCTCCGCGCTGGCGCGCATCGTACCGCTAGGGTCCGGCGCCCGCAGAAACTGCGTGGTCAGCGTCTGGGTCACAGCGGGCACGGTGGACAGACTGCGGATAGCGATGCCCATCACCGAATCGACCAGCGAGGCGATCACGCCCCCATGCACCGCGTCGTTCACATTGAGAAAATGCGGAGAGGGCGGAAGCTCCACCTCCGCCCGTCCCGCCTCGAGCCTCGTCACCCGGATCCCGAACCATTGCCAGAACGGCGATGCTTCAAAGTCCTGCCGGAGCTGCTCGAGGTATGCGTCATTCATCGCGTGTACTCCTTCTTCAACTGTGCCGCGATGATGTTCTTCTGGATCTCCGACGTACCTTCATAAATGCGCGTGATGCGCGCGTCGCGGTAGAAGCGCTCAATCGGGTAATCGGCGATGTAGCCGATGCCGCCATGGATCTGCACCGCTTTGTCCGCCACGCGGTTGTATACCTCGGAACCGTACAGCTTGAGCATGGCCGCCTCTTTGATCACGTTCATGCCCTGGTCCGTCATCCACGCCACGCGGTAGGTCATCCAGCGCAGCGTCTCCACCTCCAGCGCCATCTCGGCGAGATAGTGCTGAATGATCTGCTGCTCGAAGATGGGCTTGCCGAACTGCACTCGCTCCAGCGCGTAGCGCACGGACCTGTCGAGCAGATACTGGCAGGACCCGAGGCACCGTGCCGCCAGACCCGCCCGGCCGTTGGCCAGGATCTTGAGGGCGTTGACGTACCCTTCGCCCTCCTGCCCGAGCACATTCTCCTCGGGCACCTCCATGTCCTCGAAGTACAGCTGCGCCGTGTGCGATCCATGCAGCCCCATCTTCTTCTCGATGCTGCCCACGTGGAAGCCCTTGAAGTCGCGCTCGACGATGAACGAGGTGATGCCCTTCGGCCCTTTGCTCGGGTCCGTGACGGCCATCACGGTGAAGACATGCGCATACGGTGCGTTCGTGATGTAGATCTTCTGGCCATTGAGGATGTAGCGGTCGCCCTTCTTCACCGCCGTCGTCTTGATGGCGGCCGCGTTGGATCCAGCCTGCGGCTCGGTCAGCGCAAACGCGCCAATCCACTCGCCCGTGGCCATCTTCGGCAGATAGCGCTGCTTCTGCTCCTCCGTACCGAACTGGACGATGCCAACGGAGCCGATGCCGTTGTGCGCGCCGATGATGGTCGTGTAGCCATTGATGGTCTTGCCAAGTTCCTCGAAGATGGCGCACTTCCCGAGCATCGACAGCCCCATGCCGCCGTATTCCTCGGGGATGCTGAGGCCAAACAGGCCGAGTTCCTTCGACTTTTCGAGGATCTCGTCCGGCACCCGGTCCTCCTCTTCAATCTGCATCGCGTGCGGCTCGACCTCATTCTCCACAAACTCGCGGATGGTCTCTTTCATCCGCACGAGTTCTTCCGGAAGATTGAAATCCATGTCACGGCCTCCTCACGAATAGGTGTACCAACCCTTCCCCGTCTTGCGGCCGAGTTCGCCCTTGGCCACTTTCTCGACGATGCTTGGACGCGGGGCATCTTTCGGATCGCCCGACTCCCTGTACCGCTGCATACGCACCAAATAGTTGACGTCGATGCCCGTCAGGTCCATCAGCGCGAACGGCCCAATCGGGTGATTCAACCCCTTGGTGACCGCCTTGTCGATGTCCTCAAAGGATGCGATGCCCTGCTCGTACAACCACACCGCCTCGTCCATCAAGGCCCCGAGGATGCGGTTCGCGACAAAACCGGAGATCTCGCGGTTGAGGATGATGGGGGCCTTACCGAAGCGTTCCGCCAGCCAGTATGCCGTCTCCACCGTGTCATCGGAGGTCTGCGGGTTGCGCACCACCTCCACCAACTCCATCACCAACGCCGGGTTGAAGAAGTGGAAGTTGCAAACCTTGTCCGGACGCTTGGTGGCATCGGCAATCTTGGAACTGACAATCGTGGAGCTGTTGGTCGCCAGGATGGCGTGCGGGGGCGCCAACTCATCCAGCTGACGGAACACGGCGCGCTTGACATCGAGCTTCTCGACGACAGCCTCAATGACAAAGTCGGCATCGCGCACCGCACTCGCCAGGTCCTTCTCGTACGAGAGCCGCGCGAACGCCTCGTCCACCTGTTGCTGGGTCAGGCGTCCCTTCTTGACCCGATTCTCCATATGCCCCCGCAGCGATGCGTCCGCCTTGTCCAGCATCTCCGCGGCCACATCATAGAGCGCCGTGCGGAAACCGGCGAGTGCACTGACCATCGCAATCTGCGAACCCATCGCGCCCGCGCCAATCACGGCCACCTTTTCAACCTTCTGGATTGCCATGGTGCTAACCTCCTTGTGTATCCGCCGATGTTGGCCTGCACCCGCGCTGGACCTGCCGGTTCCAGCGCGAGCGCAATTCAGCGGTTCTTGAACGCCGGGCGCCGTTTCTCCAGAAACGCCGTGGTGCCCTCCACCTTATCCTCGGTCTCGAAGGCCACAGCCTGCGCTAACCGCTCCAGCAACAGCCCCGTACGCAGATCCGTTTCGATCCCGGCCTTCACCGCCAGCCGCGCCAGCCGCACCGCCACCGGCCCCTTTTCGGCGATGGCCGTCGCGACCTCCTTGGCGACTCCAAGCAGCGCCTCGGGCTCCACCACGCGCGACACGAGGCCGATGCGCTCCGCCTCCGCCGCATCAATCATCCGGCCGGTCAGGATCATCTCCAGCGCCCGTCCCGGCCCCACCAAACGCGCCAAGCGCTGGGTGCCGCCCGCACCCGGGATGATGCCGAGGTTCAGCTCGGGCAGCCCGAACTTCGCGTGCTGACTGGCGACGCGGATGTCGCATGCCATCGCCAGCTCACACCCGCCGCCGAGTGCGTAGCCGTTGACCGCAGCGATGGTCGGTTTGGCATAATCTTCAATCTCGTCGTACAGCTTCTGCATGCCGCCGGCCAGCCCATCCTTGAATGTCTTATCGCGCAGTTGCCGAATGTCCGCGCCCGCCGCGAACGCCTTGTCCCCGGCACCGGTGAAGATCAGCGCGTGCACGCTGTCGTCCTCCGCATAAGCGTCCAGCACCGCGCGCAGGTCACGCACCACCTCGGCGCTCAGCGCATTGCGCACCTCCGGCCGGTTGATGGTGACAATGACGACCCCGTCCTGCGCCTCCACCCGCAGCGTCTCGTAGTTCACCAGGCTCGCTCCCCTCTCAATCCTTCTGCGTGTAATCGTAGAATCCCCGGCCGCTCTTGCGCCCGAGCCGGCCGGCCTTCACGTACTTCTCCAGAATCGGCGCCGGCCGGTACAACTCGCCAAGCTTTTCGTGCAGGTACTGCATGTTGCGGAGGCGCGTGTCCAGCCCCACCAAATCCGCCAGTTCCAGTGGCCCCATCGGATGGTTGAGACCCAGCTTGATGGCCTTGTCGATGTCCTCCGCCGAGGCCACGCCCTCCTGCAGCATCTTCATCGCCTCATTGCCGATGAGGCAGTTGATGCGGCTGGTGACAAAGCCGGGAAACTCGTTGACCTGCACCGTTTCCTTCCCCATCCGATGCGCAGTGTCGCGGGCAATCTCATAGGTCTCGTCGGAGGTATCCAGACCGCGGATGATCTCCACGAGCTTCATCTTGTGCACCGGATTGAAGAAGTGCATGGCAATGGTCTTCTCCGGCCGCTTCGTCGCCGCGCCAATTTCGGTCGGGCTCATGGTCGACGTGTTCGTCGCCAGCACCGTGTGCGGCGGGCAGATGGCATCCAGTTGCTGAAATACCGAAACCTTCAGTTCCATCTGCTCCAACACCGCTTCGATCACGAGATCGGCATCGCGCGCCGCATCCGCCAGGTTCGTCGTGGTACGCAGCCTGGCGAGTGCACCGTCCCTGTCCGCCTCCGTCAGTTTACCGCGTGCGATGCCCTCGTCCAGGTTCTTGCGGATGGCGTTCAGTGCACTGTCCAACTGCGCCGGCGCCACGTCGTGCAACGCCACCTGAAACCCAGCCGCAGCAGCCACCTGCGCAATGCCACGCCCCATCACGCCGGCGCCAATCACTGCAATCCGCTCCACCGCCATCTCCCGTGCCCCCTCTCGTCCCTTTACGGCAAGCGATGACCTGTGCTGTGCATCATGGTCGCCGCCCACATCCATCATCTGTACCAATGTTGCATATATGAAACGTCGTCGCACAAGTTGAACGTACGAGTCCATTCTAGCGCGCTGCGTCGCCCATTGTAAAGCACGGCGCTTCCATACCAGGTATCGCTACGGCGCGGGACCGGCCCGCGCTGCGGTTATCCGCGCAGCAATGCGGGCCGGACGTCCTGGTCCGTGAATACCGTCACGCTGGGGTGTAGTTGCAGCAGCGACGCCGGGCAGCGCGTGCTGACCTCGCCAGAGAAGGCACGCTCCAGCGCCTCCCGCTTGGATGCGCCGAACGCCAGCAGCACTATCCTGCGCGCGCGCAGGATGTCCCCGATGCCCATCGTCACCGCGCGCGATGGCACTTCGTCTGGGCTGCCGAAGTAGCGCGCGTTCTGCCGGCGCGTGGTCTCGGTCAGGTCCGCCACGTGCGTCCGCAGCTCCAGGCTATCCCCCGGTTCATTGAAACCGATGTGGCCATTGCGACCGATGCCCAGCACCTGAATGTGCGGCGGGCCCAGTTGTGTCAGCAGGTCATCATAACGACGGCACGCCACCTCCAGATCTCCCGTACCGTCCGGGATGTGAATGTGGTGGCGTGGAATGGGGACGTGATTGTAGAGGTTAGCCATCATATACGCGTGGTAGCTGCGCGGATCCGAGGGGGACAAGCCGACGTATTCGTCGAGATTGAATCCGTGGGCCCGGCGCCAGGCGGCCTGAAGGGCGGGATCGGCAGCCGTTTGTTCCACCAGCGCTGCGTACATCTGCAAGGGGCTCGCGCCGGTGGCAAATCCCAGCACCGGTTGCTCCTCGGTGCGCAGGACTTCGGCAAACATGCCCGCGGCTTCGCGGCTGAGAGCCGCCGAGTCATGACCGTGAACCCAGCGAACCTTCCCGCAGCTCGTGACTAGGCTCTGCAATAGATCTCCCTCCCGCCAATCCATGTCCTCGTCACCGTCCACGCCTCGTCCAGCAGCACCAGGTCGGCATCGTAACCGGGCGCTATCCGGCCCTTCGTCTCAGCCAGCCCGAGTTCCCGCGCGGGGATGGTACTGGCCATGGCGACGGCATCGCAGACAGATGCCTTCGCTTTGCGGATGACGTTCGCCACCGCCCGCTCCATCGTCAGCACGCTGCCCGCCAAGGTGCCGTGATCTGAGGCGAGCACAGATCTCTGCTCGTCGACGAGGATATCGAGTGTACCTAGGCGATAGCGCCCCGGCGCACAGCCGGTGGGACCGATGGCGTCCGTGATCAGCGCCACGCGGTCGTATCCCTTGACGCGAAAAACGAGTTGCACCACATCGAAATCCACATGCAGACCGTCGCAGATCAATTCGCACACCACCTCGTCCGACACCAGGCACGTGCCCGCTGTGCCTGGACGGCGGTGGTGGATCCCCACCATCGCGTTGAACAGGTGCGTCGCGTGCGTCGCGCCTGCCGCAATGGCTGCCCGCGTCTCCTCAGCGCTGGCATCCGTGTGGCCGATGGAAACGAGGATGCCGCGCCGGCGCAGTGCCCGAATCACATCGAGGGCACCGGGACGCTCGGGCGCCATCGTGATCTTACGCACGAGACCGGGCACCGCCTGCAGCAGACGCTCCACCGCTGCCGACGCCGGGTCCATGATGTACATGGGGTCCTGCGCGCCAGGATGCTTAGGGGAAATGAAGGGACCCTCCAGATGGACACCCAGGATAAGCGCTCCGGACCGCTCCTTGGCTTCCGCCGCCTGAGCCTCGGCGACGGCTGACAAGCTCCGCTCGATGGACGCCAGCGGCCCCGTCAGCGTGGTCGGCAGCCAGGCCGTCGTGCCGTGCGAAGCATGGAACCGGGCCACGGTCCGGATCGCCTCCGGCGTGCCATCCATCACCTCAGCGCCGCCGCCGCCGTGCACGTGCATGTCGATGAAACCGGGCACCAGCCACTGGCGTTCGGCGTCGATCACGGTCACCGCCCCCGCCCGCACGTCCGCCGACGGGCTTCCCGGCCTTGCCTGGACGATGCGGCCCCCTTGCCACTGGACCCAGCCGGGATCCCAGATCTCGGTGGGCGTGACGACCCGCGCACTGTGGATAAGCACTTCGTTCGCCAACCCGGACCTCCCCCTTACGACTGCTTGAGCGTGACGGTGAACAGGGCGTCTTCCCCAGCAACGAGGACCAGCAGTCCGATGATTGCCATCACCTTTTTGCTCGTGCTCAAGCCAGGAGACCTCCTTCACAATCCCATTTAGAATCCTGCCCATGATGGCGTGCTCCACCGCGGATGCAAAAAGGCAGGCATGAGCCCCTTTGCAAGCTCATGCCTGCCACACGTCGGCAGTAACACACTTGATTGGCATTGTAAACGTTCACGCAACAAGCTGCAAGCCGGGAAACAAGGTGCCTCTCCTGCGCATGGGAAGGGATTCGACGACCTCATCACGAATGGCAAGATGGTGTCGTAGACTCGTGACAGCAGAGCCAGGATGAGGAGGTCCTCCGATGCCGTCGTCACCGTACATCCAAGATTATTACGCCGACGACTTCGCGTGGTGTTTTGGTTGCGGCCGGCTCAACGACAGCGGCCACCATTTTCGCACCCGCTGGGACGGGGAAGAAACCGTCACCGAGTACACGCCGCAGCCCGAGCATATCGCCATCCCCGGCTTCGTCTACGGCGGGCTGTTGGCGTGCCTGATAGACTGCCACAGCACGGGATCCGCGGCGTTGGCGCTGTACCGCCGCGAGGGACATGCACCTGGCGACGAGGCGCCTGTCCCCCGCTGCGTCACAGCATCCCTGCACGTGGAGTATGTCAAGCCGACCCCGCTCGGCGTGCCGCTGGTGGTGAGGGGCCGGATCGCCGACATGGGCAAGCGCAAAGTGGTGGTGACCAGCGAGGTGTTTGCGCAAGGTGAGGTGTGCGTCCGGAGCGAGGTCGTCGCCGTTATGGCGCCGGAGTCCATGACCGCACGCAAGTGAGCGGTTCCACCGGGCCGTGCCACGGCGCGATTACCCTCGACAGCGACCGCCGCTGCGGACAGATGCCACACAGCAGGCGGGCGAACTTTATCCCTTCGCCCGCCGCGCAAGTTCTGTCCACACGTCATCCGGCGCCACGCCCACGCTGCGCCACAGGGCCAGCAGATGGTAGAGCAGGTCCGCACTCTCGCGCACAAGCTCATCGCGTCCCGCTTCGGATGCCGCGGCGTTCTTCGCGGCAAGCGCAACCTCGACGGCTTCCTCACCGACCTTCTTCGCCATCTTGTCCACGCCCTGCGTGAACAGGTAGGTGGTGTACGAACCGGCCGGACGCTCCCGCCAGCGCTGGTCGATCACGCCCCACAACCGCATCAACACGGCATCCTCTGCGGCGATAGGGGGCTCGGTCCGCGTCGCTGCCGCGTCCGCGACATAGGCCGCAGGCGCGGCGTCACCGTGGCCTGCAGATGGCGCCGCAGTGGTCGTGGACGGATGGTGGCGCACCAGCGCGCGGTGAAAGCACGAGCGTTCGCCCGTGTGGCAGGCGGGGCCGGCGGGATCAACCAAGTACAGCACGCTGTCCCCGTCGCAGTCGACACGCACCTCGCGCACCCGCTGCACATGGCCGCTGGTGTCACCTTTGTGCCAATAGCTACGGCGGGATCTGCTCCAGAACCAGGCTTCCCCACTGTCCAGCGTGCGCTTCAAAGCCTCCCTATCCGCGTACGCCTGCATCAGCACCTCGCCGGTCCCCGCATCCTGCACAATCACCGGCACGAGACCCGTCGTCGCGTCGTAGCGCACGACCTCCAGCGGCGCAGTCCGCATCATGCGGTCCTCGTCCACCGCACCGGCACTCCCCTCTGACGCAGGTACGCCTTGACCTGCGGAATCGACGTTTCCTCGAAATGGAACACGGTGGCAGCGAGTGCCGCGTCAGCCTTTCCCTCCGTCAGGACCTTGGCAAAGTGCTCCTTTTTGCCTGCCCCGCCGCTGGCGATCACGGGCACCGGCACCGCCTCCGCCACCAGCCGGGTCAGGATCAGGTCGTAGCCGTCGCGCGTCCCGTCCTGCCGAAAGCTGGTCAAAAGGATCTCGCCGGCGCCGAGATTCACGGCCTTTTTCGCCCACTGGATCACATCCAGGCCGGTGCCGACCTTGCCCCCCTGGATCATCACCTCATATTCGCCCATGCGCTCGTTGAGGTTGGCGTCGATGGCCACCACCACGCACTGCTCGCCAAAGCGATGCGCCGCTTCCTTGATCAACTGCGGATTGCGCACCGCCCCCGTGTTCATCGAGACCTTATCCGCGCCGGCCAGCAGCAGAGTGCGGACATCATCCACCGTGGACACGCCGCCACCGACCGTGAGCGGAATGTTGACCTCGGAGGCGACGCGCTCGACCACCCGGAGTGTCGCCAGGCGGCCCTCCTCCGAAGCGGAAATGTCGAGCAGCACCAGTTCGTCCGCGCCCTCCGCGCAGTAGCGGCGGGCGAGTTCGACCGGATCGCCGGCATCTCGCCGATTCTCGAGAAAACCCACGTGTTTGACCACACGGCCGTCCAGCACATCGAAGCAGGGGATGATCCGTTTCGTCAGCATCCGCCCGTTCCTCCCCTCGCGCCGTCGTTCGGCCCCATCAGTGTGCGGATGGCTGCGGCCAGGTCCACGGTGCCATCGTAGAGAGCCCGCCCGATCACGGCACCCGCCAGACCGGCATCGCGCGCCGCGACCAGATCATCGAGCGTGTGCACACCCCCGGAGGCGATGGCGCACAGACCCGCGTCTTGCACCGCACGCGCCAGTCCCAGGTTGGCGCCGCTGAGCGTGCCGTCTCGCTCCACGTCGGTCACCAGCGCCCAGCGCACCCCGACCTCTGCGAGCTGCCGGGCGAGATCCGGGATCGACAGGTCGGTTTGCTCGAGCCAGCCGCGCACGGCGAGTTTCCCGCCGCGGCCATCCAGCCCAGCGACGACCGTCTCCGGGCCGAACCTGCGCACCGCTTCCGCCATCCACGCCACATCCCGCGCACGCGTGCCAATGACGCATCGGCTCACGCCAAGCGCCAGCCACGCCTCCAGCTGGGCGTGATGGCGTATCCCTCCGCCGATCTCGACCTTCGCCCCAGCACGCGCCGCCTCCAGGACCACGGCGCGCACCGCGTCGGCATTGGCGCTGGCGCCATCCCGGGCAGCGTCCAGGTCCACGACGTGGAGCCACTGTGCGCCGGCCTCCAGGAAGCGGCGAGCGACCGCCACGGGATCCGTGGCGTAGGTGGTCGCGGCGCTGTAATCGCCCTGCCATAGGCGCACGCAGCGGCCGCCCAGCAGATCAATGGCGGGCAGGAGCTGAAAGCCGGGGCGCGCCTGCACAGCGGATTCAAGGCTTGGGAACGCCACCGCCGGCCACCTCCCCATCCTTCGCCACAGCGCACAACTTCACGAAATTCGCGAGGATCCGCTCGCCCACCTCGCCGCTTTTCTCCGGGTGGAACTGGGTGCCCATCACCTGGTTGTGGCCCACCACCGCCGGCACCAGCACACCGCCATACTCGGCGGCGGCCAGCACATGTTCCGGCTGTTCCGGTCGCGCGTAATAGGAGTGCACGAAGTAGACGAAGTCGCCGCGGCGCACGCCCTCGAGCAGGGGATGGGCGGCGACGTGGACGAGATCGTTCCAGCCCATGTGCGGGATCTTCATCGTACCGGTAAAGCGCACGATGCGCCCAGGCAGAAAGCCCAGGCCAACGTGTTGCCCATGCTCTTCGCTGATGGCAAACAGCAACTGCATCCCCAGGCAGATGCCGAGCAGTGGCAGGCCGTCGCGCACGGCCTGGCGGACGACGCCGAGCAGACCGCTGCGTTTCAGTTGAAACATGGCATCACCGAACGCGCCGACCCCGGGCAGGATCACGCCGTCGACATCGCCCCCGTCCACCGTGAGCCGGGCCCACGCCTCAGCATCCTGCACCACCACCGACTCGCCGCCGACGCGCCGCAGCGCACTCTGCACACTGCGCAGATTGCCGATCCCGGGATCCAGTATCGCAATCATTCCAAGACCCCCTTGGTGCTTGGCACCTCGTCGCCGTCCGCTTCCACGGCCATCCGCAGCGCGGCCGCAAACGCCTTGAACAGCGCCTCCACCATATGGTGGCTGTTCTCCCCGTAGAGGATGGCGAGGTGCAGGGCCATCCGGGCCTCGTTGGCGACGGACTTGAAAAACTCGCGCACCAACTCGGTCGGAAAGGTGCCCACCCGTTCGGACGGAATGTCGCCCAGCATGACGAATGCCGGCCGTCCGGACAGGTCGATGACGGCCCGCGCCAACGTTTCATCCATCGGCGTGTGGCGCTCGCCATAGCGGCGGATGCCGCGCTTGTCGCCCAGCGCCTGGTGGATGGCGCGGCCGAGGGCCAACCCCAGATCCTCCACCAGGTGGTGGTCATCCACCTCCACATCGCCCGTTGCCCGCACGATGAGGTCGGCGCGCGCATGCTTGGCGAAAAGTTCCAGCATATGGCGCAGAAACGGCACGGGCATGTCCAAGTCCGCCTCCCCGCGGCCGCGAAGACGCAGGAACAGATCTATGGATGTCTCGCGCGTGGTCCGCTCCACGCGCGCTTCCAGCGGTGTACCGCTCATCGTTTCTCCTCCTTTGGCGCGAGGCGTACGGCCACGGCCCGCGCATGCCCGTCCAACCCCTCCGCATGCGCCAGCGTCATCACATGATCCGCATGCCGGCGCAGCGCCTCCGGCGTGTACTGCGCATACGTCATGCGCCGCAGAAAGTCGTACACACCCAGGCCGGAGGCGTAACGCGCGCTGCCGTGCGTCGGCAGCACGTGATTCGGCCCCGCGTAGTAGTCGCCCACCGGCTCCGGCGTCCACGCGCCCACAAACACGGCGCCGGCGCGGTCCAGGCGGTCGAGGTAGGGGGCGGGATCAGCAACCATGAGCTCCACGTGCTCCGGCGCGCTGTCGTTGACGACCTGGATGGCCTCCTCCAAGTCCCGGCAGACCACCACGGCGCCCCAGCGCGACAGAGCGGTTTCGGCGATCTCGCCCCTTGGCAGCACGCCGAGCTGCCGCTCCAAGGCGGCCTCCAGGCGAGACGCCAGGGTGGGATCCGTGGTGACGCACACCGCACCCGCCTCGGGGTCGTGTTCCGCCTGCGCCAGCAGGTCCGCCGCAATCCACTCCGCGTCGGCGCTGGCATCGGCGACGACAAACACTTCGCTCGGCCCGGCGATGCTGTCGATACCGACGTCGCCCATCACAGCGCGCTTCGCCAGCGCGACATACAGATTTCCAGGGCCGACCACCTTGTCGCAGCGGCGCACCGTGTCCGTCCCATAGGCCGCCGCCGCCACGGCCTGTGCGCCGCCGATGGCGTAGACCTCCCGGATGCCGCACAGATGCGCCGCCGCCAGCACCAACGGGTGCGGCAGCCCACTGCCCCGCTGCGGCGGCGAGAACAACACAATCTCGCGCACACCCGCCACCTGCGCGGGCAGCGCGTTCATCAGCACGGTCGACGGGTACACCGCACGCCCGCCCGGCGCGTATACGGCAACCCGCCGCAGCGGACGCCACACCAGCCCCAACCGCTCGCCGTCCGGCCCGACGTGCTGTACCTCAGCCGGCCGTTGCAATGCGTGAAAGGCGCGAATGCGCTCGGCGGCCGCCGCCAGCGCTTGGCGCAACGCCTCGTCCAAGCCATCCCATGCCGCCTGCATGGCGGACTCGGGCACGCGCCATGGACCGTCCGACGAAGCCGCGGACGGGGTCACACCATCGAGCTTCGCGGCCCACTCGGCGATGGCGGCGTCGCCCCGTCGCCGCACGTCCTCCACAATCTCCAGCGTTCGCGCCCACGCGCTCGGGTCTATCTCCTGTCCCCGCGACCAGCGAAAATCGCGGGCGTGCGTCACACGAAGCCTCACGACCGGATCGCCTCCTCCCCCGCCGCCATGTGCGTCTCCAGCGCGCTCAGCAGACGGCGGATGAGCCCGCGCTGCACGTGATAGCTGGAGCGATTGGCGATGAGGCGCGCCGACACGTCCATCACCTCTTCAAACACCTCCAGCCCGTTGGCGGCCAGCGTCTGTCCGGTCTGCACGAGGTCAAAGATGCGGTCGGTGAGGCCGATCACGGCCGCCAACTCGATGGAACCGCTGAGCTGGACAATCTCCACCGCGGCGCCCTGCGCATGGAAGTGCTGGTCCGCCAGCCGCGGGTACTTGGTCGCGACGCGCCGCGGCCGCGTGCGTCGGTCCTCCGGCCGGCCGGCGACGCACAGGGTGCAGCGCGCCACACCGAGATCGAGCAACTCGTACACGTCGCGTCCCTGCTCGAGCAGCACGTCCTTGCCGACCACGCCGAGGTCGGCCACGCCGAACGACACATACGTCGGCACGTCGGCCGGCTTTGCCAACAGGTAGCGCAGCGGCCCATAGGCGCCACCGTCCAATTCGAACACCAGCGCCCGGCTGTCGTCGATGTCGGCGGGCAGCGGAATGCCGGCCCGCCGCCAAAGTGGCCACAGATCATCCGCGGTGCGGCCCTTGGCCAGCGCGATGGTCAGCATCCCGACCCCTCCTTGACGTCCGTTGCAGGCGCGGGTTGAGATTCGCCCGCCCAGTGGGGCGCACCATCCGCATGCGTTTCGCCGGGCTCTGCCCCGCCGTCCCCCAGAACGGCGAGCAGCCGTTCCAGCTCAAACGTGAATCCGATGGCGGGCGCCTCGGCGCCGAACTGCGCCAGGAGGCCATCGTAGCGGCCACCGTAGGCGATGGGCGCGCCCACGCCCGGCGCAAACACCTCGAACACCAGGCCGGTGTAATAGGCGGGATCGCGGTGCAGGGAGAGATCGAACGACACACCGTGTACCGCTTCCTGCCGGACCAGCGCCTCTGCCACCGAGCGCAGATCTGCGAATGCGGCCGACAGCGTGGCGAGCGCCTCCGACGCATCGGCGCGCGCACCGGGCGGCAGGGGCGCCTCCGCCTGCTGGAACGGGTCGATCACGCTGAGCGACGTGAGCACCCCCGGCGCACAGCCGAGGTTCTCCAAGGTCGCGCGGACGGCCACGTAATCACCCTGGCCCAGGTCGGCCAGAACGCCGGGCAGGGCCTCTTGCGGCACGCCGGCCGCCGCCAGATACGCCGGCGCGAAGCGGGCGTGGCTGACCACCACCTGCCAGCCCTCCATCCCCACCTCTCGCAGCGCCGCCTGGCAGAGCCCGAGCAGCGCGCAGTCGGCGTCGGCCCCGTAGGCACCAATCCACTCCACACCGACCTGCGTCGACTCGGCCGCGCGTCCGCCGACCCACGACAGGGACGCGGGGTCCGAGGTGCGGCGGTACACCCGCTCGGCGTAGCACCAGCGGATGGGAACGCGCCCCGCCGCCACCAGTGGCGCTGCCATGCGCGCAATGGATGGCGTCATGTCGGGGCGCAGCGCGACCGCCCGTCCGCTCGCGTCGAACCACTGCACCCACTGCGCGGCGTCTTCGGAGCCGCGGCCGCGCAGGAGCGTATCCACATATTCGAACGCGCCGCTGGACACCATGTCGTAACCGTGGCGCTCAAAGAAAGCCAGCAGTTGATTTTCCAGTTGTCGCCGACGGCGGGCCTGCGGCGGATACACATCGCGCATACCCGTCGGTCGCTCGGCCCACCGGCGATCCATCTCCAGCGCCATCACATTCATCCCCGGCTTCGCTTTCGCTTGTTAACATGATAAAGCATGTGTTGATTCTACTCGTCCTCTCAGCTTGCGTCAAGCCGGACCGGAGGATGCAAAACGGCGGGAGCCCGCGCCCCCGCCGTTCTCTTCAGGTCGACATGGCACCCTGCGCGCACAGCGGAGCCCTAGTCAATGGACCCCGTCTCCTGATAGCGCTTGGCCATCGCGTCAATCTCCTTCTTCAGCTCCGCCACAAGGTCCTTCTCGGGGACCTTGCGGATGATCTTGCCCTTGCGGAACAGGAGACCTTCACCCCGGCCCCCGGCGATGCCGATGTCCGCTTCGCGCGCCTCCCCCGGGCCATTTACCGCGCAGCCGAGGACGGACACTTTGATGGGCGCCTTGATGTTCTGCACGTACTCCTCAATCTCGTTGACCATCGGGATCAGATCAATGTCGATCCGGCCACAGGTCGGACACGACACCAACGTCACCGCGTTGGAGATGATGTGGAAGGTCTTGAGCAACTCCCTCGCCACGCGCACTTCTTCCACCGGGTCCGCGCTAAGCGAGACACGGATGGTGTTGCCGATCCCCATGGACAGAAGCGTGCCAAGCCCCGCCGCGCTTTTGATGGTCCCGCTGAACAGCGTCCCCGCCTCGGTGATGCCGAGGTGCAGGGGATACGGGAAGGTTTCCGCCGCCAGCCGATAGGCTTCAATCGCCAACGGCACATCGGATGCCTTCATGGAGATGACGATATCCTGGAAATCCAGTTCCTCCAGTATCTGCACATGCCGCTTCGCGGATTCCAGCATCCCCTCGGCCGTGGGGTAGCCGTACCGCTCCAGGATGTCATGCTCCAGGCTGCCGGCGTTGACGCCGATGCGGATGGGGATCCCGCGCTCCTTGCACGCCTTGACGACGGCCTGCACGCGTTCCCGGCCGCCGATGTTGCCGGGGTTGATCCGGACTTTGTCGACGCCATTCTCAATCGCCAGCAGCGCCAGGCGGTAGTCGAAATGGATGTCCGCTACCAGCGGAATGTGGATCTGTCGCTTGATCTCGCGCACCGCCTCCGCAGCGTCGCGGTTGTTCACGGTCACGCGGACAATCTCACACCCCGCGTCCTCGAGCCGATGGATCTGCTCCACGGTGGCTTTGACGTCCGCGGTCTTCGTCGTCGTCATGCTCTGGATATACACCTTGTCGTTGCCGCCGAGCGTCAGATGGCCGACGCGCACCGGCCTCGTTTGTGTCCGATGGTACATGATTCTCTCTCCGTTTCATGGGCGGTGGCAGCGGCGCCGACCGCGCCCCTG
Organism: Alicyclobacillus sp.; assembly: GCA_023511725.1. GTDB lineage: Bacteria > Bacillota > Bacilli > Alicyclobacillales > Alicyclobacillaceae > JAIMAY01. Next base: position 43,509 of record JAIMAY010000018.1, read on the forward strand.
GACACTGCCTTGACTCACATGCTCCGCCATTCATTATAGCGCAGCGGCGCACCTCGGGTGGGGTCCAATACGCAGGCCGCTGCCGCGCTGGCCATGGCGCCGAAGGACCGCGTGGCAGCGATGATCATTTCACCATGCCCCAATGATCTGGTACAGTGATGGTGTGTGTCGTGCACCTCGGTATCCCGCCTGCCGAGGGCAATTGTTGAGATTGTGGAGAGGTGCGTGGCGATGATCGAGCAAATCATGTCGTACCTGGGCCCTGAGGCCGACGACCTGTTGCAACACACGTGCAAGACGATTCCCAAGGAGCGCATCACCGTTCCGTCTCCGACGTACGTGGACGACGTGTTCGCGCTGTCCAACCGCAATGCGCAGGTCCTGCGCAGCCTGCAATGGATGTTCTCGAGCGGCCGCCTTGGCGGTACCGGCTACCTGTCCATCCTGCCCGTGGACCAGGGCATCGAGCATTCCGCAGGGGCATCGTTCGCCAAGAATCCGGACTATTTTGATCCCGAGAACATCGTGAAGCTGGCCGTCGAAGGCGGCTGCAACGCGGTCGCGTCCACGCTCGGTGTGCTGGCGTTGACGTCGCGCAAGTACGCGCACAGGATCCCGTACATCGTGAAGATCAACCACAACGAGTTGCTGACCTACCCCAACAAGTATGATCAGATCCTGTTCGCCAGCGTGAAGCAGGCGTGGGAACTGGGGGCGGCCGGGATCGGCGCCACCATCTACTTTGGATCGCCGGAGTCAACCCGCCAGATCCAGGAGATCAGCCAAGCGTTCCACCTGGCGCACGAGCTCGGCATGTTCACGGTGCTGTGGTGCTATCTGCGCAACCCCGCCTTCAAGAAGGACGGCGTCGACTATCATGTCGCGGCGGACCTGACGGGCCAGGCCAATCACCTCGGCGTCACTATCGAAGCGGACCTGATCAAGCAGAAGCTGCCGGAGACCAACGGTGGCTACAAGGCGCTAAACATGGGGAACGGCTCCTACGGTAAGACCGACGAGCGGATCTACACGGAGCTCACTTCGGATCATCCGATTGACCTCACCCGCTACCAGGTGGCCAATTGCTACATGGGTAAGATTGGCCTCATCAACTCGGGCGGCCCCTCCGGCAGCAATGACTTTGCCGAGGCGGTCAGGACGGCAGTGATCAACAAGCGTGCCGGCGGCATGGGCCTCATCTCGGGCCGCAAGGCGTTCCAGCGGCCGATGGCGGAAGGCGTCAAGCTCCTGCATACCATCCAGGACGTGTACCTCTGCCCGGATGTGACCATCGCCTAAGCGGGAGCGCCGCGTGAGTCCAAAGCGTCGCGCATAAGCCCATCCCCCCGGGTGATATTAAGCCCGGGGGGATGTTGTCATGGGCGGCCAACACAACGTCTTTGAGCCCGGTTGGGAAGTCCCCAATGACGGGTGGTATGTCGAGGTGGGCGAGCATCCCGACAGCGGGAGTCTCCTGCATCGGCAGAAGGTCCACCTCAAGAAAGGCGACACCTTCCCGGATACCGGCAATAAGAACCGCAAATGGCGGCGCGTTCACCCTTAACCGTTGAAGGGGATCCTGCTCTCCGCTCGCACAGCGGTGGCAGAATCCCCTTCCTTTTGTTCAAGCCTTGCGCCCTTCGCCCCCGGCGGGTGGACATCTCGCGCCCCTCAGGCAATTCGCTGCCGCGCCGAAGGCTCAGCCGCGGATGGGATGGGGGTCAGCAGCACGTAGCCCACGAATGCCATCACCCATCCGACCGCCATCGTCGCCCAAAACGCACCGGGCCAACCGAGGCGTGCGGCGGATCCGGCCCCGGACAACACGAGGATGCCCAGCGCGAGAAACACGTTGCCGCCCAGGAAGCGCCGTGGCGCGTGGCCATGCAGCGTATGGACGGCGGACCACACGGCGACCCCAAACACGGCGAGGGCGCCGAAGGAGTTGAGGATGATCATCAACGGAAGCCACCAACCGGTGGCCAACACGCCGACGCCAGGTCCCCCGTTCAGCGCGCGGAGGCCCGCTGGATGCGCGGGAGCTGCGGCGATGCCGACCGCCGTCGCCACGATGGCGATACCCACGACGGCAGCCACCGCATGGAGCACCCGATGTCTGACCATGAGTCCGAGCGACCCCAGCCCCATCACCGCCGGCATGGCCATCGCCCCGCAGATGTAATACACGCGAAACGCCCAGACGGGGTGCCCCGCCGGCACTGCAGAGCATACGTAGCCGAGCGCGCCAATGGCGGCGAGACCCAGGGACAGCGCCCAATAGGCCAGATGGGGTCTCCTCTTGCGCACGTATTGGCGGACGACCGATGCCGCAAACGCGGCGCAGAGGAGAGCCACGAACAGTGCCAACCAGCTTCCCATGACCCGTTTCCCCTCATCCGGTGCGTCAGCGCGACGTCACCTGATCTCCCGTGGCCACCGGTTCTCCGGACGCCGGGAGCTGTACCTTCTTCGCATTCGACAGATAGGTTGTGTAGCGCAGCACCAGAAGGTTGATGGCGACAAACACGAAGATGCCGAGCGCAAACAGGATGGGTTGCATGCGGCGACCTTCCTTTCCGAAGCAGCCGTCGTGCGAGACGGCATCATGTCGTCAGATGTGCTGACCGCACCAAGCCGCGAACTGACCAATGGTGATCACGTTCTCCAGCAACAGCACCACGATGCCAAACATGGCGGTGTAGATCCACACGTTGGCCGCCACCGGGAAAAACGCGTTGATCTTGGCCTTGTTCCCATAGCTGGCGTACCAACCGGCGCCCGCTAGCAGCGCGACACAGACCACCACCAAACCGAACTCAATGACCGCGGTCGGTGTGTAGATGGTCATCAACTGAGGCTTCTGCCCGGCGAACCAGAGCATGAGCCGGAATTGCAGGATCATCGCCACCACGTACAGCACCGTCATCAGCGCCAGCATCGCGTTGAACGCCCGCCACCGGTTGCGCACAAATAAGCTGCCGCTGACGAACACGCTGATCCCGCAGAGGATCAGCACCAGCGTCACCCAATACGGCAGGTCATGCAGCAACCCGGTGAGCGGGACATCGAAATTCGCGGGACTCCAACCTTTCAGGTACACGTTCGTCGCCACAAACGTGGCCGATGTGAAGGTTACGGCGACCATGCCCAGCCAGACGGCCAGGTTGGCATTGCCAGCGTGATCAATGTGTTCATCCTCATGGGCGCCATGCGCATGGTTCAGGTGCGCGCGATCCACAGCCATCTGCATCCCTCCCAGAACTCCGCGTCTACACCGAATTATCGGTCGATCCGGCCTGCGGCAAAGCCGGGTGGGTACCCGGCATGCCTTGATGGGCGACGCTCAAGATGGCGGCGCGGGCCATCATAGGCCCACAGTGCCAACCACCATCATCGCACACAGACCCGTGAGATACACCAGCGAGTACCGGAACATCCGGTTCGCCCACTGGATGTCGTCCTCCGTGTTCATCCCGCGCAGACCGGCGGCCACAAAGCCGAGCCCGAGCAGGAACATCACGATGAGATACGCCAGATTGGCGTCCCCGAGTGCGTACGGCAGCAGCGAGACCGGCCACATCACCGAGGCATACAGCAGAATCTGCTGCTTGGTGGCCGCAAACCCGCGCACCACCGGAAGCATGGGAATCCCGGCCGCCCGATAATCGTCACACCGGCGCATCGCCAGTGGCAAGAAGTGCGGCGGCTGCCACAGGAAGAACGTGAAGAACAGCGCCCACGCACAGGCGTCAAGCGCGCCGCCTGTGGCACCTGCGTATCCCATGAGCGGCGGCATAGCGCCGGCGATGCCGCCGAGCACCGTGCTGAGCGACGTCGTGCGCTTGAGCCAGACGGTGTAGATGTACGCGTACATCAACCAGCCCACAAAGCCGCAGAGCGCAGTAACCCAGTTCACCAGGGCGATGAGAATAGCGAAACCCGCGACGCCAAGCGCGAGCCCTAGCGCAAGCGCGTGGGCAGCCGGCACCTTACCGCTGGCCACCACGCGATGACGGGTACGTTCCATGCGATGGTCAATGTCGCGATCCACGTAGTTGTTGAGCGTCGCCCCGGACGCCACCACCAACGCGGTACCGAGCAGCGTCCACCACAACCTCCCCAGGTCCGGGTTACCCCGGCTCGCCATCCAAAAGCCGGCGAAGGCAGCCATAAGGTTGGCCACCGTGATGCCGACCTTCGTGAGTTGCACGTAGTCGCGCCACGTCGGGCGTGTCTTGTCCTGTGCCGTCGTCGCGTGCTGCGTCTGACCCAACACCATCGATTTCGTCGACATCACGTCACACCCCTCGTTCGGCGCCGGATGGACAACGGTTGTGGCGCGGCTCATGCGAACACTACCTCGTTGCGCGTCTCCGCAGCCTGCTCAGCCTGCTTGGCCCATCGGACCGTCGCAGCAATATGGGTCACGGTGGCCATCAACAAGCCCGCCACGCCCCAGTGAATCGTGGACGGAATCAGGGCCAGTTCCGTGCCCAGCGACGTGATTCCGAGCGCCATCTGCACAACGACGCAGGCGAGCAACCACACCGCCAGTCCTACCATTCGGCGCTGGCGCACGGCAGCCACCAAAAACCACACGGCTGCGCAGGCGACCATGACACCGCTCAGGATGTGAATGAAGAGGAGTGCTTCGTTAAACCATGCCGGCGGCGGCACGAGCTGGCCATGACTCGCCAGGTAATCGATTCGCCCGTACAGCGCTTCGCTGGCTCCGGTGTGACGGAACAGTGCACCCATCACCACCGCGAATGCGGCGGTCCCGAAGACCGTCCATGCCGCGGGAGCGAGCGCGTACAGCTGGGGATCAGCCGGAACGGGACGCCCTGCCATCCGCCGTCCGTCGCGCCACACGGCCTGGGTGATCACCACATACAAACCGAGGAGCACCATGCTGTTCGCCACGTCAATGGTCGTCGTGGCCCCCGGCAACTTGAACAACACAATCAGTCCGCCAATCACGACCTGAAGGAACAGCGAAATCACCGATCCAACGGCAGACCACCGCAGCAGCCGATGATCCCGGTAACGTATCCAGATTCGGAGACCGTTCCAGAGGACCAGCACAGTCACGAGGAGCGCCGAGAACCGATGCGTGAGTTCCAGCAGCACTGGCCCCGATAGCGCGGGCAGGATCTGACCGTCACACAGCGGCCAATCCGGGCATACAAAGCCCGCGTCCTTCCCGACGACGATGCCGCCCAGAACCATCTGCACGCCGATGATGACGGTAGTCACCAGCGGCAACGCCGTGCTCATCCTCTTTCCTCCCCGCGTTTGCATGCTCTCACCTTCTGCCCTTCATCTGGGGGGACACCCCGAGGATCTCGCTTCATCCATCTTAGGCGAACCCCCCATCATTTGCAAAGGCAAAGCTGCCCGGCAGAGGGGCAGCGAGAACGTATTGTCACAGCATTGTCAAGCGGGTGAGAGGCCCGGTTCCCCCTCCGGCTTGTCGTACGGGCCATACGGATTCTCCGTAACGACCGGAATCTTGTCGAAGTTGTGGGCAGGCGGCGGCGAGCTCGTCTGCCATTCCAGGGTACGCGCCCCCCATGGATTCGCCGCGGCTTCCTTGCCGTACACGGCCGACCACGCCAGGTTGAAGATGACAATCAGCGTCGCGGCACCGAGGATGTATGCACCGACCGTCGAGACATCATTCCAGAACTGGAACTCCGGCGCATACAGCGCGTACCGCCGAGGCATGCCGGCCAAGCCGACGAAGTGCATCGGGAAGAACGTGATCTGCGTTCCGATGAAATAGAGCCAGAACGACAGGTGACCGAGTTTGTTGTTGTACATCCGGCCCGTGACCTTCGGGAACCAATAGTACAGGCCGGCCATCACGCACATGACGCTGCCACCAAACAGCACGTAATGGATGTGCGCGACGATGAAATACGTGTCGTGCAAGTGCAGATCCAACGGAACCGCTGCAATCAACACGCCGCTGAACCCACCGATGATGAACGAGCCGATGAACCCGAGTGCGGCGAACATCAGCGGTACTTCATACGCCACTGCACCACCCCAAAGGGTCGCCAGCCAGTTGAAGATCTTTACCGACGTCGGCACCGCGATGATCAGCGACGAGATCATGAACGGAATACCGGCCGACAGCTGCATCCCCGCGACGAACATGTGGTGCGCCCAGACGAAGAAGCCCAGGAACCCGATGGCCACGCTCGAATAGGCGATGGCATGGTAACCAAAGATGGGCTTGCGGGCGAACACCGGGATGACTTCCGAGATGATGCCGAAGGCAGGAAGGATCATGATGTACACCGCCGGGTGCGAGTAGAACCAAAAGAGATGCTGGTACATCATCGGATCGCCGCCGGCGGACGCCGTGTAAAACACCGTGTGCCAGTGCCGGTCCGTGAGGAGCGTCGTCACGGCACCGGCGAGTGCCGGCGTCGCAAACAACTGCATGAAGGCCGTGACCATCATGCTCCACGTGAACAGCGGCAGCCGATTGTACGTCAACCCCGGTGCACGCATGCGATGGATGGTCACGATGAAGTTGATGGAGCCCAGAATGGACGAGAGACCCACCAGGTGGATGGAGGTCACCCACAGGTCAATACCCGGCCCCTCAGACTGGATGCTGTACGGTGGATACGACGTCCAACCCGCGTCCGGCATGCCAAAGAACATGCTGGAGAACAGCACCAGGCCGCCAATCAGATAAAGCCAGTAGCTGAGCGCGTTCATGCGCGGGAAGGCCATGTCGCGCGCCCCAATCTGCAGCGGCACCAGGTAGTTGCCGAACGCACCTGTCAAGATGGGGATGATCACCGCGAACACCATGATGCTGGCATGCATGGTGTAAAACTCATTGTAGGTCTGCACGCTCACGAAACGCCCGTCCGGCGTCAGCAGTTCCGTACGGACCAGCAGCGCGAACAGCCCGCCGATGAGGAAGAAGAACAGGGCTGTCACACCGTACATAATGCCGATCTTCTTGTGGTCGACGGTGAACACCCAGTCGCGCAAGAACGACCGGCGCGGACGCTGCAGCACCGTTTCCATGCTTCTCACCACCCTGTCCTGTTGGTGCTGGCCGCGGCTTCGGATGACGCCGCCGTAACCGCTGTCATGCGCTCCGCACGATGCGCGGGATCACGGTCGTCACGAAGTCGTCTCACTGACTCTTTTCCTTCTGCTGCTGCAGCCAGGCATCGAAATCCGCCTGCGAGAGCACCTTCATGGAACCCACCATCGTCGGGTGGCCTTGACCGCAGAACTGATCGCACGGCACAGGGAGCGTCTGCCCGATATCCTTCGGATCGGCCGTGACATAGAACTGCGTCAGGTGCCCGGGCACGGCGTCCTGCTGCAGGCGCACCGCCGGAATGTAGAAGCCGTGAATCACATCCTGCGACGTGATGTCAAACAGCACGGGCACTCCGGCAGGGATGGCAAAATCGTTCTGAACCTTGACGCCGTTCGGATACTCCACTTCCCAGAACCACTCGTGGCCGGTGACGTGCACCACGTACGAATTGGCGGGCGGATTCTGGACAGCGTAGACGTACTTGACCCCGAACGCGCCCATCAGCACCAGAATGACCGCGGGGATCAGGGTCCAGACCACCTCAAGTTTGTTGTTGCCGTGGACCGCTACGCCGACCTGTCGCTGCCGGCTGCGGCGATAACGGATCAGGAACGTGACCAAGAGCACTTCCACGATGACGAAAAAGACGGTGACCACGGCGAGCATGACGTAGAACAGCGTATCGGCCTCTCTCGCCATCTGGGTCAACGCCGGCGGTAGCCACGTGCCCCCCATGCGATGTCGTCCCTCCTCGTCTCCACCGCCCCGCCGACAGAGCGGCCTTGTCGCGCGGAAACTGACAGCCTTCCAAACTGCCAGAGTTCCGAGACGATTTGGGTTCAGTTTACCATATCCGGCGAAGTTGGCGTCAAGTTGTGAGAGACTCGAGAGATAATGTCAGGATTCTGTCATAAAAAAGCCTCGCGCCGATGTTGGCGCGAGGCTGGGCCACCTGCCTGCACATGATGGACCGTGTGGAGCGCGGTGTCTTAGCCCGCCGAGACGGGAGCCGGCTCACGCTGTGCCCCGACCCAGTATGCGTACACGAGGGCCGTTGCCAGAATGGCCACAGCGCCCGCCACAATGAACGGTAGACCGATGTGCACCTGGTAGAGAACCGTGGCGAGGATGGGACCGACGATGCGTGCCAGATTGTCCATCGCCGATATGAGACCGGAGGCGAGCCCCTGCCCCACGCGCGTTTTCTTCGTGACCACGGACTGCAGCGTAGGTTTGATGACGGTGTTGCTCGCTCCAAAGATGGTCATGTACAGCGCGGCCGTCCAGAAGTTGCGCGAGAGCAGGATCAGCCACAGCCCGATGCCGGAGATGACCAGCCCGGCCACCATCGCCGGCAGTTCCTTGCCGTGTTTGATGAAGCTGACGATCCCGCCCTGCACCGCCGCCCCGACAATCCCCGAGATCAGAAACATCATGCCGATGTCGAAGGCCGTCGCGTGGATCTTGACCATCTCGAAGTACTGCAGCACGCCCTCCAACGACGAGATGCAGAACTGCGAGACGAAATCGACGAGGTACAGGTACTTGAGTGGACCGGCAAACGCTGCCCATCGTGAGGTGTTGGCCGCCGCGGCTTGCCCCCGACGCTCCGGCGTGAGAGACTCGCGCAACGCGGCCAGCCCCCACAGCGCGTTGAGGATGGCGAGCACACCCGCGGCGTAAAAGGGCACCGCCACACCCCAGCGGCTGAGCAGACCTCCGAAGGCGGGGCCGATAATGAATCCGAAACCGATGGCCATTCCCGCGAAGGCCATCCCTCGCGTACGCTGCTCCACGCCGGTCACGTCCGCGATGTACGCCATCGCCGTGGCCGTCACGGCGCCCGAGAAGCCGCCGGCGACAATCCGCGCCACGTACATCAGCCAGAGCATGTGTTGGGCAAGCCCGAACACGATGAAACCGACGGCGAATCCGAGCAGACCCGTGATGAGCACTGGCTTTCGGCCCACCTTATCCGACAACCTACCCCACCATGGGCTGATGAAGAAACCCACGGCCGAGTACACGGCCAGCATCAGGCCTAGATGGAACGGACGCGCCCCCGTGCCCGCCACCATCAAGGGCAGTACAGGAATGATGCAGCCAAATCCGATGAACACGATGGTGAGCATGGTCAGAATCACGGCCAACCGTCGCATTGCACGTCACCCCTGTTGTCAGAACCGTCCCGCTGCCATCTTCTGTGTCAGGATAGCACGGGGTGCAGCCGAATCCAAGCCGAAACCGCAGCCGGGAGAGGCGTGACTGGTATAATGTTCGATAGAATTCACATTTTCATTTGGCCGGCCCGCCCGGCCGAGGAGGCCCTGTCATGTCCTCAACTCCAGTGCGCCGTTGGGGTGCAGGCGAAGATGACCGGGAACGCGTGCGAAGAGGTAAAATCGGCATCATTGTCATGGTTGTGGGCTTGTTGGCGCTCGGAGGCGCCATGATGGCGGCGATGCGCCACGAATTGAACCAGCGCTTGGCACATCCCGGGCCGTCGTTTGAGAAGTACGTCCAGGATCATCATCTCGGCACCGTGACAGATGTGACCGACGGGACGGCCACGGACCCCTCCACCACGGTCCTCACGCTGTACGAGGCCATTCCCAACCAGGACCTGCAGCGCACTGCGCTGGAGTACATGCGCCTATTCGTGGAATACGACCAGGGCCAGTCGTTCGTCCTTTGCGAGCCAGCCTCCCAGGGCCAAACGCTTGAAGTGGCACTGTGCCATTACGACCCACAGACAGGACAACTGGTGGTGGATCTCCGTCCGCCAGGCGGGCAACCTGTTCACCTGGAGTTGCAGGAAAACTGGTAATCATTAGCTAACCTGGCCCGCACCCACTGCGACGGATATGCCTTGAACGCTGTCAACAAATTGTAGTAGATTGACAGAGGGACACGCACAGTGACCTCGGAATGGCGCGGATGATGCGGGAGACACTGATGAGCAGCGGTGTTGGAAGGGCTTACACGGCATCTGGACGGTCTCCCTGTCAGTTTTTCGCGGCCCTGGATGGCCTTCTCGTCAAGGGTCATTGAAATTCGAGATCCGCCCATCGGCTTTTCCAATCCCCGTTCGACATCCTTCCACGACTCTGTCAGAATGTCTGCAGGGAAGTCATCATCCGAACATCTGGGGATACCCGGCTCAACAAGGAGGGATACGTATGGCAACGAATCGCGATCCGTTCGGGCTGCGCCGCCAGCTCTCGGCGGGTGGCCAGACGGTGACCTATTACCGGCTGCAGACGCTGGAGGACCAGGGCGTGGCGCCGGTCTCGAAGCTGCCCTTCTCCATCAAGATCCTGCTCGAGTCCGTTGCGCGTCACTTTGACGGCCATGCCGTCACGGAGGATCACATTCGCGATCTCGCCAACTGGAACGCCAAGGCGCCTCAGAAGACCGAGGTGCCGTTCATGCCGGCGCGCATCCTGCTGCAGGACTTCACCGGTGTCCCGGTCGTGGTGGACCTGGCTGCGATGCGCAACGCCATGCATCGGTTGGGCGGTGATCCGAAGCGGATCAATCCGTTGATTCCGGTGGATCTCGTGATAGATCACTCCGTACAGGTCGACGCCTTCGCCTCGAAGGAAGCACTGCAGTTCAACATCAATCGTGAGTTCGAACGCAACGAAGAACGCTACAAGTTCCTGCGCTGGGCGCAGAAGGCGTTTGACAACTTCCGTGTGGTGCCGCCCGGCACGGGCATTGTTCACCAGGTGAACCTCGAGTACCTGGCCAAGGTGGTGCAGACGCGGAAGGTAGACGGCGAGACGGTGGCGTTCCCCGATTCGCTGGTCGGCACCGACTCGCACACCACGATGATCAACGGTATCGGCGTGCTCGGTTGGGGCGTGGGCGGTATCGAGGCCGAGGCGGGCATGCTCGGTCAGCCGCTCTATCAGCTGATGCCGGAAGTCATTGGTTTCAAGCTGACGGGTCAGCTGCCGGAGGGTGCGACGGCGACCGATCTCGCCCTGACGGTAACAAACATCCTGCGCAAGAAGGGCGTTGTCGGCAAGTTCGTCGAGTTCTTTGGTCCCGGCCTGAGCAACATCAGCGTGGCGGATCGGGCCACCGTGGCGAACATGGCCCCCGAGTACGGTGCCACCATGGGCTTCTTCCCCGTCGATGCGCAGACGCTCAACTACCTGCGTGAGACGGGTCGCGACGAGAGCCTGGTGCAACTCGTCGAGGCGTACTGCAAGGAGCAGGGGCTGTTCCGTACCGACGAGACGCCGGATCCGGTATTCACGGACGTGGTGGAACTGGATCTGTCCACGGTTCAGCCGACGCTCGCCGGTCCGAAGCGTCCGCAGGATAAGATCGAGCTCAACCGCATGAAACAGAACTTCGAGGAAACGCTGCGCAAGCCCATCGACCAGGGCGGCTTTGGCCTCACGGAAGAGCAGGTCCAGAAGACGGCTCAGGTGCGGCACAAGGACGGCAGCGAGGAGACCATGCGCACCGGTTCCGTGGTGATTGCGGCCATCACGAGTTGCACCAACACGTCGAACCCGAGCGTCATGATTGGCGCCGGCCTTCTCGCGAAGAAGGCGGCCGAGCGCGGCCTGAAGCCGGCGAAGTACGTGAAGACGAGCCTGGCGCCGGGTTCTCGGGTGGTCACCGATTACCTGGAGCGCGCGGGGCTGCTTGAGCCTCTTGCCGAGCTCGGCTTTGACGTCGTCGGTTACGGCTGCACGACGTGTATCGGGAACAGCGGTCCGCTGCCGGAGGAGGTCGCGCAGACCATCCGCGAGAATGACCTGCTCGTCGCGGCCGTGCTGTCCGGTAACCGTAACTTCGAGGGCCGCATCCACTCGCTCGTGCGCGCCAACTACCTGGCATCGCCGCCGCTGGTCATCGCCTATGCGCTGGCCGGTACGGTGGATATCGATCTCGCCACCGAACCGCTCGGCACCGACAAGGACGGCAAGCCGGTGTACCTGAAGGACATCTGGCCGACCTCCCAGGAGGTGCAGGAGACCATCCGCAAGGCGATGGATCCGGAGATGTTCAAGCGCGAGTACGCCACCGTCTTCACGGCGAACGAGCGCTGGAATCAGCTCGATACGCCGGAGGGCGAGATGTACGAGTGGGACGAGGCGTCCACCTATATCCAGGAGCCGCCGTTCTTTGTCGGCCTGTCGGTGGACCTGCCGGAGGCTGCGGATATCCAGGGCGCGCGCGTGCTTGCGCTGCTTGGCGACTCGGTTACGACCGACCACATCTCGCCTGCGGGCGGCATTGCGGTCGACAGCCCGGCCGGCAAGTATCTGCGGGAGCACGGCGTCGAGCCTGTGGACTTCAACTCGTACGGTTCGCGGCGTGGTAACCACGAGGTGATGATGCGGGGTACGTTCGCCAACATCCGCATCCGCAACCAGGTCGCGCCTGGCACGGAGGGCGGTGTCACCAAGTACCTGCCGACCGGCGAGATCATGCCCATCTACGACGCGGCCATGAAGTATCAGGCGGATGGCACGCCGCTGGTGGTCATCGCCGGCAAAGAGTACGGCACTGGCAGCTCGCGCGACTGGGCGGCGAAGGGCACGTACCTGCTGGGGGTCAAGGCCGTGATCGCCGAGAGCTTCGAGCGCATCCACCGCAGCAACCTCGTGGGCATGGGCGTGCTGCCGCTGCAGTTCAAGACGGGTGACAGCTGGAAGTCGCTCGGCATCACCGGCCGCGAGACGTTCGACATCCTCGGGCTGAAGGGCGACCTCACC
>JAIMAY010000019.1 GCA_023511725.1 Alicyclobacillus sp.
GTGTACCTCGGGTCGAGAGTTTGCCTCCAGCTTCCTTCAGATTCCACCTCGCGATGGACACCCTTGCTCTTGGCTAACGGTAGGTGTGTCGCCAACCCCCGTTCGGGACTTTCACCCTAGAGAGACCGCCCATGCCGGGCGTACCGGAGCGCACAAGGCCCGGCCGAGGGGCCGGGCCTTGCCGTTTTGACATGTCGGAACCCGTGGCGTCACCATCCATGGGCTCACAGGCCAAACGAGATGAACTTGGTCTCGAGGAACTCGTCCATCGCGTGATGACCGCCCTCGCGGCCCAGGCCGCTCTCCTTGAAGCCGCCGAACGGAGCCTGGGTCTGCACGGGTGCACCGTCGTTGACACCGACAATCCCGTACTCCAGCGCCTCCGACAGCCGGAAGGCGCGGCCGACGTCACGCGTGTACACATAGGCGGCCAGGCCGTAGTTGGAGTCGTTGGCCATCTCGATGACCTGCGCCTCGTCCTTGAACGGGATGACGGGCACCACGGGGCCAAACGTCTCCTCGGTCAGGATCTTCATCTCCGGCGTGACATTCACCAGCACCGTGGGCTCGACGAAGTAGCCGTTGGCGTACTCGCCTTCCGTCAACCGGCGGCCGCCGCACGCCACCACCGCGCCTTTGCTCCGCGCATCCTCGATGTGATCCAGAACCTTCTGCAGGCCGCGCTCATTGATGATGGGGCCAACCTCCGTATCCTTCTGCCGCCCATCACCGACCTTCGCCCGCTTGACGCGCGCCACCAGTTTCTCCACGAATGCGTCGACGATGCTCTCGTGCACGTACAGCCGGTTGGTGCAGATGCACATCTGCCCCGTGTTGCGATACTTGCTCTCGAACACGCCCTTCACGGCCGCATCCAGGTCCGCATCCTCAAACACGATGAACGGTGCATGACCACCGAGCTCGAGGCTCACACGCTTCACCTGCTTGGCCGCGCCCTCCATCAGGAGTTTACCGACACGCGTGGAACCGGTGAAGGCAATCTTACGCACCTTGGGGCTCGTGAGGAACGCCTCGCCCACTTTCTCCGGCTGGCCGATCACGAGATTCACCACCCCTGCCGGGAAGCCCGCCTCGTGGATCAGCTCGAACAGGCGAATGGCGCTGAGCGGTGTCCCCTCCGCCGGCTTGAGCACCACCGTGCAGCCCGCGGCCAGCGCCGGTGCAATCTTTCGCGCCACCATGTTCACCGGGAAGTTCCACGGGGTGATGGCGCCAACCACCCCCACCGGCTGCCGGATCACCATAATCCGCTTGTCCGGGAAGGAGCTCGGAATGGTCTCTCCGTAAACGCGCTTGGCCTCCTCCGCATACCACTGGAAATAGTCGGCAGATCCAACCACCTCTCCCTTCGCCTCGCGAATGGGCTTGCCCATCTCTGCCGAGATGAGGGCGGCGAGTTCATCGCGCGCCTGGAACGTGAGTTCGTAGAGGCGATAGAGATAACGGGATCTTTCACGCGCGGTGAGCTTGGACCAGGCGGGAAACGCGGCGTGCGCCGCGTCAATGGCGCGCAGCGCGTCGCGCTCGTCGCCAAACGTCACCACGCCGACGAGCTCACCTGTGGCGGGATTGTGCACCTCCAGCGTCTCGCCGCCGATGGCTTCTACCCACTCACCGCCGATATACATCTTTTTGATGTCCGTCATGCTGCAACCCCTTTCATGTCTGCCGGTACGTCCGCGTTCTGGCACACCCGTCAGCTCATGGCACGGATGCGCTCGTCAATCTTCGCCTTGGGCAGGATGAACTGCACGACCTCACCTTCGCCAATCCGGGCCTTGTCATGCTCGGCCCACACACGGCAATCGACGCGGCTGTCGGACACGTCCGTCACTTCCGCGTAGAAGCGGACCGTCTTTCCGACCGGCGCTGGGGCCAGATGCTTCACCGACACGCCACCGCCGATGCCTTCCTCACCTTCAGCAAGGTACGGGAGAATCGTCAGACGAGCCACCCACTCCATATAGTACACCATGGTGACCGTCGACATCGTCCGGTGCACCACCTGCCCCTGAAAAGCCGGGCACATGTCGTCCGTCACTGTGATCTCCCAGGTTTCCACGTGCCCTGGCTGAAGACCCGGTTTCAATGCAGCGCCACCCCTTATCTTGTGTGCTGTTTTCACCTGCCCTTGAACTCGGGCGGCCGCTTCTCCATGAAGGCGCGCATCCCCTCGCGCTGATCCTCCGTGGCGAACAGTAGATAGAACAGATTCCGCTCCGCCTCCATCCCATCCTGGAGCGTGGTGTCCAGCGCCTGGTACACCGCTTCCTTGATCATCTGCACTGCGACGGGCGGCCGTTCGGCGATGCGCTGCGCCAACGCCACCGCCTCCTCCAGACAGCGCGCATCGGGCACCACGCGGTTCACCAAACCGAGGCGGTAGGCTTCGTCGGCGGTGACGGGATCGCCCGTCCAGAGCAACTCCAGGGCCCGCGCCTTGCCCACGGCGCGCGTGAGCCACTGGGTCCCGCCCGCGCCGGGCATGACGCCCAGTTTCACCTCGGGTTGGCCGAAGCGGGCGCTCTGGCCGGCGATGATCAGATCACATGTCATCGCCAGCTCACAGCCGCCACCCAGCGCATACCCGGTCACGGCGGCAATCAGCGGCTTGGTGATGCCGCGGATTCGGTCCCACACGCGGAACTGCCCGAGCTTCTTCATCCCGATGGCCGTCTGATCCGCCATCTCCGCGATGTCCGCACCGGCCGCGAACGCCTTTTCTCCGCCCGTGAGCACGATGGCGCGGATGCTGTCGTCGGCGTCACACGCCTCAAGGGTTGCGACGAGTTCATCCATGAGCGCCAGGTTCAGCGCGTTGAGCTGCTTCTCGCGGCAGATGCGCACCACCGACACCGCACCGCGGTCCTCCCGCTGAATGTAGGTGCTCACGGCTCCACCACGTCTCCTACCATCATGTAGACGATGTCGCCGGCGAAGCTCATGACGTCCTTTGCGGCAGCCTTGTTTTCCGGCGACTTCATGGCCTGACGGTAGGTCTCCTCATCCTTGAAGTACATCTCCGCCAGCAGGTAGTACTGCGCCTCGCCGCCCATCACATCGCTGCGGATGCGCGTCACCTCGAGCTTCTCAAGACCGGGGATCTGCCGTGCCAGCGGCGCGTGCACGTTCGCATAATGCTCGTCGAACGCCGCCTTATCAACCGGATGTTTGTACAGGACGACCAGTTTCACCATTCGTATCACCGCTCCTTTGGATGGGCATGGGCGGAGGTACCGCCGCATCGCCATGAATGTGGGATCTCCGTTGGATCATCAGCGGCTGGGGTACAGTTGCCGCTTGTCGATGATCCGCACGGCTTTGCCTTCGCTGCGCGGCAACTCTCCCGGCCGGCAGAGCCGAACCTCGGTGGTGACGCCGAGCGTGTGCTTGAGTGCCTCGGCCACACGGTGCGTCAAGCGCAGCACTGCCTCGTGCTCGGGATGGAAATCGCCGATGGCGCCGGCGAACGCCTCGGTGACCTCCGCCAACAGGGTGATGGTGTCGAGGGTACCCACCCTGTCCACGACCACCTGGTAGTGCGGCGCCAGCTCCTCGATGTTCAGCACCACGGCCTCCATCTCGGACGGGAACACGTTGACGCCGCGGATGATCAGCATGTCGTCGATCCGCCCCTTGATCCGCGACATCCGCACATGCGTGCGCCCGCACCGGCACGGTTCGGGAATCAGGCTGGCGACGTCACCTGTGCGGTAGCGGATGACCGGCAGCGCCTCCTTCGTCAGCGACGTGAACACCAGTTCGCCCGTGGCGCCGAGAGGAAGAGGATTACGCGTGGCTGGATCAATGACCTCGACCAGGAAGTGATCCTCCGCCACGTGCAGCCCTTCCTGCGCTTCGATGCACTCGATGGCCACCCCCGGGCCCATCACCTCGGACAAGCCGTACACGTCCATCGCCTTCAGCCCGAACGCCTGCTCGAGCGTCCGCCGCATCTCCTCCGACCACGGCTCGGCACCGAAGATCCCGTACTCCACACCGCTCGCCGCCGGATCCTTGCCCATCTGCCGCATCGTCTCAGCGATGTTCAGCACGTACGACGGCGTCCCTGCAATTCCGCGCGGCCGCAGGTCTTCAATCAGCGTCACCTGGCGCGGCGTGTTGCCCCCCGACACCGGCACCACCGTCATCCCCAGGCGCTCCGCCCCGTAGTGGAAGCCGAGCCCGCCCGTGAACAGACCGTAGCCGTAGATGACGTGGAACACATCGCCCGGACGACCGCCCGCCGTCACAATCGCGCGCGCCACGCACTCGCTCCAGTTCTCGATGTCGCGCCGCGTGTACCCCACAATCGTCGGTTTCCCCTTCGTGCCCGACGATCCGTGGATCCGCACAACCTCCGTCCGGTCCACCGCCAGCATCCCAAACGGATACTGCTCCCGGAAATCCTTCTTGCGCGTGAACGGCAGTTTTACCACATCGTCCACACTGCGGATGTCCTCCGGCTTCACCCCGTGATGGTCGAACAACCGGCGGTAGAACGGCACCCTCTCGTACACCCGCTGCACCGTCTCCACCAACCGTTCCGACTGCAGACGCCGCAACGCCTCGCGCGGCATGGTCTCCAACTCCGGCTGGTACATCATCGGCATGTCGCCTCCTTTCTTCACGGCCATGGCACCGGGCCTTGCCTGCGGGCGCCGGCGCAGCGGGGCCGCGGGGTTGGCGGCCGCGCCATCCGCATCCAGCAGCATGGCCGATGACCTGCAAACGCTTACTTCCTGGATATTCCGTAAATCGGGCGACTGCGGCAACGGTGGAGGGCGAGATGGACCATGTTTAGGATGGCGACGTCGACGCGGTGCCTCCGGTGCGGCGCGATGGCGCCGCTTTCCTGCGTTATGTTGACTCCGTCGCGGCCCATCCGGGGTGATAATGCGGTCTAGCCACCTTATCGCGCCGTCGCATGCGCCCCCGCCCGCTCACGGCTTGAAGCCCTCGAACGGTTGCCGGCAGCGTCGGCAGTAGAAGATGGCGCGGCACGGCGTGGGGCCGAACAAGTTCTCTATCTCGCCCCCCTCCGCCCCGCAGTACGGGCAGGGGGGCACCAGCGACGGGGCGCCGGGGCGCACGGGGGGCGCGATGCCGAACTGGCGCAACTTCTCGATGCCCTCCGGGGTGATCCGATCCGGGGTCCACGGTTCGCTCAGCACGAACTCCACCTCGGCGCGAATCCCAGCCTCCGCCAGCCGCCGGCGCGCAGCCGCGCGGATGAGATCGAGGGCAGGACAGCCCACGAAGGTCGGGAGGAGTTGGACGTGGGCGTGATGGGCCGTCGTCTCGACGCGGTACACCATGCCCAACTCCCGCACGCTGACGGCGGGGATCTCCGGATCCTTGACCTCGTCCAGTACGGCGAGAACGCGCTCGCGCAGCTCGTCCGCCGCAGCCCGATCGCAAGTTACCGCTCCATCTGCCCCGGCAGCCGCGTCGCACTTTGTCAGCCGATCCGGCCCCGCAACCGCCTCGTCCGGTGTCATCGTTGTCTGGTCAGCGCGAATCATGGGTTCCATGTGACACCCCCCTTGTACCCCGCGGCCGCCTCACCAGCGCGCGGCCGGGTCGAGCCGGTGTACGCTGCCCATCGTGGTGAGCAGCTCCTCCAACCCAGGCGTGTGCACGCCGCGGCGGCCGCCGGCGGTATGCGCGCCACGCGCGGGCAGGCCGGGCCACGGAAGGCCCGCAGCCTCCAGAACCGGTCGCACCTGCTGCGCCCAGGCGTCCACCAGCGCCGCGGGAGGCTCAGGCAGAATGCCCGAGGAGACGAGCGTGTCGGCATGGGGGCCGAAATCGAACAGGTCCGGCAGGTCTGCCCACACGGGCTGCACCGCAGCGGTGAGGCGCTGAAGCGCTTCGCCCCCAGCTTGGCCGAGGCTCCTCACCCACATCTCCATGTGCATCCGGTGGTAGCGCTCTTCGCGCAGCATCTTCGCAGCCCCCTGCGCCAGAGCTGGTACCGATGACCGGGTCAACGCCTGCAGCCGCACCGCGTCCCACACGTCGTAGACGAAGTGGCGGAGGATGGTGTAGGCCCAGTCACCATTGGATCGCTCGAGCAGAAGGGCGTTGCGCCGCGCTGAAGGGGGCCGGTCGAACGCGAGTTCGTCCGGATGACCTTCGCCGAGGTCCTGCAGAATTTCGTAGTAATACACCGCATGGCCGATCTCGTCCTGCGCAATGGAGGAGAACGCCACATCCTCCTCCACATCCGGGGCGAGGCCCAGCCACTCCGAGTCGCGGTGCCCGAGGGTCAACTCGTCATCGGCCAACTGCCGGACGAAGTCCACCAGCGCCGTGCGCACCGCGGGCGTCAGTTCCTGTTCCAACTTGGCCGGCATGCTCCTCACCCCTCTCGCACATCGTGGATGACGTCCTCAATGCTCATGGCCCGCGCCTTGAACCGCTTCCAACGCTGCGCATTGTCGGAGTATCCGGAGACCTCGCGGTACTTCCGGTCAAACTCGCGCGCGAAGAAGTCCTCATCCTCGTACGGCGTGGCGGCGATATCGCGCCGCCGCACCACCCACAGATTCACCGCAGAGCCGCGACGCGTGAAGTTCTCGCGCGCCACCTGAATGGCCCACTCGGGCGAAGGCGCCCAGACGCTGCCGACGTGCGTATGCGGTTCGAGCTGCGATGGCTGCACAAAAACTTCGTAGACCTCATAGCCAACCGGCGGCTTCTGCGACAGGGACGCATCCCCCTGCACCGCCCCCGGCCGCTGCGTCGACTGCGTCATGCTGCATTCCTCCTCACACGGCCTGGCGCTGCCGCGCCCGCACCAGCGCCTCGCGCACCCAGCTCTGCTCCGTGTGCGCGCGCCGCCGCAGGCCAATCCGCTCCTGTGACTTCGGGCCGGTGTTCTCCCGCACCATGCGGCCCAGTCGCTCCCAATCCGGCTCGGTGTAGACCCAACGCTGCGCCGCTTCGTCGTAGTGCAGCTTGGGATCCGGGATGGTCAGACCGACCGCACGGATGCGCGGGATGTAGCGATTCAGGAACTTCTGGCGGAGTTCCTCGTTGGTGCGGGATCGGATGCGATACTCCATCATCTTGCGCGCCGAATCGGTCACCTCCGGCGGGCCGAAGAAGAACAGCAGCGCTTCCCACCAGCGGTTGAGCGCTTCCTGCAGCATCTCGCGCTGCTCGTTCGTGCCCTCCGCCAGCGCGAGGATGATGGATTCGCCATGCTGCATGTGGAAGCTCTCCTCCGCGCAGATCCGCTTGAGCACGCGCGCATAGGGTCCGTACGAGCAATCCAGCAGCGCCGTCTGCGTGATGATGGCCGCACCGTCGACGAGCCAGCCGATGATGCCCGCGTCAGCCCAGGTCGGCGCCTCCATGTGGAACACGTTGTGGAACTTCACGCGCCCGGTGATGACGTCGTTCATGAGATCATTCCGATCCCGCCCCAGCGGCGCCGCCAAGTCCTCCGCCACCCGCAGCAGCAGCTGGCCATGCCCAATCTCGTCCTGCACCTTCGCCATCAGCGAGAGCTTGCGGCGCAGCGTCGGCGCCTGCGGCACCCACTCCTTCTCCGGGTAGGCGCCCATGATCTCACTGACGGCGTGCATGTGGATCAATCGCAGCAGCAACATCCGGTAATCGTCCGGCATCCAATCGGTCGCTTCAATCTTTTCCCCGCGTTCAATGCGCTCCATGAAGCGAGTGTACAGTGCTTCCGTCATGGGCCTTCCCTTCCTTTGCGTCGAGGTCCGCCTCGGCCGGCGCCGCCAGCCCGTACAGCAGCAGCCGCCAGAATCTGTCGGCAATCTCCTCCGGCGTGAGTGCACCGTCAGGTCGATACCACTGATAGACCCAGTTGGCGGCCGAGAGGAGAAGGATGCGGGCAAACTTGGGATCATCCGCGCGAAGGCTGCCGTCACGCATACCCTCGTCCAGCAACCGTGCCCAGCACGCCTCGTAGGCATCGCGCTTGGCCTGAATGATGGTCCTGCGGTCGTCCGAGAGCGCACGCCACTCGTGGAAGAACACCTTGGACGCCTCCAGGTGCTCCGCCACCACCCGCACATGCGCCCGTAGACCGTACCTCATCCGATCCAGCGCGGACCCCGGCTGCCGCTCCATGTCGGCGGCGGCCGCCAGGAACGCCTGCGCACCTTCGTCGGCAATCTCGAACAGCAAATCTTCCTTCGACTGGATGTGCGCGTACAGGCTCCCCGACAGCAGCCCGGCCTCGTCGGCAATCTCTCGAATCGTGGTGCCATGGTACCCCTTGCGGCTGAACAGGTGCCTAGCCGCCGCAAGGATCTGCTCCTTCTGACTCGGCCTCGGCATTGCGGACTCCCTTCTCTTCAAAACAAGCGCTTGCTTGCTTTCATCATAGCGTACCGATCCCGCTTTTGCAATCCGCAATGTCCCGAATCGTCAGCGCAATTCCGCCCAGAGCAGATCCGGATTTTCCAGCAGCGCCTTGATGCGGTTGGTGAAACGAACCGCCATGGCGCCGTCGATGATGCGGTGATCAAACGATAGCGAGATGTGCATCATCTTGCGTATCACCAGCTGCCCGTCGCGCACCACCGGGCGCGGCTCCATCTTGTGCAGACCAAGGATGGCCGCCTCGGGGTGGTTGATGATGGGCGTGGCGTACAGTCCGCCGATGGGCCCCACATTCGACACGGTGAACGTGCTTCCGGTCACCTCGTGCAGGGCGAGGCGGCCTGCGCGGGCGCGGGAGGCGAGATCGGCCACCTCTGCGGCGATGTCGAACAGCGACTTCTGGTCCGCATGCCGGATCACCGGCACAATCAATCCCTCGTCCGTGTCGACGGCCACGCCGATGTGGTAGTAGCGCTTGAGCAGGATGCGCTCGCCGGCGTTGTCCACCGATGCGTTCAGGTACGGGAACTCGCGCAGCGCCACGGTCAACGCCTTGATGTAGAACGGCAGGAAGGTGAGCTTGACACCGCGCGCCTCGGCCGCGGGCTTGAGCCGCTGGCGCAGGGCATCGACAGCTTCCATCTCCACCTCGTCGACGTGCGTGACGTGGGGGATGGTCTGCACGGATTTCACCATGTGCTCGGCAATCCGGCGCCGGATCCCGCGCAGCGGCACTTCCTCCACCGGTTCCGCCCCCTGGGGCACCGGTTTGACCACCGCGGCGGCCGCTGTGCGCGGAGCCGCCTGGCCCTCTCGGGTCGGCTGCGCAGGCCGATCCGCCCTCGCCAGCGCCGCCACGTCTGCCTCATGTCCGCCCACCGCCGCCTGCGCCGCTTCCTTCAGCGCCGCCACAAACCGCTGCAGGTCCTCCTCGGTCACGCGACCTGCCGGCCCGGTGCCGGGCACCTCGTCGATGTTTACGCCCAGCTTGCGCGCCAGGCTGCGCACATGCGGGGTCGCCAGCGCCCGGCGCCCGCGGGGCGATGCAGCCGTGGACGCAGAGTGCGCCGCCGCGGCCGGCACCGCATGGACCTCGGCCGATCCGCCCCCGTGTCCTCGTGCCTCCGCGGCCCTGCCTTGGTCGCCCCGCATTTCAGCTATCCCGGCCTCCGCGGTGCCGTCGCCCTGCTGTGCGGCGCTGTCCTCCAGGATGGCGAGCACCGTCCCCACCGGCACAACGCTGCCCTCGCTCACGCACAGCTTGCGCACCACGCCGCTCACCGGCGCGGGCAACTCGGCCGTCACCTTGTCGGTCTGCACCTCGACCAACGGCTCGTCCGCTGCCACCTGCTGGCCCTCCTGCACGAGCCAGCGCCGAATCTCGCCCTCATGCATGCCTTCGCCGATATCCGGAAGCTTGAACTCGTACATGGTTCCTCCTCGTGGATACCCGTTCGTCGGCGCGCGTGGCACACGGGCGCGTCAGAACAGGATGGTCTCTTCGATGCCTTGACGGATCCGCGCCTCCGTCGGCAGGTAGTCGTCCTCGACGGAGAACATGGGTACCGGCACGTCGAACCCCGCGATCCGCTTGACAGGCGCACGCAGGTACAACAGCGCCTCATCGTTGATCAGCGAGATGATCTCGGCCCCCAGCCCGGCCGTTTTGTGCGCCTCGTGGACCACAAGGGCGCGGCCCGTTTTCTGCACCGAGGTGATGATGGTCTCCCTATCCAGCGGATACAGCGTCCGCAGGTCAATCACCTCGCACCGCCAACCCCGCTCCTGCTCGATTTGCTCCGCCGCGCGCAGCGCCGTCCGCAGCATGGATCCCCAGGCGAAGATGGACAGATCCTCGCCTTCGCGCACCACCTTCGCCTGACCGAGCGGAACGCGGTACAAGCCCCCCGGCACCTCCTCGCGGAACGCGCGGTAGATACGCGTGGGCTCCAGGAACACCACCGGGTCCGGGTCCTCGATGGCCGAGATCAACAGGCCTTTGGCGTCG
Source organism: Alicyclobacillus sp. (assembly GCA_023511725.1). Lineage (GTDB taxonomy): Bacteria > Bacillota > Bacilli > Alicyclobacillales > Alicyclobacillaceae > JAIMAY01. The sequence goes on from JAIMAY010000019.1 coordinate 10,394, forward strand.
TAGGGGCTGCTGGGCACGACCACCTTCAGACCCGGCGTATGAGCGAAGAACGCCTCGACGCTCTCCGAATGCAGCTCCGGCCCGCGGATACCGGCACCGTACGGCGTGCGGATCACCATCGGTACGCCGAACTGACCGCGCGTGCGGTGGCGCATCCGCGCCGCGTGCGAGAGGAGCTGTTCCAATCCCGGAAAAATGAACGCGAGAAACTGGATCTCCGCCACCGGCACCATGCCGTTCAACGCCATGCCGATGGCGGTGCCGATGATGCCCGACTCGGCCAGTGGCGTGTCGATCACGCGCTTCTCCCCATACTTCGCCAACAGCCCGTCGGTGGCTCGGAACACACCGCCGTTGACGCCGATGTCCTCGCCCAGGAGGACCACGCGTTCATCGTCGGCGAGTTTGAGGTCCAGCGCTTCCTGGATGGCCTGCAGCATCGTCAACTCACGGCTCAAGCGTGCGCACCCCCTCGGGCCGTCGCCAACTCCCGCCGCTGCTCCGCGAGATGCCACGGCTCGTCGGCATAGACGTGGTCAAACATCGCCAGCGGGTCCGCCGGTCCGGCGGCCATCGCCTCCTGCACCGCGGCGTCCACCCGCGACGCCACCTCGGCCTGCCACGCCTCCTCCTGCCGCGCGTCCCACAGGTCGTGGCGCTCGAGGTAGAGGCGAAGGCGGGTGACGGGATCGCGCTGGGTCCGCCATTCATCCGATAGGCGCTGCTGGTCGCGGTACCGCGTTGGATCATCCGCCGTCGTGTGCGCACCATAGCGGAAGGTCACCGCTTCAATCAGCGTCGGCCCCAGCCCGGCCGCAGCTCGCTCGCGCGCCTGCCGCACGGCGCGGTAGACAGCGAACACATCGTTGCCGTCGACGCGCACGCCCGGGATGTCGTAGGCGACAGCACGCTGCGCGATGGTGCGCGACGCGGACTGACGCGAGAACGGCACGCTGATGGCGTAGCCATTGTTCTGGCACAGGAAGATCACGGGCAACTGGAACACGCCGGCGAAGTTGAGCGCCTCGTGAAAATCTCCTTCCGACGTGGCGCCGTCTCCGAAGTAGGCGATGGCCACCATCGGCTCGCCGCGCCACTTGGCAGCCCACGCCGCCCCCGCCGCGTGGAGCAAGTGCGTCGCGATGGGCACGCACGGCGGCAGGATGTGCTTGCCCGGCGGGCAGACACAGCCTTCCATCCGGCCCATCCAGTACAGCACGACCGTCGCCAGCGGCTGGCCGTGGACCATGGCAGCGGCGTGATCGCGATAAGTCGGAAACATCCAATCCTCCGGCGCCAACGCCAGCGCGCTGCCGACCTGGGCGGCCTCCTGACCTTCGAACGGGGCATACGTGCCAATGCGTCCCTGCCGCTGCAGGATCACGCACTTTCGATCAAACGCGCGCACCAGCACCATCCAGCGGTACATCTCGCGCATCACATCCGGCGAGATGTCATCGACGGGACCCGTCACCTCGCCGTCCGGCTTAAGCACCTGAATCTCCTCAAACAACCTGTCTGAATGCGCTTTCATCTGCATCCACAACTGTGCCCGATCATTCTCCGTCAACACGGGCTATCTCCTCCTTTAACCAGGCCGCCATCTCCCTGATTCGGTGAAGGGCGGTGCAGCGCCTGTTACAGTGCGCGCCGCAGCGCCTCGACGAACGCCTGGTTCTCCTCCGGCGTGCCCACCGTCACGCGGATGCTGTTCGGGATACCGAGCTGCTCACCTGGCCGGACAATGACACCCTGCATCAGCAGCCGCTGCCCCACCTCCGTGCCGGACGTGGGCAGATGAATGAGGATGAAGTTGCCCTGCGAAGGGTAGCTCGACAACCCCAGCGCCGCCGCCGCTTGCGCAAGATATGCGAGCCCCTCGGCATTCGCCTCTCGGCAGCGCCGCACCCACTCCGCGTCATCCAGCGCCGCCAGCGCCGCCGCCTGCGCCAGGCGATTGGTATTGAACGGCCCGCGCACCTTGTGCAGCTCCGCGATGATGGCGGGATGCATGAGTCCGTAGCCGATGCGCAGCGCCGCGAGCCCGTAGATCTTGCTGAACGTCCGCAGGATGATCAGGTTCGGATGTGTATCGAGAAGCGGCACCGTCTGCAGGTAGTCAGATGCCGTCACGTACTCGTAATAGGCCTCATCGACAACCACAATCACGTTCGCCGGCACCGCCTCAATGAACCGCCGCAGTGCCTCTGCCCCGACGATGGTCCCCGTCGGATTGTTGGGATTGCAGACAAACACCATGCGCGTCCGCGGCCCCACCGCGCGCAGCATCGCATCCAGGTCATGAACGCCATCCACGCACGGCACCTTCACCGGCACGCCGCCGTCGATGATGACGTTCTGCTCATAGCGCGAAAACGTGGGATCCGCCACGACCACTTCGTCACCCGGCTGGACGTACGTGCGGGTGAGCAATCCGATGATCTCGTCGGACCCGTTGCCGAGGAACACACGCTCGACGTCAACACCCCAATGCCGGGCTATCCGCTCCGCCAACGCCGGGGCCGACGACTCGGGGTACAGGGCACATTGGCCCATCTCCTGGATCATGGCCTCCCGCGCAGCCGGCGGACATCCGAAAGGGTTTTCATTGGAAGCCAACTTAATAATCCGCGCCAACCCCAACTCCCGCTGCACCTCTTCCACCGGCCTGCCGGGCACATACACGCCAAGGCCGGCCAGCGACGGGCGAGCCGCAATGTGTTGCTGCGAAGACACACGTACACCCCCATCGGAAAAGCAAGCGCTTGCTTAGTTTCAGCATAGCAGATCTCTCAACTTTGTCAAATGGAAGACAAGAGTAAAGCGCGCGGCGGGGGGCCGCCCCGCCGAGCTCGCGATCGCGCCGCATAAGCCGGAAAAACCCGCTTATCCGCCTCGACGAGGCTGCCGCCGCGCCGCATAAGCCGGAAAAACCCGCTTATCCGCCTCGACGAGGCTGCCGCCGCGCCGCATAAGCGGGAAAAACCGCCTTATGCGCCCCGATGAGGCCGTCGCGGCGCCGCATAAGCGGGAAAAACCGCCTTATGCGCCCCGACGAGGCCGTCGCGGCGCCGCATAAGCCGGAAAAACCGACTTATCCGCCTCGATGAGGCCGTCGCGGCGCCGCATAAGCCGGAAAAACCGCCTTATCCGCCTCGATGAGGCCGCCGCGGCGCCGCATAAGCGAGAAAAACCGCCTTATCCGCCTCGATGAGGCCGCCGCGGCGCCGCATAAGCGAGAAAAACCGCCTTATGCGCCCCGATGAGGCTGCCGCGGCGCCGCACAAGCGGGAAAAACCGGCTTATCCGCCTCGATGAGGCCGCCGCGGCGCCGCGCCCACGCCGCTCAGGGCACCGGCCCGCGTAAGACCTGTGGCCTACCCGAACTTGCGCCTTGCCCCCGCTGAACTCCATGCGCGATACTGGCCGTGAACAACCGAAGGCGAGGTCGTCGCATGTCCGGCTCTGTCTTCGCTCTCCTGATGCTGGCCGCACTGGGGCACGCGGTGTGGAATGCCATCTCGCGGCGGATCCCCGAACGGGATGCCTTCTTCACGCTCATCCTGATGGTGGCCGTGGTCCTGTGCGCTCCCGTGGCGGGGTATCTCCTCCAAAGTCACCCCATCCCGGTCCGCGCGTGGCCCTGGATGGGGCTGAGCACGTGTTTCGAAGTGCTGTACTTTGCCGCGCTAGCGAAGGCGTACCAGAGGGGCACCTTTCTCACGGTTTACCCGGTGGCCAGGGGATCCGCACCCATCGTGGCCACCGTCCTCAGCATCACCCTCATGCGGCAGAGCGTCACCGGAATGGGGCTGGTGGGCATCCTCATCACAGTCATGGGGATCCTGCTGATCCACCAGGAGAAGTTCTTGCTGCGCGATTGGGGCTTATCCCTCACGCACCCCGGCGCTCGCTGGGCGCTTGTCACCGGATCGTGCACCGCCTGTTACAGCGTCGCCGACGGCATGGGCGCCGCCATCATGTCGCCCATCCTCTTTAAGTACATCGTGTTCGTCGGGATGTGCGCCGGCAAGCTGCTGTACGACCACCGCTTTGCCCACCGCGTCTCATACCTACAGTTGCTGCGGCGGTATCCGGTGGAGAGCGTGATCGGCGGGGCGCTGGTGTTCGGCGTCAACGCGATGGTCGTGTCCGCCATGCGGAGCACGCCCGTGGCGTTCGTCTCGGCGACGCGCGAGGTGAGCATCGTGTTCGCGACCCTGATTGGCGTCATCTGGCTCCGCGAAAGGCTGCGCCCCGTCTCGGTTCTGGCGATCCTGCTGATCTTCGCCGGCGTCGTCATCATAAAGGTCAGCTGAGCCTCGCAGAGGACGCTGACACGGTGCTCAACGGTACCGATGGCCCGCCCGGACCGGGGGTGGGATGGGTGAAGCGTTGGGCTTGCGGAAAAAGTTCCGCTGCGGCGTGCTGGCAAGGTCGCGGTTGCGTCGCCTTGTGCAAAAACCCTCCGCTCTCGGCTGCGATCCTGCCCCAGCCGCCTCACATCCCGGCGGATGCCCCCGCCTTACGCAGGACCTCCGCGCCCAAAACAACCTCGGTGCCTGCAAGCCCCACGGAGAAAAACAGGGTGACGTCATTGGCCGAGTGCCGCCCGGCGAATTGTCCCGCCACAATGTCCGACAACTCGACGATTCGTCCCGCCTGGGACGACCGCATCGCGATGTGAGGCTCGGGGTAGGCCATGAGTTGCTCCAGGGAATCCGTCGCCATCACCCTGCTTCGCTCGATCAATTCGAGCGGGATTTCGTGCGCATCCTCGTATTTCGGCCCGAGCGTGTTGATGTGGGCACCGTCCTTAACCCATGCGGCGTCGAACACCGGCACCGGGCTGTTCGTGGCACAGAGGATCACGTCCGCTCCTTCCACACACGCTCGCGCCGAGTCCACCGCACATATGTCCCTGCGAAGGCGTCGACTCATCCACTCAGCAAAGTGCCGGCGCCGATCCGGGTCGCGGCTGTAAACCTTGATGATCCTGAAGTCACGAACCGCCACCGCAGCCATCAGCTGTGCGCGGGCCTGCGCACCCGTGCCCAGGATAGCCAGAGCCCGCGCGTCGGGCGACGCCATGTGCTTCACGGCCACGCCGCCAAGGGCGCCGGTCCGCATGATACCGATGGCGTCGCCGATGACAATCCCGACCAATGCCCCCGTCTGCGCGTTGAACACCGCGACCAACTGCTGTCGATCCGGCTCGTCCCCGGGAAACGTATCGTACACGCGAAAACCCACCACGTTCTCCTGCCCCGTCGCGGCACCGGCAGTGAAGACCAACGCCCCCGCGCCGGCCTGCACGCGGAATCTCGGCGGCGCCGTTAGCGTGCCACCCGCCTTTTCTCGCAGCGCATCCTCCATCTTTCGGATAGCGTCCTCCATCGAGAGCAGAGCGTCCACGTCACCGTCCGTCAGGATGCGGTATGCTGCCACCCAGGTCCCCCCCTTTACCCCGCCCACGGCCATCGCACGCGGCCCTAGTCACGGTGCCAACGCCAGCACCGACGGGTCGAGCTCCGCCACGCTACGGCGGCCGGAGAGGGCGAGGGTGAGATCGAGATCTGCCAACAGGTTGCGCAGCACCTGGCGCACACCGGCTTCCCCGGCCACGGCGAGACCGTACGCGTAGGGCCGCCCGACGAGGACGGCGGATGCGCCCAGCGCCAGCGCCTTGACGATGTCGGCGCCGCGGCGGATACCGCTATCCATGAGCACGGGGACGCGCCCCCGGACGACGCGGACAATGTCGACCAGCGCATCGAGCGCAGCCACCGCCCCGTCCACCTGGCGCCCGCCGTGGTTGGAGACAATGAGCCCGTCCACACCGTGGCGCAGCGCCTCCAGCGCATCGTCGGGGTGCAGGATACCTTTGAGCAGGATGGGCAGGCGCGTATGGCGGCGGAGCCAGTCCAGGTCTGCCCAGGTCAGACCGGGGTTGCCAAACACCTGCGTCCACAGGGCGATGGCACTTGCCTTGTCTTGTTCAGGCGGTTTGGCGAGGCGGGATCTGAACACGGGGTCCGTCAGGTAGTTGCCAATGCCCTCTCCCAATAAAAATGGAAGATAGGTGTGCTCGAGGTCGCGCTCGCGCCAGGCCATCATCGGCGTATCCAGGGTGACCACGATGGCGCTGTAGCCCGCCCGCTCGGCGCGGCGCACGAAGCTGGCGGTGAGTTCGGGGTCTTTGCTCCAGTACAGCTGGTACCAGTGCGGGACCTCGCCGCACGCCTGAGCGATGTCTTCCATCGGATGCGTGGCCGCAGTGCTGGCAATAAACGGCACGCCCAGCGACGCGGCGGCACGGGCGGCGCCACACTCGCCGTCTGGGTGGATGATGGACTGCACGCCGATGGGGGCCAGCAGCACCGGGAAGGGGAGGTGCCTGCCGAAGAGCGTGATCGACAGATCGCGTTCCGTCACGTCCCGCAGCATCCGCGGGATGATGCGCCAGCGGTCAAACGCCGCGCGGTTGGCTCGCATCGTATCGCCTGCACCGGCCGCACCGGCGATGTACCAATATTGCGCGGACGGAAGCTTCTCCCGCGCGCGAGCCTCCCAGTCCTCGAACGACACCGGTAGCCTGTCCGACTCCGGGCGCGGCGCAAAGATCTGCTGATAGTATTCGAACTGCACCAGGTTCCCGATATTCGGCATGTCGCATCAACCTTCCATCCGTTAGAAATTCAGACTTGCACCTCCATTCTAACGGATGCGATAGCCGCAAGGACAGAACCCAAGCGCAGGCCGATCCCGCCCCCACGTGAAAGCCCGCCGCAGCCCCGCGGCGGGCCCTATTCGCCTGGTGGTCACAGTCAGTGCGCCCCGACAGTCGCCATCTCACGCACCGGCTGATAGGTCTGGCTCAGTTTCTGCAGATACGTGGTGGACGCTTGCTCCACAGGGTAGTAGCCCTTCTTCGCCAGCCACTGCCAGACTTCGTACGCGTGGCGACAGCACATCATGAACGCATCCTCGAGGAACGTGCGCAGCTGCGGATCCGTCGCCTCCATCGCCGACCACGCGTAGTCTCGGCCGGCACGCTTGAGCGTCAGCAGGTACGACGTGGCGATGGCCCTATCGTCGAACGATGTGGCGTTGGGATTCGGCGTCACTGCGGAAGGCGTCTTATTCTGCCCGTCCGCCGTTTTGCCCGGCATGGCCGGTACCTGCAGCTTCTGCGCGCAGGACTGCTTGTTTGCCCATTCCACCTTCATGTTGTAGTCCTGGATGTGCGCGGCCATGTGCTTCTGGAGCATGCCCTTGAGTTCGGGATCTGTCGCCTGGTTCATAAACATGCCCATGCAGTTGATGCTGTTGACGCATGACATGAGAAGCTCGTTCAGATCGCAGGCTTCGTGGGCCATCAGTGCCATCCCGTGATCCTCTCCTTCGTGAAATGGGTTGTACAACATCCCGTAGTGTGCGCGCACCGCGCCTGCAGCAAACGCGGGTTCGCCAGCGCCAACGAAACTTCAGAGGCGTCCCCGCTTTCACGGAGATTGCATGCACCCACCGGTTCCCCACGACGACGGTCATGCACCCTCACCGGTTCCCCCGGGCGAGGGTGACGCATACGATGGGGCGATCCTTTCGGAGGTGTTCACCCATGTCCACCTCTTGCCGCCCACGGCTCACACGTCAGGTCACCGGTGGCGTCATCCCACACGAGGGCGGTCCAGAGCGGCCGGGGGTCCGGCATCCGTACACGCGCGTGATTGACTGGCACGCGCGCTATCCACAGGCCATCGTGCTGCACGGCCCGGCGCAGCCGAAGCGCTGCGCGCTCACGTTCGACGACGGTCCCGACAACCGCTGGACGCCGCGCGTGGCCACGGTGCTGGAACGCTACAACGTGCGCGCCACCTTCATGTGCGTCGGACAGCGCGTCGCGCAGAACCCGCATGTGCTGCAGCACCTGGTGCAGGGTGGGCACGTCATTGGCAATCATACGTGGAGCCACCCGCATCTGACCGAGCTGACGCCGGCCCAGGTGGAGTGGCAACTGCAGCGAACCAATGATGAAATCGCGCAGGTGGCGGGTGTGCGGCCACGGATCTTCCGGCCACCCTACGGCGCGCTGAACGACGAGGTCATTCAAACGGCAACCCGGTTGGGCTTCCGCATCCTGTACTGGGATGTGGACTCGCTGGACTGGTCAGGACTCACCGCGCCGCAGGTGGTGACCAACGTGATGTCGCACATGCACCCCGGCGCGATTGTGCTCATGCATTCGGCGGGGGGACGCGGCGAAGACCTGTCCGACACGGTTGGCGCGCTGCCCATCCTGATCCGCACGCTGCGCGATGAGGGCTACGAGCTGGTGACGGTGCCGGAGTTGCTGGGAGAAGCGGCGTACATGGAACCCGCCGAACCCGGCGGAAGCACGCCGAGTTCGTAACACGCCGGCCGTGGTGTTGGCCATAGCGTGTCCCCTCCCGGTGCAGACTAACCTCCGGACATGTGTGCGCCGTGCCAAACGGTTTCCCCGGAGGTGAAGGCCCATGCGCCCGCCGAGCGTGTACCGAGACGCGCTATGGCTGCTCTGTGCCCAGAATGCCCTGATGAAGCTGGCCGGCTTCGGCGCCGTCCTGATCTTCAGCCACTGGCTGTTCCCGGGCTTCTACGGCGCGGATTGGCGGCCGCTGTGGTTGGCCGTGCTCGCGCTGACCGCCGTCGGTACCGTGGCGGACGTGGTCATCGTGCCCCGACTCGGCAATGTGCCTTCACTGGCCATGGGTTGGTTCGGCATGACGTTCATCGTCTGGACGTGCGGCGCCATCTTCCCCGGCGCGGCGGTACCACTGTGGCAGGCGGGCTTCACCGCGCTCTTCGCTGCCCCGCTGGAGTGGGCTCTTCATCGCTGGATTCTGCGCAGCCTGTCCCGTTTGTGAAAAATTTGCCGTCCCCCCGCCATATTGACACAAAACTCCGACGCCCATCGAACCGTATAGCAAATCGGAATCGCGCCATGCGACGTCAAAGGGGGGACGGCGATGAACCTCGTCGAACTGCTGTACCAGGCTGTGGAGCGGTACCCGGACAAAGACGCGCTGCGCGTCAAGCGCAACGGCAAATACGAGGGGATCACCTTCCGTGCGTTGTGGGAGCAGATTCACGCGTTTGCCAACGGCCTGCGCCTGTGCGGCGTGAAGGAAGGCTCCAAGGTCGGTATCATTTCGACCAACTGTCCAGAGTGGCCGATCACGGATTTCGCCACACTGCTGATTGGCGCCGTGCTGGTCCCGGTGTATCCGACGCTGCCCGCAGGCCAAGTGGAGTACATCCTACGCAACGGCGACGTGGAGATCCTCGTGGCGCAGGATGAGAGCCAGTACGAGAAGGTGAGGGATCACTGGCCTCCGCTGCTGCGCCGCGTGATTGTCATCCAGGGGTCCGGCATCAGCCTGGATGGACGCGTGATCTCCTTCGCCAACGTGATGGAGATGGGGCGCAACCCGCGGGGCAATCTGGCACCCATTCATTTCCGCGCGATTCCGGAGGACAGCCTGGCCACCATCGTTCACACCTCAGGCACCTCGGGACAGCCCAAGGGCGTCATGCTGTCGCACCGAAACATCGTGTCGAACGTACAGTCGGCACTGACCACCCTGCCGGTGGGTGCGGAGGACGTCAGTTTGTCGTTCTTGCCTCTCTCGCACATTTTCGAGCGGACGGTCGGTCAATACGCCGCACTGTCTGTGGGTGGCACTGTTGTGTACGCCGACAGCGTGGACACTGTGCCGCAACAGCTGCTCGAGGTGAAGCCGACCATCCTGATCACGGTGCCGAGATTGCTGGAGAAGGTTTACGCCAAGGTGCAGGAAAACCTCGCCCATGCACCGGCTCCCGTCCGCCGGATGGCGGAGCAGGTCTCGAGCCAAGGCAAGGCCAGCGGTTTTCAGTACCGCTTGGTCGACCGTCTCGTCTACCGCAAGCTCCGCGCGGCGCTCGGCGGCCGCATCCGCTACGTCGTGTCGGGCGGTGCCGGGCTGAATGCGCAGATCGCCAAGTTCTACATCGGCGCCGGCATCCCCATCTACGAGGGTTACGGCATGACGGAAGCGGCGCCCGTGATTGCGGCCAACCCGTACGGCGCCAGCCGCCCGGGCACCGTGGGCAAGCCCATCCCCGGCGTGGAGGTGCGCATTGCCGAAGACGGAGAACTGCTGGTGCGCGGACCGAACGTGATGATGGGCTACTACAAGCAGCCGGACGAGACGGAAAAGACGATTGACCCCGATGGATGGCTCCATACCGGCGACATCGCGGAACTGGATCCGGACGGGTATCTGCGCATCGTGGACAGGAAGAAGAACATCCTGGTGCTGGCGACGGGCAAGAACGTCGCACCATGGCCCGTAGAAAACGCCATCATTCTCAGCCGCTATATCTCGGAGGCCGTTCTGCTTGGCGACGGCCGCAAGTACGTGGCATGCATCCTCGTGCCCGACTTCGAAGCGCTGGCGCCGCTGGCGAAGGAACTGGGCCTCGCAGAAGATAAGACGACGTGGGTCAGGCACCCGCAGATCCGCAGCCTCATCGGCCGGGAGGTCGCCAAGCAGACGGAAGGTTTTGCGGATTTCGAGCGACCCAAGCGAGCCATTCTGTTGCCGCGTGAACTGTCGCTGGAGGATGGCGAGCTGACGCCGTCGCTGAAGGTTCGGACCAAGGTGCTCATGCAGAAGTACGGGCGTGAGATTGAGCGGATGTACGAAGGCATCGACTACATCCCCACGCTCGAAGGTGCCGGCACGCCCGGGCCGATGGGCGACGTGAACCCAGCAACCGACGATGCGGCCCCCGCGACGGTGGCGGCCGTGGCGGTGACGGGTGCAGCCACGGCGGCAGCGCAGCAAGGCGCGGCCCCCGCGGTGACACCCACACCCGCGCGCACTGGCGCGTCGTCTGCGGCAGCGGAGAGGAGGCGACGCCGGCGGCGGTGGCCCTGGGGCGTGGCGGCCATCGTGGTGATTGCCTTGGCGGCGGCTGCAATGCACGCCCATGCGATGAATCCGACGGCGAGCCCGTTGCCGAAGCAGCTCAATCTGGTCGGCATGGTCTCTGACATCCGCAACAAGAACGACAAGTTGAATCAGGTGAACGGGCAGATTGTGCAGTCGATGGAGCAGATCAGCAACATGTCCGAGACCACGGCATCCATCAGCAACAAGCTGGGGACGCTCAGCGGCGGTCTCAAGAACCAGTATGCGGCGCTGTCCACCTTGAACGACCTGAGCCAGCAAGAGGTGGATCTGAGCAACAGCCTGCACGGCCTGTCGATCACGGCCTACACCGACATGCAGCGCATCGGCCAGGCTTCGAAGACGCAGGATGCGTGGATGCAGCAAATGCAGAGTCTGGCGCAGCAGCTCGGCGGTGCGGCGGGGCAGCTCGTGACCATTAACCAGACGATGGCGGGCAAACTCGACACCGCGCGCCAGAAGGCCGCGCACGTGGCCAGCGAGATGCCGTGAGGGGCGGAGGATGAGCGAGTTTCCCAGAAACCACGCTTGGAAAGGAGTGCAGGGGGCGTGATCGGCAAAGTTCTCGGAACCATCGGCGTGGTGGCGCTGTTCGGCGTGTTGGCGCAGACGCAGGTGACCACGTACTACCTCGCGAAGATCGATATCGGGCTCAACTCCAGCCTGGACTCCACGCGCCGGCTGGTTACCGTCGAGCAGGCCATCATCGATAAGAATAAGACGCTCGGGACCGTGATCCAACAGACGAAACAAATGGATCAGCAACTCGCCAGCACGCTCAGCGAGACCTTGACGATTGAGCAACACATCTTCCGGATCAACGATTTGAACGCGGCCACGCTCACCATCAACCGCGAGATGGCGCAGGTCGGCAATGCCGGGGCGCAGACGCTGACGGACGTGTCGGACACCATGTCCAAGCTGAATCAGGCCACCTTGGCGCTGGGCAACTATCTCGCTTCACTGCGCCAGGTGGTGCTGCAGGACCGGCAGAACATGGACCTGATGAAGCAATACACGGATGAGATGAACCAAAAGACCCCGGAGGTGGGAGGATGAGCGCCCTCAAGAGCATCGGCGTGCTGAAGCTCCTGGCCGTGATTGCGCTGCTCGGCCTCGGGGTCAATGGTCTGATCCAGGTGAGTCTGCAGCGGGATATGCAGAACAAGACCCAAGAACTGGCGCAGCGCACAGCCCAGGCCGTGCAGTTGTCAAAGCAGATGAACAACGGGCTGGTCAATCTGAGTGAACTTCAGAAGACCACCCAGCATATGCACAGCACGCTTGTACAGTTGCACCAAGCCACGTCGACGATGAATCAGGGTCTTGCCACGCTGAACACGACGGTGCAGGGGATCAACCAGGCGGTGGCCGACATTGGCTCTTCCACCGCGGCGTCCAGCCAGCAGATCAGCGCCGCCACCCAGCAGGCGGAATCCCTGCTCAGCGTGCTGCAACAACTGGCACAGATCAACCAGGACGTGGTGAGCAACCTGTCGCAGATGGTGGCAGACCAACAGGCCATCAATGCTGACCTAGAACAGATGAATCAGAAGACTCGTTATTTGCCGTGACATCGGCGGCACGCGAAGGGGGGAATACCGGATGGTCGGACTGAGCCTGGCACGCGACAAACGGGTGATCGTCGGCTTGCTGGCCGTGCTCGTGGTAGTGGGCGGCGTGGCCGCAGCACCGAAGGCGTTGGCCGGCGTCAAAACGCCGGATTTGCTAAAGAACAACATTTTCGCGCTGATTGACCAGATGAGCGGTACGACAGACGGGCTGCTCGCCAACACCGGTGCTCTGCATCAGCAGATCCAACAGGTGGAGGGGCAACTGGGCGAACTAGGCCAGCAGGATCAGATTGTCTCGCAGCAACTGCAAACGACGCAGCAGTTGCTGCAGGCGCTGTCGACGCAGGAGGATCTCACGCGCAACGGCGTGTCGCTGATGCAACAGATCATGTCGCGCGAGGAGGTCAGCGTGTCGCTGACGCATCAGGTCGCGACACAGGCGCAGCAGATGAGCGGAGCCGTGCAGGGGAACGTGCAGGCGCTGAATCATGTGCTGTCCTCGCTCGCCGCCAGCAACACCGCCTCCGAGCAGATGAACAGCAAGATGGATCAACTGCTGGCCGAGTTGTCCGATGCGGAGGATAACTTCAAGGTGTTCGGCCAACTGAACAGCATCCTGAACTCGCTGCACCTGCAGCTGCCCAAGCTGCCGTCGGTGAACCTGCCGAAACTGCCAAACCTGCCTATCCTCGGCGGCTCCGGTGGAGGAACATCCAGCGGCGGATGGTCCTCGGGATCCGGCGGAACATCTTCCGGGAACACGACGAGATCCGGCGGCACGAGCTCCGGTGGCGTCCTGGGCACCATCGGCAACGCCGTCGGTTCACTTCTCGGCTGGTGACAAGGAGGCGACACCCGTGGCCAAATCCATCGCCATTTCCGCCATGTTGTGGCTCGCCGGGCTCGCCGGTGCGGGTATGTTCGGCTACAGCCTGACGCAGCAGACGGCCATCCAGCTGCAGATGAACCAAACCATGAAGCAGATCAACCAGTCCATCGCGACCTCGAAGAAGCTCACGCAGCAGACGTCGGTGATTCTTCAGCCGCTGGTCGGCACCACCGAGGCGCTGGCCGGCATAGAGCAGCTGGAGACGCAATCCCTGTCCGACATTGAGTCGATGAACAACCACCTGCGCGATATCGCCAAGGGCGAACAGGGCATCATCACCGGCTTGGATCACCTGAATGTCGTCACGGATCAGGCCCGAACCGGCCTCATCCGGCTGGCCTCGCTGAACGGACAACTGCTGGATGCCAACCAGCAGACCGCCTCGATGGCCGCCGAGGAGGCCACGCGGGTCAGTCAACTCAACAGCATGACGGAAACGACCATCGCGCAGATGCACCAACTAAATCAGAAATTTGCCGCGCTGAAGATGGTGCCGTGACGGCACAGACCAAAAGCCCCATGCCGGCCCACCGGATACGCCAGCCGCAAAAAAGCTGGCGGTGGGCCGGCGCGAAATCCAACATGCGCCCGGACACCCCTCCTCGACCGTGGCTCAGGCGCGGCGCCAAGGGGCCCGCGTGGCGCGCCACCCGCTGCTCCGCATGCCCGCGTCTTCTACCGGAGGCCGCCGCACATTCGGCAGAAAAACGACAGGAGCGGACCTTCCGATCCGCTCCATCCCGTCGCAGATCCCGGAAGGCAGCTGGCTGGCATGTGCCGCGTGGCACGAAGCCCCTCTAGCTTTGCGTCCCTGCCTTTCGGCAGGTTTGCCCTGAGACACCGGTGTATGATGTCGCATGGATGCATGCCGAGCCGTGAGACCTCGGACGGTCCGCCGCATGACCACCATGGTCATTCCGGCTCATGCCTGTACTTTGATTTTACACCAGATCATTCCTTGCCTGCAAGTGATTCACGGCTGGCATCGGGGTCCCGAGCGCCTCGTTACGCTGTATAGCCGTTCGGATGCGTGCTGTGCCAGCGCCAGGCTGAGGCAATGATGTCGCGCAGGTCCGGGAACTGGGGCTGCCAGCCCAGTACCTCCCGCGCGCGCCGCGAGGACGCGACGAGGACAGCGGGATCGCCCGGGCGGCGCGGCGCGTCCTGCACCGGAATGTCGCGTCCCGTGACCTCCCGCGCGGTGATGATCACCTGCTGGACCGAGAACCCCTGCCCATTGCCGAGGTTGTATGCCTCCGCACCGACGTGCTGCGTGCGCAGACGCGCCACGGCAAGCCGGTGTGCGCTCGCCAGGTCCATCACATGGATGTAGTCCCGGATGCAGGTCCCATCCGGCGTCGGGTAATCCCGCCCAAACACCTGCACACATGGACGCTGCCCCAGCGCAGCCTGGAGCACGATGGGGATGAGGTGTGTCTCCGGTCGGTGGTCCTCCCCGATGGGCAGGCCGGGGTGCGCGCCCGCCGCGTTGAAGTAGCGCAGGCTGATGGAGGACAATCCGTAGGCGGCATGACACCAGTGCAGCATCCGCTCAATCGCCAGCTTCGTCTCGCCGTATGGGTTGGTGGGCTGCTTCGGATCGTCCTCTTCAATCGGAGTACGCACGGGTTCACCGTACACCGCCGCAGTCGAGGACAGAACGAACCGCTTCACGCCTTCGGCAATCAGCGCCGACAACAGCTTCTGCGTCCCCGTCACATTGTTCGCGTAGTACTTGAGCGGATCCTTCACACTCTCGCCCACCAGCGAGTTGGCCGCGAAGTGAATGACAGCATCCACGCCGTGGCGCCCGATGATCTCCCGCACCGTCCGCTCATCCTGAATGTCCGCCTCGTAGAATGGCGCCCCCAGCACAGCCCCGCGGTGGCCCGTGCCCAGGTGGTCGAGCACCACCACCTCTTCGCCGTGCGCCACCAGTTCCGCGACCGTGTGGCTACCGATGTACCCGGCGCCTCCGGTTACCAGGATGGCCATACCCGCATCGCCTCCTCCGTCACCTCGTGCACGCCGTCACCGGCGTCGCTCACGTAAAACGTGGGCTGCTTGCCCGTCGCCGCTTGATAGGCGCGTGTGACCTCCGCCTCAAAGGCGTCCAGGGCGTCCGCCTTCACAAGGCTCACGGTGCAACCACCGAAACCCGCCCCCGTCATCCGCGATCCATAACAGCCCGGCGCATTCCACGCTGCCTCCGCCAGGGCATCCAAGGCAGGCCCGGTCACCTCATAGTCGTCGCGCAGCGACACGTGCGACTCGTTGAGCAGGCGTCCGAAGCCGATCACGTCCCCCGCCGCCACCCGCCTCGCCGCCTCACGTACCCGCGCCTGTTCCGTGACGACGTGGCGCGCCCGCCGGCGCAGCACATCATCCGTCAGCCGGGACTCCAGCGCGGGCCACTCCTCGGGGGGGATGTCGGCGAGCGCGCGTAGCGCAGGACGAACCTCCCGCAACAGCGCGAGCGCCCGCTCACACTCCGCGCGCCGCTGATTGTAGGCGGAATCCGCGAGCCCCCGGGTGTGGTGGGTGTTGGTGATCACCACGCGCGCGTCACCCAGATGCAGCGGAACCCATTCGCAGCGAAGCGTGCCGCAGTCGAGCAGCATGGCGTGACCTGCCCGCCCCGCCGCGACCGCGAACTGGTCCATGATGCCGCATTGCACACCGATGAACTCGTTCTCTGCGCGTTGTGTGAGCAGGGCGAGATCGGCCGCGGGTAGGGTGCGGTCCGCGAACGCCGCCATCGCCGCCGCCGTCACCACCTCAATGGCGGCCGAACTGGACAGCCCAGCGCCGCTCGGCAGGTTGCTCGCGAACAGCATGTCCGCCCCCTGCACCGGTACGCCCGCCTGCGCCAACGCCCACAGCGCACCTTTGGGATAATTGGCGAAGCCGTCCGCCGCGGTGAACGCCAGATCCTCGGCTTGGGCCGTCACCTCGCCGGGGAAGGTGGTGGATGCAAACCGCAAGACGCCGTCCCATCTCGGCCTCACCACAGCCCACGTACCAAGCGTCAGCGCGGCCGGGAACACCAGCCCGCCGTTGTAGTCGAGGTGCTCGCCGATGAGGTTCACGCGGCCCGGGGCGAAAAACACGCGCACCTGCTCCGCCGGCCCTGGCGACCAGCGGGCAAACTGGTGCAACGCCTCCACCAGTTCCCGCGGGGCATGCGCAGACCCGGACTGGGTCATCGCGCCTCCCCCTTTCCCTGGGCCGCGCGGATGGCCTCACGCAAGCGCGGTGCGGTTTGCTCCACCGCCGTCGGGTTACACGGTGCCCACGCGCCCGTCTCGGACGACGCCAGGTACTTGATCTTATCCTTGTCTCGCAGCGGCGGGTAAAACTCAATATGAAAATGGTAGTACGCCTGCGTATCCGGCCGATGCGGCGGTGTTTGATGAAGCACCATCATGTACGGAAACGGCCGGTCAAATAGCTGATCCATCCCCGCCACCACACGCCGCAATATCCGCGCCAGGTCATCCTTCTCCGCGTCCGTCATCTCCGGCAGCGCACCCAGGTGGCGCCGGCTCGAGATGAACACGCCATACGGGTAGTCGGTGAAAAACGGAATGTACGCGAGGAAATGCTCCGAGGCATCGACCACGCGCTGGCCCACCCGCTCTTCCTCCGCCTGGATGTCGCAGATCAAGCAGCGCCCCGTCTGTGCGTGGTGCGCCTCGCACTGTTGAAGCTCCACCCGGATCTTGAGCGGGATGTATGGATACGCGTACAGCTGACCGTGCGGATGCGGCATCGTCACACCGACCTCCGGGCCGCGGTTCTCGAAGATGAGGATGTACGCATGCTGCGGGTCCGCCGCGAGTGCTGTATACCGATCCGTCCACAGGTCCACCAGTTTCCGGACATGCGCATCCGACAACTGCGGCAGTGTGGCGTGGTGATCCGGAGAGTACAGGATCACCTCGCACTTGCCGTAGGCTGGCGCCGTTCTGTATAGCGGCGTTGCCACCGAGTCTGGCGCTGGCGGGTTCGGGGACAACGCTGGAAAATCGTTGTCGTAGGCCAGCACATCGTAATCATCCGGCACCCGGCCGGATCCCGGGCAGAACGGACACCAGTCGGTCGGCATGAGCGGCCGCTGCTGGCGGTGCGATGCCACCATCGTCCAGTCCCCCAGCAGCGGGTTCCAGCGAAGTTCAGACAATCCAGGTCATCTCCTTTGCCATTGCGCACAGGTTATCTCGACGACGATTCAACGGACGCCGCAGACCTCACCCGCCCGCGCGCAGCAGTGCGGCCGCTGGCCACCGCCAAGGCTGCGGCGACCAGAACAAGGCACAACCAGACCACCACCATGCTCGCGCCGATGCCCCAGTGCTCTGCCGCAGCGCCAATCACCAGGTTGGTTCCCAAACTGCCGACACCCGCCGCCGTGAACAGCAGCCC
Organism: Alicyclobacillus sp.; assembly: GCA_023511725.1. Taxonomy (GTDB): domain Bacteria; phylum Bacillota; class Bacilli; order Alicyclobacillales; family Alicyclobacillaceae; genus JAIMAY01. The sequence continues at coordinate 28,279 of JAIMAY010000019.1, forward strand.
CAGCACACGGCCGGCCTGGGCAGGGAAGAGATGGCTGGCCAACGCAGTGATGGTCGGGAAGATGGCGGCGAACCCCAGACCGGCGAGGCACAGCGCCGCGAGCGCAGCAGGCACCTGCGGCAGGAACAACCCGGCGACGGCCACCAGCGACAACGCCACAGCAGCGGCGAGCACGCGGCTGCTCCCAAAGTGCGTCACCCAGCGCGAGGCGGTCAGCCGCCCCAACGTGAACCAGAAGTAAAAACCCGAGATGAGGAAGGACCCTGTGCGCAGCGCAATCCCGTGTGTCCGTACGAGGTACAGGGTGCTCCATGTGGCGAGCCCCATCTCCGCCATCACGTACGCCAAAATCGCAATCAGCAGCACCCACAGCAGAGGATGCGCCCACCACGGACGGTCCGCTCGGCCGCGCCCAGACGCCGCGGCCTCCATGGCCGGCCGCTCGCCCGGCTCGGCGGCAGGAGCATCGGCGGACGCTGCGGCGCGGCGTAGCGGGAGGGGGCGAAGGCGGACGGCCCAGAACGCGGTGACGAGGGTGGCCAACCCCAACACCGCGTAGAGGACGCGCCAGGCGCCGGGCAGCGCGATGACCAGTCCTGCGAACAGCGGGAACACAAACGCGCCCGCACCGTAGGCACCGTGCAACAGGTTGAAGCGGCGCGCCTGCGCCGCGGATCCTGACACCGTCGCTGGCACAACCGCGTTCACGGCTATCTCCAGCGTACCCCCGCCGAGACCTGAGCATAGAAAGCTCAGGAGAGCGAGGGGATAAGAGTTCGAGACCACCACGCCCGCGGTGCCGAGAATCTGGATGGCGCTGCCGAGCACCGCCACGCCGCGGACCCCGAGGCGCTCGACGAGCCAGCCGCTGAGGAACGTCCCGCCAAGGTAGCCGGTGGACCCGGCGGCAAACGCCGCGCCCAGGGTCGCGTAGTCGACGTGCCAGGCCCGCATCAAGAGCGGTGCGGCCAACCCGCGCAACATGTCGAACGCACCGAAGATCACCATGACCGATACGGCCAGCCACATCCACGGCCGCATGTTTGTGCCTCCTGCCATTCGCATCACTCGCGTAGGCATCCTCCCGCAGGTTCATACTAAACGACGCCAAGACAACGGATGGAGGGACGTCGCGTGCAGATTTCGGATCAAGCGATGAAGGACCTGATGATGCAGACGCACACCATCGCGGTGGTGGGGCTGGCGAATCGGCCGGGATCGCCGGCGTATGATGTGGCGTCATATCAACAGTCTCAAGGATACCACGTGATCCCCGTGCATCCGCAAACCGGCATGGCGCTGGGACACAAAGGGGTCAAACAGGTTTCGGATAGCGACGAGCCGGTGGATATCGTCCATGTCTTCGGCCATGTGCAGGACGCCAAGCAACTCGCGGAGCAGGCGAAACAGAAGGGCGCGAAGGCCGTCTGGCTGCAACCCGGTGTGGACGAACCAGAGCTGGAGTCGTATGCGCAGAGCCAGGGACTGCAGGTGATCAAAGGGCGCTGCTTCAAACGCGAGCACATGCGCCTGCTCGGCCGCGCACCGATGTAAAGCGACACGGCCGGGGCTGCATGCGGCGTGTGCAGCTGCGACGGGGCGGATCGTCACACAATTGTACCTGGGTTGCGCTTGCCTCGGCAGCGGACATCCGGGACAATGAGGACAAACGGCGCGGGCGCGGCCCATCCGTCGGGATGAGGCGGGCCCGCCGCCGAATCCGTCGCACCCAGGAGAGATCCCATGAACTTCATGGCCGTTCTCAACGAATTTTTCATCCTGTCCAGCGCCGCCTGCATGGCGGTGGGGTGGGTGATGATCCGCCGCCACCGCGTTCGCGTGCACCGGCGGCTGATGCTGACGTCGGTGGTGCTGGCGGTGCTGTTTTTCGTCAGCTATGTGCTGAAGACCGTGCTGGTGGGAGACACCAGCTTTGGCGGACCGCGTGCCTACCTGCCCGCCTATCAGGCGTTCCTGCAGATCCACTCCGTGTTGGCGACGGTGGCAGCCATTCTCGGTATCTTCACGCTGCGCTTCGCGTTCAAGCGCAGGTTTCGTCAGCACCGGCGGATTGCCCGCTGGACCGCGGTATCGTGGTTTGTCACGGCGCTCACGGGCCTGGCCGTCTTTCTCCTGCTGTACGTCATCTTTCCACCCGGGCCGATGCACAACATGTTTCACACCATGGTGGGCCGTTAATGCCCGCCGGCGATCTCGCCTTGCCCCGCCCTATCCCCCCTTGCCGGTCTCCCTCCATCCTTGCCCTTCGGCTCGCTCCCCGGCGGTCCGCACGACGGCCCGTCTCGACTCTGCCAAGACAGAAAGAATTCACCTAGAAATGGCAGGATTTTCGAAGGAACTGTCGAATAGATATGAGTGTTGCCGGTTGCGCCGCAAGGCCGGCAGCTGGTTTCATCTGTGAGGCCGCCGCAACTCTCATGGGGTAAGGGTGTGACGTCATGGCCGAATCGACCCAGGGGCAACCGGCGCAGAAGCGCTTTGCCGTACTGCGCAATCGGAATTACTCGATTTTATTCATCGGTCAGGTGACCTCTCAGCTTGGCGACGGGATGTACACCATCGCCCTGATGTGGTGCATGTACCTGTTGGTGCACGCATCGCCGAGCGCCGCCATGTGGCTGGCTGTCATCCCCATCGCGACGTTCCTGCCGCGCGTGGTGGTCGCACCACTGGCCGGTGTGCTTGTGGACCGCTGGCGGAAGCTGCCCACGATGATCTGGACGGATGTGGTTCGGGGTGTGGCGGTGGCCGTGATCGCCATCTTGGTGACGACGCACAGCGCGTCACCGTGGGCGTTGGCCCTGCTGGCCTTCGTTCTCGCCGTGGCGGGTACGGCGTTTCAGCCAGCGCAGGCCGTCCTGATCCGACATATTGTCAGCCGGGAAGAGCTGATGCAAGCCAACTCGCTGCGGGGTAGCGCAAACAGTGCCACGCAAGTGCTGGCGCCCGCCATCGCCGGTGCACTGCTGGCTTTTCCCAACGGGGCCGCCATCGCGCTGTGGCTGGATGCCGTGTCGTTCGGTGTCTCCATCCTGTCGCTACTGTTCATGCGCGTGCAGGAACCCCAGCCGCAGACGCGCCCACTCACGTCCGGTGTGCTGTTCGGCGACATCCGAGATGGACTGAAGGCCGTCTACGAACTGCCCTATACCAAGGTTCTGACACCTTTCATCGTGGCCTACAACTTTGCGGTCTGTGCTGTGGAAGCCTCGCTCATCTACCTGTACGTACCACGCTACATGCATGGGAACGGAAGCAGCATCGGTTTGATCAATGCGTCCCTCGGCATTGGCGAGGTCATCGGAGGGTTGGTGTTGGCCGGGGTGACGGCGCGAATGGCCAAGGAGAAGACGATGACCCTGGCGATGCTCATCGCCTCGCTGTGCATGGCCACGTTCGGTGCGGTTCACATGGTGTGGGCCGGCGCAGTGCTGTTCTTCATCGGTGGGTTCTGCATGATCATGGTGAATGCGACATTCTTCACGCGGATCCAGGCGGAAATCCCGCCGGAATGGCTCGGGCGCGTGTGGGCACTGCTGACAGCGGTGCTGAGTGCCACGCTGCCATTGTCCAACCTGGTCTTTGGGGCGCTGGCGACGTTTATCTCGGTCGGACCGCTCATCGTATTCTGCGGCCTGCTCGCGGCTGTGATCAGCTTCGCCGCCTTCATGCACCCGCTCGTCCGCCGCTCCTCCGCGGCCCCGAGCACCAGTGTGGAGGCGTGATGGGGCAGGTGTTGCCGCACCGCAGCGAGCCGCGGCGCCGACCCGCCCGTGCCAGCTACGTACGCGCGGTATGAAGATACGCGAGGCCGCCGATGCCCTGATGGCTTCGGCGGCCTCGCTTCATTCTTGCCGTGGGATGGATGCGCCGCCCACGGAGGGTCACTCCACCGCGAGACGGCGCAGTGCATCGAGCAGCCTGTCGTTCTCCTCCGGCGAGCGAATGGCGAGGCGCCACACGGCGTCGGACAGCCCGGTGAAAGAGCCGCACAGCCGCACGAGAATGCCCTGTTCGGCCAAGCGGCGCGCCATCGCCCGGGCCATCGCTTGGGACGGCAGCCGCACGGTGTAGAAGTTCACCTGGCCCGGCAGACGATCCCACGCCGGCAGTGCCTCCCGCCAAGCGGCATCCAGCCTGGCACGCTCCTGAGCCAGCCAGTGGCGCGTCTCCCGCAGAAATTCGTCCTCGAGGTAAGCGGCGGCCGCCGCGGCCTGCGCCAGGGTGTTGACGCTCCATGGGTCCCTTTCTTCCGCAACGCGCCGCGCGACGTCCGGACTGACGACCGCGTATCCGAAGCGAAGACCGGGGATGGCGAAGATCTTGGTGGCGGATCGAACCACCGCCAGCCGGGGATGTTCGCCAAGCGCGAGTGCGGTGTACTCCGCCTCGTCCGCGAGAAAATCCATAAAGGATTCGTCCACCAGCACGAATGCACCGGCGTCCAACCACGTCCGCACCAGCCCCTCCCACGCACTTCGCGGCCAGGCAAAGCCACTGGGGTTGTGAGGATGATTGAAGCAGACGGCGTCTCCTGGACGAATGGGTGCAGCCGCTGCGGCGTGCAGTGAGGGGCCGTGGCGATATGTTTGCTCGGTCCACATCGTCACCGAAGCCACCGGTATCCCGAAGCGCCGCGCGATGGCAGCGTACTCCCCGAACGCCGGTTCGAGCACCACCACACGCCGCGGACGCCACACCCGCAGCACGCACTCCATGGCCTCGACCGCGCCGTTGCCGCACACGATGCGCTCCGGGTCGACGCTGAGGCGGCGTCCCAGCACCTCGCGAACCCGCCTGTGCGAGGCGTCCGGGTAATGCCGAATTTGCGGCAGCGCCGTATGAATGGCTTGCCACACGCCGTCGGGCGGTCCAAAGGGATGGATGTTGGCGCTGAAGTCGAGCACCTCGTTCACGTCACGGCTGTGCATGCGAGCCCACTCGTGGACCTGGCCGCCGTGTGTGGCCGGCATGGCCTCCCCTCCTCATCGGCTGCACGCGCACAGCGCGAGCCATCCGAACCACTCGATGGCTTCGCCCAGCGCGCCGTACAGGTCTCCGGTCATCCCGCCGAAGCGACGCCTCATCCACCCCGTAAAGCCGACGCTGCCGATCACGCCCCCGACCGCCAGCATCCCTGTGAAGGTGAGCACCCGGGCGTGCGCTGGGGATGGCGCCACCCACACGGCCAGTGCCAGCGCCAGCCCCGGCCACACCGCGCCGAGCAGGCACCACCCGGGGACCGCCCGCGCGAACGCCGCCCCGAGACCGCCGATCGGCCGGGCGTAGGGCGCAAGGCGCATCGCCAGCACCATGGCCCAGCGGCTGGTGCCCAGCACCGCGCACGCTGCCGCCACCCGCCAGGCGACGCCTCCGCCCGCACCGGTACCGGAGAGCACCGCGGCGATGGCGCTCCACTTGCCGAGCAGCAGCAGGGCGCCGGCCGCCGCACCCACCGCGCCGACGCGGCTATCACGCATGACCGCCAGCGCCTCCGCCGCGGGTCTGCGGCTGGCCAGGCCGTCTGCCAGGTCCATCCAGCCGTCGACGTGCAGAGCGCCGGTCAGTGCAGTCAGGAGGGTGAGCACCACCGCCGCCGCGGGCCCCGCCGGGACGCGCAGTACGGCGGCCAGGAGGGCCGCACAGCCGCTCGCCACGAGACCGAGCAGCACGCCGATGAGCGGATAGAAGAAGGTGCTGCGGCGGATATCCTCGAGGTCAGGCGCAAGGCGTCGGGAGACAGGCAGGATGGTCAGGAACGAGATGGCACACGCCAGCCACACCCTGATCCGCGTCAACGCGTGAGCATCAGCCCTGCCCACAGCCATCCCCCTCCCCACACCGCGGCCACCAGTGCCGTCAAGCCACACGACGCATGGACCAGCCGCACCATGCGCACAATGTCGTCCGCCTCCAGCGGCCGCTGCCCTTCCCCGAGTCGCGGGCGCAGCGACGGCACTCCGCCATAGGTGTTGAGGCCGCCGAGCGTCACACCCAGGGCGCCGGCCGCCGCCGCCTCCGCGAAGCCGCTGTTGGGACTGGGGTGCTTGCGCGCATCACGCCGCATGATGCGAAACGCTTGACGAGCGTTAAGCCCGCACACCCGCGCCGCGAGCGGCAGGATCAGCCAGCCCGTGAGCCGGGCCGGCAGGTAGTTCGCCGCGTCATCCAGACGCGCCGAGGCCCAGCCGAAGGCTCGGAACCTGTCGTTGCGGTAGCCCACCATCGAGTCCAGCGTGTTGATGGCCCGGTACAGCAGAGCGCCTGGGGCACCGGCCACCAGGGCGAACAGGAGGGGTGACACCACCGCATCGACGATGTTCTCGGCGAGCGTTTCCACCGCCGCCCTCACCACCTCGGGCTCCGACAGGGTGTCCGTGTCTCGCCCGACGATCCGCCCGACAGCCCGCCGCCCAGCGTCGAGGCCGCAGCGCGAGATGGCCCGATATACGTCGCGGCCCGCCTCCACCAAACCGCGCCAGGCGATGGTGGTGGAGCTGAGCCACAGGGCCAACACAAAGTGCAGCCACGCCGCGCACAGGCCCGCCAACCACAGGATGGCCTCGCTCAGCACCAAGACGGTGGCGAGCACCGCCACGGCCATGCATGCACCCAGCACACGGCGCCGGGCATCGCCCAGCGCGGATATGTTCCAGCGGCGTTCCAGCGCGCTGATCATCCGCCCCACGAGGACCACGGGGTGTGGGAGGCGGGGCGGATCGCCCACACACAGGTCCACCCCCAGGGCGCCGAGCCCCAACACGGCGTGCGCCGCCCACAACGCCGGCCAAGGTGCCGGGCGGCCGCCGCCAGCCGCCCACACCTCGGCCAGCCACGCCGTCATCCGCCGTCCTCCTCGGCCCAAGCCGCCTGCAGCCGGCGCAGTTCCACGGGGATGCCCGCACAGACCCAGTAGACCTCGTCGACCACCCGCGCCACAGCCTGATTCAGCATCCCGAGCATATCGCGGTACAGGCGCACCTCCGGCGATGCCGGCACGATGCCCTGGCCCACCTCGTTGCTGACGATCACGATGGCGTGCGCCGCACGCCGCACCGCCTCGCACAGGGCATCGGCCCGGCGGCGCAGGTGGTCCTCCTCTGCAGATTCCAGCCACATCCAGTTGTTGAGCAGAAGCGACAGGCAGTCGACGACCACCACCTGCGGCGGCGCGGCTTCCAGCCACGGCGCCACGTCCAGCGGCACCTCCGCCGTCTGCCACGTGGCCGGGCGAGCGACACGGTGGCGCTGGATCCGCGCGGCCATCTCCTCATCCGAGGGTTGCGCCGTCGCCACATACGTGACGGGCCAGCCTGTCTCCGCCGCCCAGCGCTCCGCCAACCGCTCGGCCGCAGCCGTCTTGCCGCTACGCGCACCGCCAATCACGAGCGCTTTGCGCATGCGGGCACAACCTCCTCCACCTCCCGCGGCGGGTGGCTGCCGGCGCCGTCCACCGTCTCCGGCCAACTCAGCCGGAGGTGGCCGGTGTGCGGATCCGGAAATACCTGCACGCTGAGGCCAAACACCGCCTCCACCGCCTCCGGCGTGAGCACCGCCTGGGGTTTCCCCGCCTGGTACACCCGCCCGTTTCGCAGCAGCACCAACTCATCACAGAACGCGGCCGCCAGTTCCAGGTGATGAATCGCCATCACGACGAGTCGACCCTCGCTGGCAAGCCCGCGCACAATCTGCAGGATCTCCCACTGATAGTGCAGGTCCAGGTTGGAGATGGGTTCATCGAGCAGCAGTACACCGCTCTCCTGGGCCAGGCAACGCGCGATGGCCGCCCGCTGACGCTGGCCGCCGGAGAGGTACTTTATGGGGTTGTGGGCGAGATCGGCCAGCTCCAGGCGGGACAAAGCCTGATCCACCGCGGCTCGGTCAGCCCTCGACAGCGCTCCGATGCGCGGCCGATGCGCATACCGCCCCATCTCGACGAATTCGCGCACCGTGAACGGGATGTCGTCCGGAAGCTGCTGCGGAAGGTAGCTGACATGGCGCGCACGCTGGCGCGGCGACAGCTGGTGGACGCTAAGCCCCGAAACCCGGACCTCGCCGCTCGTGGGCGACCAGATCCCGGCCAGCACGCGCAGCAGCGTGGACTTGCCGGCGCCGTTGGGGCCCACCAAACCCACCAGGCGCCCTGCCGGCCACGTCTGCGTCACGTCGTGAAGGATACCTCGAAACGATACGCCCGCCGCTTCGAGCATGCTGGGATCACCCCCACGCGCCGCGCGCGTACTGGCGGCGCAGAAGATACAGGAAAAATGGTGCGCCGAGGCACGAGGTGACGATGCCGATGTTCAGTTCCACCGGTGACAGCGCCATGCGCGCAATCACGTCCGACAGCGTCAGCAACACCGCGCCGCCGAGTGCGCAGACGGGGATCAGGACGCGGTGCGCGGCGCCGAACCACAGCCGCAGGAGGTGCGGTACAATCAGTCCCACAAAGCCTATGACGCCACTGATGCTGACGCACGCCCCCACCACCAGCGCGCTGACCAGCATCGCCACACGCCTTACGCGCTCGAGGTGTACGCCGACGCCCTCCGCCTGCTCCTCGCCGATGGAAATGATGTCGAGGGCGGGCGCCATCGCGATGAACACCACCAGACCCACCAGCACCGCGCTCCCCGCCACCGCCACATGCACCCACGTGATGCCGTCGAGACCGCCCATCAGCCAGAACATCATCTGCGCCATCGTTTGGAACGGCACCAGCGATAGCAACAGCGTGACGATGGCGCTGCACAGCGAACTCACCGCAACCCCGGACAGGAGCAGGCTGTGGACCGCGGTACGGCCACCGATGGAACCCAGCCGGTACACCGCCAGCACCGCCGCCAAACCCAGGGCGAAAGCGCACAGCGGAGGCAGCCACGGGCTCACGGCGCCGAGCCCCAGGCTGATGGCCAGCACCGCCCCCAGCGCGCCGCCGCTGGACACGCCGATGATGCCTGGATCAGCCATGGAGTTGCGAAACACCGCCTGCAGCACGCAGCCGCTCACGGCGAGACCGGCCCCCACGAGGATGGCGGCGCACAGCCGCGGCCAGCGGATGGCCCCCATCACCACCGCGTCGGCATCGCGGCTGCCGTGCAGGTACGCCCACGTCTGGGAACCAATCTGACGGATGGGAATGCTGACCGGCCCCCAGCTGATCTCAACCCAAGCGGCGATACATAACAGAAGGAAGAGCCCAATCAGGCCCGTCCGGCGCCTGCGGCTCATTGCGGCAGCTTCACATCCGGGTACAGGACGTGCGCCACGTCCTCCACCCCTTTATAGACATACTGGCTGACGCTCGTCAGATCCGCGGCAGGAATCTCGTACACGCGATGGTTCTTCACCGCGTTGATGGTCTGGTACTTCGGATCATGCAGCAGCTTATCCTTGAAGCCCGTGTCATCAGCCGCCACGATGATCACATCCGGGTTCATCTTCACGACCTGCTCCGGCGTGACCTGCTGCCAACCCTGCAGATTGCCGGCGGCGTTCACACCGCCCGCGTCGACGATCACGTCATTCACCGTCGTCCCACTGCCCGCGACGTACCCGTAGGAGCTGTAGTTGAGCACGGTCGGATGGGGCTTGTCCTTGACCGCCGCCTCGATAGCGCTGAGCTTCTGCTCAAGGTCCTGGACCATCTGCTGAGCCTTCTGGGGCTCGCCGACGAGCTCACCGACAACTTCAATGTTCTGCTCGATGGTCTTGATGGACGTGAAGTCGGCGAACTCGTACGTGGGGATGCCCGCCTGCTCCACCTGCTGCACCACGCCGGGCTTGGTGTACGTGGCCAACAGCACCAGGTCCGGGTGTTGCGCGATGATAGCCTCCGCATTGGCATCCTTCATGGCTGGGATACCCTGGGCGAACGAGACAATGTTGGACTGCGTGGGATCTGTGGCGTACTGCGTGACGAGGACAATGTCGTTCTTGGGCACGAGCCCGGACAGGATCTCATCCGTACCGAGTGTACCGGAGGCAATGCGCTCCGGCTTCTTGGCGATGGTGACCTTGTGCCCCGCCTGATCCGTCACGGTCAGCGGGAACGTCACGGCCGTCGCCTGTCCCCCGCTTGCACCGCCAGCCGACGCGTTCTGCGCGGTGTTGTTGGCACCGCCGGTGGCACCGCAACCCGCCGCCGCCATGACCGCGGCCAGCGTCAACAGCATGACACCCGCACGAGCTTTCATCGAGTGCAACCCCCTTGTCCGCATGCGACCATGCATCTCATCAAAATCTCGTAAAAGCGGACGTGTGGCAGCTTGCATCGACCACGGGGATGGCGAGAAGCTTCAGCGCCGCAGGACGACGGCGCGCGGTGGGAAAAAGAGGAATACATGTCGCAGAAGGTCGGGGATGGGATGTGCGGTTGCACGGGTAGAACCCGGCCGTCCGCGAAAACCTCTCCTCGGAAGCTTTCGCGCATCCCTCCGGGCAGGTCTCCTGGCTCTCAGCACGGGTCCCCGGCGCCTTCCCAGCGGGCGGCCCGCGGCGCATCGCCGCAAACCGCACCCCCAGTGACACCGGCCCATCGCACGCTGATCACAGTGGCGGGACCGCATCGGATTTTCACCGATTTCCCTATTCTCTCTCGCGAATTGCGCGAGAGCACCCGGAAGGTCGATGTGCTGATTGTCCACTCCCATGGTATGGTCCCCGGGCTTGAATGTCAATCGCCGCTAAAATTTGATGCGACAGGCTCCGCGCATTACGATACACTTGTTGTGAAAGGATTGTTTTGAACTTACTGCAAGGAATATGGGGGAATTAGATGTGAGAGGCTGGGCGGCGCTCGCCCTCAGCGGTGTGCTGACCGCTTCCCTGGTCACAGGATGCGGCCACCAACCGGGGCCCTACGACGTACTCGAACAGTACCTGACGGATTGGTCCCACGGCGACTTTCGTGGCATGTACGCCCTGCTGTCGACGCAGGCACAAAAACAGATCTCCCAAGCCGACTTTGTCACGCGGTATAAATCCATCGAATCCGGCATCGAGACGCAGTCCCTCACCACCGATTTGTCTCCGTCGAATCAACCCAACGTAAGCGGGAACGCTGCAAGCGTCACCTTTCGCGTCACGTGGAAAACAGCCCTCACCGAGCCGTTCACGGAAACCTACACCGCACGACTCGTGAAGGACCCCAACGGGTGGCGCATCGATTGGCATCCAGATCTGATCTTCCCCCAGCTGAAACCCGGGTGGAAGGTGCGGGCCGAGACACTCCCACCCATTCGTGGGTCTATCATCAGCGCCGACGGAAAGGTGCTCGCGGGAAATGCCCCGGGTAAGGTCATCGGCTTGGTTCCGCGCAAGATGACGGACTCGTCCGCAAAAGCGCTCGCTGAGGTCCTGAATCTGTCTGAGACCGACATTCAAAAGCTACTCCATCAGTCCTGGGTCACGCCGGATGTCTTTGTCCCTGTGAAGACGGTGCCTGAACAAACCGAACAAACACTGGAGAGGAAGTTGCTGCGCATTCCGGGTGTACTGATTGAGGACAGTCCCACGCCAGTTCGCGTGTATCCTGAAGCCGCGCTGGCGGCCCACGTCATCGGATATCTTGGCCCCATCACGGCCGAGGAATTGACACAGCAGCGGAAAGCGGAGGGGTATACGTCCACGGACGTGATCGGACAGACGGGGCTGGAAGCGGCGTTGGACCTTCAATTGCGGGGTCAGCGGGGTGGGAAGATATGGTTGCTGGATGAGCGGGGACAAGAGCAGGTCTTGATCGCCCAGCGCGAGCCCAAGGCGGGTGCTGATGTCACGGTCACGTTGAACAGCGAGGTCCAGGAGGCGTTGGCCAACGCATTGAAGGGACATGTGGGTTCGGCGGTTGCGTTGGACCCCGCAACCGGGGCGGTACTCGGGATCGCGAGTTCTCCGGAGTTTGATCCCAACGCATTGACCGAAGGTCTCTCATCCAGCGCCTGGCAATCCCTGCTGTCGGATCCCCAGAGCCCGTTGGTCAACCGTGCGCTCTCGGCCATCCCACCAGGTTCCACCCTCAAACCACTGGTGGCTGCCATTGGCCTGACCGACCACGCGCTGACCCCGTCAACGACGTTCGCCAGCGATGCGGAGCACTGGCAAAAAGACAGTTCGTGGGGCAATTACTTTGTCACCCGTGAACCGCACCCGGCCGGTACCGTGGACCTGCTCCATGCGCTGGTATGGTCGGACAACGTGTACTTCGCGCAGGCGGGGCTGGCGATTGGAGCACAGTCCTTGGTGCAGGGTCTTGAACAGATGGGTTTTGACAAACCGCTCTCGTTCCCACTGGCCGTCGCGAAAGCACAGATCAGCAACAACGGTTCTATCCAGAACGACATTCAGCTCGCAGACACATCGTACGGGCAAGGCCAGGTGCTGGTCAGCCCGCTGCAACTTGCGTCGATGTACACGGCGTTTTTACACCAGGGGGACATCCTGTTGCCATACCTGGTGAGCAAGGTGACCACGGCATCCGGTGCCACCGTGAAGCAGCAGCCCACGGGTGTGGTTCTGCACACGGGTCTATCCAGCGACGCCATCCAGGTGTTGAAGACCGACCTGCGGCAGGTGGTGGCGGATCCAACCGGCACCGCGCATGGCATCGCCGACCTTCCCGGCTGGACCATCTCCGGGAAGACCGGTACGGCAGAGAGCAATGGACAGGATTGGGGATGGTTCATCTCGTGGGGAACACCCGCCGGCCACAGCTCGCCCACCATCTTGGTGGCGATGGCCTTGGCGAACACGCAGGACCTGGGGGGAAGTCGTTTCACAGTCCAACAGGTTCGCAAGGTCTATGCGGCGTTGAGATAGCGCATGGGCCAACCGATCACGGCACCCATCGGTTGGCCCACTCCTGCAGCGCGTCCATCACGGGTTCCAGCGCCCTCCCTTTCTCCGTGAGCTCGTACTCAATCCGCACCGGCGTCTCCGGATAGACGTGCCGAACCAGGATGCCCGCCGCCTCCAGTTCCTTGAACCGCTCGGCAAGCATCCTGTCACTCATGTTCGGGATCATTTCCGAGATATCCTTGAACCGCTTCGGCCCGCTGAGCAGGGCGCGGATGATCAGGCCGGTCCAGCGCTTGCCCAGCAGCTCGAAGGCGGCTTCGAACTTTGGACACATCTGTTCCATGGCGCACACGCTCCCACATCCCATGTTATCACAGTTACTTGAACATCGTAAGCAACTGCGGCAGAGCTCCCCGCAAAGGATGTCTACATTTCAATAGCAACTTGACAATGATAAGTTACTGTGTAATAGCTTCGCATGGGCGGCCCAAGCGGCGCACACAATCAGCATGGGACCAAGCATAGGCTCACCGGAGGAGGCAGAAAAGATGTCCCAAGTGAAGCTGGCCATCGTGTACTACAGCATGACCGGCACCAACTATAAGATGGCTCAAATTGCTAAGAAAGCCGCGGAGGCGGCCGGTGCGGAGGTTCGCGTGCGGCGTGTGCAGGAGTTGGCGCCGGAGGAAGTGATCCAGGGTGTCGAACCGTGGAAGAAACATGTGGAGGAAACGCAGCACGTCGCCGTGGCGCAGCCGGAAGACCTGGACTGGGCGGACGCCATTTTGTTTAGCATGCCGACGCGGTTCGGCAACGTGCCCTCGCAGATCAAGCAGTTCGTCGACATCATGGGCCCACTGTGGGCACAGGGCAAGCTGGCCAACAAATGCGTCAGCGCGATGACCAGCGCACAGAACCCGCACGGTGGCCAGGAACAAACGATTCTGCAGTTGTACACGTCGATGTACCACTGGGGCGCTATTGTGGTGGCGCCGGGATACACGGACCAGGCGCTGTTCGCCGCCGGTGGCAACCCCTATGGCACAAGCGTTACAACACGCGAAGATGGCACCATCACGCCGGAGGAGCAGGAGGCCATCCGCGTGCAGACGCGGCGTCTGCTGCAGGTTGCTCAGTGGCTGAAGACAGGCCAGCAAGCCTCGCAGCCGGTGGGTACCGCGCGCTGATCCACGAGCCCTCCCCATGGGGAGGGCTTTTTACTCCGCATAAATCATCTTCACCGTCATCCCGCCGTCCACCACCAGATTCGTTCCCGTGATGAATCCTGCGCGCGATGATGCGAGGAACAAACACGCCTCCGCGATGTCCTCCGGGCGACCGACGCGGCCGGCCGGGTGTTGGGCGTGATCGACCGGGCGCAGCTGAGGCTCGGAGCGGGCGCTCGCCTTTTTGTAGCTCGACACCTCAATCCATCCCGGGCTAATGGCATTGACGCGCACGCGCGGACCGAGCGACACCGCCAGTGAGTGGGTGAGCGCCAGCAGCCCGCCCTTCGCCGCCGAATACGGCTCGCTGTGGGGTTCCGACTGCAGTGCGCGCGTCGAGCAGATGTTGAGGATCACGCCGGGCTCCTTGCCGCGACCCAGATGCGGCGCGCAGTACTTGGCCAACATGTACGGCCCGCGCAGGTTGACGGCCAGCACCCTGTCGAACTCGGCCATCGGCCTCGTCTCGAGTGTCCCCGTCCAGCCGATGCCGGCGTTGTTGACCAGGATATCGATCCGGCCGTACGCACCCATCACCTGCTCCACGAGGCGCCGTACATCCTCCTCCTCGGCCACGTCCATGCGCACGGGAAGCACCTCGGCGCCTTCCGCGCGCAGCGCATCGCTGTGTTCCTGCAGCGCTTCCGGATCAATGTCCGCGACCACCACCTTCGCTCCTTCGCGAGCGAAAGCGCGGCTCACCGCCATGCCAATCCCCTGCGCGCCCCCGGTGATAATGGCCACCTTGTGCTCAAACTCCACACCCATCCCCCCTGTGCCATCGGCCACACCGATCTGCGCGGCCACTGGTGTATAATGCAGCCACAACCATACCCATCATGCCACAGGCTGTCCAACCAAGGGAGAGGAAAAACCGTGTCAACGGGCTGGGAAGACATCTTTGCACATGGATCAACGGCGTCTGTGCACCCGTTTGATCCAGACACTGCCGCCCACGCCGCGGCGCGACTGGATCAATTGACCAAACCACCGGGCAGCCTGGGGCGGCTCGAGGAGCTCATCGTCCGGATGGCCGGTATCATCGGGCAGCCGGTCCCCCGGTTGCACAGGCCCGGCGTGCTCATCTACGCCGCGGACCACGGCGTGACGGAGGAAGGCGTGTCCGCCTATCCGGCCGAGGTCACCGTCCAGATGGCCATCAATATCTGCGCCGGCGGAGCGGTGAGCAGCGTTCTGGCGCGCGCGGCGGGAGCCGTGCTGCGACTCATCGATGTGGGCATCGCGGGCACGGTGGATCACCCGGCACTGGTCGTGCGCAAAGTTCGATCCGGTACGGCCAACTTCACCAAGGGTCCCGCGATGTCGTTGGAGGAGTGCCGCGCGGCGGTCCGCGCCGGCTGGGAGACGACGCTCGGGTTGCTGGATGAAGGCGTGGACCACGTGGTGTTCGGCGAACTCGGGATTGGCAACACGACCGCCAGCGCCGCGCTGCTCTCGCGCCTGTTGGCACGGCCGGCGGAGCAGACCGTGGGGCGGGGGACCGGAATTGACGAGGCGGGTCTCGCCCGCAAGCAGTCGGCCGTGCGCCGCGCCCTCCAGGCCAACTTCGAGGCGCGCGAACCGTGGGCCGTGATGGCTGCACTGGGCGGACTGGAACTGGCCGCCATCGCCGGCGGTATGATGGCCTGTGCGACACGGCGAGTCCCCGTCCTCCTCGATGGCGTCGTTGTGTCGGCCGCCGCGCTGTGGGCAGACAGGGTGATGCCAGGGGTTCGGGACGTGCTGGTGGCGACCCATACCTCGCCGGAACCTGCGCACCGGGCGGTTCTCGAGGTGCTCGGATTGCAGGCGCTGGTCGATTGGGGCATGCGTTTGGGAGAAGGATCCGGTGCGCTGGCCTTGCTGCCCGTGATCCGCAATGCGTGCCTCGTCATGGCGGAGACGGCCACCTTCAGCGAGGCGGGGGTCTCGGAGCGAGTGACGAAGGAGGATGAGAGCCGATGAGGATCTATACGCGCGGCGGCGACCAGGGCAAGACGGCGCTGATCGGCGGGAGCCGCCGCTACAAGGACGACCTGCGCGTCGAGGCGTACGGTGCAGTCGATGAGGCGGGGGCCTTTCTCGGTTGGGCCGTGAGCCTGTTGGACCGACCCGAGGAACAGGACCTGCGCGATGTGCTGACCGAGGTGCAGCAAACGCTGTGGGACGTGGGCGCTGATTTGGCAAACCCGAAACCAGACGGGCCCTTTCGCACGCCGGACGACGCCGCGGCGAAGATAGAACCATGGATCGACCAGTATCAAGCGCAGGCGCCGGAGGTCAAGCAATTTATCCTGCGAGGTGGCGATCCGGCCGCGGCCGCAGTCCACGTCGCCTGCACGGTGGTCCGGCGTGCGGAGCGCCGCGCGGTCTCCTTGATGCGCGCCGAGACTGTGCACGCGCCGGCCGTCCGGTATCTGAACCGCGCCAGCGACCTGCTGTTCGTTGTCGCGCGCGCCATCAATGCGCGCCGTGGTACAGCGGATGTGGTGTACCGCAACAGCCCGCAGGTATTCCGCTGAGGAGGGGTTCCGTTGAGCACACCGATGCCCGACTTGGAAGCACGCTCGCCATGGGCCACGCTGACCGGCGTGCGCGCGGTCCACGTGGCACCGCTGCGAACGCCGCCCAACCTCGCGCTGCGCGTGCCGGGCAGCAAGAGCTTCACCAACCGCGCACTGCTGCTGGCGGGGGCAGCAGAAGGGCGCAGCCGCCTCCGCGGCATCCTCAGGTCCGACGATTCGTACTGGTGCATCGACGCACTCCGCCGCCTGGGCTGCGACATTCGCGTCGACGGTGACAGCGTCGAGGTGGACGGGTGCGGAGCGGCGTGGCGCCAAACGCGGGCCGAGTTGTACATCGGCGCGGCCGGGACGACCGCGCGGTTTTTACCTGGCCTCTTGGCGACCGCAGCCACGGGCGAGTGGCAGGTGCGCGGCAGCCGGCGGCTATCGGAGCGCCCGCTCGGGCCCCTTGTCGACGCGCTCTCTGCGCTCGGGGGTCGCCTGCAGTACCTCTCCCCACCTGCTGCGCTCCCGCTTCGGGTATGGGGCGGTGGACTACGAGGCGGACGCATCGAGATGTCGGGGAAGACATCGAGCCAGTTCATCAGCGGCGTGCTGATGGCCGCGCCGCGCGCGCAGGCGCCGGTTGAGGTGGTGATCCGAGACGAGATCGTCCAAGCCGCCTATGTGTCCATCACCACCGACCTGATGGCCGCGTTTGGCGCGCCGGTGGAGCGTCTGCCGGGAGACCGCACGGCGTGGCGGGTGCTGCCCCAACCCTACCGCGCCGCGGATCTCACCCTGGAGGCCGACGCGTCAACCGCAGGCTACTTCTTCGCGCTCGCCGCCGCACATGGGGGGCGGACGCGCATAGACAACTTGAAACCGGACACGCTTCAACCGGACATCGGCCTGCTCGACGTGCTCGAGCGCATGGGCTGCACAGTGACACGTGACGCGAGCGGGTGCGAGGTGCAAGGCCCAAGGCAACTGCGCGGCGGCTTCCGCGTGGACATGCGTCCCATGTCGGACCAGGCGCTGACCGTGGGGATGCTGAGTGTGTTTGCCGATGCACCCGTGACCGTCACCGGTGTAGCGCATATCAGGCAGCATGAGTCGGATCGGATCCGGGCGCTGTGCGAATCACTCGCGCGGCTGGGCATCCGCGCTGAAGAACACGCCGACGGCTTCACGGTCTATCCAGGGCAACCGCGAGCCGCCCGTCTACCCTCCTACGATGACCACCGCGTGGCCATGTCGCTGGCTGTGCTGGGGACGCGCGCGGAGGGCGTCGTGATTGAGGATCCGGGGTGCGTATCGAAAACGTGTCCTACGTTTTTTGATCTGCTGCAAGCATGCGGTGTGCAGGTGAGCTTTGAATCGGACGAGGACGGGCATACTACGGCCTGACAGGCCTGACGGTCCCGCTCTCGGCCTGCGCGCGATCTGGACAGTCGCGCGCCAAGGTCATCCCCCAGGCGGCCGTCGGGCGTGCGAAGGAGGCCGCAGCATGGACGAGAAGACGACGCGTATTCGCCCGAAAGCTGCTCGGGCACCGCAGGACCCGCAGATGTTCAGCGCCTTGGATAACCCCGATGACATGGCGTATGAAGGGAATCTGCCGGAACTCGAAAACGCCACCGACCCCGTGGAGTTTCGCCAGGTGGCGCCGGACGATCACGACTAGGAGCACGGCCGAGTAATTTTTGAATCAGTTTTCCACAAGGAAAATTTCGAGATAATTGGCGAAGTTATCCATAGAAGCTGGATACCTCCACCATTACGAAACCCTACGAACGTCAGGAGATTGCGGGACTGATGCTGGAGGCGGAACGGACGGACAGGCGGGAAGACAAACTGTCCGGCGACGCACGAGGGGATGAGTTGATGGCACGCAAGCTGAGGACCAGGGGTGGGTGAGCGATATACACCAAGCGGAAGGTCACTGTTGAGTCTGTGTACGGCCACATCAAGGCATGCGTAAGATTGTTCGCTTTCCTTGCGTGGGCTAGCCAAGGTGCAGGGAGAGTGGCGTTTGGCGGCTAGGTTCCATAGTTTCCACGATTTATTGAAGATATTTCGGATCGTCGAGGTTGGCGACAGCCTGACCCGGTGCCGTGGGCGAGACAACACGGCGTAGGTTGGACGACCACAATTCACCACATAGATTACGTGTCGCCAATTTCCCATCCTTTGGAACACATCTTATTCCACAGTATCCTGGATGATACGGCGGGTAGCCCCGCAATTCCGTAGGGTTCCGCGATGACGGAGGTATCCAGCTGTTACGGATAACTTCGGCCATGATCCGGAAATTACCTTCTGCAAACTGATTCAAGGATTCACGCCCCAAGCTTCAACGATAGACGAGCTCCGACTTGCCATAAGTCTGAACATATTCGACGCGGGCCTGTACTTCAACATGTACGTCTGCATTCGGAAACGCACTGCGCCACCAAGCCTCTCCGCGCCACGCGCCGGGATGGTGGCGGTAGAGCTCCCTGCCGAATCCAAAGACGTCGGAGTGCAAGCACGTTTGCGCATGCCGAATGGCGTTCGCAATCATGTCAGCCGTCTGTTCCTCGATTGCACTTTCGAGACTCTGAAGATCTCGGGGGCTTTCCCCAGTCACACATGGTCCTCCCTCCACCGTGCCGCGAAGTAGTACGTGCACATTTATGGAAGGCACGCGTGAAGCGTTGCGGATAAAGATGTCTGCGTGACAGTTAGTGGATTTCACATCAACCACAAATCGCTTGCCAGGCTTCGTCGGACACTCGTAGGGTACCGTCGATGGTGGAAACTGATTGTCAACCATTGACCATCCGATGTAGTCAGACCCGGTAAGATATCCCACAAATTTGTCATCCAAGAACACGGCAATGCCGATAATTTCCGGAGACGAAAGCTGTGGGTCGCTCTGGACGATGGTGAGGGCATAGGGTTCAATTCCCGGCGTGGCGAGGCGCTGATGAAACCCTCCAACGGTTGCGTCGTAGGGACGATTGATCCACACGCGGTTTCTGAAGAAGTTTGATAAGTACATACCCGGGATAATGTCCAGGGCCGGCGACTTCTGCATGAACTCCTCCGTGGGAGAAGCGGATATGAAAACCGACACATTTCTACTGATAACCCGCGATTGCACAAGAGGGTTCAGGATCGTCAGTGTCCCTTCCTCGGCAATCTTCCGGTTAATGACAATGGCCTGAAGAAGGCCATAGAACAATTTTCGGTTTACGGACAGTTGGATCTTGCGGAGAGCCTCACTTACATCGTTGCCTTGTTCAGAAATCGTCAATGTGGATGAATTGTCACCGGAACTGCCCGAACTGCTGGACGGAGGAATTCCCAGCCGGTGGGGCAGCGCGAGTTGAATGGTGACTCGGTATCGACCCGATGGATTTTTGCCTGGTGCGAGATCGTTTGCTGCCAAGGCATCCGGTGCATGGCTCTTAGCAACGGATGTACTTTGCTGGGAACTTTCGCCCGCATTAGTCTGTACCGGATCGAGGCCGATCATAAGAACAATGGCACGCTGTTGGAGCTCCACCCCATCCCAGCAGCCTGGGGCCAGCAAGGAGATAATAGCGACGAAGACCGTGATCAGAACTCGTTCTACACGGGTCACCATGTTAGCTCACCCGGCCTCGAAATGCCATGGTAAGCGCGATAACCGTCAGTAATGCCCCGAGGAACACTGTTGCTGCGTCGATCACGGCGACATACGCGCTCAACACAGTCCGCATTGAGGGTGGTCTGAGAGAAAGGAGAACGACCACTGAACATAGCCCAATCGTGGCAAGCGCCGTGCGTGAACGCAAATAGTACGCAACAAGCCGATACGCAGCATACGTGGAAAGGTTGATCGCAGACGAGACTGCGGTTAATACAGGAAGCAAAAACAACACCGTCCATCTCCCGTAATGCTGAATGCGTATGGCCTCGAAGACGGGCCAATTAAGAGATGCACCTTCATAGGCTCCAAAGTCTGCGAGCACGACGAACACATTGAGTGTCTGCAGTAATACCGCACCGAGGAATCCCAAGATTGCCATCCAGAGTACGGATCGTTTATCGGCTCCCGCTGAGCGGAATATCGGCAGGTACATTGTCAGCAGCAACACGCCCCAACACAGGTATATCCACTGTGGCAATAAGTCGATGATATCTGACCAGCTCACAGGCCAGAGCGGTAGCAGATTGGACATATCCGAGACTTCGAAACAGAGCAGGAGCATCAACACTCCTATGACCGTCGTGGGCCAGAATAACGTAATTTCGTACCTCAGTACGGAGTCCAGCCCCCCTCGGAAGAGTTGTACCGGAATCAACATGGCAAGACATGCAATGCTTATCATCGGGGTCGAAGGCAAGGCTATGTATTTGATGAGATTCATGGAGATACGAAGTACCATGCTCCCATAAACAACGCTTGTTATGAGCAGGGTCCCATGCACGACCCAGCGAAGCCAGCGCCGGTGAAATACCCCATCGAACGCAGTCAGAAGTCGGGTATCCAGGCGGTTATCACGAAACGTGACCTCAGTGAGTAACCAAATCAACACCACACCAATACCGACGTATAACAGAATGGGAACCCATATGGCGGTGTGAACGTGCCTGAGCCAAATCGGTATCCACTCGAATGTAGCCGGTCCTATTGTAAGCTCAAACGTCAAGATGGCTAATACGTTTCGGTTGCGTTGTTTCAGCATTGTTTGTCGCTTTATCTTCTCCTTCTCGCCATGCGCCGACGACGTGCCCAAGAATTAAGGCTCCAGTAGGTTGCGGGGCGCAGTATCGACCGCTGTGCAGGTGCCCTCCAGAACGTATCTAACCAGTCCGGATAGGCGGCCTGTGCGAATGGCGTGAGATACGGAACTCCGAACGACTTCAAACTTGACAAGTGCGCAAATACAATGAGCGTGAACCACAACGTCCCCACGACACCAAACAGGGATGTGACCATGAGCATCGGAAATCGGATCATTCGCGTCACAAACGCTGCCTCGTAGTTCGGTATTGCGAAGGCTCCAAGAGCCGTTAGCCCCACAACCACCACCATCATAGGACTTACAATGCCTGCTCTGACTGCGATGTCGCCCAGAACGAGGCCACCTACCACCGTAAATGATTGCCCCATCTGTTGAGGCATACGGTTGCCTGCTTCGCGTACGAGTTCCACCATGAATTCCATGAACATCGCTTCGAAGACAATCGGAAGCGGAATCCCTTCACGAGTAGCGGCTAATTGGATCAATAGATTGGCAGGGATGAGTTCGGGATTGTACATAGTGAAGGCGATGTATAACGAGGGCGAAAAAATGGACAAAACTAACGCGAAGCTGCGGACAGTTCGGATGACAGAGCCGGGGATCCATCGTTGACTGTAATCATCCGATGTCTGAAAAAACGAGATCATGACGGACGGAATCAATAAGGCAAACGGGCTACCGTCTACAAGAATCGCCAGACGCCCCTCCAATAGAGCAGACACCGTTTTATCAGGACGTTCAGTGGATTGGATCTGTGGGTACGGTGACCAAGGATTGTCTTCAATCCACTGTTCGAGGTTTCCGCTTTCGAGAAGCCCATCCAGTTGGACTGCCTGCAAGCGCTGCACGGCTTCCTTGACGATGTTGGGATTGGCTAAATCCTCGATGTAAATCAAAAGGACCTTGGTTTTTGTACGCGTACCGAATTCGAATGTCCTGAATACGACTTGCGCATCCCGGAGGCGAGTACGGATAAGGGAAATATTGGTGTCCAACGATTCCGTGAATCCGTCCCTGGGTCCCCGCAGGGACATTTCGGCCGCGGGTTCTTCCGGAACGCGCCGTTGCGCACCCTGTACGTTTGCAATAACATAGCCGCCACGTACGCACAGTATCGCATGACCATCGAGAAGTTTCTTGACCGCCTCGTCATGGCTTTCGGTGAAGTCCACTTCTCCAATCTGGATTGTCTTTCTTGCCCAAGAAAGGAGGTGATGATTGGCTTTAGGAGGTCTCTCCAATAAAGGGCGTAGCAATCGCTCCTCCAAGCGAGTCACGTCGACGATACTGGACACATAAACGAGATCCATTTCTGATCCTGGAATGGCGCGAATTACCACATCGTAGGCGGTTTGCACTTTGTTTAGCAAAAGATGTGTCGACCGCATGAAGCGTTGGCGTGGCATGACGCGCCTCCTCGACTGCGAATCGCCGGCCCCAAGCATTATCATGAGCAGGATCGGACGGGTTATGCGCAATCCGTCGACGTTCCCTTACTCCCGGAGCGTTGCCGTTGTTCCAACTGGGAGTGAACATGGGATGCCCTGCGCATACTGTATGAGAGCTTTCTCTGGCACTAACGCCCGCATTGAGGAAGGTTATTATGCACCTGGGGGAAAGAATTCCATGTGGTCGATGATCCACCCGTGGGCGGTCTGGGGCATCGGTGTCTGTTGCGGGATGTTGCTGGTTGCGGGAACAGCGATCGCTTTCGTATCGACTTGGACACGATGGATAATGAAAAGGATGGTGAATGCAGTTACGTACCGGATATTCACGGAGCCCTATACCAAAAACCTGCTGGAAGCCCTCACCGCGCTCAGAAAGGTTGGCGTCCAATGGACGGCTGAAAACGAACTCCGCGCTCATGAAGGTCGAGGTCTTGATAAACCCATTGGTTCATCCCGTTCGTTCCCCCACTTCGATGGCCTCCTTTTCACCCCACCGCCCATATGGCGGCGACCTCTGGACTTGACGGTACCAGTGTCGTTGGAAACAGTGATTGGTAAGAATGCGCATCGCCCCATGTATCTCTCCATGCCTATCATGGTTTCTGCCATGGGATACGGTGTCGCACTCAGCAAACCGATGGTGCGCGCGATTGCGAAAGGTACGGCCATGGCCGGCACCGCCTGCAATGCCGGACAAGGGCCGGCGTTGGAGGAATTCCGAACCCTGGCACACCGTTTTGTCGTTCAGTTTCACCGTGCACCCTGGATGCCATCGGACGCGACGCTTCGCCAGGCCGACATGATTGAAATTCGCTTTGGCCAGGGGGCCAACGTGGGCGGCGGCACATGGGTTTCGGGGACCGGACTCCCCCCCGAGACCCTCGCAGATTTAGGACTTCAAAGCGAAGAAGATGTCGCATATATTCCTGCTGGGCATCCGGAAGGGAGCAAGTGGAGTCGGCTCAAAGGTTTGGTGTCCCATCTACGAGAAGTAGGTGGCGGAGTTCCGATCGCGGTGAAAATCGCGGCGGGTCATCACTTGGAACGGGATCTCGACTTGTTGGTTCGAGCAGGTGCGGATGTGATTGTTATTGATGGAGCTCAGGGTGGCACTCACTCATCGCCAGCCATTCTTGTGGATGATTTTGGGCTCCCGACGCTGTCTGCGATTTGCCGAGCTGTTCGTTTTTTGGAGGAGCATGGATTGAAAGGGCGTGTGGATCTTGTCGTGTCTGGTGGGATTCGAACACCCGGCGACATCATGAAAGCGTTGGCGTTGGGTGCTGATGGTGTGTACGTGGGTACTGCCGCCCTCTTTGCCACGGTGCACACTCAGCTGACCAAGGTTATTCCGTTTGAACCACCCACGCAGTTGGCTTGGGCAAATTCATCGATGTGGGATCATTTTGATGAGGATGCCGGGGCACTGAGTCTGGCAAAGTACCTAATGAGTTGCGCAGACGAAATCGCTATTGGGTTGCGCGCTTTGGGTAAGAAGACGCTTCGAGACCTAAATGCCGATGACCTCATTGCGTGGGATCCAGAAGTTGCGCGAATCACGGGTCGACCTCTCGTCTAAGCTTTTACACGGGCAGTCATGTATAAGGCCGCCGGCACACAGATCAGTACAACCCAACTCACAGGGACCAACACCTTTTGCAAAAAGATGAACGCCTGAACCGGAGTGCCGAACGAACAGCAGGCGACAGTCAATGTGGCGACCGTGACAGCGGGCAACATAGAGGAAGCGACGTCTTCCGTAAGTTTACATATCCGCGCAACCAAGCTGCTGATGGCCCACAGATGGCAACTGACGAAGAGGACCGTGAACAGCGTTGAGAACAAGATGACGAAGATGCCAACGCGTTCAATGGGCAAGCTATGGATAGTCACCAACCGGAGTACGAACGGCAGTGTGAAGGACAGTTGCGGCAACGGGGCGGGACCCAAGAGCCCCACCGTGGTATAAAACGTGACGATTGCGGCAGTTGCTCCAAGAATAAAACTGATGATGGGATAGTGAAAGCTCCACCTGGTGTCGGAGTGTTTGTAAAAGGGTGAGATCATCTGCAAAAAGTTTAAGCCGAAGTAGAGGGGCATCAGATGATAGGCGCCATTGACCATGGCTTTCCATGAGACCGGATGGTATATCACCTGAAAGGGGGGAGTTTGGAGAACGGCGTACAGGCAGATGATCCCCATGCCCGTCCATGCCAAGGGATGTACCAGACTGGCCACTCTTCCCAAGCACTCGATGCCATACCATGCACCCACGAACGCGACCGACCCAATGGACGCGGCCAATACGGGAAGAGGCGTTTTGGGAAGGAAATCGTGGATAATCAATACAAAAAAGTATATGCTGGTTCCAGTAAACGCGACGTAGGCGACGGTGTAAAGAACGAGGATAGGTCGAGCTATCACTTCTCCCCAGAGCAGACATGCTGCATCTGCACCCGTCATATTCGGGAAGCGGTCATTCAGTGCAGCGATGAGCACTGTGGCCGCCAGCCCCCCGCACGTTGTGATCATCAGTGCCCAAAATGCATCGGGACCAGCATACTGAACAGCGATCCGAGGGAAAAATGCAAACGCCAGCGGAATGAAGCTCGATGCGCCGAGGGTGATTGTCTCAAACCACGATAATGTGATACGAGATGGTTTAGCCACGATGAGGGTCACCTCTATGTCAATTCATTGAGAAATCTAACTAAACGACCCTGCAAGGACATACGTTCAGCGATCCCCTCAGTTAGATGTCCACAAGAGTGATCAAAATCCTTTTCGGTTCGGCGCTGATTCCGAACTCGGCGCCACGATGTATGAACATGGACTTTATTTGTAGCGATCGCGCTATCTCGCGCCTTATTATGAACGAGCGGCATACTTGGGTATACGTAGGGTCTGCTGACCGGTCGGCAATACTTCCTCAAGCGGACTCTTCGTACTAGTCCGTTTTCGGACGAAAATGGCTCGTGTCGGCCTGCTGCCACAAACGGGAAGCCCCTAAACTGAAGGTGTGTAAGGGAGTATCGGTCCAACATCGGGGATTCATGAACGCACGAGCGTCGACCGACCTTCCTTGGTGAACCAATAAGGGGGCGAAACCATGAAGAAGACGGTTTTGGCAGGAGTCGCGTTGATGGCAGTAATCCTGGCGGGATGCGGGGCAGACACAGCACAGCCATATTCTTCAACGCAGGCCAACCCAGCGACGAGTCCGGATCAAGGAGCCAATAATGGAACTTCCAACACGAGTCTACCGTCGCAACCTAACACTTTGGCTTTGAAGTCGCAGACGGTGACGCTGACGATTCTACCCGGCGGACGGCTCGGCCCTGACGGGAAGATGCACGATACCTTCACGGACCCGGATTTCACAGTGGTGCAGGGGGTTCCCGTGACGCTGACGGTATACAACTACGATGGAGGCAGCCACACGCTGACCAACTCGGAGCTCGGATTGAACCTCCAGGCGAAGGGGTCCACAAAGAAAGGCGTCCCGGCTGTCACGACGGTGACTTTTACGCCAACCAAGGCAGGGGACTTCAAGTGGCAGTGCATGGACCCCTGCGACGGCGACAACCAGGATTGGGCCATGACGCATGAAGGGTACATGCAGGGCATCATCCACGTGGTTCCATTTGCCGACAAGCAGTACGTGTATCTTACCATCAAGGACGGGTTGCAGTACGCTTCTGCAGATGGAAAATTGCACGATTCCTTCTCCCCCGCCAACTTCACGGTGCAACAGGGGATCCCGGTACAGGTGACGGTGGAAAACTTTGACACGGGTCAGCACTCCATCACCGCTCCGGACTTGAACCTCAATCAGGTGATTCAGGGAGCGAAAAAGGACGGGGTGCCGACCACGACCACCTTCACCTTTACGCCCGAGAAAGCCGGCACCTTCCACTGGCTGTGCACCATCCAGTGCGACGGGAACGGCTGGGCCATGAGCCACGACGGGTACATGGCAGGAAACATTACCGTTGATCCTTGAGGGAAGGAATGCAAACGCGAAGGGCCTAGACGTACCTGTTGCCGGCGGATCCTTTGGTTTGATGAGCTACTCTTAGTATGATTTTCCTATCAAACTCGGTGAGGGAGACAAAGCGAATACGACGAACTATACGAGGGGCACACCTGTGATGCGGGCAACATCAGGGTTGTAGGCCACGAGGTCATGCCGATTGACGTCGTGAACGGAGATCTTGCCCAGTGCTCTGACGCCCATCTTCATCTCTTCGCAGCAGCTTTGCAAAAAACGAGCCAGACTTCGAGCACCATCCTCCTCGTTGAACGCGTCCCACAGTTGCGCGTTAGACCACGCCAATTGGGTTGGAGGCTCAAAGGGAATCGCTTTGATAATCTGGGTATGGACGACAGCAAACAGGGCCGCGGTGCCGATGTACACCGCATCGGCACCCAGTGCCAGGGCTTTGAGCATATCACCGGGTGTTCGGAGACCGCCTGAAATTACGAGACTAATCTTGTCTCGACATCCTATTTCCTCTAAAAATTGAACGGTTCTTGTCAATGCCGTGAGGGTTGGCAGCCCGAAGTCGTCAACGAGAATGGCTGGAGCAGAATGGGTCCCTCCCTGCGCACCGTCGATTACAATCACATCAGCGCCTGCTTGAACGGCAATCCGGAGATCTTGTTCAAGGTCGTTCCCTGCCGCCAGCTTGACCGCAATTGGCACTCCTCCGCTCACCAACCTTAAACGGTGTATAAGCCTGCGCAAGTCGCCAATTCTTCGGACCTCTGGTTGCCCAGCTGGTATGTATGCATTGATGTCTGAAGGTGTCATGAGGAGGTCGTGTTTGATGGATTCCGTCAATCCCTCGGATGAGACCACTGTACCACAGCCGCCGTTTGCCCCTTGTCCAAAGCGAATTTCAATCATGTCCGCCTGACGCAAGATGTCCTTAGACGGCGTCCAAGCAGCGCCGTGATACTGAACGACCAAGCGG
>JAIMAY010000052.1 GCA_023511725.1 Alicyclobacillus sp.
CCCGCAGCCCCGTTCAGGAGTGCTGATCGGATGCTCTCCCATGTGCGTATGGCATCGTCGAGAGTTGGGCGAAGCCCGGTGACCCCCTGCTGTTGCTACAGGTCGTGAAGGCGCGCAGACATGCTGGCTAAGTGGGCGGCAGGGGCACGCGGATACCGGAGCGTGGTACGAGTGACCCATGTGTCCGTGCTTTCTAAACGCCGGCGAGGCAAGCTGCAGATCACAAGGGGTGACAATAGGGGAATTGTAGAACTGTCCGTGAGTGCCGGAAATCACATAAACCTTGCAAGTCCGACACGGGCGCATTTTGCAGGAACTCACTACCTGGATGTGGAATAGATAGCCACGAAGACATCGTTTGGGGGTGAGGGTGAATTGCCCAAAGATTGGCGTCTGGTCACAATGGTGGGAGCTTCATTATTGTCAAAGGCGCCGCCACATCTTCGGGAACAGACGGATCCATCCAAGCAGCTCGAGGTGTTGACCCGTTGGTTCGCCGGGCTTCCGGAGAGAGAGAAGGAAAGTCTCGCAGCTGAGTTCAAGTGCGCTATGGCTGTGGCACGTGCGCCCGAGTTTCGTGGGGGAACCATCCACGTCCAGCTACTTGCACCCGATACGAGAGAAGGTCGGATGGAAGCTCAGGTTGTCAGTGCCATGGGCAAATATCGCACCGAGCATTCGACATTGGAGTTTTCCTTTCATCCGGAGCGCGACTGTATTCCAGCACTGCAGGTGAATCGCCGTCAGCCTTTCGTGTTCCAGGGGCTTCCTGCGTTGGTGCGTCGGTTAAACGAGATCGTGGATGGCTCTGCCGAACAGGTCGTAATCAACTGTACGAGTGGGTTTCGTGCCGTGGTCCCATACCTAAGTGCATTCGCGCTGATCCGCGGCTTACGCGTCGTTTATGCATTCGAGGAAGCGGCTGAATTGCTCATCATTCCCGCAGTTCCACTCGTCCTCGATATGAACAAGGTGGAGGGATATCTCCCGTATCTCGAATCTTTGGAAAATGGGCTGGAAGGGTCCGTCGAGGTGTGGAGCCAGAAGAAGCCCTATGCCGAGTTGGCGCAATCGGGACTGCTGGAAGGGGATGAGGACGGGGTCATCTTGAGCGCGCTGGGTGAAATACTGTTGGCGCGTTACCGCAGTGAGTACGTAACAGTCCGAGTGGACAAGCGCAAGGCGCATGAGTTTCAGTCAGCTACACCGGACATCCTGCGCGTGATAGCCAAGAAGTTCGCCGATGACGGCAAGCGGGAGAATAAGACCGAAACGAAGGGCCATCACTACGTCTATGACGACGGGAACAACTGCTATCGCATCTATTACGTTCGAGACACGGACGGTTTCCCCGTGATCTATCAATTTTTCCATTCAAACCATGCCGAGTATGAGCGATTCCTCAGGAATCACACACCTCCTGAAAAAGCGCCTCCCGCAACCACGTTTCGTATTTCCCTGCGGGACCTGACGGTGGAAGAGGTGCTTGCCTAATAGATCCCCGCGAGGCAAGGAGAGGATGGAGCGGGATGGGGACTCGATTGTTGGTGACCTTTCTGGGCACAGGAAAATACGAGACTGTCGTGTACCGGTTCAGGGACGCACGGTCAAAGCCAACGCCCTATATCCAAGAGGCTCTGCTGGACATGATAGAGCGCGACATGATTCCTTTCCATCCAGATGTTGTCATTCCTGTGTTAACCCCGGAGGCCGAACGGGCCCACTGGCACCACCGTCAGGGACATGAATATGATCCAGACCCGTGCGTGTCACAGGGCCTTTATCCGCGGATCCAGGAGTGGCAAAGGCGCCAGGAGGCCAAGGGAATCACGGTCGTCATAGATCCACTGTTTGTGGAGACACCGGCGGATGAGCGAGCCATGTGGACGACCTTTGACGCACTCTATCGACGCATGGTGGGTTCCGGTGATGAGGCGTGTGAGGTGGTCGTGGACGTCACGCACTCTTTCCGGTATCAACCTATGTTGATGCTCACGCTGCTTCATTTCGCACATGTGGTCGCCGGAACGAAGACGGTGGCTGTGTTCTACGGTTCCCAGCCGAGGAAGCTGGCATCTGGGGGCGAGGTGGAAGGCACTTCGGCCTTTAGCGAGGCCGATGTATTGGACCTCGCTCCTCTTGTGGATCTTCAACAGTGGATTCTTCACGTGCACACTTTCCTACATGGTGCCAATGCAGAGGGACTCTATAGGTTTATTGATGAAATAGGTCGGTCACTCGCCAAATCAGCCGCAGCGGCAAGGGATCCCGTCTTGAGTCATATCAGTGACGTCCGGGGTGTAGCCAAGACGTGGGATGCACTGACCAAAGCCATGCAACTGTGTCGAGGGCCACGCATCCCCGCACTGTCGAGGCAAGCTGTGAGAGATCAGGAGCAGCTGATCCGGAGCTGGCAGGAGGGGGATGCTGTCGCATCCCTGCAGCCCATCTATTATCTCTTGGATAAAATCCACAAGGAGATCAGTGCTCTTGCTGTCGATCACGATTACGACGCCTACCTCGCGGCCGTGGACTGGTGTTGCGACCAGGGCCTGTACCAACAGGCATACACACTACTGCGTGAATTGTGGGTGACAGCCGTCTGCGATGTGATGGGCCTAGATGGCAACGTGCTGCAGGACAGGAAGCGGGCTGAGCACGTACTCGGTGCGGGGGTGCAGTACCTCATGAATGGCGAGGGCACGGTTGATCCGCAACTTCCGGACTGGCTGGTCTCACATCGCGAGGTTCTTCAGTCATGGGATCAGTTGTCGCAGGCGCGCAACGACCTCAACCACGCAGCCTTCGGCCGTGCCTCGGCTCAACCGAGCCCCGTGTTGATAGCCAAGTTGACCGAGTTTAAAGCCCTGACTCGGCGGTTCTTGGTGGATCTCGGCTTGTTAGAAGGAGGCAATGTCCATGGCGCGTCGCGATGAAACACTGCCGGAGCCACCACAGCTCGCGGGCGAGTGGTTTACACCTCCCGGCACGCGCTGCACGATGGAAATTCGAACGTTGACACCGATGGTGGGTGGCGGCGTGGTTTCCGGCGTGATTGACCACAAATCACCTGTTCATCCGCAGGCCATTCGCGGACACCTCCGTTTTTGGTGGCGTGCCACGTCCGGCGCCAGGTGGCACAGTGTAAAGGACCTTTGGGAACAGGAGGAACGGATCTGGGGCTCTCAACGTCGGACCGGCGTCGTGCGTATTGGGGTTCGGGAGGTCCAGTTTTGCGCGGGTCCGAAGGTGTTGTCGAAGGACAAGGGATGGGATGCGCAGCACCGTGATGCCTTATTCGAGCTCATCAGCAAGGGGCATGCCGTATCCGTGTCACGTCGGAGAGCGAAATCGGACGAGCCACCTCCGCTCGCCTACGTATCTTTTCCGTATGGTAGTCAACGTAGGGGTCAACCCGCAACAGCTGCTATGGTCTCGTTTCTTCTGGATATCGCCTGCGACGCGGACGAGAAGACGTTTCGGGAGGTCTATGCGGCACTCTGGGCGTGGGTTCATTTTGGAGGCATCGGCTCCAGAACACGACGTGGTATGGGGGCACTGTATTGTCCGGCATGGGTCCCGGAGCTCGGTGCGGGGACCAACGTACGAAACACAGTTTCGCAACACGTGCATCAGCCTTGGCGCCAGGTAGGCGTAGAATTGCCACACCCGTTTCAGGACGCGGAATGGCCTGTGCTGAGTCGCTGGGTAGCGCTGGGGAGGGTCACAGATGTGGCCGCCGCTTGGGAAACGGCTGCAGAGGCACTCCGAGTCTTCCGACAAGGTCCCAAAATCGGCCGGACGAGTTCGAAGGGAAGGTCTTTATGGCCTGAGCCGGACACCATTCGGGACTGGACGGGGTGTGCTTCAGAACGTCATCGTGATCCCTTGGTGGCCGTCCGAGGCTTTCCTCGTGCCGTGTTTGGACTCCCTATCCGCTTCCAATTCAAATCTGACAGTGGCAGGCAGTCATCCAAAGATCCACGATATGAGGAACCTGCAGACGCCTGGCTGACCCCGAAGGGGTACACTCGCTGGCCGAGTCCGGTCATACTGCGTCCGGTGGCAGTGCGGTCGGGTGACCAGCTTCGTGCTGTGCCAATGCTAGCGTTGTTGAATGTACCTTATCCTGCTGAGTACAGGATCAAGTTCGACCGAGTGGCGGGAGATCGGCCACTTTGGCGCACATTGTGGCGTGAATCCGTGGTGGAGCCCTCCTTTGCAAGGTACGACAAATCTCCGTTGGCTGGATCGCCGGAGGGACATGCCCTGCGCGCATTCCTTCAGTTTGTAGAAGAGCGTTGGTCAGGCGGAGGTTCAGGCCGATGAGCGCTTACGTGATGATTGTGTCGCTGGGTCCTGTGCAAGATTTTGTGCGGGCTGCGCGACGGACGCGAGACCTGTGGTACGGGTCGTGGATGTTGTCGGAGCTAAGTAAGGCGGTGGCGCGGGCGGCGCTTGAGATGGGGAGTGACCTGGGGGCGGAGTTGGTCTTTCCGGCACCCTCGCTACTCGGCACCGACGCAGCGGTGGCCAACAAGCTGGTGATCCGTCTGACTCACGTGGATGAACCGGCGCGGTTGTCCGAGTTTTGCGAGGTACTGCGGGAAACGGCATACGGCTGGTTGCGACAGGAGGCTCGTGCGACGCTGAAGCGGGTTCGGGGCGTGATTGGCGAGCAGGTGGATGAGGCCCGCTATTTCGCGCAGGTGGACGATTTCCTGGAGTTCTATGCAGTGTGGGTGCCTGAGCGGGATACGTACACCAGTGCTCGACACCGGGCGGAGCAGCTGCTGGCGGGAAGGAAGTTCATTCGCACCTTTGCGCAGAATGAGGGAGCCTGGGTCCCCAAGTCCGCTCTCGACGGTGCACGGGAGACGGTCTTCAAACGGCGTGAGGGCAGGCAACCCGCGGTTTGGGCCCTCGGGATCCGTGAAAGCGAGACGCTGGATGCCATCGGACTCATCAAGCGCGTCGGTTCAGAGCCCCGGTCGTATCCGTCCGTGGTGCGCGTTGCTGTGGACCCTTGGGTGCGTGCCGTGAAGCAGGTGGCTTGCCATCTTGTGTCCGAACTCAAGGCGTGTTTGGACGACCTATGTCAGTCGTGGCCAGATTTGGTCACTCGGACAAACCCAGAAAAATGGCCTCAATACGCAGACTTTCCCTTTGACGGCAAGGTGCTGCTGGAAGGATTTGAACAGCAGCTTGAGTTTCGTGCACTCAAAAAGGCGGATCGAGAAACAGCAGTGCGGCTTGCTCACATCCTGGAGAACCTTCGACAGGTAGCCAAGAAAGCTCATCTCCCGGCTTATCCCCACCCGTATGTGGCGCTGCTCCTGGCCGACGGTGATCATATGGGGGCGGTGCTGGACCAGTTGTCCTCCGCGGAGGAGCACCGCAGGATGAGTGAATCCCTGTCCCGGTTTGCTCGAGCGGCGGCTGATGTGGTGTCCTACCACCATGGAACTTTGGTGTATGCTGGGGGCGACGATGTCTTCGCTTTGCTTCCTGTGGATGACGCACTGGCTGCTGCGCATGCGTTGAGGAGAGAGTTTGAAGAGATTGTCGCGCGCAACGTGGATGTCGCGCCTCGACCTTCGCTTTCCGTCGGTATCGCCGTCGGCTACTGCCGTAACCCCTTGGGTGATCTACGTCGGGCCGCTGAGCAGGCGGAGTATGCAGCGAAGGACCCGGACCGAGATGGCCTCTGTGTGCGGGTGGAGACAAGGTCAGGCGGAGATGCACTGGTGCTTCGACGCCGGTGGGAAGAGGAGCCAACGGAGAAGCTCGAAGGGTGGATCCGCGCGATACAAAGCCGGGCCGTGCCCACAGGTGTGGCGTACGAACTCTCGGCTCTCCTCCGCCGCCTGAACAAGTTGCCAGATGTGTCCCGTGATTGGGTTTACCAAGAGGTTACGCATATCCTTCGCCGGAAACGGTCGGGCACGTCGACCACCGAGGGGATTGCCCCGGAACTCAAGCAAGCACTGCTGGACGAACTTAGCCAGGGAAGCCCGCTCGAGGGGTTGGAGGGGTTGATCCAGTTGCTGCGAACTGCCAAGTGGTTGGCGCAGGGCACGATACCCCGAGCGCGGCAGGGAGGTGACAACGTTGTCCCGTCGGTGGTGGAGCATTGAGCCCTTGGGGCGCGTCATTGTGCGCGATGGGCGGCCGTTTGGAGACGGATCGCAGCTTGAGATGCACAGTTTGCCCTGGCCAATGCCGGGCACGCTGGCCGGCGCAGTACGCGCCTACGTAGGTCGATCACGTGCACCCGCGGACGAGGACCCGTTCGGCCATGGTCGCGCGGAACGGCTTCTGAAGCTTTCGGTGCATGGCCCGTATCTGATCGAGAGGCAATCCGACGGCAGGTATGTGATGTATTGGCCTGCCCCGCGCGATGTTTGGGTGGCGTCGTCCGCAGGGGAAGGGGTCACGTATGTCGCAGGTTTGCGACCCTGCGCGACAGGCGCCGACGAGGCGACGGATCTGACAGGTGACTGGGCCTACCCGTTACCACCCCGATTGGACAAGCCCGCGCCGGTTCCTTCCTGGTGGTCGACCGAAGCCTACCTTCGCTGGCTCGAGCGCGACGTGTCGGGGTTGAATACCTATCACGGTTTGAACGTCGACCGTGCTCTGGCAGCGTACGTGCTGGGTGAACCGGAGGAGACTGCGGGGAATCTGGCGGATTCGTGGTTTCGCCATCCGGTCCCGCTGGAAGCGCGAACACACGTGCGTATAGATAAGCACGGCCGGGCGACCGATGGCCAGCTGTTCACTACCTCCGGCCTGCGCCTGAAACCGGGGCAAACGGTGGCATGCCTGGTCCAGGATGATGATGGGGCGTGGGATGTGGATGCCTTCAAAGCGGGACTCAGTGGTTTTGGAGGTGAACGGGGCGGAGCGTACTTCACGCCCGTTACTACACCGCCGCGCGTACACCCCGGTGCGTGGCCCCGCCCCAGCAAAGGGCTGCGCATGGTGCTTGTGACGCCCGCCATCTTCCGCGCCGGATGGTTACCCGGATGGCTGGACGAGACATCGCGCATCGGTCGGATCCCGGGTACTGACATTCAGGTGCAACTGGTCAGTGCCGTGCTGGATAGGTGGCGGCCGGTGTCCGGTTGGGACATTCGCGAACGCCGACCCAAGCCCATGTACAAGACAGTTCCCGCAGGATCAGTTTATTTCTTTGAAGTGTTGGACTGGGGTACATCGAGTTGGGGAGACCTCTGGCTCCGTCCTGTGTCGGACGATGAGCAGCACTGTCGGGATGGCTATGGAGTGGCTGTCTTTGGGGTCTGGAATGTGAATCTCTGATGGCTTGACGATTCGATAAGGAGTGAATGAGGTTGGCACCCGTGAAGCAAGACCTACCCATCGTGTACTGGCTTCAGGCAATCACGCCCGTGCACGTCGGCACCGGCCAGGGCGTGGGCTTTGTGGATCTTCCCATCGCAAGAGAAAAGGTGACCGGCTGGCCTGTGATCCCCGGAACATCGCTCAAAGGAGTGCTGCGGGATTACTGTCTTCATCAACCCGACGTCTGCCGGCATGTGGATGCTATTTTTGGCACCGCCAGTGCGGACGGTGCCGCTGGCGTGGCGAGTGTGACCGACGCCCGCATCGTTCTGATGCCTGTGCGCAGCCTGTACGGCACGTTTTCCTATGTGACGAGTCCGCTCGTCCTGCACCGTCTGCGTCGAGATCTCGGGTTTTCAGGTTTTTCTGGCGCCTTACCCGACGTACCCGCACCGAGCGATGTGAGCCAGGTGTTGGCACTTCCGTCGACACCGTTGGCAGCGGATGAAGGCGTAGTGTACCTCGAAGAATTCGATCTGCAAGTCGTGGCCGATTCCACGCATACCTCGACCTGGGCAGCTCTCCTGGCGACGCAACTGTTCCCGGAGGATCCCGAGTGGCAGCAACTGTTCAAGGAGCGCTTCGCCATCGTGGCGGATGACGTGTTCCAGTTGCTATGCGAGATCGGCACGGAGGTCTCAGCGCGGGTGAGAATTGAGGATCGTACAGGAGTGGTGGCAAACGGTGGTCTGTGGTATGAGGAAAGCCTCCCATCCGAAGCAGTTCTAGCAGGGATGGTATGGTTCGAACCCGAACGAGGCCCTGACGCCGTGTCCATCGCCCGACAGCAGGTGTTTCGTGGCGAGGTCCGCCTGCAGGTGGGTGGCAAAGCCACGACCGGCAAAGGCTTGTGCCGCGTCAAGTTCACGGAGGTGAGTGCGGGATGAATCAAACCTCTCAGACGCCCCCGATGGAATCAACGCATGGCACTCGTCCCCTGCAGGTACGGTGGATGGACCAAGCATATCACTGTGTCTCTAGCCTCGTTGCTGGAGACAAGCGCCAGACGCCGAAGGTGCTGGAAGACTACCTCAACCTAGCTCGCCAGTTTCCAAGCCTCATTCACACCAGTGGCGCTTTGCAAGCCGTGATGTTTCTTCGCAAGAAGGCGGGAGGGGGCAGGCAGGAGGGGGGCAAATCTTCCGCGCATGACAAGTCCGATGCCGGAACGCTCCTTCTCGAGCATCTGCAACGGATGCTCAGCGAGGCTCGCGTCAGCTTCGATAAATGGGATGACATCGCCCGATGCCCCCTTGACCAATATCTTCGATTTACGCGTTGTGCGATGCAAAGTGCAGAGTGGTTGAAGCGCTATAGCGAGGTTTTGATTGAGCCGCTGGTGGAGCAAAAGGGTCCCGGAAAGGAGGGGGCGTAGATTTGCGTACCTCTCCACGATGGAACGGTGTTGGCTCAACCCGTGCGGGGGATGAACGACCCGTACGAGACACTAGGCAGGTTCTGAAGCGGACGGCAGACCGGTTTGCCAACGCTGGACTGGTCTATTACAAATTCCCGCGCAGCACCGGCACCGGTTCCAATGGGTCATCGAACCCCGGTGCCGTCCGGTACGATGATCTCACTCAGGTCGTCCAGGCCGCAGCGCGCTCGCAGGCTCCCTATCGCCAGGTGTATCGGCGCTGGTCGTCGAGTGCGCCTCCGGATGCTGTGCGGCAAGAGGTGTATTTCTCAGGCCCGGTGGCGATGGGTTTGGGGCATGCCTCCGTGCTGGAGATTGGCTTTACGTTTCATCCGGTATATGGTGTGCCGTACATCCCGGGGAGCTCGCTCAAAGGATTAACGCAGCACTTCACAGCCGAGGTGCTCGGGGCACGCGATCCGCGTTTTCGTCAAGGCGAAGAATTTCACCGTCTGTTGTTTGGCAGTGCACCGGAACCCAGCGAGCAAGGTGCTGTCATCTTTTTCGATGCCTTGATTTTGCCGGACGATCTCGCACGCGCCCGCGACACGCTGCGCGTCAACGTGATCACGCCGCACCAGGGCAAGTATTATGTGGATCCAGAACACCACGCACCCCATGGCATGGCGGATCCGGTGCCTGTGTATTTCTTGTCACTCTACGATGTTCGATTCCTGTTCATGGTCGCGCCCACGCTTCCGGACCTGCCAGGCGCTCGGGAGTGGACGAATCTCGCCATGCGCTTGCTGCTGAGCGCTGTGCAGCACTGGGGAGTCGGGGCCAAAACCCGTTCCGGCTTTGGTCGGGGCCAGGAATCAACTTATTCCATGGATGCGAAGCTTGAAACTGCCACCAGTCATGACAGCGCCGTCAACACGGCGGAAACCGGGACGTCATGGTGCCCGTCAGGCGACATGGGGTCTTCAGCTGTGGCGACGGGTACTCAGCGAGGGACCGATGCAGGTCGAGCTCGTGAGATCCCAGCTTCGCAACAACTGGCACGCCCGCAAACGGGCCAGCGGGTACGCGTCACCCGGGTGGAGGATCCGTCGGGTAAGGGCAGACCGTGGTTTCGCGCCGTGGACCAACCCGCCTGGCATGGGCGCCTGGTGGACACATCGAGAGCCATTCCGGATTTCGGAGAGGTCATTGAACTGGAGGTGCAGGCCGCGGGAAACGCCGTCAACTGGCGGTGGCCGCAAGATCCCAAACCCGCGAAGACTCAGCAAAAGCAGCATCGAAATCACGGGAGCGCGTCACGAAAGAACCGCGGGCTTGACCCCCGCCAACGGCGTCCGCGTTGAGATTTTAGGCGGAGCTCCAGGTAGGGCAAGCGATTTGCCCCTCACGCGGCCTACACACGTGTCACAGAGGATGGCCGGCGGGGGTGTCGCGAACGACTTGGCCGTGCGCGAACCCCCATCGATGCAAAAAACCCGGGAGGTTCGCGGAACTGCGAGAAGCGTTGGTAGACGTGGATTTCTGACCAGTTGTCGCCTATAATGAGGGTGCAGTGAGCCACTTGTCCATGCGTTGGTGGGTGAGGTTCGCGAAATTTGCCCGC
>JAIMAY010000053.1 GCA_023511725.1 Alicyclobacillus sp.
GACTACGTGGTGTGCCTCGTCCCGCTCACCAAGGAGACCCACCACTGGTTTGACGACGCGGCCTTCGCCGCCATGAAGCCGACAGCCGTGTTTCTCAACTTCGCGCGCGGCGCCGTCGTAGATGAACACGCGCTCATCCATGCGCTGAGGGAGGGCCGCATCCGCGGCGCGGGGCTCGACGTGTTTGAGACGGAACCGCTCCCGGCGGACAGTCCGCTGTGGCGGATGGACAACGTACTTATCACGCCGCACAACGCCGGGCAGTCACCGCAGTACAATGCCCGCGCGGTAGACCAGTTTCTGCGGAATTACCGCGCGTACCGGAGCGGTCAGCCGATGGAGAGCGTGGTGGACCTGAACGTCGGATATTGAGGGGGGCGCGGGCCGGCCCAAGACCGGGGCTCAGCCGTCCCTTCGGTTATCGAGCTCGAGATACCTGCCCAGCGCGCGGTAGGTGTCCACCATCTCCTCCAGCCGCATCCGCACCAGGCCGCTGGTGGACGGGCCCACAAAGTCGATCACGCCCGGCACCACACCATCGCCCTCGCGAAAGCCCCACGGCACGGGCCTCGTGGACCGCGCCACGCGTTGGTACACACCCTTACCCACGTAGCATGCAATTCCGGGCCGCAACTCGCGCAGAAGCCGCCGCACGCGGTCGGCCCCGGATCGCAGCTCCTCGCGGGTCAGTTCCTCGGCTTTCGCCGTCGGTCGCGGCGACAAATTCGTGAAGCCAAAACCGTACAGCTCCGCGAATCGCCGGCTGTCCTCCGGTTGATGCAGGATCGGCGTGATCCCCGCGAGGTACAGGACGCGGTAGAAGCGATTGTTGCGGCCCGCGTAGTTGGCCCGTCGCGCATACGACGCCGGCGACGGGTTGAAGCCGATGAACAGTACCCGCAGCCCCGGCGCCAGCACATCTGTGACCCAGTCCCAGACCCCCTGGGTGTTGTCGCTCGCTTCTCCCGGGCCACCGTCCCGAAACCGATCCAGGCTCGCCTTCTGTGATTTGCGAGTCGCCACCTGTTGTCCACCTCCTCGCTTGGGGGAGGCCGATGGGGTGCCCAGCGGAGGCGTCTTACGCCATGGCGCTGTCCGGGGGAGCGCAGTGGCGACAGCTGCGGACGTTTCTTCCGCTACCGTCGCGTGCCCGAGCGCCATCGCGCCGCCCAACGGAAGTTCCTTCCGCAAGCGCTGCGTAGTTACTTCCACCGTCGCTGCATTCCCAGCAGCTCCTGCACGTAGCCCCAGACGGAGACCGGCGACATGATCATCTGGTAGAACAGCACGTAAGCCACGAAACCGAGACGGTTGCGGCGCACGCGCAGGCCGAGCTGCCTGAAGACGCGGCGCTGGCGCAGGTACATGACG
Source organism: Alicyclobacillus sp. (assembly GCA_023511725.1). Lineage (GTDB taxonomy): Bacteria > Bacillota > Bacilli > Alicyclobacillales > Alicyclobacillaceae > JAIMAY01. The sequence goes on from JAIMAY010000053.1 coordinate 1,372, forward strand.
CCGTTGGTGAGAAGCGTGATGGGCAGGACGAGGATGGTGAGCGGGCCCACCACCCAGTAATGGCCGAACAGGGCGCACACCAGTCCCGGGATCCAGCACAGGGTGTAGACCGTGTCGGTGAAGGGCAGCAAAAGGTCCAGCCCGGTCAGGAAGCGCGCGAACGGACGAGGCTGCTGCCAAGGTCTGACCGCGCGCAAGCCCTCTAGCATGCCGCGCGCCCAACGGCTGCGCTGACGCGCAAAATGGCGTAAACTCGCGGGCACCTCGGTGAACGCCACGGCGGAGGGTTCAAAGTACACGCGCCAGCCGCGTTCAAACACGCGCCAGGTCACGACGATGTCTTCGCCAATGGCGTCCGGCCAACCGCCGACCTCTCGCAACACGTCCGTGCGATAGAGACTGAACGCGCCCTGGGCGACCAGGGTGCTCTGGTAGAGACCTTGCTCGCGCTTAATGGATGCAATGCCCAGAAAGTAGTCCCACTCCTGCATCCGCGTCCACAGGTTGGCACGGCTATTGCGGGTCAATACCGTCCCCGCGACAGCCGCCACATCCGGCGGGGCCGCCTCGTAGCGTGCCACCAGGTGGCGCACCGCCCACGGGTGCAAGACGGTGTCGGCGTCAACCGTGATCACAAGGTCCGTTTGGACATGCCGCAGCCCCGTGTTGAGCGCGCGATGCTTGCCCGGAACAGGTTCCTCAACGACCCGCAGGGCGAGTCCAAGCTGCTCCGCCGTTTCTAGCGCCACGCGGACGGTATCGTCGGTGGATCCGTTGTCCACCAGGATCACCTCCACCCGCCCGTCATACACCTGGCGCGCGATGTAGCGGAGGGTGTCCCGCAATCCGCGCGCTTCGTTACGCGCCGCAATCAGCAGGGTCACGGGTCGGCGTGGAGTCCGCCGGGTGATATCCGGCGGCTTGTCCAACAACACACTGACCATCAGGAACACGTTCAGGTATCCGGGAATATAGGCAATCCCGGCGATAATCAACAACGCCAGCGGCGCGGTCACCATGCTGGCCAGGTCCCGATACCATGGTATCGAGAGGACGATGGACAGCACCATCCAGACCAGTGCCGCGGTCTGAGCAAGCGCAAACTTTGCAGGAACCGTCAGTCTTCGCCGGCGCACGGGCACCACCGGCGGTGGTACATAAACGCCGGGAGCAGGGAAGGGCATCCCACCACCTCCGTAGGGCAGCACCCGATGCGTGTCCAATCACCCTGGCGTGCCCCGCTGCGGTCCAGATCTCCAATGTATGCGTGAATTCGGGGGAAAACCATGGTGGAGTGTGGTTGCGGTGGCAGTGTGTAGCGGGCGGCTGGATGGCTGGTAAATTGTCTCTCGCACACCGTGTAGGTCGCCTAAGTATACCACATCGTGTCGCCTCGCTGTGATGGAAGCCACACCGTGAACACCGAGCCTTTGCCAAGCTGACTCGAGACATGCACACTTCCGCCGTGCATCTCCACAATCCGCTTCACAATCGCCAGCCCCAGCCCGTTGCCAGGGCGCGCACCACGCGACTTATCCGCCTTAAAGAAGCGCTCGAAGACGCGTGGCAGGTCTTCTTCGGCAATCCCAATTCCCGTGTCTGAGATGGAAACGCGAACCCCTTCCTCGTCCGCAGCCAAGGCGACGTGAATGCGGCCGCCTGGATCGGTGAATTTCACCGCATTTGAGAGCAGATTCATCCACACCTGGCCGAGCAGGTCTTTGTCCGCCTTCACCTCCGCCGGCACAAGGTCCACGTCGACCTCCAGCTGTTTCTCCAGCCAAAGCGGCTCGCACGCGATCACAACGTCCCGCAGTTGCCTGTCCAACCGAAAGGTCTCCATCACGACGGGGTGGTGGCCCGATTCGAGCGACGAAAGCTTCAACAGGTTCTCGGCGAGCCGCGACAGTCTGTCACTTTCCGCCTCGATGATGTCGAGGTAGTGGCGGCCCTCGGCCTCTGAGACTCCACCTGCCTTCAACGCCTTGACGAATCCCATAATGGATGTGAGCGGCGTCTGCATTTCGTGCGACACGTTCCCCACAAATTCCTGCCGCATGCGTTCAATCTGCTCGAGACCTTCGGCCATCTCCCGCACGCTGATGACCAATTGGTTAATGGGATGGTTCGGGGTGCCCCGCTTCACCACAAGCCGCGTCCGCACGCTGAAATTTCCTTGGCCAATCTCCTGCAGTGAATCGAGCACGTCAAAAAAGACGCTGTCGTCGTGATCGAGGCCGAGTAAATTCCACACCACCGCGGCTGCGAGAACCAAAGCCGTGGCGATGGCCACCATCAACATCAGCTCCCAGTAACCGCTCAGTTGCCAGTGGAGCGCATAGAGCAGCGGGAAGTGGATCCAGTACGCGGCGGTGAACGCCACAAACAACCACAGCGTGATGAAGCCCGCGCCCAAAAGGGCCTGTTTCCATTGCCAGGTGCGCGGGCGATCCCGGCTGCCAGCGGAGACGGATGCTTTCGCATGGAGCGACGCTGGTTCCTGCTTCATCCTTTCACCTCCAGCCGATAGCCGAGTCCTCTCACTGTGCGGATGCGAAACGGGACTTCGTCCTCCGGAAATTTATCGCGGAGGCGCTTGATATGCACATCGACCGTCCGCTCGTCACCGGCGTAGTCGAACCCCCAGACGTCTTCAATCAGTTTGTCGCGCGACAGCGTCCGGCCCGCCGCTTCAGCCAAGGCAAACAACACCTGAAACTCCTTCGGCGGGAGCGACAGGCGCTTGCCTTGCCATTCCACTTCATACGTATCGGCGTACAGTTTCACGCCGGCGATGTCGACGGTGCGGTCAGCCTGAATCCGGTACCGCCGCAACAGCGCATCGATGCGGGCCACAAGCTCCTCGGGGGCAAACGGCTTTACGAGATAATCGTCTGCGCCGAGCCTGAGGCCGCGCACCTTGTGCTGTGTCTCGCCGAGCGCGGTGAGCATCAGGACGGGTATATCCCAGTGCTCGCGGACGTACGCACACAATTCCCATCCATCCATCTTAGGCATCATGATGTCGATCACGATGAGGTGCACCACCTGTTGTTCCAATATCTCCACGGCACCGTGGCCGTCCTTTGCTTCGATCACATCGTAGCCTTCGCGTACCAAGGTCAGCCGAATCAGTTCCCGAATGTGCTGCTCATCGTCCACGACGAGTACGGTGGGCATCACGAGATCACCTTGTCCTGCCATGAAGTGAGATGGTCCATCCTAGGGTAACACGCGAAGATGAACAAGCGATGAACACCAAGGGGGAGACCACTAGCAGGCAGGTCGTTCATCTTCCGTTCATATGCGCACTGTACATTCGCGGCAGACCCCACAACCACGAGAGGAGTGCATGGGATGTCTGCGACTGCGTATCCAGGTCTGGTTACGTCGGCAAGGCGTGCTCCCTCCCACAACGACGTGGCCATTCAGACGCAAGGCCTGGTCAAGCAATTTGGCAGCCATCGTGCGGTTGACGGCATTGACCTCACTGTTCAGACAGGCACGGTCTTTGGTGTGCTCGGCCCCAATGGTGCCGGCAAGACGACGACCGTGCGGATGCTGGCCACGCTGTTGCGGCCCGACGGTGGCCGGGCGCGCATTTTTGGCCACGACGTCGTCAAAGAGGAACATGTCGTGCGACAGCTGATCGGCGTGACAGGCCAATACGCTTCCGTCGACGAGACCCTTTCCGCGTTGGAGAATCTAATCATCTTCGCACGCCTGCTCGGTTTCAGCCGTCCTGCGGCGAAGCGCAAAGCCACGGAGCTTCTCGAACAATTCGGCCTCGTGGAGGCGGCCAAACGTCCCCTGAAGCACTTCTCCGGGGGTATGCGCCGCAGGCTTGACCTCGCGGCAAGCCTGATTGCCACGCCGCCGCTCATCTTCCTCGACGAGCCCACCACGGGACTCGACCCGCGGTCGCGTGCCCAGGTTTGGGACACCATCCGGCGCCTCGTCCGAGAAGGCACGACGGTCCTGTTGACGACACAGTACCTCGATGAGGCCGACCAGCTGGCGGATCGAATTGCCGTGATCGACCGTGGACGCGTGATTGCGGAAGGCACGGCCGATGAGCTGAAGGCGTCCGTCGGGCAGTCGTCCCTGCACCTGAGGCTCGCCGATCCGGAAGACGGCGCGCGTGCTCAGGCGATTGTGGCGCGGGTACTCCGCAGTGAAGCGACGTTCTCACCGGAGGGCAAGCGCCTCGTGATGCCCGTTTCGGACCCGAGCCGGATTGCCGATCTGTTGGTTGCCCTGAAGGAGAACGACGTGGATATCGTCGAGTTCAGCATGCAAAAACCGACCCTCGATGAAGTGTTCCTGGCCCTCACAGGCCACGAGGCGACACCTTCCTCCGAAGTGGAGGACAGCAAAGGAGTGGAACAGCCATGAGTCTCAGCATGACTCTCCACCATCGGACAAGCCTGCGCCAGACCGTTCAACAGTCGTTCACCATGGCGTACCGCGGCCTCTTGAAATTTCGCCGCAACCCTGAACAGCTCTTTGACGTCACCCTTCAGCCGACGCTGTTCACGCTCATGTTCACATACATCTTCGGCGGTGCCATCTCGGGTGACGCCGAGCACTACCTGCCCATCATCATACCAGGCGTCCTCATGCAGACCGTCATCACCGCGTCGGTCGCCACGGGCGTGCAGCTTCGTGAAGACATGGACAAGGGTGTCTTCGATCGGTTTCGCACGCTCCCCATCGCCCGCATCGCACCGCTTGCGGGGGCCCTCATGGCCGATACCGTACGGTACACCATCGCCACGCTGGTGACGTTCGTCGTCGGCTATGCCATGGGTTATCGGCCGCAGGGCGGGCTTGGCGATGTGGCCCTGGCCGGCCTTCTGGTCATCGTCTGCGCCTTTGCCATCAGCTGGATTTTCGCGTTCTTCGGCGTGATCGCCCGCACAGCAACGAGCGTGCAAGGTATCTCGATGCTCATTCTCTTCCCGCTCACGTTTCTGTCGAATGCGTTCGTGCCGGTCAACACGATGCCGAAGTGGCTGCAGTGGTTTGCCAATGCGAACCCCTTGTCGCATCTCATCAGCGCCGTGCGCGAGCTGACCAACTCGGGCCAGATTGGCGACGAGTTCGCGATCTCGCTCTTCGCCGCAGCCGTCATTATCCTCCTGTTCGCTCCGCTCGCGGTACGGATGTACATGCGGAAGGCGTGATACGGGAAGCAGGGACCGACGCGGACGGTTGACAGAGGGTGGAAGGTGCCGTATAATTCCTAAGAAACAAAAGTTTCACACTAAGGAGTTGAGATGTCATGCGGTGTCGATGCAGTGGTGCCGGAGGCCGTCGAAACGCGTGGGGGGGGCAAGCAGACGTTTGCTGCTGTCGCTGGCAGCGTTAGCGGTGTTGCCGCTGACTGGACAAACTACGTTTGCCGCCGAATTCGGCAAGGAAAACTTGCAAACTGCTGAGCTGCCCAATCGTGTTGGCGCAACCCCAGGTTGGGTGTTTGAGATCATCACCACGGAAGAGCACAATGCATTCATCGAACAGACACATACTCCTGTGATCTACAACGCGACGTCTACGACATCTCCATACCAGTTCCAACAGACTGTGAACTTTACGGTGACGGCGACCCATAGTGGAAATCTGGCGGCTGGATGGGGTCCCATCAATGCAGCCGTCGGCTTTGACGCCTCACAGAGTCTCACGTGCGAGTGGTCTCAAGCGCTTACCGTGAACATCCCCCCGCACCAGTACGGATGGATTGACTTCGGATACGCTCGAGACAAATGGTACGGGGATTATGCGTATCAGGACAGTTATGGGAATCTCTCTAATGATGAATACATCACGGTGACAAGCCCACGCTACCAAATGTGGGTGGCGCGCACTGCAGGGACGGCACCTGATAACCCCTGATCCTGCATATTGTGTGAGGCAGGAGCGTTCTATCTCACAGATAGAGGGTGAGGTTGTTTGTCCATACGGAGACGGATCTTTTTGCGCGTCATAGCTGCGTGTCTTGCGCTGAGCCCGGTCCTCTGGGGTTGCAACCGGTCTAACAACGTTCCTGCAAACCATGCGGGATCCACCGCGCACACGGGGTCGGTCGTGCCGCAGAACCCGCAGAACTCGTCGAACGCACAACAGGGCAGCGTCGATGTGGCGATGATCACGTTGCATGATGTTGCAAGCGCGTACCGGGCCGACCCAGTCGCTGCTGCGCGTCATGCCGTCTCGTGGAAACTGTCGAACGGTCAGGTTGGGGACGGTGTCCATGCGAACGTGAAGTACAGCTTTACGCTGGGGAACCTCGGCGCGGTGGTGCTGCAAGTGCCCGGCACCTCGCAGACGTATTACATCGTTGCGTGTGAGGCGAAGGCCGGCACGCGTTGGTCATGTACCGGCTTTGCGTCGTGCCCGGTTGCTCCCTGGACTACGCCGAACGGCCTTCCGAGCCCCTACAGCGGACTGGACACGTGCACGATGACAGCGTCCAACGGGACGACCTATCATGTGTTTGACGACGCGAAAACTATCATCTTCTTAGGCACCGCCAAGCTCAGTCCGGGGGCACTGCCACCCGGCCGCACCGTGAACCTCGATGGGGGACGGAAGGCTGTGGAGGTTCCGCAGGGGGAAAATGCCGTGCTGTACGCCGTGGACAACGGGCGCCTTCTGTTCGCTGCGGGAAATCTCCCCGCATCGGAGCTTGAGCGCGTGTTCAGCGCTATGGCGCCGTCGTTGTGAGTTTCGACCCCCAATTGCGCTTTCGGCATGTGCATCGGAAGTCTGTGGCGGACGCAACGCTCTTTCTATTCCGCGGAATGGCTGTGGCTGCCCGGCCCCGTCCGCCATGGAGTGATCCTCCCCTTGTACTTGGAGCCGACGACAGGGGTTGGCTTCTGTTCGCTAATGGGTAATCCCGGTTGAACCCGAAGCCACGGTGACTTCGCGCAGGCTAACCGTTGGTCGGGGTAGACACTCCGGTACCCCACGATGAGATAGCCTGCGGCGCAGGCGATGGCCGCGCATGCGCCCGTGGACGGGCCAAACAACTCAAACCCGAGGGCGATGGCGGTGAGAGGTGTGTTGGACGCCGACGCCAGAACGGCCATGGCGCCAACCGCTGCGCCAAGCGGCAGGGGCAGATGGGTGAGCGCGGCGAAGGTGGAACCGGCGGTCGCGCCGATGACCAGTTGCGGGGTGGCCACCCCGCCGTAAAACCCGGACCCAAGCGTGATACCGACCAAGATCAGCTTCCACAGGAAGGCGAGATGCGGCACGGGTTGTCCGGCCAAGGCGTGATTCATGAGGGGAAGGCTGATGCCGAGATCGTCCGCAGGCAAGCCAAGTAAGGATGCCGCCAACAGTGTGCCTCCGAACGCGGGGAGCAACGGTGGCCACAGCCGCAGCCGCCGATGAATCCACTCGAACACGGACCGCATCCATCCCAGCCAAGTGATAAGAACCCGCGCAACGATGCCGCAAGCGAGTCCCAGTCCGAGGACTTGGAGCCAGACCCAGGGAGACGGCGCAGCGAACAGAACCGGGTAGGTGGCATAGGGTACGCCCAACCCGCGGCTGACCTCATACGCGGTCACCGATGCGGCCATCGCAGGCATCAAGGCGTCATACTGTATGCCCCCCACGCGGCTGAGTTCCAGTGCATAGACGCCACCGGCAATCGGAGCACCAAACACGCTGGCAAACGCGGCGCCTGCCGCGGACATGACGAGACGCCGCCGCAGCGCGGGGGAGAACCTGGCCCAACGGGCCGCTCCAGACACGAGCGATGCGCCGAGATGCACGCACGGTCCCTCGCGTCCAGCGGCGCCGCCGCAGGCAAGGGTGATGAGTGCCGCCACAGGCTTGATCCACGCCGTACGCAGCGGCAGCCAGCCGTTGCGGCTATGGATGGCGAGGACCACCGAATCATCCGCTGCACGTCGGGCGTAGCCGTAATACAGAAGGAGGCCGTTTGCCCAGCCGGCCAGTGGCAAAAGGATCATGCGAGCCCATAACGGCAACGTATCCACTGTGGCTGAAGCGGCCGACAGGCTGAGCAGGAACGCGGTCGACGCGCTGCCGACGAGGATCCCTGTAAGGCCACCCAGCGCGACCGACGCGGCGAGCGTGAGCAGCATCCAACCTTCCTCTGCGCCGCGGTGCAATTGCACTGTCACCCCTCCCAGGAGCAAGCATAGCCTGCGGTGACAAGGCGCACAATGCCGTATGCCGTCAATCCACTATGAACTCACAGGCGGTGCTGCGGCCGGATCAATAAAAGCAGGCGGGCGTCTCGGCCCGCCTGCGCAATTCACCCATCGTATCGCACCGTCGCCAAGGTGCGCCTCACAGGTCCAGGTACAGCTGGAACTCATACGGGTGCGGCCGCAGCTGCACCGGCGCGATCTCGGTGGAGTGCTTGAACTCGATCCAATTGTAAATGAAGTCCTTCGTGAAGACGCCGCCTTCCAGGAGGAACTCGTGATCGTCCGCCAAAGCCTCCAATGCCTCCTGCAAAGAACCCGGCACACTCCGAATGCTCGCCTTCTCCGCGCCCGCCAGCTCGTAGATATTCTTGTCGACGGGGCCGTAGCCGAGCTGTGTCGGGTCCAGTTGCCGCTTGATGCCGTCAATGCCGGCCATCAGCATGGCGGCAAACGC